>JAJYJI010000002.1 GCA_021789605.1 bacterium
CCGGAATATTAACGGAAATGAGCACCCAAAATATGAACATAGAATATATGGTAGTGGGGATTGGTATGAATGTTAACGCAACCGGCAAAGATATGGACGAAAATATAAAAAATATCGCGACGTCGCTCTTGATAGAATCAGAAAAAGAAAACGGCTCAAGCGTCTTTTTGGACAGAAACAGGCTGATTGCGTCTATTTTAAATAAATTCGATAAATATTATGAAATGTTTTTATCAACAGGCTTATCGTCCGTTCTCGTTTATTATCAAAAATATTTTGGAATGATGGGGAAAACCGTCGAAATAAATGTTAACGGCAAAAGGGTCGGGGGACAGGTCGTCGGCATAGATTCTAAAGGAGCGCTTCTTTTAAAAACAGGCGAAAACGAACTTGAAAGAGTCGTATCCGGCGAAATATATTTTTAAATTTCATTATAATTATATATTATCTTATGATACTATCTTGCGATATCGGTAACTCCTCTTCTTCTTTCGGATTATTTAATAAAAATGGTTACGATTTAATTAAAAGTTTTAGGATTGACACCGCAAAGATATCGTCTTTACAGGATTTAAAGAAACATATATCTAAAAATATCGCGTTAAAAGACTTGCGCGCAGTTTCCATTTCATCAGTTGTGCCATCCGCAAATCTCCTTTATAAAGAATTTTTTGTAAAAGGAAAGTTGGAACCGTTTTTTATTTCTCCAGACGTAAAACTAAATATAAGAATATGCATCGAAAACAAGGGAAAATTAGGAACCGATAGGATAGCAAACATTAGTTACGCCCATTTTTCAAACAATAAGTTTCAAATAGTAGTCGACTTAGGAACGGCTTTGACGATAGACGTAGTTAACAAAAACGGGGATTTTTTAGGCGGAATTATCTATCCGGGATTATCTACGCTTGCCAACAGCCTTTACGAATATACAGAAAAACTTCCATTAGTGAAAATATCGAAACCAAAAACATTGATAGGAACAAATACCGAATCGGCAATTCTGTCGGGAATATACCACGGTATTTTGTTTTTAATAAAAGGGTTCATCGACAATATCTGCCGCTTTTATAATATTTGCGGCGCGGATAATTTAGCCGTAATTTTTACCGGCGGACAATCAAACCTTGTTTTTGAAGAAATAGACGTAAACGCGGAAAAAATCCTCGACGAACATTTTACGCTAAAAGGAATAAAATATCTATACGACATTAACAATCCGGCAAACTAAGCGCTTTACTTCTCTTACGTTCCTTCCTGCCAAGACTTTAAATACTTTATCTGCTCTTTCGTAAGGGTATCTATCTCTATATTCATAGACTTAAGCTTCAGGGAAGCTATTCGCTCGTCTATTTCTTTTGGCACGTTGTAAACTCCTGGGGACATAACGGTCCTTCCCATTACGGCAAACTCCGCCGAAAGCGCTTGAACTGAGAAACTCATATCCATTACGCTTGCGGGATGCCCGTGCGCGCTTGCAAGGTTTATAAGCCTCCCTTCGGCAAGCAGATATATTCTTTTGCCGTCTTTTAAAGTATATTCTTCTACGAAATCTTTAACTATTCTTACTTTCTTTGCAATTTTCTTCAGTTTTTTTATGTTTATTTCAACGTCAAAATGCCCGGAGTTAGAAACTATCGCGCCGTCCTTCATGTTTTCAAAATGTTCGCCGTCTATAACATTGATATCTCCGGTAACGGTGCAAAAAATATCGCCTATTTTTGCCGCGTCGGTACCTTTCATAACCCTAAAGCCGTCCATTACCGCTTCTAATGCCTTAACGGGGTCTATTTCCGTAACTATAACGTTAGAGCCGATGCCTCTCGCCCTGGAGGCAAGTCCCTTGCCGCACCAGCCGTAACCCATAACCACGAAATTTTTACCCGCTAGGAGCATATCGGTGGCTCTTATTATTCCGTCGATAGTGGATTGCCCCGTACCGTACCTGTTGTCGAAAAGATGCTTTGCATCGGCATCGTTTACCGCAATAACCGGTATTTTAAGCTCTCCGGCTGCTTCCATGGAACGCAGCCTTATTACGCCGGTAGTCGTTTCCTCCATAGATGCTTTTATGTTTTTAATTAGTTTTTTATGCTTTTTGTGTATAACGGATATCAGGTCAGCGCCGTCATCCATGGTTACATTAGGCTCGTGGCTTAATATGCTTTCTATATGTTTATAATAAGTGTCGGAATCTTCTCCTTTTATCGCATAAACGTCTATTCCGAAATCCTTTGTAAGAGAAGCGGCAACATCGTCCTGAGTAGAAAGCGGGTTAGAAGCGCACAAATACACGTTTGCGCCGCCTTCTTTCAGCGTTCTGGCAAGATTAGCGGTTTCTGCGGTAACATGAAGGCAAAGTCCCATATTTAGACCTTTAAAAGGTTTTTTATCGGAAAACTGCTCTTTTATTAATCCTAATACCGGCATATCCTGTTCTGCCCATAAAATTCTTTCTTTTCCCTGCTTCGCAAGTTTAACGTCTTTTATATCCGCCATTCAAACACCCCTGTTATTTTAAAATCAACTAAACGTTAATTTATTTAAATTCTATATTTATATACCCGTATAATTATACAAATTCTTTTGTCTTGCCGATACTTGACGCTTCTTTCTTAATTTCTTCAATTTTAATAAGTTTTTCCCAAGCAAAATCCTCGTCGAACCTGCCGAAGTGACCATAGTTAGAAGTCTTTGCATAAATAGGCCTTAAAAGATCAAGGGATTTCACTATATTATACGGTTTCAAGCTAAAAACTTTACAAATAGCGTCCGCGATTACTTCGTCAGGATAAATTCCGGTACCGAATGTATTAGCCATTATGGAAACCGGTTCTGCTACGCCGATTGCATAAGCTATTTGAACTTCGCATTTTTTAGCTACGCCGCTTCCGACCACGTTTTTAGCTATAAATCTTGCCATATAAGAACCGCTCCTGTCAACCTTGGAAGGGTCTTTTCCAGAAAAAGCTCCGCCTCCGTGCCTGCCCATTCCACCGTAAGTATCGACTATTATCTTTCTTCCGGTGAGTCCGGTATCCCCGTTAGGACCGCCTATAACGAAGCGCCCGGTCGGGTTTATAAAAAATTTAGTATCTTTATCCATAAGTCCGGCAGGTATAGTTTTTTCTATAACCTCCGAAATTACAGCGTCTTTAAGTTTTTCCTGCGATACGGACTCCGTATGTTGCGTGGAAAGGACTATAGAAGTAACTTTGTCAGGTTCCCCGTTTACGTATCTGACGGAAACCTGAGATTTGCCGTCCGGTCTGATAAAATCTAAAATGCCGGTTTTTCTGACTTCGGCAAGCCTTTTGGTTAATTTATGCGCATAATAAATAGGGGTAGGCATAAAATCTTCCGTTTCATCCGTTGCATAACCAAACATAAGCCCCTGGTCGCCGGCACCCTGATCTTCGTCCTTTTCTCTTTCGACGCCCATTCTTATATCGGAAGACTGTTTGCCGACAGCCGCTATTATGCCGCAGCTTTTATAATCGAAGCCTATGGAGGAATCGTCGTACCCTATTTCTTTTATAACGTTTCTTATTATGTCCTGATAGTTTACCGAACCGTTAGACGAAACTTCGCCGGCTACAGCTACCAGACCAGTAGTTACCATTGTTTCTAAGGCAACTTTTGAATATTTATCCTGCGATACAAAAGCATCCAGGATAGAATCCGATATTTTGTCGCAAATTTTATCGGGATGCCCTTCGGTTACCGATTCAGACGTAAAAATAAAACTTGGTTTATTATTGTTCATGATTAACCACCTTTTTTAACGGAATAGGTTTGAAGCCTTTTTCCTATTTATATTTATATAAATATATATAATATAATAAATAAGCGGCAAGGTCAATTTATTTCCGTCATTCCCGCGTAGGCGGGAATCCAGTAGCGGTAATATTTAGTAGCTATAAGGAATTTATCGTTTTTGAATATCTCTGTGGAAATAAGATATTCCGTATTCGCCGTTAATGCCGGCTAGTTTCTTTTTTAATTCTTCCACCACGAAAACAGACCTGTGGACGCCTCCGGTACAGCCTATACCGGCTGTAAAATAAGATTTGTTTTCCCTCTTGTAAAGAGGCACGGAAAAAACTAAGAAATCGGCTATGCGGCTAATAAATTCTTTAGATTCTTCAAAAGAAAGCATATAATTTGCCACTTCGGTATCCGCCCCCGTAAAATTTTTTAAAGACTCTATGAAAAATGGGTTCGGCAGAAACCTTGCGTCAAAGACAGTATCGGCTTCCATAGGCAGTCCGTATTTGAATCCGAAAGAAATGATTTTAACGGAAAATGAAACCGGAAATATCAGC
Organism: bacterium; assembly: GCA_021789605.1. GTDB lineage: Bacteria > SZUA-79 > SZUA-79 > Acidulodesulfobacterales > Acidulodesulfobacteraceae > Acidulodesulfobacterium_A. Next base: position 4,326 of record JAJYJI010000002.1, read on the forward strand.
CCTTCTAAATGCGAAGATAAAATACTTTCAAGTTCGTGAACTTTAATGTCTGAAGTATCGATAACGGCGTCAGCCGCAGCTTTTGCGTTTTTAAGAAGCATACGCTCCCTTTTAACGGACGCGGTTATATCGCTTCCCGAAAGAGGATGTTTCCTGCGGGTTTCCGAATATCTCCTGATAACGGCGTCGTCTCTTGCGTCAAAAAAAATAAACTTAAAGAATCCGGATTGGCGCTTTAAAAATTTAATATAATTTTCTAACTCGCTTAAAAATCTTTTTTCTCTTATGTCTATGACAAAGAGTATATTTTTGAGCCTTGCCGACAAACCTAATTCAAAAAATTTAGGCAAAAGAAGCATAGGCATATTATCAACGCAAAAAAAATCTTTGTCTTCAAGAATTTTTAATGCGGAAGACTTGCCTGAGCCTGAAATTCCGCTAATTAATATTATATTTGGTTTCCCAGTGTTTTCTTCCAATTTAACGCCGCTCCGCTATTAAAGCGCCACACCGCAATCAATCTTTATAAAGAACAGTTATAATTCCGGCGTAATTAACGAAAGCCCTCCGTCCTCCCCTCTAAAAATAAAAGATATCTTAGAAGATTCTTTGTCTTTAAAAATTATAAAGTCTTTATTCCTTTTCTCAAGCTTGCGCACGGCTTCTTTAACGTCCAACGGCTGCCTCTCATAATCGTCCTTAACTTCTAAATTAGCAATCTCCTCATCCGCATCGGATATTCCGGCGCTTTCCTCTGTATGTTCTTTTCTTCTCATTTTTTCTTTATGTTTTTTAATCTGCGCTTCTACTTTTTCCAATAAGAGGTCTATGGCGCTGTATATATCGGAAGACTTTTCCTCCGCGTTAACGATAAGATTTTTTGCCGAAAGCTTAATCTGCGCGATACCCGATTCCTTATGGTCCACGCGCTCGATGCTTAAAGTAACGTGCGCCTCAAGAATATTATTTAAATACTTGTCCAGTTTCGAAACTTTAGATTCGGCATATTGTTTTATCGCGTCGCTCGAATCGATATGCTTAAAAGTGACCGCAATGTTCATCTCTTAGTTCTCCTTTTAGTTAATTAAACCATTAAATTTGTTTAGTGTATATTATTAAATATGCTTTAATTTATTATTTCTTATATTCGACGGGGGTATATTCATAATTTCCCTATACTTGGCGATAGTTCTTCGGGCTATGTCTATTCCTTGTTTTTTTAGTATTTCGGCTATCTCGTTGTCCTTAAAAATTCTGCCGGCGGAATTTTCGGAATCTACAATAGCCTTTATTCTAGTCATAACATTTTCCGAAGAAGATTCCCCGTAAGAGGCTCCGGTAAAAAAATCCTTAAGCTCAAAAACTCCGATATGCGTGCTTAAATATTTATTGGCGGTAGCCCTTGATACCGTAGATTCATGAATATTCAACTCGCCGGCTATATCTTTTAAAATTAAAGGCTTTAAACTGCCCGCGCCCTTGCTGAAATATTCCGTTTGTTTATCTACTATTTTTTGCGCTATATTTAAAATAGTTTCCTTTCTCGTGTCTATGCTTTTTATAAGCCATAAAGCCGACTTAAATCTCTCCTCGGCATAATTTTTCATATCGCTTGATGCTTCAATCTCGCCGCTAAGAATTTTCTTATAATAAGCGCTAATTTTAATCTGGGGAATAGAATTATCGTCCATAAACACCACGTAGCGCCCGCCCTGTATTTTTAAAAAAAGGTCTGGGACTATATAGCGCGGTTCGTCTCTGCTAAAATTAGCCGCAGGGTTTGGCGTAAGTTTTTTTAAATTTTCTATGGAGCTCAAAACTTCGTCGATATTTTTTCCTGTTTCTTTGCATATTTTTTGATAATTTTTGCTTGCTATCTCTTTTAAATATTTTTCTATTATTTTTTTAAGCAGAACGTCTTTACCGAAGTAATAATCCGCCTGAATCATAAGGCTCGACAATATATTTTCAGCGGCTAACCCTACCGGTTCAAGCCTGTTTATTTTATATAGAGTTTTCTCGACTAACGGTTTAACGTTATTTTTTACTCCAATATTTGCCGCAAAATCTTCCAGATCCTGTTTTGAAACGGCAAGCAGTCCTTTCGAGTTTAAATTGCCGGCGATATACGCGGCAAGCGGAATCTCTTCGCCGGAAAAGTCTCCCGTCCTAACCTGTTCCATTATGTGTTCGTAAAGGGTTTCGCCGCTGTAAAAACTGTTTTCCAACTTATATTCTAAATAATTTTTATCTGCTCCGCCGTAACTGTCCCCGTCTTTTGACAAATCTACGAACTGCTCGTTGTAGTTAACTAAGTATTGAGCGATTTCATTAAAACCGTCTTCGGCTTCATAAGCTGGAGGCGCACCGTTATCCGATATTTCTTCGCCGGAAGTTTTAAGATTTTCAATTCCGGCATCTTCTTCGCTTTTTACACCTGTAGTTTCGGCATCCAATATCGGATTTTCCAATATTTCCTGCTTTATCATATCGGAAAGCTCGATATTGTTTAACGCAAGCATCTTTATGGCAAGCTGCAGCCTCGGCGTCATTACCAACTGTTGGGAAAGCTTAAGATTTTGCCTTAATTCCATGCCGGTCATACAAAAAACTCCGCAAAAAAAATAAACTAAAAAATTGTTATATATTAAATATTATTATATAACATTCGGCTCAGATACCCAAATTAAACTTTTCTCCTAAGAAAAATCTTTTTACGATGGAACTGGAAATAATGTTGGAAGGAATACCTTTTTCTATAATCTTTCCGTCGTTGATTATATAGGCGCTGTTACATATCCTTAAAGCTTCTCTTACGTTATGGTCGGTTATAAGGATTCCTATGGAATCGTTTTTTAAGCCGGTAAGGATATCCTGCATATCTTCCACGGCTATAGGGTCTATTCCCGAAAACGGCTCGTCGAGTAAAATGAACTTTGGAGAAAGTATGAGCGACCTTGCAACCTCTACTCTCCTTCTTTCCCCTCCGGATAAGCTCATTACTGGCGATTTCCTGACTTTTCCAAGTCCAAACTTTTCTACCAGTTCGTCGAGTCTCAAATTCTTTTCCTTGGCTGGTATTTTTAATAATTCGAAAATTGCCGTAAGATTTTCTTCCGTAGTAAGTTTTCTAAAGACCGAAGTTTCCTGAGGAAGATAACCTATGCCGAGCCTTGCCCTTTTATACATCGGCAATCCGGTAATTTCGGCGTCGTCTAAAAATATCGAGCCTCCGTCAGGCTTCAACATACCGGAAATCATATTAAAAGTAGTTGTTTTACCCGCGCCGTTAGGTCCAAGAAGACCCGTTATTTCGCCGGGCTTAATCTCAAGCGAAACCCCGTTTACGACTGCCCTTTTCTTAAATCTTTTTACCAAGTCTAGCGCTTTTATCATTTTTTTTATTTATTTATTTTTTTAACCGGAGATTTTTTAACGGTTAAGGATTTATCGGAATAGACCACGGCGTCAACTCTTTTTTTACCGCCTATGACCGTAGATACCCCTGTCTTAAAATTAATCATTATTTCTTTTCCGGCTATTTTATTTTTACCTTCGTAAGCTATGGGATTTATGGTTATCACCGCAATCTTTCTTTTATTGTAGTAAACCGCCTTTCCTCCAGTAATATTATCCTTTCCTTTAATTATATGAACGTTTCCGGTGGCGACAAGCATTTTTATTTTATTTTTTTTTGTGTATATGACGTTCAGCACCGACGACAAAATTTTCAGGCTGCCTTTTATGGCGACTACATGCCCCGTAAATACGGCGATATTTTTTTTATTGTTTACCATTAAAGAGTCGGAGGTAATATCTGTTTTGTTTTGGGTCGTAATAGCGCAATAACCCATGCCCTGAAATAAAGAAAAGAAACATAAGAAAACGACGGCAATTAAAAAATATTTTATTCTCACTTAGTCACCTCTTTAACATTATTAGATAAAAAATGAACGTCTTTTTGCAGGATAAAAATATTTTTTTTAATGTAAAAAACCAGTCCCCTTCCAGAAATAAAATAATTTTTACCTTTAATTTTCATATAATCTGGAGCCACGATTTTGTCGTCCTTCGCAAAATAATAAATTATAGGGGTTTTCATGGAAGCTCCCCTGACGTTTTTTATTATGACGCCGCCCGAAATTATCACGTTTTTTGAAACCGAATTTAATCTTCCGGATTTTCCGGTAATAATAAATGCCGGTTTTTTATTTTTTCCGTAAATATAGGCTTTAACGCCGTTTAACCTGATAATATTCTTTTTTTGAGAGCGGTAATTTAAGCTGCCGGCAAAGATTTCATAGGCAAGCATTCCTTTTTTAAAATACTTATAATCAATCTTCTTAAGGCTTATATAACCTTTGGATATTTTAAAGCTTAACAGCCCTTTATCGTTATGCAAATAATGGAGGAACAAAAAAAAAGCAAGAACTGCAAGAAAAGCTATGCCTAAAACCAGCGCCGTTCTCCTTAAAATTTTACGATTGAGCGGCATAATTTATAATTTATTTAAAAAATTTGTAAGGAATCCCTTTTCCTGTAGAATTATATCGCAAACTTCCCTTACCGCGCCGCATCCGCCGGTTTTAGAGGTTACGATATCCGCGCATACCTTGACGTATTCAGGCGCGTTAGGGACCGTGGCGGAGATAGCCGCGACTTTCAAGAGTTCGATATCTACTATATCGTCTCCCATATAAAATAAATTTTTAACGCCTATTTTATGTTTTTCCAATATTGGCTTTAAAGCATTATATTTATCCTTGCATCCTTCTATATAAAAATCGACGCCTAACTCTTTTGACCTGATAGAAGCGGCGTTGCTAGTTCTTGCAGAAATCATACCCGTCTTAAGCCCGAATTTTTTGGCAAGTTTCATACCCGCCCCGTCATGCGCGAAAAACGTCTTTGTTTCTATACCGTTTTCGGATAAATATATTTTACCGTCGGTTAATATTCCGTCAACGTCGAAAACTAAAATTTCTATATCTTTAAAATCGAGTTTTTTGGATAAATTCATAAATTTAATTTCAGATTATTCCGGCTTTCACTATGTCGTGTATGTGTATTACCCCTGCGGGCCTGTTGTCATTTTCCGATTCTACCGCGAAAAGCGAAGTAATTTTTAATTCTTCCATCTTTTGAAGGGCTACCGCGGCAAGAGCGTCTTTAAGAATAATTTTAGGATTTTTTGTCATCACTTCGCTGACCGGCTTGTCTATTATATTTAACGAGTAGGTCAGCGCCCTTCTTAAATCGCCGTCCACTACTATGCCGCAAAGATTCATATTTTCATCTACTACGCCGGTAAGCCCCAGTCTTTTAAAGTTCATTTCTATAATTGCGTCTTTTAGCAAAGCTGAATCTTTTACTAAAGGTACTTCTTCCCCTTTGTGCATTATATCGGCTACTTTCAAAAATTTTTTACCTATCGAGCCGCCGGGATGAAGTTTCGCAAAGTCCTCTTCTAAAAAATTCCGCTCTTTCAGTAAACAAACCGCAAGGGCGTCGCCTATCGCAAGCTGGACGGTAGTACTGGCGGTAGGAGCAATATTATAAGGGCATGCTTCCTGAGCGACCGATACGTCGAAAAAATAATCCGAAAGCATAGCAAGCTGGGAGTTCTTGTTTCCGGAAAATCCTATTATTTTAGCTCCTATCAGTTTTATTGCGGGCAGTATTGAAACTATTTCTTTAGTATTGCCGCTGTTGGAAAGCACTATTACGGCATCTTCGGGAGATATAACTCCTAAATCGCCGTGGGATGCCTCCGCCGGATGCATAAAAAAAGACGGCGTACCGGTACTAGCGAGCGTGGAAGATATTTTTCTTGCGATAATTCCGGATTTTCCCATTCCGGTTAATATCACCTTGCCTTTAATCCCGATAAGACAGGCAACCGTTTTTTCAAAATTTTCGTCCAGCCTGTTAATAAGCGCGGATATAGAATCTGCTTCTATTCTTAATACATTTTCGGCTGTTTCCAATATATTATGTTTTTTCATATTTATTCTTTAGCATCTATTTCTTTACTAAATTTCGATATCTCTAAAATATTTTTTAAATTATCTTTAAACGAATTTAAATAGACTGAATTTGCGGAGTCGCTCAAGGCTTGCGGAGGATTGGGGTGAACCTCGAAAAATAAGCCGTCTGTTCCTACCGCTGCCGCCGCTCTGGCAAGCGGCATAACGTATTCCCTGTTTCCAGATGAAACAGAACCTGAACCGCCGGGAATCTGGACGCTGTGGGTGGCGTCGAAAACAACGAGAGCACCCGTTTCTTTCATTATCGGAAGAGCCCTGAAATCGGCTACAAGATTATTATAGCCGAAGCTTGCGCCTCTTTCGGTTAATATTATTTTATTGTTTCCGGCAGACCTGATTTTTTCCGCGATAAATTTTGTGTCCCATGGAGCTAGAAACTGACCTTTTTTAACGTTCACTACCTTTCCGGTTTTTGCCGCCTCTAAAAGCATATCTGTTTGACGGCATAAAAAAGCCGGTATCTGTATAACGTCTAAAACGGCTTTCACTTTTTCCATTTCGTTAACGCCATGCACGTCGCTTAATACCGGAATGTTATATTTTGCCTTAATATCGTTTAATATTTCTAATCCTTTATCTATACCAGGACCCCTGAAAGAATTAACCGAAGTCCTGTTGGCTTTATCGTAGGAAGCTTTAAATATAAGGTTAAAACTAAGTTCTTCGGAGTAGCCTTTAAGCGTTTTTGCTATATCTTCCGCGGCGGCGGCGCTCTCTATAACGCATGGTCCGGCGATAACAAAAGGATATTCGTTATTAAATTTAAATTTTAACGCGGATGCTAAATCTTCTTTTCTGAAACCGTTTATTTTTTCCATTATTTTTTACTTTATAAACTATGCGGCGGCGGTTTTCTTTTTTTTGTATTTAACCTTGTTTTTAGCTTTAACTTTAGACTGAGCAGGAACTGAAATATTAGAATATTTAACTGATGCCGCGATAAATTCTTTGAATAGCGGGTGGGGATACAGCGGGGTTGATTTGAATTCAGGATGAAACTGGCATCCTATATACCATGGATGGTCTTTGAGTTCGCAAATTTCAATAAGCTTGCCGTCGGGGGACAAACCCGAAAAAATAAAACCGGCTGCTTTAAATTTTTCCCTGTATTTATTGTTAAATTCAAATCTGTGCCTGTGCCTTTCGCTAATAGAAATATTTCCGTCTGACTTTATTTTTATGCCGTTCTTTTTGTCGGCGGAATATTTTTTACTATTTTTATAGTATATTTGATACGCAAGGGTATTCTTTGAGATTACGCATGGATATGCGCCAAGCCTCATTGTTCCGCCCAGATTTCCTATGTCTCTCTGGTCGTCCATAATGCTTATTACGGGGTCCGGCGTAATCTCGTCGAACTCGTAAGAATTAGCTTCTTTTAAGCCCAGTACATTTCTGGCATATTCTACCGTCATAAGCTGCATACCCAAACATATTCCGAAATAAGGGATGCCGTTTGTTCTCGAGTAGCTAATCGCTTTAAGCATGCCGTTAATGCCGCGTGAACCGAATCCGCCAGGGACTAAAATACCCGAACAGCCTTCCAATTCTTTAAGGCGCTCCCTCCAGTCGTCCGCTTCAAAATCTTCGGAATTAATGTATTTTATGTTAACGCCTACGTTATTGGCAAGCCCTCCGTGAATCAGGCTTTCGTTTAGGCTTTTGTACGATTCCTTAAGATTGACGTATTTTCCTACGACCGCGATGGTAACTAAATTTTTCATCATTTTTAACGTCTGGGATATATTAGTCCATTCGCTTAAATCCGGAGATTTTGCCCATATGTTTAAATATTCTATAATCTTTGAATCAAGGTTTTCTTCGTGCAGGGAAAGAGGAACATCATAAATGCTTTCTTCGTCTTTGGCTGTTATGACGCCGCTTTTTTCGACGTTGCAAAAAAGTGCTATTTTTTCTCTTATATCCTGCGGCAGTACCCTGTCAGCCCTGCATATTATAATAGAAGGCTCAATCCCTATTGCCCTAAGTTCTTTTACCGAGTGCTGAGTAGGTTTGGTTTTCAGCTCGTCGGCGGTTTTTATAAAAGGAACTAAAGTTAAATGTATATAAAGAACGTTATCTTTTCCTTTGTCTAATTTAAACTGCCTTATGGCTTCTAGAAAAGGCAGGCTTTCTATGTCGCCTACGGTTCCGCCTATTTCTATAATTGCTACGTCCTTATCCTCGGAAGCTTCAATTATTTTCTTTTTTATCTCGTCTGTTATGTGTGGTATTACCTGAACTGTTTTCCCGAGGTAAGCGCCTTTTCTTTCGTTATTAATAACGGAGTCGTAAACCTGACCGCTTGTTAAATTGTTCTTTTTCGTAAGCGAAAGCGAGGTAAATCTTTCGTAATGACCGAGATCTAAATCTGTTTCCGCGCCGTCGTCGGTAACGAAAACCTCCCCGTGCTGAAAAGGGTTCATTGTTCCCGGGTCAACGTTTATATAAGGGTCGAGCTTCTGCATGGTAATGTTAAGTCCCCTTGCTTCCAACAACGCGCCAATAGAAGAAGCCGCTATACCCTTTCCAAGACTTGAAACGACGCCGCCTGTTATAAAAATATACTTTGTCTTATTCATATTTGTTTAACCCCAGAACATCCCTCATATCGTAAAATCCTTTATTTTTACCGCTCAACCATACGGCGGCTTTTACCGCGCCTCTGGCAAAATTATTTCTTGATACGGCTTTATGTGAAATTTCTATTATTTCTTCGTTTCCTGCGAATATTACTTTATGCTCGCCGATGATATCGCCCGCCCTGACAGAGAAAATGCCTATTTCGTCCTTTTCCCTTTCTCCAATATTTCCGCACCTGCCATAAACGGCTTTTTCGCCCAAGTCTATATGCCTTTGATTAGCTACGGATTGCGCAAGCATTTTAGCCGTCCCGCTAGGAGCGTCTTTTTTCTTATTATGATGCGTTTCTATTATTTCGCAATCGTAATCGGGGCCTAAATATTTGGAAGCATCATAGATTATATTAAGCAAAACGTTAATTCCCAGACTCATGTTACCGGACAATACAACCGGAATATGCTTTCCGTAAGCTTCCGCCGCTTTTAGTTCGTCTTCGGAAAACCCCGTGGAACCAATCACTATAGGAACGTTATAAAGCGCCGCTTCTTCTATATGTATCAAGGAAGCGCTTTTCGAAGTAAAGTCTATTATTACTTTATTCTTAATCGCGGCAGTTAAATGAAGGGCTTCTTTTAAAGTTAAAAATTTGCCGGGGAGAACTTTTTTAGAATCTATTTCGGATAATTCTTCAGTGGTATGGTTTGAATCGACCCCGCCTATAAACAGCAGGTTATCGTAACCGGCAATAACGGATATTATCGCGCAACCCATCCTCCCCTTACTGCCGCATACTATTATTCCTGTTTTTTCCATAATTACTTATTTTATAGTTTTTATTGTAATATTCCGCAATCTTTCAGGGCGGCTTTTATTTTGGAGATACTAACGCCAGATGCTTCCGATAAAGGCAGCCTTATTTCGTTTTCTATAAATCCCATTAAATTAAGCGCTTTTTTTATCGGAATAGGATTTGTTTCTATAAACATCGCGTGTATCAATGGAAGAATCTTAAAATTAAGTTTTCTGGCTGATTTCAAATCACCCTTTAACGCATAATCTGTCATAAGCGCCATATCTTTGGGCGCTACGTTTGAAACAGTGGAAATAACGCCGTGTCCGCCGACGGCAATCAGGGGAAGCGTAAGAGCGTCGTCACCGGACAAAACGCAGAATTTTTCATTTGCTTTTCTTAAAATGGCCGTAATTTGGTCCAAAGAGCCGCTTGCTTCTTTTATTCCGGCGATATTATCTATTTCGGCAAGTCTTAACACCGTCTCGGGAAGAATATTAACTGCGGTTCTTGACGGTACGTTGTAGAGTATTACGGGCATGGAACAGTTTTCGGCAACGGTTTTAAAGTGCAAAAAAAGCCCTTCCTGCGTAGGCTTGTTATAGTAAGGGGTAATCTGCAGATGTCCGTCTATTTTATATTTTTCTGCGGATTTCGCAAGATGGACTGCTTCGACCGTATTGTTAGAGCCGGTGCCTGCAATAACTTTAATCCTGCCAGAAACTGCTTCGGCGGTAATTCTTATAACGTCTATATGTTCCTCGAACGACAAAGTCGCCGATTCTCCGGTGCTTCCGCACGCAACGATTCCGGATGTTCCATTTTCTATTTGAAATTCTATTAATTTACGAAGCGCTTTTTCGTCTATTTTGCCGTTTTTAAAAGGCGTAACGATAGCTGTAAACACTCCCTTAAACATTTCTTACCCCATTGATTTAGTTAATTAAAGTTGCCTTGTTTTACGTTACAATCCGGATTTGCACAACGTTTATAATTTTTATAATTCAAAATTAACCTAGATATAAATTTTCCGGTATAGTTTCTTTTTCTATTAAATCGCCGTAAGTTTCACGCTGCCTAATAATATAAAACTTATCTCTGTCTACTAATACCTCTGCGGCCCTAGGTCTTGAGTTATAGTTCGAAGACATGGAAAAACCGTATGCGCCTGCGCTGAATACCGCAAGCAAGTCGCCTTCCTCAACGGAATTAATAACCCTGTCTTTCCCGAGGAAATCCGCGGATTCGCATATCGGACCGACTACGTCGGCTTTCAGCCTGTGACCGTCCTTTTTAATTACAGGCACTATTTCATGATAGGCTTCATATAATGCCGGCCTGATTAGGTCGTTCATACCGCCGTCGACTATAATGAAATTTTTACTGCCGGTATCTTTGTTGTATATAACTTTCGTGATAAATATGCCGCTGTTTCCGACTATAAGCCTTCCGGGTTCGAATATTACAAGTCCTTCATAACCCTTTAATATTTTTTTTATCGAGTTCATATAAGTAGAGGGATGCGGAGGCATCTCATTCTCGTAAGTTATGCCTAGCCCGCCTCCTAAATCTAAATATTTAATATTAAATCCCTTCGATATAATTTTATCCAAAAGCTCTTTTATAATTGCCACAGCATCGTTAAACGGCGATATTTCGGTCAACTGCGAGCCTATGTGGCAGTCAAGCCCGACTATATCGATATTAGGAAGTTCCCTCGCAGTTTCATAAGCAGAAAGAGCATGTTTTATGCTTATTCCAAATTTGTTTTTCTTAAGACCCGTGGATATATAAGGATGGGTTTTAGGGTCGACGTTTGGATTTATCCTGAAAGATATTCTTGCCTTTGAATTAAGCCTGCCCGCGACTTTGTCTATGAGAAAAACCTCTGGCAGCGATTCCACGTTAAACATAAGAATATTCGACTTAATTGCGAATTCTATTTCGCTTTCCGTTTTCCCGACGCCGGAATATACCACTTTGCCGGTATCTACTCCTGCTTTAATAGCCCTGAAAAGCTCTCCTCCAGACACTATATCCGCGCCCCACCCCATCTTAAACAAAAAATTAAGCACGGCTATATTAGAATTAGCCTTGACGCTGTAACATATTAAAGAGTTTAAAACTTTAGAGCTTTCGTTAAAAACGCTGGAATGTCTCCTGAGGGTGGCAAGAGAGTACAAATAAAAAGGCGTGCCTGCCTTGGAAGCAATTTCTTTAACGGGAACGTCTTCGCAATAAAGCTCGTTTTCTTTAAAAATAAAATCGTTCATGGCTTATAATTTCCTTTCAATTATATAATTTGCAATGTCTATTAAGCTTGTCTTATATTCCGAATCAGGAAATATGTCTAAATTTTTCTTTGCTTTTTCTACGGATTCTTTCGCTTTTGAAACGGTATGTTCTATCGACCCGTATTTTTTGACCAGATTAAGTACCGTCTTTAGGTCCTTTGCCGTAAGCTTTTTCTTATAAATTATTTCGGATATAATATCTTTCTCTTTTTTATCCGCCCTTTCAATCGCATGTATAAGGGGCATGGTTAACTTCCCTTCTTTCAGGTCGTTGCCGATAAACTTGCCGAACTCCTCATTAGAAATATAATCCAGGGCATCGTCCATGAGCTGGAACGCAATTCCTATATTGAGTCCATAGTCATAGAGATTACTTATACAGCTGCCGTTTTCACCGGCTATTATAGCTCCCGCCCGGGACGCGCAGGCAAAAAGAACCGCCGTTTTTTTTATTATTATATCGAGATAATCTTCTTCGGTAGTTTTTACGTCGGCGGTTTTCACCAGCTCCTTAACTTCTCCCTCCGCCATAAGCGTAGTCGCGTCCGAATATGCTTTTATAATTTCAGAATTGTTAAGCTCCGATAAAATCTTAAAAGATTTAGCAAATAAATAATCTCCTACAAGGACTGACGCTTCGCTTCCAAAAACTATATTGGCGGACGATTTACCCCTTCTTAACGGCGCGTTGTCAACCACGTCGTCGTGAAGCAGCGTTGCCGTATGGATAAATTCTATGACTACCGCTAACGGTATATGGCTGTCGCCAGTATATCCGCATATTTTTGCCGATACTATTAACAGTATGGGGCGTATCCTTTTTCCGCCGCTAGAAATAACATATTTTGCGACTTTATGGATTAACGGGGTCTCCGTTATAAGATGGGACTCAAACTGCTCTTCCACTCTCTTAAGCTCGTTTTCTACTCCGTTGAAAGAAATGTTCCGCAAATTTTAATCTCTTTTTAAAGTTTATTAATTTTGTTAATTGTAACCATTGTTTATTTTATTTTAGTTAGACTAAATATTCAATAATTTTTTTTAGTTTTGAAACCGGATGCAGGTTTATAGCGGAAATACCCTTTAAGCCTTTAACGTCGTTATAGTTCGACTGCGGAAGCAAAATGTCCCCAAAACCCATATTGGCGGCTTCCCTTATTCTCGCGGCAGGATTAGACACGCCTCTTATTTCGCCAGTAAGCCCGATTTCTCCAAACGCGGTAAAATTGGGCGGCAAAGGCTTGTCCATATAGCTAGAGGTTATAGAAAGCGCTACCGGCAAATCTACCGCGGGTTCCTGTATGCTTATCCCTCCGAATATTTTAACATAAATTTCCTTAGACGAAAGCTTTATTCCTTCTTTTTTTTCCAGTACGGCGGATATGATAGAAACCCTGCCGCCGTCTATTCCCAAACATACTCTTTTAGGAACCGGCATATAAGAAGGAACGACGAGCGCCTGAACTTCTACGAGCATGGCGCGGGTCCCTTCAAGGCATGGGGTAACTACGGAACCCGACGAGCCTTCCTGCCGCTCGGAAGTAAAATATGCGGAAGGATTTTTTACGCCTCTTAACCCGTTTTCGGACATTTCATAAATGCCCGTTTCGTCCGTAGAGCCGAACCTGTTTTTATAACATCTTAATATCCGGTACGAGTCTTTTTTGCTTGAATCGAAATATAAAACCGTATCTACTATGTGCTCTAATGTTTTTGGACCGGCAAGACCGCCTTCTTTATTAACATGGCAAACAAGAAACACTCCGCAGTTTTTCTTGAGGCATAAAGAAGTTATCTCATGGGCGGTTTCCCTTAAACCGTTAATACTGCCGTATGCCGAACCGGCTTCAGGAACCGTTAGCCTTTGAATTGAATCTATAATTATAAAACCGTAATTACCGTTTTCTACCGAGTATAAAACCTCGTTTATATCGTTCAAAGCCTGAAAAAATAAAGTCTTTGACTCTATTTTAAGCCTTTTTGCCCTTAAAATAATCTGATTTAAGGATTCTTCGGTAGAAATATACAGGGTTTTAATGCCGGCTGCTCCCAGCTTTTCAGCCACCTGCAGCATTAGGGTAGATTTTCCTATTCCAGGCTCTCCGCCTATAAGTATGCTCTGACCGGCAACTAGTCCGGAGCCTAACGATACGTCGAATTCTTTAATGCCGGTCGCAATCCTTTTGAGCCCTTCCGCGTTTTGAACGTCCAAGGTGGTCACCGGCGCGGCGGATGGCGCTTTCTTTCTGAATTTTACTACCCTGACCGATTCCGTTTCAGGCACGACTTCTTCCATAGTATTAAAACTATGACATTCGGGACATCTTCCCACCCATTTTAAAGAAGCGGCGCCGCAATTTATACATTTATACATTTATATTTTCGGTTTTGTTTATAAAATCAAGTATATGCCTGTTTTCTTCGTCAAAAGCGGTTTCGAGAAACAAGGAAACCTCTTTTTCGCTATTTTTTGTATCTATCGTAACGCCTTTATTTTTGACGATTATGACGTTCGCGTCGAACCTTTTTCTGGAATTTTTTATATAACTTTCGTCAACCGAAAATACCGCCCTTACGTTTTTAAATTTATTAAGCAAAACGGCAACGGCTTCGCAATCTTCGGTTAGTAAGGCTATGCCGAATTCCAGCTTGCGCTCTTCTATTGCTTTTCCTAGTTTTGAAGCCATTTTAAATATGTCTTTCGGCTGGTCTATTCTGGAAGGTCCGATATCGTATAAACTTGTCCACTTTGTATCTAAATATATCCCGACTTTTTCCTTAAAGAAAAAACTTTCCCTATCGGAAAATATCCCGACTTTTAAGGCTCTTTTTTCAGTCTTTAACGAAGTATTTACCCAGTCTTTAAGTCGCATATCTATATTATTATTATACACTATTAATACGAAAAATGGCAGGTTTTTTTCTTACGTTAATTATAATACTCTTCGAACGACGGCCATAATTGTTTTATTTTTTCATCTATGCCGCCGCGGTCTTTCATTAACGGATATAATTCAGACCTTTTTTTTGAAGCTTTTAGAAGGGAATTTTTGAAAACGGACTCCAGTTCTTCTTTATAATCTTCAAATAAATTTCTGGAAGTTTTAATGCTTTCGGCGGCATAATCTCCGGCTAAACCTCCTGATATTACCGCACTTAAAATACCGGCGCCGGTAATCGGATGCGTAAGTCCGGCGGCATCGCCGCACAAAGCAATGTTGCCGCAAGTTATTCCGTTCAAGCCGGAAACCGGAACAAGACCCGATGTCTTTTCGAGGGTTTTAAAACCTATAAGTCCGGCATCTCTCATCTCCTTCAGGAACCTGCTTAAAGATACCGACAATGGAACGCTTGACACAGGTTTTTCAATACCGATTCCTACATTCGCAAACCCGCCTTTAGGAAAAACCCATCCGTAACCGTAAGGAATATATGACCTGAAATAGCATATAACTGAATCCAGCTCTTTTAAGAGGTCGGTTTTAATCTGCGTTGCATAAATATATGCTCTATTTTTATGGCAGTCGAACTCGTTTTTTGGTCCGGTTGCTACGATTAAATAATCATAAAAGATTTCATATGATATTTTATCTTCCGAGCTTAAAACATCGACGCTGTTTTTTTGAGAGTTGATTTTATATGCCCTCGTAGCCGTCAGCAATCTTGAGCCGAGCTTAACGGCTTCTCCGGCAAGATACAGGTCAAAAACCGCCCTGTTCAAAATATACCCCTGTCCGTCTAATTTGTACAAATTTTCACCGGTATCGACTTCGATATAATTAATTTTTTGATTTATCGCGGAGGGTATGTTGTTTATATTTACATAAGCGTTAATGTTTAATCCGACAAACTCGGCGCATTGAACCGGAATTCCGACAACGGCTCTCTTATCTATTAAAATATTCGGTATTCCTTTTTTAGACAAGGCTATCGCCGCCGCCGAACCTGCCGGACCGGCTCCTATGATGGCAACTTTAGTTTTCATCGATTTTATTTCGCACCGAATATACGGTATATCAAAACTCTGTTGTTGTTTGTGTCTGCTACGGCAAGATATTTCCCGTTTAAGGAAATAGATATATTAGATTCATGGTTAAAATTATCCCTTCCTACCCCTGGCGTGCCGAAATTATAGGTTTTTAATACGTTGTAGCCGTTATCCAGTTTGAAAACCGTCAAAATACTCCTGCCGTAGTTCGCCACGTAAAGATAACCGTTTTTATAAACAATTCCAACAGGATGATAAAGCTGGTAACCTGCTTCCCCTGGCGTGCCTATGGAACCTATATAATCGAACTGCCTGTTAAAAACAAGTATTTCGGAAAGGCTGTAGTCTGAAATATAAATATATTTTTTAGAAAAGGCTATGCCGACAGGTTTTTTAAACTGAACCTGCGAAGCTGCCTGCACCGCCGGCGCAGGAGCTTTGCCGCCCTGCGAAGCGCCTGCAGGAGTCCCGTTCTTAGGACTATTATTACCTGCGTTGGCTCCGGTATTATTAGAACTATTTCCGTTAGGCTGGTTTGCGTTAGAATTATTTGGCGCGACGGGGGAACTGACGGCGCCTGCGCCTCCCTGAATCGAGGAATTTCCTTTTCTTTCGTAAAATTGCCCGTTTTTTAAATATATCATTATGTTGTCGGAACCGGAATTAGCCACATATATTTTATCGTACGCAAAACCTATGAAAGTCGGCTCTATTAAAATTCTTTTAGAATTTTTAGAAATTCCGAATTGCGAAACGAAACTGCCGTCCGGTTGAAACACCTGTATTCTGGAATTGCCTGAATCTACAATATATATATTTCCAGATTTTTTGGAAACCGCGGCAAAAAGCGGCACCATAAATTCGCCCGTGGCTTTTCCTTCTATGCCCCACTGCCTTAGATACGCGCCTTTAATATTAAATTTTATAATTCTGGAGTTGCCGGAATCTACTACATAAACATTGTTTCTTTTTCCGAAAGCTACGCCCGCGGGACCTTTAAGCTTATCTGTCGAACCTATAATCCTTACTAATTTTAACGAAAAGGGGGATTTTTTAAAATAAAGATGGAATCTTTTTTGAAAAAGAAGGATTGCTAGTATTGCTATAATAATTATGCTTAATAAAAAAAACGCTTTATTCAGCTTTTCCTTTTTAATGGGCAATGCCATGTTTTCGCCCTCCGGATTTTTTTATTTTAACATTATAATTTTAACGATTATATAATTGGAATAAGCGGATTTTATATCGTAATATCCTACGCTTTTTATGCAAAATATATAATAGCCGTCTTTTAAATTCTTCTTATTTACATTATAAAAAAATTTATCATATTGCAAGCTAAATCTTTTTTTAAACTTTAAGTTTTGGAAAACAAAGGGTTTAGAATTGCCGCAGGAATATTTTATAGATTTTTTATCTTTATAACGCTTGTTAAAAATTAAAAATCCTTTAACTTTATTTATGTTTCCGCTATATTTATAAATTACGCGGACGGTACCCGCAATCTTTTTGGCGGAAAGAATAACAGGCGGTTTAGGGGGGCTGACTTTAGGCGGTTGAGGATATCCTGTTTTCGCGCATCCGGAAAGATAAAACGTCTGGAAGAAGAGTGCCAGCGTCAAAAGAACAGGAAAAATATAACTTCTTTTTTTATTTAAGCGCCTGTATAGCTTTTTTATTATTTTCAATTTCTTTTTCATATTCTTTGAGTACCATTGCTATTTCTTTAAAAGCGGTTCCGCCTGTTGTCTTTTTTGAATTAACGGATGATTCTGGATTAAAAATACTGAATATGTCTTCGTCTATATAGCCTGTTATTTTTTTATATTCTTTTAGGGAAAGCGCGGAAAGTGTTTTGCCCGTATTTTCCGCATAACTTACTATTTTACCGGCTATTTCATGGGATTTTCTGAAAGGCACGCCTTTTTTAACCAGGTAAGTCGCTACGTCGGTAGCGTAAATAGAATCGTCTTTAAGACCCGACCTCATTTTTTCTTTATCAAATTCTAATGTTTTTATAATTTCTTTAAATATCGATAAAGAATTATAAACTGTATCCGCGCTTTCCATAACCGGTTTTTTATCTTCCTGCATATCCCTGTTATAAGCAAGAGGCAGCGATTTCATCATTATAAACAATGACAAAAGATTTGAGATAACGCCGCCGGTTTTGCCTCTTATAAGTTCAAGAACGTCCGGATTTTTCTTTTGGGGCATAATGCTAGAGCCGGTGGTAAATTCATCTTTTATTTTTATAAATCCGAATTCAAAACTGTTCCATATTATAAGTTCTTCGCAAAATCTCGAAAGATGCAGCGCCGTCATTGAAAGGGCAAAGTTGAATTCCAGAGCAAAATCCCTGTCTGAAACTGCGTCCATACTGTTTCTGGAAATATTCCCAAAACCAAGAATATCCGCCTCCAAGCGTCTGTCTATATCAAAATCGACGCCGGCAAGCGCCCCGCTCCCGAGAGTCAAAACGTCGGCTGCCTTATACGCGTTCATCATTCTTTCAAAATCCCGCGTAAACATTTCGTAATACGCCAAAAAGTGATGTGCCAGCGATACGGGTTGCGCATGCTGAAAATGGGTATATCCCGGGATAACAGCCTTAATATTTGACTTCGCGACAGACGCAAGAACGGCTCTTAAGTCGGTTAACGCCTTAGCGATTAGCTTTATCCGGCTTCTTACGTAGAGCCTGAAATCCACGGAAACCTGGTCGTTTCTTGACCTTCCGGTATGCAGTTTTGCGCCTGATTCGGGAACTAGTTCGATTAATCTCTTTTCCACATTCATATGAATGTCTTCATATTTTTTATTAAGTTCTAATTCGCCGCTTTCTATTTCTGATTTTATTTTCAGAAGAGCTTTTTCTAAAGCTTTTTTTTCTTTTTTGCCTACTATGCCCGCTTTTTCTATCGCGTAAAGATGGGCAATAGAACCGTCTATGTCAAAGTCCGCGAGCCTCCTGTCGATATCCAGCGACGCGGTAAAGTCCGCGGTAATTTGCGATATATCGTCTTTAAAGCGGCCCCTGACGAAATTATTATGGGATATAATTTTCTTTTTTAATGCCATTATTTATGCCTAAGCTTATAACGCAGCGATTTTAAATGAATAAACCCTGTCGCGTCGTTCTGGGAATATGCTCCCTTGTCGTCTTCAAAAGTTACGATATTCTTGGAATAAAGACTTCCTTCCGATTTTCTGTATAAAACTTTCATATTGCCTTTATATAGCTCTAATCCTATTTTACCGTTGACCGATACTTGAGTGCTGTCTATAAGGGCTTGAATTGCTTTTAACTCTGGGCTGAACCAGCTGCCTTCGTATATTAACTTTGAATATTGCGGCGCAAGGCTGTTTTTAAGCTCTATTTCTTCTCCGGTCAAAGTAATAGACTCCATAAGCTTATGGGCAAAACTTAAAACAGTACCCGCCGGAGTTTCATAAACGCCCCTCGATTTCATTCCGGTAATCCTCGTTTCCACTATATCCGCCCTTCCAATACCGTTTCTGCCCGCAATTAAATTAAGGTTTTCAACAATTTGCAGGGGCGTCATTTTTTTTCCGCTTAAAGATACGGGGTTTCCGTTATTATATTCTATTTCTATAGACTCTGGCTTATCCTGAGCATTTTGAGGAGACGAAGTAATCTCGAACATGGATTCGTCAGGAGCATTTTCTAAATCTTCCAGTATGCCGCCCTCATAGCTTATATGAAAAAGGTTCTTGTCGCTTGAATATGGTTTTTCCTTGGTAACGGGAACCGAAATTCCGTTATCTTCCGCATATTTAATAAGCTCGTTTCTTGAAACTATGTCCCATTCCCTCCACGGAGCTATTACTTTAATCGAAGGATTTACCGCTGCGTATGCAAGCTCGAATCTTACCTGGTCGTTTCCTTTGCCGGTAGCGCCGTGGGCAACGTATTTTGCGCCTTTTTCCGCGGCTATTTCTATCTGCCTTTTTGCTATCAAAGGTCTGGCTATAGACGTTCCCAAAAGATAAGAACCTTCATAAAGCGCGTTTCCTCTTAATACCGGAAATATATAATTTGTCGCGAACTCGTCCCGCATATCTTCGACTATCGCTGAAACAGCGCCGGTCTTCAAGGCTTTTTCCTTCACGGCGGCAAGGTCTTCTTTTTGCCCTACGTCGCAGCAATATGCTATAACGTCAGCTTTATAAGTATTTATGAGCCACTTTAAGATTACTGAGGTATCCAGCCCTCCTGAATACGCCAAAACAATTTTTTCCGCCATAACTAATAAATTCTCCTTAAACTTATTATTTTATTAAAAAATTTTTTCCATTATAGCTTTCTGAACGTGAAGCCTGTTTTCCGCCTCTTCGAAAACTACCGCAGAAAATCTGTCGAACACATCTTCCGCTACTTCTTCGTTCCTATGAACAGGAAGGCAGTGTAAAAAAATAACGTCTTTTTTAGCATTTTCAACGGTATGCCCGTCTATAATAAACGGTCTTAATTTATCTATTTTTTCTTTTTCCTCGTCCTGACCCATGCTTATAAAAACATCGGTCGTAATGACGTCGGCATTTTTTGCAGCAGAAATTTTATCATGGGAAATAAGGAATTTGCCGCCTCTTTTTTCAGATTCATTCCTGACCGTCCCGTCTATATCGAACCCTTCCGGCATCGCAAGCACAAGTTCAAAGCCTAGCATAGCCTGAAGGCTGACCCATGAATTTGCCATATTGTTTGCGTCGCCGAAATAAACTATTTTTAATTTTTTAAGGGTATCCCCGATAATATCATTTAAGGCACGTGCGCCGTTATGCTTGGCTTCCGGCTTTCTTTTAATCTCATAAACCGTAAATATATCTGCTAATATCTGCGCCGGATGATATAAATCGGTAAGCCCGTTAATCACGGGTTTTTCGAAATAACGCGCAAAAGTTTCTATTCTTTCCTGTCCAAACGTCCTTATTATAACCCCGTCTAAATACCTGCTTAAGACCATAGCGGTATCTTTTACAGGCTCACCGCGTCCGAGCTGAAGGTCTCTGGACGACATAAAAACAGGATGGCCGCCTAATTCCACTATGCCTACTTCAAAAGAAACTCTGGTTCTGGTGGAAGATTTTTCAAATATAAGGCCGATTTTTTTACCGGCGAGGGAGGCGCTTTGACTTTTCCTCCTTTCCTCTTTTAAAACGGCAGACCTTAAAAGGGTGTCATATATCTCGTCGGCGCTAAAATCGTAAACAGATAAAAAATTTCTTACGTGATTCATAATGTTAGTTTAAATATATTATTTATTATAATTTCTGTTAAAAACCTTCACTAAAGATTCTATTAATAAATCTACGTCGTTTTTTTTGATAATTAATGGCGGGGTAAGCCTTAGAATTTTATCCTGAACCGTAGTGGTTAAAAAACCTTCGCTTATCAATTCCACCGAAATATCTTTCGCCTTAATCTCGTAAAACTCTATGGCGCTGATTAGCCCTATGCTTCTGACTTCCTTGATGAATTCCGGAAAATCTATTTTTAATTCGTCTAATTTTGATTTTATGTAATCGCCTGTTTTTAAAACTTCTTTAAGAAAACCTTTTTTGTTTATTTCGTCGAAAAAAGCATTGGCGGCGGCGGTTATTACCGGTCCCCCTCCGAAAGTAGAGGCATGGTTGCCGGGTTCAAACGCCTTGGCTACGGTGTCTTTCGCAAGCACGGCTCCTATGGGAAGCCCGCCCGCTAAAGGTTTAGCAAGAGTCATAATATCCGGTTCGACGTCGAAATTCATATAGGCAAAAAGTTTTCCGGTTCTTCCTAAACCGACTTGAACTTCGTCGAAGATTAAAACCAAGTCATTTTTCGCCGTTAAATCCCTTAACGATTTAATGTATTCTTTATCGGCGATATTGACGCCGCCTTCTCCCTGCACCGGTTCTACTATTAAGGCGCAATAGTCTTTCCCGCCGGCGCCGTTAATCAATTTCTCTACCGCGGAAAAATCGTTAAATTTTACATGGGTAAAGCCTTCGAGCAGAGGCTCGAAACCTTTATGATACTTATCCTGTCCGGTTGCCGAAAGCGCCCCGAAAGTTCTTCCGTGAAAAGAATTCTGCATCGCTATTATGCCGTGCCCCCTTTTTGAAAATTTTTGGGCATAAATTCTGGCGAGCTTAATTGCGCCCTCGACGCTTTCGGCTCCGCTGTTGCAGAAAAAAACCTTATCCGCAAACGAATTCACGCACAGTTTCTCTGCAAGAAGAGCCTGGGGTTCGGTATAAAAATAGTTGGATACATGAATTAATTTTTTTATCTGGTTCATTACGGCTGAATTTATCTCATGATTATCGTATCCTAAGTTATTGACCGCAATCCCGGAAGCAAAATCAGTATATCGCTTTCCGTTTTCATCGTACAGGAAACAGCCTTCTCCTTTTACCAGCGTCAAGTCGAACCTGCCGTACGTATTCATTATATATTTATTCGTAAGTTCTTTCGCGTTCATATTGAGCCTCTTTCTATAAATATGCGTAAATAATTAATTTGAAATCTGCGTTCCTATGCCTTTTTTTGTAAATATTTCCAATAAAACGGCGTGAGGGATAGAACCGTTTATTATATGGACTTTTTTAACGCCAAGCTTAACCGCGTCTATACAGGAATTCGCTTTTGGTATCATTCCTCCATAAATAACTCCCTCTTTAATCATATTCTTTATATCTCCAGTTTTAACCGAAGATATAAGCTCGCTGTCAGCGTTTAAAAGACCGTCCTGGTCGGATAAAATTATAAGTTTTTCAGCCTCCAGCTCCGCGGCTATCGAAGACGCTACAAGGTCTGCGTTAATATTAAGCGTCCTGCCTTCGTTGTCCATGCTTACCGGCGCTATAACCGGAATAAAGGAGGGGTCCAGCGTAAGCAGTATTTTTTTATCGACGTGCTTGACTTCGCCGACAAAGCCAAGGTCGACTTTTTCGGATTTCAGCTTTTTTGCCGTTATAAGATTTCCGTCTTTACCGGACAATCCGCAGGCGCGACCGCCGAATTTATTTATTAGCGCGACAAGGTCTTTATTTATCTTTCCCGATAAAACCATTTCGACTACTTTCATTGTATTTTCATCGGTAATGCGTTGTCCTTCATGAAAATTTACGCCTATGTTTAATTTTTTTAAAAGACCGTCTATCTCCTTGCCGCCTCCGTGAACGATAATTATATTTATTCCTATGAGCTTTAAAAGGATTATGTCTTTAATAAAGTTCTCTTTTAATTCGTTATCGGCTGCTATCGAACCGCCGAATTTTATCACGAAAGTTTTTGAAGCAAACTTCTGTATATAAGGCAGCGCCTCCAGCAGAACTTTAGCCTTTTTTATGTACTCTTCCATTAAAGTATATACCTTGAAAGGTCTTCGTCTTTGATTATATCCTTAAGTCTATCGTCTATATAATCCTTATTTATTAAAACTTTTTTAGCGGTCTTGTAAGGAGCCTCGAAAGAAACGTCCTCCATAACCCTTTCTAAAATCGTATGAAGCCTTCTCGCGCCGATATTTTCGGTTTTAAGATTGACTTCTTCCGCAATTTCGGCAATTCTTTCGATGCCGTCGTCAGCAAAGTTTAAATTTACGTTTTCGGTTTTAAGAAGCTCGTAATACTGTTTAATTAATGCGCCCTTAGGTTCTTTTAATATTCTTACGAATTCTTTTTTTGATAAAGAATCCATTTCTACCCTGATAGGAAACCTTCCTTGAAGCTCCGGAATTAAATCCGACGGCTTGGAAACGTGAAAAGCGCCCGCGGCGATAAATAAAATATGGTCGGTTTTTACTATTCCATACTTTGTCATAACGTTAGAGCCTTCTATTATCGGCAGTAAATCCCTCTGAACTCCTTCCCTGGAAACATCGGGACCGTAAGACTTTTCCCTCGAAGCTATTTTGTCTATTTCGTCCACGAATATAAGCCCCGAATTTTCGACTTTTTGAATCGCGTTCTGAACGACCTTATCGCTGTCTACAAGCCTTTCGCTTTCTTCGCGGACCAGTATTTCGTAAGCCTCGGAAACTCTGACCTTTTCTATTTTTTTCTGCTTGGGGAAAATATTTGAAAATATATCCTTAAAATCCTGCCCTATATCGTCTATACCGGATTGAGAAAATATTTCTATTACGGGAATAGCAGGTTTCGCCGACGATTTAACTTCCATTTCGACGAACCTGTCATCTAATTTTCCTTCTAAAAACATTTTCCTGAATTTTTCACGCGTATTGGCATAACTGTTTTTTTCCGCGCCTTCCTCTAACACCTTCCCGGAGCTTTTTTTAGAGGCTTTTGGCGGAGGCGCTACAAGCAGGTCCAAAAGCAGTTCCTCGGCGTTCTGTTTGGCTTTATCTATAACCTGGTCCGTTTCTTTGGCTTTTTCATTTATAAAAGCGGTTTCGACAAGGTCTCTGACCATTGATTCGACGTCCCGCCCCATATAGCCGACTTCGGTAAATTTTGAAGCTTCAACCTTTATGAACGGGGAATCGGAAAGCTTGGCGATTCTTCTTGCTATTTCCGTTTTACCAACGCCGGTAGGTCCTATTAACAAGATATTTTTAGGAACTATGTCTTCCCTTATTTCTTCAGGTACGTTATTTCTCCTGAAACGCGTCCTTAACGCGACGGCAACCGATTTCTTAGCCTTATCCTGTCCTATAACGTATTTATCTAGCTCCTTAATTATTTCTTTAGGCGTAAGAAAATCTATTTTGCCGGCATTAACAGCCGGATTAGCTTTAACATTGCCGCTTGACGTTTTATTTGCCATATTTATTATTATATCTCCTCTATTATTATATTTTCGTTAGTATAAATACATATGCGGGCCGCCGTCTTCATGGAATATTCCGCTATTTCCTTTGCGCCCAAATCAGTTTTTTCAAGAAGTCCCAGCGCGCATGCCAGTGCATAAGGGGCTCCCGAACCTATTGAAAGGGCATCTTCGTCGGGTTCTATAACGTCGCCCGCACCGGATAAAACAAAAGAATCGGTTTTATCGACTACTATCATCATTGCTTCCAGCCGCCTTAATATTTTATCGGTCCGCCAGTCTTTCGCAAGTTCTACGCTTGCCCTTTTAACGCTGCCGTTATATTTGGAAAGTTTTTCTTCCATCTTTTCAAAAAGGGTAAAAGCGTCGGCGGTCGCTCCCGCAAACCCTGCTATTACCTTGTCGTTGTAAAGCCGCCTTACTTTTCTTGCGTTATGTTTCATAATCGTATTTCCGAGGGTAACCTGACCGTCTCCGGCTACAACGACCCGTCCTTTGCGCCTGACGCTTATTATAGTCGTCCCTAAAAGTTTTATGCCTTCGTCATTGCCGTAATCCATTAATTTATATCTCCCGTATTTAATTAACAGTATAATCTATATGCCCGTTTTATTTTCCAGACAGCGGATGCGCCTTATTGTAAACGTCTATAAGTTTTTTAATGCTTAAATGCGTATATTTCTCCGTAGTCGCCAGATTAGAATGACCGAGCATATCCTGAATAGACCTTAAATCTGCTCCGTTGTCTAAAAGATTGGTCGCAAAAGAATGCCTTAAGCTGTGCGGGGAAATATTCTTGAACTGACCCGTTATTATCATCGATTCCTTAACTATCCTGTGGACCGTCCTTCTTGTAAGACGCAGTCCTTTTTTGTTAATAATAATATAACCTTCTCTTGAAATTAAACCTATAGCGGATAAATAACCCGACCACGCTTTAATCTTTTTGGCGGTAATTTCCGTGAGCGGGACAATCCGCTGTTTAGACCCTTTTCCTGAAATCCTGACGTAACCGCCGCCTTTTTCAAGTTCCAAATCCGTTTTTTTAACTGAAACCAGTTCGCTGACCCTCAACCCGCTTCCGTATAAAAATTCCAAGATAAGGTCGTTTCTTAGCGACTCGAAATATTTAAACGGTTCGGCGGACATCCTTAGCCGCATTGAATCATAATTATCGGACGGATAACCTTCAATCGCGTCCAATTTATCTTTTTTTAATTTTAAATCTAAATAATTATTCAATAAGAAATCGGCTTCATTAGACGTAAGAAAGAAAGGCAGCTTCCTTTCGGTCTTGGGTATGTCTATCAAAAAAGCCGGATTTAGTTTTAATATGCGTTTTTTTTCCAGAAAATCGAAAAACGATTTAATTGATTCTATTTTTCTTGCAAGGCTAGTTTTTTTTACTTTTTCATAAATCCTGCTCAAATACCCCTTAATCTCGAATTCAGTAACGTCTTCCAAGGAATTAACGGACGTTTCTTCTCTAAGGTATGCGATAAAAGCCTTGACGTCCGAAACGTACGCAAGGACGGTATTGTAAGAATGATTTTTTTCCAGTTTAATATTTTTTGCAAAATCTTCTAAAAAATCTTCCATAAATATAATATAAAATAATAAGATTTTAAAATTTTTATTATATCATAAATTAAAATATAAATTAATTTTTTAAATAAACCTGTAGGTCAGAACGAAAGCGCCAAAAATTATGCAGTAAAAAGCGAATGGATAAAGTGCGTTTATTTCGTATTTGTTAAAATATTTCATTAAGGCGTAAACGCTAAGATATGCGGCTATGCCGGCGACCAAGCCGCTGATTAAAGAAACCGCGTCGAAATGGAACATATGCAGTTTAATCATCTTGGGGACTTCAAGCAGTCCCGCGGCAAGAATAATCGGCGTTGCCAAAAGAAAGGAAAATCTGGCGGCATATTCGTGCTTAAAGCCTAAGTAAAGCGCGGCGACCATGGTTATAGCGGAGCGGGATATTCCCGGAATTAAGGCAAAAGACTGGAATACGCCGATAATAAGCGCGGCGGTAATAGTCATATCTGAAATCTTGGCTATGCCTTGTTTTCTTCTGCGTTTCTCTCCCAAATATAGTATTATGCCGTTCGCCATAAGAAAGACTCCGGCTATCGACGTAATGCCGAACAGTTTTTTAAGCTTATGGACGAACAGAAGCCCTATCAGTCCCGCCGGAATAGTGGCTAGCGCAAGCAGATACAAAGTTTTTGAATCTTCGTTAGCGTTAAGGTTTTTATTTTTTAAACCGGCAAAAAATCCTTTAAATAAATTGAGCCAGTCTTTGTAAAAATATACAAGAAGGGCAAACGCGGTTCCAAGATGAAGTACTACCAAAAAAGGCAGGAAACCTTCAGCCTGCCGGTTTATTTTCCATCCTAAAATATCCGGTATTATAACGCCGTGGGCAAGGCTTGAAACTGGAAAAAGCTCGGTAACGCCCTGAATAATTGCAAGAATTAAAGCGTGAAATAGGGAAAGATGAATCATTACTGTGGTCTCCTATGGGATTTTTTAATTCGCAGCTATTTTTGATATTAATTTAAATATAATTTAATCGAAATGTCAAGAAAACAACTATCCGCAAGATTGCCGGCGGAATCTTCAACGTGTCTTAAAAATTAGATGAACGCCGGATTTACGCTTTCGCGATATTTATGTCTGCGTTTGTCTATGCATATTTTTTATGCGGATTAAAAATGTCGGAAAATGAATTTTTATATTGCAAAAAAGGAATAATGATAAATTTGACGGGATACAAGATAATAGTTTATAATAAAGCTAAAATAAAGGCATGGATTCATAAATAAAACGTTCATTTATTTAAGGACGGCATTAATGAAATTCGGAAGATTCAGGCATAAATCGGGAGAAATGAGGGAATATTACGGAACGCTTTCTACCGATAAAGAAAAGTCGTTTGTCAATATTATCGAAAAATTTGACTTTAACGAAGATTTAAAATACCAATATACCGGAAAACAGTACCAGTTAGACGAACTTGAATTTTTGCCTCCGGTTAATCCCTCAAAAATAGTCGCCGTCGGCTTGAACTATAAAGACCATGCCGCCGAAATGCAGAAGAAACTGCCGGAAGAGCCTCTGCTTTTTATAAAACCAAATTCGTGCGTTATTCCGCATCTTGGAACTATAATAAGACCCGATGCCTCGCAAAGAGTGGATTATGAGTCCGAGCTAGCGGTCGTCATAAGAAAAACCGCAAAAAACGTCGGGAAGGAAACGGCGGACGATTATATATTCGGCTATACCTGTTTAAACGACGTAACGGCTAGAGATTTGCAGATGAAAGATGTTCAATATACCAGAGCCAAGGGTTTTGATACCTTTGCGCCCATAGGTCCGTTCATAGAAACTGAAATAGAAAACCCTTCTAATTTAAAAATTCAAGGCAGGCTTAACGGAGAATTAAAGCAGTCGTCCAATACTTCAAATCTTATCTTTAATCCTTTTGAATTAGTGGAATTTATTTCCGGAATAATGACCCTTTTTCCGGGCGATATAATTTCTACCGGAACTCCTTCCGGCGTAGGAAGCTTAAAAAAAGACGATATTTTTGAGATAGAAATAGAAAATATCGGAAAGTTAAAAAACTTCGTCGAATAGCAAATTCATATATAAACGTTATGAATCATAAGATATCGGAGCACAGGCTTTACAAATGGCTCGTTCTTGCGATAGCCGTTACCGCGTCATTTATGGCGGTGCTAGACATAAATATCGTCATAGTGGCGCTTCCCAAGATGATGTCGCATTTCGGGGTCAACGTTATAACGATAGACTGGGTGATTATCGCTTATACCATAACGTACTCCATTATTATTCTTCTTACGAGTTTTTCAAGTAAAAAATACGGGCTTAAGATGCCTTTCGCGGTATCTATAATATTTTTTTTAATAGGCTCGGCATTCTGCGGATTTGCCCCTACTTACAGGATAATGATAATATTCAGGATAATTCAGGCGGTAGGAGGCGCAGGGTTAATTCCAATTTCGGTTAACCTGATAGCAAAATATTTCAAGGCTAACGAAAGGGGAACCGCTATGGGCATCTGGACTATCGGCATAATGGTAGCTCCCGCCTTAGGGCCTATAATAGGCGGTTACTTTGTGGATTACGTGGACTGGAGGATGATATTTTATTTTAACGTACCGGTAGGCATAATACTTTTTCTCGGCACTTTAATTTTGCTTGAAAACGATACCCCGTCGAAACCTTTTGAAAAAAAATTCGACTTTGCTGGCTTCACCCTGATTGCAATATGCCTGGGAACATTACTTTACGTCCTTAACGAAGGGCAGACGCTTGAATGGGATTCATCCGTAATACGCCTGAATGAATTAATTTGCGCGGCGTCTTTTATACTTTTCCTGATAACCGAAATATTTTCCAAAAGGCACCTTATGGATTATTCCCTTTTTAAAAGTAGGAATTTCGTCGCAGGAAATTTAGTAAATATGATAAGGGCGGGCGCTATTTTCAGCACTATGTTCTTGCTTCCCATATTCATAGAAAATATCTTAAATTATAATGCAATGCACGCGGGTTTTTTAATGGCGCCGTTTGCCATAGCCGTCGCCCTGGCTTCTCCGATTGCCGGAAAAATCTCCGATAAATACGGACCAAAATACCTAATGCTGTCCGGTATGTTGTTATTCGCTATATCTAATTTTTCTCTGGGAAGCATTTCCTTGCAGACTTCCATTCCTTTTTTAATATATAACCAGTTTTTAAGGGGTGCGGGAGTAGGCTTAATTAACGCGCCGGTTATGATGACCGTTATAAACTCGGCTAAATTCGAGCAAATACCCGACGCTTCGGCATTATACAATGTTTTATTCCAGATAGGGGCGTCGTTCGGAATAGCATGGTCGGGAGAAGAACTAGCGGTCAGGCAGATTTATCACCTTAACCAGTATTCGAGGGACATAAAATATAATTTTTATAATTTTAACAGCGTCGTTAATTTTTTGCACAGCGATTTAGTAAAAAACGGCAGCTCATTCGTAAGGTCTATGCTTTATCCTTCAAATTCCGCAAAAGTTTTCGATTACATAATAAATGAATTTTCGCTGATAGGAGCATACGGCGACGTATTCGCCGCATTGGGCTACCTTTGCCTCATAGGCGGCATAGCGGCACTTGCCGTTAAAAATGTTAAAAAATAGCTGATTGATTTATTAGGATAATTATAATAATATAATTTAAAATATTTATAATCGTAATGTTTATTATACTGGGAGAAAACGCCTTATGATAGCCTATTTCGTTATGGAATGCGCCGTTGACAGCAGAATTCCAACATACAGCGGAGGACTAGGAATTCTTGCAGGCGACACGATTCAAAGTTTTGCCGACCTCGAAGTTCCTGCCGTAGGGATATCCTTATTATGGAAAAACGGATTTACCAGGCAAAAAATATCCAACGACGGTTCGCAGATTGATTCGGTTCAGGAATGGGATATAGAAAAGTATATGCAGCCTACCAACATTAAAATAAAACTACCGATTGGCGGCAAAGATGTTACGATAACGGCATATAAATACGTGGTAGAATCGACCGCGGGGGACAACGAAATCGACGTATATTTCCTTACTCCTGACGTTCCCGAAAACGACCCTGAAACTAGAAAAATCTGCGACAGGCTTTACATAGAAGGCGGTTTAACGCGCCTTAAGCAGGAAATAATTTTAGGAATAGGCGGCTACGAAATGTTAAAAGCCTTAAATTACAGGCCGTTTCTTTATCATATAAACGAAAGCCATTCCGCCCTTTTAATAGCCTCCCTCATGAAAGATATGGACGATTTAAACAGGGTAAAGTCAAGGGTGGTTTTTACGACCCATACTCCTATTCCGGCGGCATTCGACAAATTTGAAATAAAAGACGTGAAGAATTTGCTTTCCGGATACTGCGGCGAAAAAGTGTTTAACGATATTTATATGGAAAAATTAGAAGACAAAGACGAATTAAATCTTTCATGGCTTGCCATAAAAAATGCAAAAAACGTGGTTGCCGTTTCCAGAAAGCATAAATTCGTTTCGGAACATATATTTGAAGGCTATAAACTTAAATACGTAACAAACGGCATACATCACGTCAAGTGGACGTCTCCTCATCACAAAATGTTATTTACGAAATATATAAAAGGATGGGAGGAAGACCCCGACCTTCTAAGGGGAGTATCCTGCATACCGGACGGCGATTTCGTAGAAGCGCATATTCTATGCAAAGAAACCCTTATCGAAACTATTAATTCCGAAACCGATTCTTCTTTCATCGCTTCAGATTTTACTATCGGTATGGCTAAAAGGATAACCCATTATAAACGAAATAATCTTATACTTACTAATCCTGATAAATTAATGGATATTGCCGAAAGAAAAGGCAACATCCAAATAGTTTTTGCCGGAAAAACCCATCCCGCCGACACCGACGGACTCGCTATGATAAAATCTATCCACGATACCGCGAAGTATATTTCCTCTAAAACTAAAAAAGTTAAAATAGCTTTTTTAGAAAACTACAATATTCATAAGGCTAATATAATACTTTCCGGCGTAGATTTATGGCTCAACAATCCCACAAGACCGCTTGAAGCTTCAGGCACCAGCGGAATGAAGGCTTCCCTTAACGGCGTTCCTAATTTCAGCGTTTTGGACGGCTGGTGGCTCGAGGCATGCCTTGAAGGAATTAACGGATGGGGAATAGGACCGAGACCCGCTTGGACAGATTTAAGCTATTCTGACGACATACAGGATTTAAACGATATATACGGAAAATTGGAATTTAATATACTGGATTTATACTATAAAAACTATTCGGATTACATAAAAATAATGAAAATGGCGGCGTCTTCCATTGCTCCGCACTTCAACACGCACAGAATGGTTTCCGAATACGTTACGGATTTATATCTTACCGGCATAATAATGTGCTATCTGGAAAAAGAAAAAGGCGGCGTCTGCGATTTATAGTTAAGGATTGATTATAATTTTTAAAGAATCCTGCGCTTTTGCAGTAAGTTCAAATCCTTTTTCTATATCTTTAAGCGCCAGCCTGTCGGTTATCATGTCCTTCACGTTAATCCTGCCGGACCTTATAAGTTCGAGAGCCGTTCCGTGGTCGAGAATAGAACCCGCGTAGGAGCTTAACAGCGTAATTTCGGTTCTCCAGAATATATCGTTAATCGAAAGTGGCAGTTTTGCCCCCTCGTTTGCCGCGCCAAAAAATAAAACAGTCCCGCCGCGCCTCACGGATTTAAGTCCCTGCAAAATCGCGCTGTCCGCGCCTGTCGATAAAATTACTACATCAGCCAAAAAACCGCCGTTAAAATCCTTAACGGCTTCCGGCAGACTCAAGCCGCCACTGACCGCGCCGGTCGCGCTCTGTAAAACGCTTTCGCCGTCGCCGGTCCTACTGCTTTCCATTTTTTTGCCGCCGTCTGAACCCGCCGTATTAAAGTCTTCCATGTTAAGCGTATAATCCGCTCCGAATTTTTTTGCGTATTCCAGACGTTTATCGTTAATATCAACGGCTATAATCCTGCTTGCGCCGGCAGCCCTCAAAAGGCTTATATGCAGAAGACCTGAAAGTCCGCTGCCGAAGACTATTGCCGTATCGGCGGGTTTTACTCCCGCAAGCCTCTGCCCCCTTACGACGCATGCAAGAGGCTCTATAAACGTGCCTTCTTCAAAACTCACGCTGTCCGGCAAAAGATAAATTCCGTTTTTGACGTTTATTTCCGGAAGCCTTAAATACTCCGAAAATCCGCCCGGGTCGAAATTAGTCGTCCTTATGGTTTCGCAGACGGTCTGGTGTCCGCTCAGGCAGTATTTGCATATGTTGCACGGAACATGGTGCGCGGCGCAAATCCTGTCCCCCGTTTTGTATTTTTTGACGTTATTTCCGGTTTCGACTATTACGCCGGTAACTTCGTGTCCTAAAACAAGCGGGACCTTGTCCCTTCTGTACCATTCTATTACGTCGCTGCCGCAAATTCCGCTCGCTTCGACCTTCATAAGGACTTCATCGCCGCTTATTTTAGGAATGTCCTTTTCTATTATTCTTATATCCTTATTGCTATAATAAAGAGCGCATTTCATAGTTATATATCCTCCTTCTTAATACTTACGTTTCCGTTGTTTTCGGCGTCTGCGGCAATTACGGTCTGCCCTTTTGAAGTCGGCTTCTGCCCTTCTTCTATCGCGAGCACGACGTCCCTTTTTCTTAAAATGCCTTTATAGCCGCCATCTTTATCTATTACTATAAGTTCGTCGGTATTTTTTCTAAAAAAATTATGGACCGCAATATCTAAGGTATCGGTTATTCTAATCTTAGGCACATTGGACGAATCCATCAAGTCTTTAGCCGTTCTATAATCGTCCGGCGAGGTCATAATCAAATTTTTTATTTTATCGTATTTAACGGCGCCGATGATTTTACCGGTTTTATCTATTACCGGATGCATAAAATAATTTGAATTAAAAAAGATTTTAACCATAGCGTATAAAGGCATATCGGGGTCTACGGGCTCGGCTGGAGCGGCACCGCCGGCTTTCATAACGTCGCCTGCCGAATATCTCTGAAGCGGTTGAATTAAATAATCTTTAAAATGAGCAGGGGATTCCATTCTGTTTTTCTTTTGGCTGCGGTATATGCTTTTTTTTCCGCTTACTATAAACGTTATTGCAGAAACAAGCATTAACGGCGGAAGAAGACCGTAGCTTCCCGTCATTTCGGAAACCATGAGAAGTGACGAAATAGGGGTTTTTGCGGCTCCTGCGAAAAAACCCCCCATGCCGATTAAAACAAACGGGGCTATATCGGAAGCATATATTAAATGAGGTAATAAAATATGAAAAATGCCGCCTATTGCCCCTCCCAACGCTCCGCCTATAACTAAAGACGGTGCGTAAACTCCGGCGGAACCGCCCGAACTTATGGTAAAAGAGGTAGCGACTATCTTAAAAAATCCCAGAAGTATAAGGGTAATTATAGTCAGTTTGCCTAGCACCGCCAATTGCAGCCAGCCGTAACCCACGCCAGTAATTTCCGGAAAAAAATAGGCGATTGCGCCTACGAAAGCCGCGCCTAACATAGGCTTAAAATGCGGCTTTATTTTTATTTTTTTAAAAATATCATGAATAAAATAAAAAAACCTGACGTAAAAATTTCCCGCGAACGCCAAAAAAATGCCTAGTATCGCATAAAAAATCAGGATTATCGGCCTTGAAAACATAAAAACAGGGGTTCTGACAACCGGATTAAAACCTGCGTAAAAATATGCGTACACTGAATATCCGACGATGGAAGCAATAATTGCAAGCATTAACGCGCCGCCCTCAAAATCCATTTCGGAATACAAAACTTCCACGCCGAACATTGCTCCCGCAAGCGGGGATTTAAATATAGCGCCTATGCCGGCGCCTATGCCGGCGACAAGCATCGTCCGCCTGTCAGGTACCGGTAATCCTAAATACGTAGCCAAAACGGAACCGAATCCGGCGCCAATCTGGGCAACCGGACCTTCCCTTCCGCCCGAACCGCCCGAACCCAGCGTAACGGAAGAAGCAATCGTTTTTATTATCGGCACTCTTCCCCTTATATATCCGTCTTTATTGTGAAAAGCGTCTATCGCGGCATCGGTTCCGTGCCCCTCTGCCTCAGGCGCAAACGTATATACTAAAATACCGGATATAAGACCGCCCAGCATAATTACCAAAGGTATGGCCCAGCGGATAGGATGAGAGTCCGGAGGCGCGCCGGTCTGTCCCATAAGTTCCGGTCTGGGAGAATAATAATGCGCTAAACTTACCTGAAATATGAACCTGAAAAATCTGATTAACCCGTTAAAAACTATAGCTCCTACTCCGGCAAATATGCCTATTAAAACGCCGAAAAAAATCCATCTGGAAAAATAAAATATCGAATTATCCTGAAATATTATTATTTTTCTTTTAAGATTGGTTCTTAATCTTATAAACGAATTTTTTATGGAAGGCATATATTGCTTTTTCTTTTATTTTTCTTTTATTTTTAAATATCTTTAAAGCGCCTTATCATATTTTAACCGCCCGCCGTTTCAGCGGGTTATTTTGGTAAAATATCCGTCGTCGTTAAGTACTATTACGTCGCCCTTGTTATCTACGGCTATGCCTGCCGGTTTTTTAATATTGCCGGCAAACCCTATAAATTCGCCTTTTTCGTTAAATTCCGAAACCGTATCGTTATTGAAATTCGCGACAAAAATATTGCCCGCATTATCTAAAGCCGCCCCGTAAGGATAATTTATGCCGGAAGTTATACTTTTAATAACCTTGCCTTCAGGCGTATATTTAACTATGCTTCCGTTAACCCCTCCGTCGTTGATTACCCATATATTTCCTTTTTTGCCCGATACGACAAGGAATGGATAGCTTATGTCTTTATACGAACTCCATAAAATTTTACCTGCTTCCGATAAACATACGATATTTCCTTTATCGTAATTAACCGCATAAATATTCCCGTTTTTTCCGGTAATAACAGAATACGGATTTTCTATGCCTGCCTTAAATTTCCTCAAAAATACGCCTTTAGGATTATATTCCGACAAATACCCGTCAAATCCGTTGCCGTAATTAGCGGCGATAATATCTCCATTTTTGGTAAAGGCAATGGAATAAGGAAAATTAATACCTTTAGTTATTTTCGACAGAACTTTGCCATTCGGAGAAATTTTTGATATAAAACCTTTTTTCCCTCCCTCGTTTGCAACCCATAAATTGCCTTTTTTTCCGGCAAAAATACTCCACGGTTTTACGACGCCATTATTATTGAAAATTTTAACGTTTTTTAAACCCTTCTTGCCGCTTTCATAGCCGCCCGCAGGCTTAACTTCGCGAAATATAAAAGTTTCAAGCCTCTTGCCGTAACTATTGAAAACGGCAATTTCATAGCGATTTTTTTTGCCGCCGGCGATAAATATTAAGCCTTTGGAATTTACGGCTAGAGCCGCAGGATTTTTGATGGCCCTATATTTAAAAATTCGATGCGGTTTAGTTTTTTGAACGGCTTGAACGGATTTAATAAGTGGATTATTTAAGGAAGTGTTTTCTTTTGCAAATGCGTTGGCGCATGAAACCGACAAGAACAATACAGATAAAAATATGATTTTTTTTAAATTCATAACTAAAAAAATGGCAGCCCCAACGGGATTCGAACCCGTGTTACTGCCTTGAGAGGGCAACGTCCTAACCGCTAGACTATGGGGCCGTTTTAAAA
The DNA here is from genome assembly GCA_021789605.1 of bacterium. Lineage (GTDB taxonomy): Bacteria > SZUA-79 > SZUA-79 > Acidulodesulfobacterales > Acidulodesulfobacteraceae > Acidulodesulfobacterium_A. The sequence goes on from JAJYJI010000002.1 coordinate 40,133, forward strand.
TATATTTATTATACTATAAATCCGGTGAAATATGAAACGGTTAAAAACTACTTTTTTATATAGCCTCTCGCATATATCAAAATCAAAATCAGGTTTAGCGCCGTAAGACCGGACAATCCGGAATGGATTCCTATGGCTACCCATATTATGGAAGCGAAAGTGTTTATGGCGAAACCGGACTTTTTGTGCGAACTTAACTGCCATACTCCCGTTAAAGTCAACCCAAAAGCAAGCCAGTCAGCTAAGCTCCAGAAACCCAGGTTTATCTGCATAAAGTCAGCCGCCAATCGTTATAGGAACGGAATTATAATGCTTAATACCGACCGCTTTATTGAAGCCTGAGGCTTTTTTATTAGTTTTATTATAGCATGTAATAAAACAGCCGCCGTTCATAATATGCTCGTTTTGCAAAGAGCTGTTTACGCCGGAACATCCCGACAACATAAGCCCCGAACCTAACCCTAGCATGCCAGCTAACAGGACTGCCGCAAAGACCTTTTTAATTTTCATGTATTTTTAACCTTCAGAATTATTTTTTATTCTCGTTGATTATTCTTAAGATGTACTTTCCGTAACCGCTTTTAGCATACTTATTATAAAGCTTTGTCAGCCCTTCTTCGGAAATATAGTTCATTTTATAAGCGATTTCCTCTATGCAGCCTATCTTAAGCCCCTGCCTTTTTTCCGTCATTTCGATAAATTTTGAAGCGTCTAACAGGCTTTCCGGCGTTCCGGTATCAAGCCACGCGTAGCCCCTGCCGAGCGTTACCGAGTTAAGTCTGCCCCGCTTTAAATATATATTATTTACGTCGGTAATCTCAAGCTCTCCCCTTTCGGACGGCTTTAAACCCATTGCTATGTCTATTACTTCGTTATCGTAAAAATAAACTCCCGTAACCGCATAATTAGATTTAGGTTCTTTAGGTTTTTCCTCTATGGACAAGACTTTTCCGCTTCCGTCGTTTTTAAATTCTATGACTCCGTATCTTTGAGGGTCTTCGACGTAATAAGTAAAAATTACCCCGCCGCCGTTTTGCTTTACGATATTCTTTGCATAGTCGAACTTTTCGGGAATGCCGTGTCCGTAAAAGATATTGTCGCCCAGAATTAAGCAGACGTTTTCTTTGCCTATAAAATCCTTTCCTATTATGAAAGCCTCTGCCAGACCGTTGGGAGCTGGCTGTTCCTTATACGTTATATTAATTCCTAAGTCGTTTCCGTTGCCGAATATAGCTTTAAATTTGTCTGAATCCGACGGCGCCGTTATTATAAGGATATCTCTAATCCCTGCAAGCATCAGGCTCGACAGCGGATAATAAATCATTGGTTTGTCGTAAACCGGCAGAAGCTGTTTGCAGACGCTTAAAGTTATCGGATAAAGCCTTGTCCCGCTTCCTCCTGCAAGAATAATACCTTTCATATTCCCTTAAAGTTTAATTATTTTTCCATTTAAAGCCTTATAAATAATATAATATAATAATTTAAAAAACAAGGGGGCGCGATTTTGCCTGAAACAGAAACAATACATATAGATTCCCTCGCGTACGGAGGCTGGGGCGTAGGAAGGATTAATTCCAAGGTCGTGTTCGTCGGCTATGCGGTTCCGGAGGACGTCCTTAAAATAGAAATATCCGACGAACATAAAAGCTATGCTTTCGCCAGGATAGTCGAAATTACCGAGCCGTCCCCGAAAAGGATTCCGGCGGTCTGCCCGCATTTCGGCGTCTGCGGCGGATGCGGCTACCTGAATATGCCTTACGAAGAAGAAATTTACTGGAAAACGGAAATATTTAAAAAAGAATTCAAGAAAATTTTTACTCCTAAAGGGGAAAACATTAATTCTTTCTCCGAAAAACAGGAAATAGATATAAAAATATGCTCGTCCGGAGATAATTACCTGAATTACAGGCAGAAAATCGGACTAAAAATATACCCGCCTCATATAGGGTTCTATAAAAAACTAACCCACCACGTAACAGATATTGAATATTGCTATCTCGCGAAAGAAAGCATTAACGGAATGTTAAGGGAAATTAGGAGCCTTTTATCTAAAAAACCTTGGAAAGACGCCGTCCTTAATTCGCTGTCTTCGATAACTTTAACAGACGCCGGATTGAAAAACATAATTTTTGGCGTTAAAAATAATCCTCCCGAATTAAATAATTTTTCCAAGGAAGTTATGAAAATAAAAGCCGCCGATAATATTTTCTTTGAATTTCCCGATAAAAAAATAGTTACGGCGCAAAATACGGTCAAACGCGACAACAATTATTTTACCGTTAATGATAAAAAATTTTCTTACGACCTTCCGACATTCATTCAGGTAAACAAAAAACAGAATGAAAACATTATTGCCGCGGTTACGGAATATTTAAAAGACGTTACCGCTGAAAGAGGGCAAAATTTCCTTAACGCACTCGATTTATACTGCGGATACGGAAATATTACCCTTTTTTTAACGCGGTTTGCGGCAAATATTACAGGAGTCGAATCGAGCGGTTTTTCGGTAAAACTTGGAGAAAAAAATCTGGCTTTAAACGGTATTGATAATATTAAATTTATAAAATCGGACGTTGCGGAATTTGTAAGCGCGGCAAATATAACGCGGAACAAAAAAACTTACGACCTTATAGTCCTTGACCCGCCTAGAGCCGGCGTTAAAGGACTAGTGCCTAAAATAGCGGGGCTTTGCCCCGAGTACGTTATATATGTATCCTGCGATACGATGACGCTTCTGAGGGACTTAAAAATATTCGTGGAAACGGGATATATAGTCGAAAAAATAAATCTCGTCGATATGTTTCCGAGGACTTTTCATCTTGAGCATATAGCGTTTTTAAAGAAGTCTCCAAATAAATAAAACTCATGCTCAGTTCGGGCTTGATTTTATTTAACGGTATAAAAACGCGCGGAAAGATTATTGGTTTATCTAACGGCTTTAACGACTTTGCCGGCTTTAAGGCATTTTGAACAGACTTTTATCCTTTTGTTTCCTCCTGAAGGAACAACCGCTTTAACGGTATGCAAATTTGGAAGCGAAACTTTTTTTGTTTTGTTATTAGCATGAGATACGTTATTGCCGTACTGTATGCCTTTTCCGCAAATACTGCAAACTCTGGACATTTAAATTTTCCCCTCTTAATGGACTTGCAAATCTGATTATTATTATATAAAAATAAGCGTAATTCTTATTAACTTAAAGATTATATTATTTAATACTTATTTTGTCAACCACCCATTGTCGCCCAAAATTACCGAATGTACTTTTAATTTATGAATCTGCCTACGCTACGGGATTTATCCGGTTTCTGGAAATATTATAACATTATAAGTGAAATTAAAGTTTATTTCTAAATATTTAAGATGTAATGTGTGTTCCTGCCTGAACCTTTTTTTATAAGCATATTTTTTTCAAGCAAATACGAAATATCTCTATTGGCTGAATCCTGCGAAGATTTTGAGATTTTAGCCCATTTAGAAGAAGTAAGGTTGCCTTCGAATCCGTCAAGAAATCTGTTCAACACTTTTTTCTGCCTGTCGTTTAAAATTACTTCTGAATATTTCTGCCAAAAATGAGCCTTATCAAGCACGGTGGAAAGAGTTTCTTCCGCATTTTCTATCGCCTTGCGTAAACATTTTAAAAACCAGACAAGCCAGCCGGTTATATCCACGTCTTTTTTTTGCGTTTTTTCCAAAATATCGTAATAAGCATTTCTTTCTTTCATTATTTGAGCCGACATACTGTAAAATCTTTGAGACGTCCTTTCGGATTCAGCTAAAAGCATATCGGTAATAGCCCTGGCAATGCGGCCGTTACCGTCGTCAAAAGGATGAATAGTCACGAACCATAAATGAGCAATTCCTGCGGATAAAACGTCGTGATTATCTTTCCTGTTAATCCAGTCTAAAAAACGCGTTAACTCTATATCTAAAACAGAAGCGTCCGGAGCTTGATAATGTATTTTCTTTTTTCCGACGGGACCTGAAACCACCTGCATTGAACCATTTTTATCATCCCTGAAACGACCTACTTCAATTTTATACATGCCGCTATAGCCGGTAGGAAATAAAGACGCATGCCATCCAAAGAGCCTGTCTTTCGTTAAAGGTCTGTCGTAATGTTGAGTTGCGTCGAGCATCATTTCTACTATGCCCTCTACATCACGGTCGATATTAATTAATCCTTTCGTATATATACCTCCCGCATTAATACCAAGACGACGTGCGACGGAGGAACGCACCTGCTCTTTATTTAGAATTTCCCCTTCTACTTCGCTTGATTTTAAAATATCTTGTGTTAAAACATCGAGGACAGCTTCTTCTTTAAGGTTAAAGCCAAGGCTTTCCATTTTCCCGAGTAATAAACCTTGTAAAAACTTAACTTCCAAAAGAGGCTTTAAGACCTTTTCTCGATTCCATGTAAATTTAGGCCAGTTTGACCGCAGGTAGATGTACATAATAATCTCCGCACTTTATGCGTAGATTATAGCTCTTTTTCTCCGCAAAGTCAAATTCAAAAATTTATTATGTTTTAATTGTGTAATAGGAAATATTTAAACCTTGGGGATTCAGGCATTTAACTCCATTACTCCATATTTAAACTGGGAGGCTCTCCTTCATCTTTTGCACCTTTAGAGCCTTTTAAAAGAAAAATAACCGGTATCGTAACGGCAAAACAAACCGCCATAAAAATAAAGGCTAAATTAAACGCTATCATGGTAGATTGTTTAGTAATTATTCCGTTTATTAAAGCAAGTACTTTATGGACGGGGGGATAAAATACGGGAGAATGGATTATTCCCGCGGCGCGTCTTAACGAGAGCACTGTTTGGGTATTATCGCTGATGTTCTGCGCCAGGACGGAATGAACCGCCTGAGTATTATTATCTATCATGGTCGCCAATATCGCAATCCCGATAGACCCGGCAACCTGCCGGATTAAATTAAACAATCCCGCGCCGTCTATTTTATACTTATTTTCTAACGTTATAAGGGAAGACGTCATAAGCGAAACTATTATAAATCCAAAACCTATCCCCTGCGTAAACTGCGGCCAAAATACGTTCCATAAACCAATGTTTAAACTCATAGAGCCTATCTGCACCGACGATATAACCGACAAAATAAATCCCGTAAATACTAAAATTTTAGGTCCGACTTTATTGAACAGCCTCCCCGCTAGAGGCATGCTTATAACCATAGCAAGCCCTCTGGACATTATGGCAATCCCCGCGTCGTAAGCCGAATATCCCATTATTTTTTGTAAAAACATAGGCAAAAGGAAAAGGCTTCCGAATATGCCGAGGCTGAACACCATCGAAAGAAAAGAGTTCGCGGATAAATTTATATCTCTTAAAACCTTAATGTTAACGGCGGGATTTTCTGTTATAAGTTCCGTTACTATAAAAAGGATAGATGCTATTACCGATATTATAGTCAGGTTAACTATATAGCTCGAAGAAAACCAGTCTTTATACTGCCCGTCCGTTAATACTATCTGCATAGCGCCTAAACCTACGGTTAAGAAAATTATACCGAGCCAGTCAACGCTGCCCTTTATCCTTTGCATTAGGGGATGATCCTCTATTATAAGATAAATTAATATGAGATTTAGCAATCCTATGGGAAGGTTGACGTAAAACACCCATGGCCATGAATAGTTTGTTACTATCCAGCCGCCTATATATGGTCCGATAGCCGGACCTAAGACTATCGCAAGGCTGAATATTGCCATAGCTTTGCCCTGCTCTTTTTTTTCGAAATTTTCGGCAAGATATGTTTGCGACAGAGGAATAAGCGCCCCGCCGCCTACTCCCTGCAACAGGCGAAAAAGCACAATGGAGTCTAAATTCCATGAAATACCGCATAATAAGGAACTTAAAGTAAATAAAAAAACGGAAGCTACATAATAATTTTTCCTTCCGAACCGTGAACTGAAAAAGCTGACGAGGGGCATTAATATAACTCCGGAAAGCATATATCCCGTAACGACCCATGTAACCTGCTCTATCGAAGCATCCATCGCGCCCTGTATATATGGAAGGGCTACGTTTACGACGCTCATATCCATACTGTAAAGCGTGGTGCTGGGAATTACTGCCAAAACTATAAGCCATTTATTTTTAATATCCATGATTGATATTATTTTGCTTTTTTCTCTATCTTAACGTAAGGCTCCACGGATAGCCCCGGATACAGAGGAGTTTTATTAAAAACAGCTTTGGACAAATTAATTTTTACCGGAACTCTCTGAACTACTTTTATGTAATTTCCGGTTGCGTTTTCCGGCGGCAAAAGGCTGAAAACCGAGCCGGTTCCCGTTTGAAAACTTGAAACGATGCCGTGGAAAGTTGCATCGGGATAAGAATCCACCTTAATAATAACCGGAGCGCCTATTTTTATTTTATCGACGTCCGATTCTTTAAAATTTGCGACTATCCATATTTTTTTAAGATTTACGATATTTAAATACGGAATACCGGGCATAACGTAGCTTCCTACGTTTACATTCTTTTTCGCTACATATCCGTCGCACGGCGCATAAATTATAGTCCTGCGTAAATTAATTTTTGCCAGTTTATACGAGGCAAGCTGGGTCTTGGCAAATAATGCTTTTGATTTCAAAGCAGTTTTTAATTCCGATATGCTCGCGGCAATCTGCGTAAGGTTTGCTTCGTCGGCGCCTACTTTTGCCAGAGTCATTTTGTATTTTGTAGCCATTTCATCAAACATAAGCTTTGAAGCGGCTTTGCCTTCATAAAGATTTTTATATCTTATATAGTTCTGCCGGTCCAATTCTTCCAGGGCTTCATCGGCTTTTAATCCGTATCTTGCCTTTGCTAGCGCCGCTTTCTGCATCTGAATAGTCAACGATATCTGTTCAACCTGTTTACTGCCGCCCATAAAAGCAGCCCGCGATTTATTAACTTCCTGAACGTAATCGGATTGGTCTATCTTAAACAGGGGCTGACCTTTTCTGACATACTGGTTCTGCCTTATATAAACTTTTACCGCCTTGCCTTTAACCTGGGGAGCTATGGGGACTATGGCGCTATTGCCGTCTACGAAAGCGTCGCTTGTAGTTACGTGGGTAAAAGCAAATTCCACGTTGTGAAGCTCTAAAATAACTACTATTACTATAACGGCTAATACCGCTATTAAAACATATTTCTTTTTTATCCGGCTTTTTTTATTTTTGTTATTGTCCTGAACGTCTTTAGTTGCGTTTTTATTTCCGGCAAATTCATTCGCTTCATTATCTTCCATAACTATTCCTCCCTATGACCCTCTGAAGTTTTGCTAAATATACGTCGTATTCGTAAAGCGAGTCGTAATAATTTAATTCTGCGTGCTTAAGATATGTTTCAGCGTCAAGAACTTCCGTTGAGGTAGTAGTCTCCTGCATATACTGCATATTTGTAATTTTAAGGTTTTCTTCTGCCTGAATTACCGATAATTTTGCCGTTTTGATATTTTTGAAGGCAGTCCGTAGATTTAACAAATTGCTTTTAACCTGCAGCAGGACGTCGTTTATGTAAGATTTAAGCTGATATTTCAAAGCTGCCTCGTTATGTTTCTCTTTCTGGTAATTATCGGAAGTTTTAAACCAGTTAAACAAAGTCCATTCAGCGCTAAGTCCTATTAATTTATTTGCCTGATTGGAAAACTCGTTGCTTGAAGCAAGCCAGTTCTGGCCTGACTGGGAGTATGCGGCAAATACCATTATATGAGGATAATATTCGCTATTCGCGATGCCTTTCTTCAAAGAAACCTGCCTTATTCTAAGTTTAAAAATTTTAAGTCCGGGTCTGTGTTTCAAGGCATATTTAAAAAGACCGCTGAGCACGTATTTTTTAAAATTAACGCGGTTTATGTTCTTAAACCTGTCGTTTGCGTTTATATTTTGGTTAAGGGCGGTATTAAAAGCCGATACGGCGATATTCAGCGATGTTTTTGAAATAGCCTTAAACTGCAGCGCATCTGCCATGGCTACTCTGGATTTTAATAAATCGTTATAAGGAATTACCCCCTGCTTGTACATAAGAGCAGCCTGTATTTCATGGGATTTTAGAGATTTTGCCTGTTCGTCCGCGACTCTTAGCTGCTCCTGTGCCCTTAAAACATTATAATAGGCTATTTTTACCCTTTCGATTATATTTAAGACTGCCTCATGTTCTTGAACGCTAGATATATTTACGCCTATTCCGGCAAGCTCCCTTTTGTCCATAAGTGCAAAACCGGTAAATACCGGCTGCGTTATTTCCGCTTCCCAGTTGAAATTAGCGGTCGAATTCATATATATTCTCGGCGGGAAGTACATATATCCGTTTTTTGCTCCAAGATTATTAAAGACGGGTATTTGATTGCGAGGCGTTGCTAGAAAAGGCTGATACTCCAATTTTGAAGCGTTATAATTAAAAGTTAATTTGGGCAGCATTTCAGCCGTAGATGCTTTAAAAGCGTAATCGGAAGATTTTATTTTTTCAAGCGCGCTTTTTATGAGGTCGTTGTTTTTTAAAGCTATTTTTACCGCGCTGCCGACGTTAAAAACGTTAGCCGCATGTTCAACGCTTTTTGCCCGGGACGGAACGGCTCCGGACAGGCAGAAAAATATAAAAAACAATATAGCGCAAAAAGCAGGGGTATTTTGCCGCACACCTTTTAAACTACTGCCGGATATTTTGTAAAAACCGCCTTTAAAATGAGTTGACTTTAGTGTTGTCGTTAGCATTTTCCAATTTTTTTTTTAAAATCGGAATAAGGGTTTGCATAAGTATATTATCGTAATTTATACTGTAATTCATCCATGTCCCTTTTCTCCGCGTTTTAACTATATCGGCGTTTCTTAGTATTTTTAAATGAAAAGAAAGATTCGGCTGCGAAATTTTAAAAATATCGGTGAATTTGCATGCGCACATCTCTTCGTTGTCTATTAAAAGCCTCACGATTTCAAGTCTTACCGCATCCGATAAGGCATAAAAGCCCAGCCTTAATAAATCCACCGAAGGCGTCACGCCTTCTTCATTTTTTTGTACCTCTACGGCAGACTGCGCGCCGTATAGGTAGCCGCATCCGCAGCCTTTATTATTTTTACTCATATAAAATTATGTTTATAAAATTAGCAGCATTTAGAGTCTTTCTGGTTTTTTACGGCTTTCTGCATTGCTTCTTCTATCTCTTTTTTATCTATGTCCCATATATAAAATATTTTTTATATATTATTAAAACGCTAACAATATCAAACTATGAGCTTTCTTTCACGGCTTTTAATATTATAAAAAGGCTGATAATGTCCGGCGGCGCGGCGGTATGGTTAATCAAGGTTTCTTGCCGCCGCGGCGGACCTAAAATACGATACATAATAAAGCTGAAGATATTTCTTGATACTATTTCTTATCGCAGGTAGAACAAGTGGAAATTCCCAGCAGGGAATACAACGCGCAAAATCCCGTGATGCCAGTAATTAAAGCTACTATTCCAACTATTATGAGGATTACACCGAGTACCTCGCTGGAACCTAAAAGCAAATATCCTACTATTAAGAGGATTATGCCTAAAATTGCCCTTATAACCCTGTCGGTCGTTCCTTCGTTAGTTTTCACAAATATCACCTCCGTTTTTTATGACATTAATATTACAGTATATAAAATATCTACGTTATTATATATATGAATAATTATATATTATTAAGATTATAACCTAATTTTTTAAAAATGCAACTTTTACTTTAAACCACCCTGTTTACTTTTATTACGCCTTTAACTGATTTTATGCCGCCTATGATTGCGTCGGACTGCTTGATGTCCCTTACTTCTATATCGAACAGATGGACGGCCCTTCCGTCTTTAATTGTCCTGACTTGGGCTTTGGATATGTTCGCCCCTTTTGCGGAAATTAAAGAGGCTATGTCCCCTAAAATACCTTTCTTATCATCGGTTATAATCCTTATCTTTGTTTCAAAAAATTCCGCAGCGTTCGAGTTCTGCCTGCCGGTTGTTTCTTTCCAGTCAACTTTTATAAGCCTGCTTTTATCCATGCCGATAATGTTCTTGCAATCGGACTTATGGACGATAACGCCCCTTCCTCTCGAAATAAACCCGACTATATCGTCCCCCGGTATGGGATGGCAGCATCCGGCAAGTTTATAAAGCAAATCTCCGCCGAAAGGAGATACGATGGCATCGCTTCTGCTTGAACCGGGCTTAATTTTCTGAAGGATTTTACTGATTACGTTGCCTGTGGTTTTTGTTATCAGGGATAATTTATCGGTTTTTTTATAACCGGGCATTACCAAAGAGAATAAATACTGCGGTGAATACTTTCCATACCCTATGCCGGCGAAAAGGTCATCCTCGCCCTTAAGGGAAAGCTTTTGAACGGACTGGACGATTAATTCTTTGAAATCGGCTGTTTTATTTTCAATTTTTTTAAATTCCCTGTCCAGTGTTTCTTTTCCGGCTTCGATGCTTTCGTCTCTTTCCGTCTGCCTTATATAATTCCTTATTTTAGAAATGGCTTTCGACGATTTTACGTACCTCAGCCAGTCTTTTGAAGGATGGTGCCCTTCTTTGGTTATAATTTCAACTATATCTCCGTTTGAAAGCTTTTGCCTTAAAGGCGCCATAATTCCGTTTACAACGGCTCCGGTAGTTTTATCCCCTACTTCCGTATGTATATAGTACGCGAAATCGACGGGCGTGGAATCTTTTGGAAGAGCTATTACCTTGCCTTTTGGTGTAAAAACATAAACTTCTTCCTGAAAAAGGTCTATTTTTACGCTGTCTAAAAATTCGTGCGGGTCTTTAAGCTCTTTCTGGTATTCGACAAGCTGCCTTAACCAATTAAACTGCTCTACGTCCTGTTTTTCGGCAGGCATATTTTCTTTATATTTCCAATGGGCGGCTATGCCGAATTCGTCTATAAAGTGCATCTCTTTAGTTCTTATCTGAATTTCTACTCTCATGCCTTCCGGTCCTATTACGGTAGTATGCAGGGAACGGTATAAATTTGCCTTGGGCATGGCAATATAATCTTTAATTCTTCCGGAAATCGGCTTCCAAATGGAATGTACTATTCCAAGAGCTTCATAACATTCCGTTTCGGTATCTACTATAATCCTTAAAGCCAGCAGGTCGTAAATATCTTCGAAACTTACGTGCTGTTCTATCATTTTTTTATAGATGCTGTAAAAATGTTTCGGTCTTCCGTATATTTCCGCCCTCAAGTTATGTTTTTCTAAATTTTCTTTTAAAATACCGGTAATTTTTTCTATATATTTTTCTCTTTCGGTCTTTTTTTTATTAATTCTTGAGGATAAATCCTTATAGTTTTCGGAATTCAAATATTTAAACGACAGGTCTTCCAGCTCGCTTTTTATAAAAAATATTCCCAGCCTGTTTGCAAGAGGGGCGTATATATCAAGCGTTTCCTGCGCTATCCTAACCTGTTTTTCCCTGGGAAGAACGTCTAGCGTCCTTAAGTTATGAAGCCTGTCGGCTAATTTTATAATTATGACCCTTATATCCTTAGCCATTGCGACTATCATCTTTCTTATGTTTTCTGCTTCGAGTTCTTCGGAACTCTTAAAAGTAAGTTTTCCTAATTTTGTAAGCCCGTCGACTATAAAGGCTACTTCCTCTCCGAATTCCCGCTTTATGTCTTCCAGCGTAGTCAAAGTATCTTCCACGGTATCGTGAAGGAGGGCGGCGACTATAGAAGCGCAGTCCATTCTCAAGCCGGCTACGATAGCCGCGACTTCTATGGGATGCGTAAGATAAGGTTCTCCCGACACTCTTTTTTGACCCTGATGGACTCTTTTGGAAAAATTGTAGGCTTTTTTAAACAGCTTGAACTTTTCGCCGTGTATTTCTTCCATACCGACGTCGTCGATGCTGTTTATATTGTTTCTGAATAGCTCTATGAGGTTATTAAGCGAACTAAAATCGCCGGAGGGATTAACGGTAACTAGATTTTCTCCTAAAGGACTCATAGTTTAATTTTTACCAACATATTTATCTAATCGCATAATATTAAAACAAATTTTTTAAATATGGAGGTTATTTCTGTTTTACGCCGATATAGCCTTTTGCAATCTCTCTCAGCGCGACGACTATAGGCTTATTTTTGGAAACTACTTTTGCCTGCGCGCCTTCCATAAGCTGCCTTGCCCTTTTTGCGGCTATTATTACCAGCGCGAACCTGTTTTCCACGTTAACCAAGCAATCTTCGATAGTTACTCTTGCCATTTAATATTCCTCCGAATTATTATTATTTATTAAGGATAAATTTTTACATCTTTCGGCGATTACGATAGACTTTAATTTTAAGTATGCCCCGTTCAAATCGTCGTTCGTAACGATGTAATCGTAAAAAGTACTTTTCTTAATTTCTTCGTAAGCTGTATTCAACCTTTTATTTAATTCAGCGTCGTCCATGCCGCCCCTTTTTTTAAGCCTTTCGCAAAGTTCGTCGTAAGACGGCGGAGTTATGAATATGCTGACCAGCCGTTTTCTTTTATTCCGGATGTTGCCGTTGTCGGCTACGGCTCCCGCTCCGGCGCTTTCCGCGCCGTCTGAACCGTTAAGCCTGTTTAATTTTGCCGAGTTTCCGTATATTTTTAAAAGCTTCCCGACCCCTTGGACGTCTATCTCCAATAATACGTCGGATAAGGAATTTGAATTAAAAACCGATTTATAAGCCGTACCGTATCTTTTTCCGAAAACGTTAGCCCATTCGATAAATTCATCATCTTTTATCATTCTATCAAATTCGGAATCATTAATAAAATTATAACTTATACCGTCTTCTTCACCCTGCCTTTTAGTTCTTGTAGTATAAGAAACGCTGAGTTTTATATCTTTAAATTCCTGCAAAAGCATATTGCATAAAGTTGTCTTGCCTGTTCCCGAGGGTGCGGAAACGGCGAATATTAACCCTCCGGGTTCTCCGTCGCGATGCAGCGCTTTATCGTCTAATTTTATGTTTTTTCCGTCCATTATAAATATGTACCGCCTAATCTTTGTCTTCAAGCCTTGCGATAATAGTGGAAGTATTAAGCGCCGAAAGTATAATATGTCCGGAATCCGTAATTATAACAGACCTTGTTTTTCTTCCTTCCGTCGCGTCGACTAAGTTATTGCCGTCTTTTGCGCTGTCCCTCAGCCTTTTCATAGGCGAAGAACCTGGTGAAACTACGGCTACAACCCTGCTCTGCAAAACGACGTTTCCAAATCCTACGTTAATTAGTTTTTGCATTTAAAAATACTGTAAAATATGTTAATTAAAAGACAGCATCTGCGTCAGTTCGTCCGCTCCTACTGCGTAAGTGCCCAGTTGCGATACGGCAATGCTTGCCGCCGCGTTAGCTATATAGCAGGCGTCTGAAATGCTTGCCCCAACGCTTCTTGCTACGGTAAGGGTAGAAATAACGGTGTCTCCGGCTCCTGTAACGTCGTAAACTTCTTTTGCCCTTGCCGGCAAATGCAAAGGCTTATCTCCGCCAAAAAGCGACATTCCGGCTTCGCCCCGCGTTACCAGCAGGTAATCCGGCTTTACTCTTTTCATTATTACCCTGCCGGCTTTTTCCAAAGTCTTTTCGTCGTGAATTCTTATTCCTGAACCGCCCGAAGTTTCATTAATATTTGGCGTCAGGATAGAAACATTTTTATAAAATTTAAAATTCTCTACTTTAGGGTCGAGCGCGACGAATTTGTTCTTTTCCCTTAAAAAACTTACCACGGAAGAAAAAAATTTTCTTTCTATCAGACCTTTGCCATAGTCGGAAATTATAACGGCGTCAATATCGCCTTCTATTTTTCTAATCCCTTCCATAATCCTGCCGTAAACCTTTTCGGTAAATTTTCCGTTATCTTCCCTGTCGAACCTGACTATCTGCTGATTGTGGGCTATAACCCTGGTTTTAATTATAGTTTGAAAATTTTTTAAAGTCAAAATAAGCGAGGAATCTACCCTGCCCCTGCTTTCTTCGCCGTATTTATCAACCAGCCGCTTTAATATTTCCCCGTTGTAATCGTCTCCCACTACGCCCGCCACGTAAACTTTGGCGCCTAGTTTAACCGCGTTGCTTACCACGTTTGCCGCTCCGCCGGGCATCAGTTTTTCCGACTTTACGTTAACGACCGGAACGGGGGCTTCGGGGGATATCCTGTTTACCGTTCCGTAAACGAAATGGTCAACCATAATATCGCCGACGACAAGTATTCTCGCCCTGTCAAATTTTTTTATTATATCGATGATATTCTTAGGCATATCTTGAAAATAAATCCAGCGTTTTATCGGCGCAATCGCTTATATTAAATTTTTCCACAATAGTTTTTCTGGCTTCCTTGGCTATTTCCTTTACGTCGTCTTTGTTATTATACACGAAAACCAACTTTTGATAAATAGCGTTTATATCTCCTTTCTTCGTTACAAAACCGTTTTTGCCGTCGATGACGACTTCGGGCATGCCTCCGGCGTCGGAAGTTATCACGATATTTTCCATTGCCATAGATTCCAGCAGAGCAAGAGGAAGACCTTCCTTTAAAGACGGAAAAACTACCGCGTCTAATTCATTAAGGAAAGAAACAAGATTGCCGCCGACGAATCCAAGAAAATAAGTTGAATTATAAATAGACAAATCGTTAGCTTTTTTAATAAGCCCGTCTTTTAAAACTCCGGTTCCCGCAATGAAAAACTTAGCTTCTGGTATTTCCGCAAGAACTGATTTTGCCGCGTCCAAAAATAAATCGACCCCTTTTTCGCGCGAAAGCCTTGCGATTATTCCAACGTTGAAAGATTTGCCGCCGCCGGTTTCATCAGAACCCGCTGCTGAACGGTCTATTTTTTTAGAAAGTCCTTCCGCTTCGGGGTTGAATTTTTGCGTATCTATTCCGTTGTAAATAACGGAGAGCTTTCCACCGTCCATTCCTTGCGAAATAAGATTTTCCCTGACTGCGTTAGACACGCATATTACGTAATCCGCGTATTTATACTGCGATTTCCTGTTAAGCCCGTGCGCCGTCGAAACCGATTTTATTCCGGCAATCTTCGCCGCCAATGCCCCGATAAAATTTGCCTTGGACAAATGGGTATGAATTATATCGAATTTATTTTTTTTTATAAAATACGCTATTCTTAATATCGTAAGCGGGTTATATTTAAAGCCCGCGGTTATTATTTTAAAAGGTAGTCCGCTTTTATTCAAAAATTGGGAAATTGATAAAACGGAATTTTTACCGTTTTCGGTCATAGAGGACAATATATAAACCTCGTGCCCTCTTTCCACGAACTTTTTAGACAGGTTGGCTATATAGTTTTCAGCGCCGCCTATGTTTGACGGCGTTATAAATTCTAAAATCTTCATTTATTATTTATTTTTTATTTTTTTTACCGCGTTAGACGTTTCGTTTATCAAATCTTTTACCAGCCTGTATATCAGCATTTTAAAAAACTGCGCCGCCCCTTTTTTTTCTTTCATAAAAGTCTTAAAATCGTCTATATTCCAGTCTTGCGCCGATGCAAGCCCCCTGAAAGGCGCGGGGTGAAAATCAAGATTTTTTTTATCTATCCTTTCGAGCCAGCTGAAATCGGAATATATATATTTATCTATTCTGGGGTCGTAATTAGAAACCCAGTTTCTCAGCCTGTTTATTATCCTAAAATTATAAAGCC
Organism: bacterium; assembly: GCA_021789605.1. Lineage (GTDB taxonomy): Bacteria > SZUA-79 > SZUA-79 > Acidulodesulfobacterales > Acidulodesulfobacteraceae > Acidulodesulfobacterium_A. The sequence continues at coordinate 55,805 of JAJYJI010000002.1, forward strand.
TTTCCATTTCCTTGTCTTTTTTATACATATCCGCCGGATTTTTTGCCCTGCCGTAATGAAACATACTGGCGTTTAGCGGCACCGCGTTTTTGTTTTCCATATTTATCTTAACGCCGTTTATATCTTTAAAACCCATGGCGTCCCCCCATGAAAAAACCGTCCCGTCGTTTCTAATTACTCTTACCTCTTTATCGTAAAAAAATTTCTTTTCGGATTTCTTAGCGTATGAAAAATAGCCTCCGAAAAAATGGATATAATCGAAAACAAATCCTTTTACGTCCTTGTTGCCAAGATTTTCCTCCAGAACGCTTAAAATTTTTTCATAATCTTTTTCGTGTATCCCTTCGTCGCACTGGACGTAAAGCCCGTAATCGCCGGTTATGTTTTTTATGGCTATGTTGGTCTTTTCGGACATGATACTGCCGCTTTTTTTAGTAATATTCCAATCAGAATAAATTAATTTAATTTTTGTGTTTTCATCTCTTAGCTTTTCGAGCTCTTTTTTCGTATCGTCCGCGCTTTCGCATACGACGACTATGAATTCGTCCACCAAAGGAAGAGCCGACATAATGGATTCCTTAAAGGGATATCCCATTAAAATGCCGTTTCTGACAAATGTAAAACCCGAAATTTTCATTTTGAATTTAATAAAAAGTTAAATCCGGTTATTAAGTCTTCGAGCGTGATATTTCCCATACAGTCTGAATAACCGTTTATTTTGAAGCCTTCCTTAATACAGTCCTTATAAAAACAGTGATAACAGTTTGTTTTTTTGTCTATTATATAAATATTGTCCGCAGCGGGAGCGCAAACAGCCGGGTCGGTTGAGCCGAAAAGGGCTATTACGGGAGTCTTTACGGCCGACGATAAGTGCATGGTTCCGTTATCCACGCTAACTACCATAAACGATTTTTTAATCAGCCCTCCGAGCGTTCCAATATCCGTCAAACCCGTTAAATCGGCATTTAAACGTTTGTCGCCTATCCTGCCGTAAATTTCTTTGGAAACCTGCCTGTCGTTCCTGCTTCCGGTAATAACGGTATAGAAGCCGTTTTTATTCAAATAGTCCGCAAAAATAGAAAACAGTTGAGGATCGGCTTCTTTTGATTTTCTTGTAGAGCCGGGGGACAGCAAAACAAATTTGAGATTTTTAGCGTCTATGTTTGTCCCATAGCCGTTAAAGGAATTTTCTAAAAAATTTTCCGCATTTTTAATATCTGCTTCCTCGACGTTATAAACGCAACTCCTGTCGAAGTATCTTTCGCCGCCGTTTATATAAAACGGTTCGATAAACTTTAAAGATTTATCTACATTGTTTAAATTTTTATCGAAAATTATGCGGTCGTGCAAAAAAAAATCGTTTAAAGCCTTCCCCTGCCCCACCTGTCTTTTGGCAAGCAAAAAACCCAAAACAGAAAATTTAAAGGAAGTTAAAAAATTAACGCAGGCGTAAAATTTATGCCCGTTATTTTTTTTTATGCCGTTAAGCGTCGCGAATAACTTTAAAATACCGACAATTCCGCGGACGCCGTTAATTTTTTCCGTTTCGACTATATTGCATATGTCGGGATTTTTCCTTAATACGTACGACGAGTTCTTAGATACGACAGCCGTAATCCTGCTTTCCGGAAACTTTAGCTTTAAAGCCCTTATTGCTGGAGTAAGGGTTAAGACGTCGCCTATGTAATTATGCCCGAATATCAGGAAGTCTTTTACATTGCTTGAATTTTTCATATTTAAAATCGGGCTGCTTTATTTTTTATTTCCAAATCATGCTTTATTACTTTAAAAACGGCATCGGGAGTAATTCTTTTCATGCACAAAACGCACTCTTTCAGGTTGTTTTTTTCTATTTTATTAAGCGGGCACTCCTTCTTAAAACACGGGATACATATCAGGCTGTCCCTTAATACGGCATGATTTTTTCCAGCCGGACCTGTAAGTTTGGGGTCTGTAGGTCCGAACAGGGCAATGGTTTTCAGGTCGTCTATAACGGAGGATATGTGCATAAGCCCCGAGTCCGGAGTTATAAAATAGTCCATTTTAGCAAGCAGTTCTTTTGCCTGCTTAAGAGTCGTTTTTCCAGACGCGTCCGCGATGTTGGCAATATTGCCGCCCAAAGCATTCGTTATCTCTTCGGACAGGTATTCCTCTCCTTTGCCTCCGAATATTACTATTTTAGCGTTAAAAGAATTTATCAGTTTTTTGGAAAGTTCTATAAAATACTTGACGGGCCATCTTTTTGTTTTCCATGCTCCGGTAGGATTTATCCCGACAATTATATCTTTTTCCCCTGATTTCGCAAAATTTTTCTCCAAAAAATTTGAGGCGAATTTTTTATCTTCTTCAGAAGTAATTAAGGCGGGTTTTGGTTCTTCTATTTTTTTGCCGCCGCTTTTTTCGGCAAGAAAAAGATAAAAATTAACGGCGTGCTCGGGCGGTCTTCCTTTTCTTGCGATTTTTCTGTTGCTCAAAAAACCCAGGTCGGCGTATTCCTCGACATATCTGTGACGCGCCCCGCTTAAAAACGAAAAAATAGAAGTCCTGTCCACTCCCTGTAAATCTATGGATAAATCGTAACGCCTGCTTCTTAATTTTCTGATTAACGATAAATAGTCTTTAATTTTAAATTTTTTTTTATCTATAATTATAACCTCGTCGATATGCGGATTTAAAAGTGCGATATCTTCGGCTTTGTCTTCCACTAGCCACGTTATAAAGCTGTCCGGATATCCTTTCCTAATCGATTCTATAGCCGGCGTGGCAAGCAGGCAGTCGCCTATCGAGCTTAATTTTATGATTAAAATATTCATTTTTAATAAAAAAGTCCGACTTTCCAAATTTTTCTTTTGAATTTAAAAAAATCCGTATTGTGTCTTATTGCCACCCTTCTTAACGCAAAAAAATCGGCTCCTTTTTTTACTATGCCGGTTTTAGTAACGCAGGCGCCGTAAAAACCTGCTTTTTCGGCTAGCTTTTCAGTTGCCGCGTCATAATCCCCGTAAGGATAGGCAAAAAAATTTACGCTCCCGCCAAGCAAATCCTCAAGGCTTTTTTTGGAAAGCGAAATCTCCTTAAAGGCTTCTTCCGGCGCAATTTCGGTAAGACGAGGGTGCGTCAGGGTATGCGCGCCTATTTCTATGCCGTATTCGGACATTTCTTTAAGGTCTTGCAGGCTTAACATTTCGTCGCTATTTTCCCCGTTTTTTACGTCCCATTCGTTAATTCCGCCTACAAGCCCTGAAACCATGAAAACCGTAGCCTTGACGCCGTTTTCCCGCATAATTTTAAATCCGCCCGTATAAACCGACTTTGAACCGTCGTCGAATGTAATAGATACGTATTTCCCGCTTTCATTGATTAACCCATGCGCCGCGTCAGGCGCGGCAGCGGCGGCTGAATCGCCAGCCTTGTCTTTATTGTTATAATTATAATAGTAATCGTAAAGCGTTTTTAAATCGGACAGCGTTAAAAAAGAATAACCGGAATTTTTTAAATATTTAATCTGCCTGTCGAAGTCGTCCTCCGCAACATAAAGACCCGGAAATTTAGCGTTATTAGGATATTTTCCTATTTTATGGTATAAAAGAATCGTGAATTTAGGATTTTTAGCCATATTAAATATATATTATACTATAAATATAAATTTTTTAAATTGTATATTGATTAAAAACATTATAATATATTTATAAGGAATAAAAAATATATGACTAACTCCAAAACGTCTTTATCTATTATCATCCCTGCTTATAACGAGGAAAAAAGAATCAGGCAGACGATAATCTCTTTAAGGTCTTACCTGAAATCAAAAAAATATACTTACGAAATTATAGCCGTGGACGACGGAAGCACGGACGGAACCATTAATGTCCTGAAAGATATTCTTTCCGCCGATTTAAGAATCATAACCATTACAAAAAGCGGTAAGGGTACGGCTGTAAAGGAAGGTATGCTTTCGGCAAACAACGATTACGAATACGCTTTCTTTATGGATGCGGACTTATCAACTGGTGTAGAGGAAATAGAATCGTTTATAAATATTTTTAAAAGCGAACCTGAAACCGAAGTTATAATAGGCTCTCGCTATCTGCCGGAAGGGGCGGTCATCGTGCAGCCTCCTTTCAGGAATCTTGTAGGCAAAACTTTCAGCCTTATAAAATCTAAACTCCTGGGTATCAATTTCTATGATTCCCAGTGCGGATTTAAAGCGTTTAGAATGAAAACCGCAAAAAAGATTTTTGCTAAATCCGAAATCAAAGGCTTTTCGTTCGACGTCGAAGTGCTTTATATCGCGCTTTTAAACGGCATTAAAATAAATGAATCCAGCGTTGACTGGAAACATCAGCCCGGCGGACACGTCAACATAATAGCCGACTCCGTGCCTATGCTGATAGAGCTTATAGAAATATTTTTAAACAAAAATAAATATATTAGTTAATGGTTTTTAAAAAATTAGAAAAATCTTTTTACGTTAGGGAAGATACCGCAAAAATAGCCAAGGAACTTCTTGGAAAATACCTGATAACGTATATAGGCAAAGAAGGACTGACTGGCGGCAAAATAGTCGAAACGGAAGCATACCTCGGTGCGACAGACAAAGCGTCTCACGGATATATGAACCGGAAAACCGAAAGAAATAAAAATTTATACAAAAGCGGCGGAAATGCCTACGTATATTTTATTTACGGAATGTACTATCTTTTTAACGTCGTAACCGGAAAGGAAAATACTGCGGACGCCGTGCTTATAAGGGCAATAGAACCAGAAATAGGCTTGGACGCGATGTTTGAAAGAAGGAATAAAAACCTGAAATTAAAATCCGATAAAAACAGGCTTGCCTCGGGACCCGGACTTTTAACGATAGCGCTGGGCATAGATTTAAGGCATAACGGAATTCCGGTATGCGAAAACAGGGCTGGCGGCGAACGGAACTCGGACAAAAACGGCAACGAATACGGAAATAAATACGGAAATGAAAGCTTAAAAGACGCGAAAAAAAATGAAACGCTGGAAATCTGGCTTGAAGACAGGAATGTAAATCCCGGCGAAAAAGATATTGTTGAAACCGCAAGGATAGGCGTAGGCTATGCAGGGGAACACGCCTTACTGCCGCTGCGGTTTAAGATTAAAGACAGTAAATGGGTCAGCAGATAATAATCATATATTTAGGCTTAGACTGCGGCGGCAGAAAAATAAAAATCCATTAACGTTATTTCTTTTTTGTCGACGGTTTTTTTGTTTCTTTTTTAATCGGCTTATTTGCCATTTCGTCTTCACCTCCGGTTTTTATTGAGTAGAAACCATTCGTATGTTTTTTTGATTCCCTCGCTAAAAGCCGTTTCAGGCTTAAAACCAAGCTCTTTTTCGATTTTCTCGTAACTTAAGCAGCTTGTTTTTTGCTCGCCTATTTTAGCGGGTCCATGAACCTCTTTATATTTATTATCGAAATTTTTATTGATTTCTTTAAATAAATCGTTCACGCTGATTTCTAAGGAAGTTCCTACGTTGTAAATTCCGGTTTTATCTGTGTTATCCAAAGCCAAAATATTCGCTTTTACCACGTCCGCCACATAGACGTAATCGCGGGTTTGCCCGCCGTCGCCGTTAATGACGGGCTGTTCGCCCTTAAGCATCCTGTTTAAAAATATCGCTACGACTCCGGCTTCGCCGTGAGGATTCTGCCTCGGTCCGTAAACGTTCCCGTAGCGGAGGGAAATATATTTCAGCCCTAATATTTCGCTGTAGTAATTTAAAAATTTGTCCGCGGCAAGCTTCGCTATGCCGTAAGGGGATAAAGGCCATTCCGGGTGGTTTTCGGGGGTGGGTCTTAAGTCGGTGTCGCCGTATATGGCGCCGCCCGTGGAAGAAAAAATAAATTTTTTAATTTTAAACGCCGCCGAAAGCTTAATCAAGTTTAACGTTCCCATTATGTTGGTTTCGGCGTCGAACATTGGGTCGGAAACGGATTTCCTGACGTCTATCTGTGCCGCAAAATGATAAACTATTTCGGGCTTTTCTTCCTCAAAAATTCTTTCTATATTTTTAAAATCGGTAATATCGGCTTTTATAAATTTTGCGTCGGGATTGATATTATACTCGAAACCGGTCGAAAGGTTGTCGAGTATTATTACTTCGTTTCCCTTGGCGATAAGTACGTCTGCGGCTTGGCTGCCGATAAATCCGGCTCCTCCGGTAATCAGTATTTTCATTTTATTTTATTTTTAAGGCGTCATTCCCGCGTAGGCGGGAATCCAGAATTTATATTTTTGGTTTAAAAACCTCGCTTATCGATTTAATATAATCGGGATAAAGAACTCCCTTTTCGGTTATTATAGCAGTAACGTATTTGTTAGGAGTCACGTCGAAAGCAAAATTTAAAGCGGCGGCGTTTTCCGGCGCGATTCTTTTGCCCATAACCGAAACGACCTCGCTAATATCGCGTTCTTCTATCGGTATTTCGTCGCCGGACGCGATGTTTAAATCTATCGTGGAAAGAGGCGCGGCAACGTAAAAAGGAATATTATTTTCTTTAGCTAGGACCGCGACCTGATAAGTGCCTATTTTATTAGCGACGTCGCCGTTGGACGCTATCCTGTCGGCGCCTACGATTACTGCGTTTATTTTGCCGCGTCGCATTAAAAGCCCGGCGGAGTTATCCGCAATAAGCGTAACCGGAATTCCGTCCTCCATAAGTTCCCACGCTGTAAGTCTCGCGCCTTGAAGAAAAGGTCTGGTTTCGTCTGAAATTACCGATATTTTTTTGTTTTCGGCGACTGCCGCCCTTATGACGCCGAGCGCCGTTCCGTAACCTGCGGTGGCAAGCGCGCCCGCGTTGCAGTGGGTTAAAACCGAAAATCCGTCGTTTAAAAGCGCGGCGCCGTAACGTCCCATATTTTTGTTTATTTCTATGTCTTCATCGTATATTTTTAAGGATTCGGTTCTTATAAGGCTGATTAGTTCCTCTAACATTAACGGCTTGGAGCCTCCCGAACCTTTGCCTTCGTCTTTTTCCCCCGCGCTCTCGACGAGCTTCCTTATCCTGCCTACAGCCCAGCCGAGATTGACGGCGGTCGGTCTTGCCGAAAACATGAAATCGCATATTTCAAAGAATTTATTTTTAAAAGTTTCGTAATTATTTGCTCCATTATTTTCAAGAAGCGATTTTGCGCCCAGATACAGCCCGAAAGCGGCGGAAACGCCTATCGCCGGCGCGCCCCTGACTATCATGTCTTTTATCGCGCGGTAAACGTCTTTATATGTCTTTAATTCGACGTAATCGACCTCCAGCGGCAGTTTTCTTTGGTCTATCATTTCGACGACGTCGTCGTCTCTCAGTTTTAAGGTATAAAATGACATAGCGATACAGATTATAACATAATTTTTTAAAAAAAGAAGAAAACTATCTCTTCTTAAGACGCAATAACCACATGATTCGATGTCAATGTGTTATTTATAGTATGCGGTCCCGATGATGTTCCGACAAGTTTGATTATAGTATCGCTAGTGCTATAAGTATTAGGAGTTGAAGTGTTAATTTCAATAAGATAGACGTCGTTTGTGCCGCTGTCATTATATGTAAATGGTATTATCTCGTGGTCTGCTGCGCCGTTTAGTACGGTATTGGCAACAGTAGTGACATTAGAAGAATTTACGGTTATAAGACTGCCGAGAGTAAGGGAACTGCTATCGCTGGAAAATACTATTTGATCGCTTGCGGCAACTCCGCTTATTATTGCGTTAATCATTAAACTAGCTACTGACCCGTTATTGGCTGCTACGCTTATAGAGTCGTAATTACTTGATGATGTTGACGTATGGCTATTAAGAGTAATATTGACTTCATTTGAATTAGTATCGGTAATACTAAGCCCTCCGGTACTATTACCTAAACTGCTAATATTGATCTGGCTTGTGCCGGCTAGATTTAATTGCGTTAGGCTGCCGTCGTTAATAGCGTTAATGCCAACTTGAGCACTACTGCTATTTTGTATGCCGAAGGTTGTATTGCTTTCGCTTAGCGTCGTTATTATAAAGGCAGCGGTATCAGTACCTTGAAATATCAATTTATCGGAAGTACCGGCGCTATTTCCTAAAGTTAACGTGCCGATACTGTCTGAACCCGCGCTAGCAACGGTGTTATTAGTGATAGTTAAATAATTACCGCTAGTAGAACTAATATCATCCAAATTATTAATTACCGCTAAATGATTACCGCCTAAATTTAAAACGGTAAGGTGACCGTCGGTATAATTCGTAATATTTAAATTTGCGCCGCTTGAATTCTTGATAGAAAGATTATCGGTAGAATCGATTAAGGTATTTATATTAAAAGGGTTGACGTTTGTGCCTGATAATGCAAGCTTATCGCTATTATATTGACTATTCCCCATCGTTAATGTACCTATGCTATTAGCACCCGAACCGTTATTGTTTATAGTAATATTGTCGCTTGCAAACAGGGAAGATGTATCGGTTAAATTAGTAATTGTTATGCTTTTAGTTCCGGTTAATGTTAACCCTGCTAATTGGTTGTCGTTAAAGTTTGTAATATTTAGATTCAATCCGTTGTCAGCAATCTTAAAATCTTGACTATGGTCATTTAGCGTAACTATAGTAAAAGCGTTGCCGTTTGTGCCTGATAATGCAAGACTGTCTCCGGAAGAAGAATTAATTTCGTTATTTCCAATATTTAATGCATTTATGCTGTTTGCCTGAGAACCATCATCTATAATGGCAAGGCTGACTGTTAATCCCGAAGTACCGCCAAGTCCGGCATCATTCAAATTATTAATCGTTACGCCGCTGCCGCCGCTTATGGTTAAGCTTGTTAAATTATTATCAGTAATATCGGCATTGTTTGCGCTAGAATTAATTATGATATCAGGCGTAGATGCAACATAACTAATATTAGAGCTGGTACTCGGCAATACCACAAATGCATCCTTCCCTAAAACAAAAGAACTTGTACTGCTGCTGCCATAATCTACAAGAACGGCGCTGCCGGCAAGCGTTCCGAAGTCGGTTTTAGCCGTGCTGGTATTAGGTACAAAAAACTCAGCAAAAGACGGCCCTGCGCCGGAAATATGACTTATAGCGTCATTTAAAGCTGTTTGTAGCGACGTGTCGGCGGCGGATAAAGCAAAAATATCAACCGTATTAATTGTAGAGTTAGCCGTATTGATACTATTAGAGAATTTAATGTTTAAGTCTGGCCACAAATAAGAAGCTGAACTTGAATTATTATCAGTAATACTCGCATAATGACTTAAATCTATATTGGGGCTTTCCATAGTTACGGTGTTGTCAACAAAAGCGGGCGGAACCGATATGCTATAACTGCTAGCGCCGCTTGTCTTAATTGATTCGTTTCCGTTATTATCTGTTAACGTTAATTTGCTATTACTGCTGCCGGTAACATTTATATTATTGGAAATACTATAATAACTTGTTTGACCGGCTGACGTAGTAGTGTTTATTTGGGACTTTAAATTCAATGCGTTTGTTCCATTCTTGCTCAGGTTAAAAGTATTTGTTTGATTAGCGTTAGCAAGGGTAGTAATTGATAAATTAGTATTTGAATTTGACGATAAATTAAAAGATGTTTGTTCAAAATTAGATATAGAAACTGGATTAGAAGCAGAGCCAAGCGTTAAAGCGCCCGTATTGGTCGAAGTAACGGCTAGCGATGATTGTATTATTGGCGTCGAACCATTTTGAAATCCTTCTATATTAAGATATTGAATATCAATGCTATGTGTACCGCTAAACGTCAGCGTTTTTAACGGCTTATCAATAATACTTTGAAATAGCGTTTGATTTGTATTTATAGAAGTATCGTTAATTGCAAGGGATGAAGCACTGCTGCTGAATCCGCTGCCATTTCCAATGCTCGTGCTGCCAAGCAAATATGATCCGGAACCGCTTAAATCTATTGTAAGATTAGTGCCTAGATTATCGCTAAGGGAGCCAATAGTTGTATTACCGGAGCCTTCTACAGTTAAATTAGACAGTGAATTATCTGTCACATTGGAAATTTGAAGACCTAAATTGCTTGTAGCGTTATTATCTATTACAAGGCTTGACGCACTAATTAATAATCCGCTTCCGGTTGAAGTAGGCCAGGTAAGCCCGCCTATATTGAGTTCTTTAGGGGTACCGCTTGCGATAATCTCAAGCGGCGTCGAACCTGAATCGTTTATAGTGCCGATTTGTAGCTCATTTTGAGCGCTATTTAGGTTTAACGTGGATAGCGAATTATCGTTTATGGCAGCAATCGTATCAGTTAAAGTTTGCGTGCTGTTTGAATAACTGTCCGACATCTTTATAGTGCCTATGCCGTTCGGCGTAACGGCGCTGTCCGAAAAAGTTAATGAATTTACATATGGACTATAAGCAGTCGTATTGTTAAATAATATTTTGGCTGTATCCGTAGCGCCGCTTGAACCGGTAAGTTCAAATTTAATACTGTCGTAGTAACTTACAGTATAGCTGCCCAAACTTTTAGTACTGGTATTGTCAAATTGAAACGTTGAACTATTTGCAACATTTTTGAGTATATCAGCGCCGGCTACCTGTTGTAAATCTATCGTATTATTGAAACTACCGAGCTGAGCGCCAAGAGCCGCTACATCATATAAATTACCTAATGTACTACTGGCATCATTTATGCCTAGTACTTGAAAACCAGAGATAGTACCGGCGCCAAATGAATCAATATAGCCGCCTGAACTAGTTGGAAAATTTGAATTTGTTGACGGTTTTATGATAAGTTCATTAATTGTTGCCGTACCGGTCAAAGTAGTACCAGAGGTTAAAGATTTCGTAACGGTATGCACATAAGAACCAGAACCTGTGCCAGAACCAGAACCTGTGCCAGAACCAGAACCTGTGCCAGAACCAGAACCAGATGTGGTATTAGTAGAAGTTGTGGACGAAGAATAAGTTGATACAAACGTAGAGGGGCTCGTTAAATTACTTGCCGTGTTTCCAGATGATATAAATGAAGTCGTTACCTGATTAACGTATGCGGCGGCTACCGTTGGGGAGTAACCGACGCCGTTAGTTGTTGAATATATTTTAGTAAAATTATCAGCGGCTTCCATTCTGTTAACAAATACTTGGTAATCCTGAGAAGAAGGTCCTTCGTTTACTAGGGCGTTATACACTGCATCTATTGTCTGGATTAACGATCCGGTATGCGCATAAATACTCTCTAACCAACCCATACCAGATGGTTTTGCATCTCTTCCCAGTAAATTGTTAAAAATATCGTCAACCTGCGCGAACGTTAAACCGGTTGAAGCGATTGTGCCATATTTTGATTCGAATGCCTGCAAAAAAGTATTATTTAATGTTTCAGCGCTGCTGCTTGCAATAATATTTCCAGCCCATTCATAACCGGTATAGTTAGCCGGCCTGTCTAACGCGCCGACGAATAGTACTTGTCCTTCGGTGTAAGCTGTAGGGTTAGTAAAAAATGTAACCATAGATGAATTTGATGTGGTCGTGGATGAAGCCATTTAAAGACCTCCTTAAAAATAAAATTTTTTATATTAATTATTAATATTTATTTAATTTATATATTAATCCTTTAGGAAATTTTATTGAAAACCTTAAAAATTAAACTTTTCTTCTCATTAATTATATAAATTTTAACACAAACTATACCCAAGTCAAGCATGTTTTTGCAACTAATTTTCTTTAATTTTGCAATATGACGCCGAAAAAGTTGTCAGTTCTTGTTTTCCACTATCGTAATGCTGTAACGAGAAGTTAAGCGGAAAACTAATCTGACACTTTTTTTATTTTAAAATCTTATTTTACTTTTTTAATAAATATATTAAAATGTTATGCGTTAATATTGCTATTTAATAATATAAGTCAATGAATTTAATTTAAAATGATATAATATAGATTCTGTAAATGCCAAATAAAAACAAAATAACGGAAGGTTTCGACATACTTTTAAAATACAGGTATCTGATATGGGTTCTTTCGCTTAAAGAGCTTAAAACCCAGTACAGGGGGTCTTATCTTGGATTTTTCTGGTCTTTGGTAAATCCGCTTCTTCTGTTAATTATATACACGTTTCTGTTTGTAGTCGTATTCCATAATACTTCAAAAGCCTACCCCGTATATTTATTCTGCGGAATACTTCCTTATACGTGGTTTCAAAATTCTATAATAGTTTCCACCACGTCCATATCGAACGCAGGAGGTTTGGTTTCTAAATCCCTTATACCTCCGGAAGTCATAGTTATGTCTAAAATAGGCGCTAATTTATTAAATTATCTGCTTTCCATCCCCATACTGATATTATTCGTTTACATATTCAAAATGCGCTTAGGTCTTCCAGCGCTGTATTTTCCCTTTATAGTAATAATAACTTTTTTTATTACGGCGGGCATTAGCCTTTTTTTTGCGGCTTTAAACGTATTTTATAGGGATATACAGTTTATAATAATAAACATTACAACTTTTTTGTATTTTTCTATGCCCGTAATGTATTTTGACGAACAGCTGCCTTTAAAATTAAGGAGATTGGTTTATTTAAATCCGGTAGCTTATGCCATGAAATGCTTTCAGGATATATTTTATTTTAATGTTTTCCCGAAATTCTATTACGTCGCAGGAATTACATTAATTTCGATAGTAGTATTCGTAGCCGGCTACGCTTATTTCGCCTCTAAAAAGGAGCTATTCAGTGAGTTTATCTAATTCATCGGGCGGCGGCTACGCCATCGAAATAGAAAACATTACTAAGACTTTCAAAAGGCTTTCTTCTCATACCACTTTAAAAAAAGCTTTTATAGATTTTATTACTTTTAACAAAAATAAACAGGTTAAAGTATTAAGGTTCACGGCTCTAGAAAACGTAAGTTTCAAAGTAAAGCGCGGGGAAACATTCGGTATCATCGGACCTAACGGGGCGGGTAAAAGCACTCTTTTAAAAATAATATGCGGAATAATGAAGCCTACTTCCGGCAGCATAGCGGTAAACGGCTCTTTATCGGCATTACTGGAGCTTGGCACCGGCTTTCATCCCGAGCTTACCGGAAGGGAAAACGTCTTCATAAACGGTTTGATTCTGGGGCTTGGAAAAAAGGAAATAGCCTCAAAATTCGACGAGATAGTAGAATTTAGCGGCGTAAAGGATTTTATTGACGAGCCGGTGAAAACATATTCCAGCGGCATGCAGATAAGGCTTTCGTTTTCGGTGGCGGTAAACGTAAACCCGGACGTACTGATACTGGACGAAGTTTTATCAGTAGGAGACGCAGAATTTCAGGCAAAAAGCAAAAAAAGAATCGAAGAGTTTATAAACGGCGGCAGAACCGTCCTAATGGTAAACCATAATAAAAACGACATACTGAATTATTGCTCGGAAGCCGTCCTTTTATTTAAAGGAACGGTCGCGGCGGCGGGCAAAAGCCAAAACGTGATAGAAAGATACGAGGAATTGCAGGCTAAAAGCTAATAATTAAATCACTTAATTTAACGATGGACGAAAATAGCGGCAGGAATATACTTATAACCGGAGGAACCGGATTTTTGGGGGGATACGTCAAAACCGCCTTGGAGTCTTCCGGTCTTATATGCGCCGACTTAAAAAACGGGCATGAAATAGTCGACATAAGGGATGCTTTAAGGATAAAGTCTTTTTTGGAGGGATTGGGGTATATTCCCGACGCCGTAATGCACTTGGCGGCGCAAAGTTTCGTGCCGCGTTCTTTTGAAAATCCGTTAGAAACATTCGGCGTTAATTTTACTGGCACTTATAATCTTCTTAACGCTTTAAAAGAAACTGGATTTAAAGGGCTTTTCGTCTATATCAGCTCAGGCGATATATACGGATTAATAGGCGAAAACGAACTGCCGGTCGCGGAAGAACATCCGTTAAGACCCAGAAACCCTTACGCGGTAAGCAAGACCGCCGCGGAAGCCCTCTGTTTTCAGTGGTCGGTTACGGAAAATATTAAAATCATATCGGCAAGACCTTTTAACAATATAGGTCCCGGGCAAAGCGAAAATTTTGCCGTTCCTTCGTTCGCTAAACAGATAACGGAAATTAAGCTCGGACTTAAAGAGCCGGTCATATACGTTGGAGATATCGATGCGACTAGAGATTTTCTGGACGTTAGGGACGCTGCGGAAGCATATGCGCTCCTGATAAAGAACGGCATAAGGGGATTAGGGCGGCAAAACAAACAGAGTCTTGAAAATTATAACTTTAGCGCATATAATATATCTTCGGGAAAAGAAACGTCCCTGCGCCATATTATAAATATTATGCTTGAAATATCGGGCGTAAAAGCTGAAATAAAAACTGACGAAAGCAGGTTAAGGGCTAACGAACAAAAAAGGATATGCGGAAGCAACGAAAAAATTAAAAAAGACTGCGGATGGAACCCAAAAATTACTTTGCGCGAAAGCATAGGCAATATTCTAAAATATTACGAAGAAAAACTTAAAACCGAAGGAGACGCTATATTATGTCAAAGGCAAATGTCAAAAAGAGCGCTTTAATAACCGGAATAACCGGACAGGACGGAGCCTATCTTGCCGAATTTCTGCTAAATAAAGGATATGATGTTTACGGCTTTTTGGCAAGAAGGGGTTCGGATACTTTATGGAGGCTCAGATATTTAAATATTTTAGAAGACGTAAAATTAATCGACGGCGACCTGCTTGATATGTCGTCTATAATAAGGGCGCTCGAAATTTCAAAAGCGGACGAAGTATATAATCTTGCGGCGCAGAGTTTCGTTGGAACGTCATGGCAACAGCCGGTTCTGACTACTCAGGTAACCGGTTTTTCGGTGGTTAACGTACTTGAAGCTATAAGGCTAGTAAACGTCAAAATAAAATTTTATCAGGCTTCCACTTCGGAAATGTTCGGAAAGACTAACGAAACGATACAATCCGAAGACACGGTTTTTCATCCCAGAAGCCCCTACGGCGTGGCAAAAATGTTCGGGCACTATATTACTATAAATTACCGCGAAAGTTTCGGCATATTCGGCTGCGCGGGAATACTGTTTAACCACGAGTCTCCGTTAAGAGGCATAGAATTCGTTACAAGAAAAGTAACTGACGCGACGGCAAGGATAAAATACGGAATTCAAAAGAAACTCTATCTTGGAAACATAGACGCCCAGAGGGACTGGGGCTACGCCAAAGATTACGTGGAGGCGATGTGGCTTATGCTCCAGCAGGATGCTCCCGACGACTACGTAGTCGCGACAGGCAAAACATCTACGGTGCGTGAAATGTGCGAAACGGCATTTTCTTACGCGGGTTTAAACTATAAAGATTACGTAGAGACAGACCCGAAACTATACAGGCCCGCCGAAGTTGAAAGGCTTCTCGGCAACCCCGCCAAAGCAAAGGAAAAATTAGGCTGGCAGCATAAAACCGGAATGAAAGAGCTAATCGAACTTATGGTAGAAGCGGATTTAAAAAGAATTAAAGACGGACTTTAAAATATTCCGCATATTTCGACTACGGCGGACGAAAAATTCCTTACGGATTCGTCCCAGCTTACAACGGCGGCAGCCTCTGCCGCAGGATTAGGATTATTGCCATCCGCCATATTAGCTCGGCTTTCAAATTCTTTTACCGCGCTAATCAAGCCGTTTTTATCGGGATTAAAATAAATAATTTCTTTGCTCTTGGCGCCTTCCGCGCTTTTACCGATGCTTATACCCATAGGCGCCCCTATTTCCCTGAACACGGGAATATCGCTTGCCAAAACCGGCAGGCGGTAATTCATCGCCTCGGCTAACGGAAGCCCGTAACCCTCCCTAAAAGAAGCTGAAACGAGTGCATCCGCCGTTTTATACATATAACAAAGTTCGTTGTCGTTTAAATCGTTAAACATAAAAAGCTTTTTATTTAAATAAGCGGAACGGCGTATCTTTTTTAACAGCTTTTCCGTTTTCCAGCCTATTTTTCCGGCTATGACCAAAATACCTCTATAGCCGTTTTTCCACATCTCTTCAAACGCCTCTATAGTATAATCGTAGCCTTTTCTAGGTTCTATGGTTCCGACGGAAATATAAGAAAACCGCCGCTGAATATGAATATCGTGCGTTTCAAAAATTTCCGTTAAGTTTTTTCTGATTTTTATTTTTTTTAAATTTAAGCCGCCTTCGCCGCCGGAAGATGCATCGTTTTCTTTGCCGTCTTGGTATTTGACGGAATTTTCAGAATCTATGCCGCACTTTATGTCGCAGCCCGGATAAAAATATTTTACCGGTTTATTTACGGTATTTTCTAAATTAAGCGTCTTTTTCAAATATTCTTCGATAATTTCTTTTTCGCTTTTGGAAATAGTAATTACCGCATCTATAAAACCTTTAATTTTTTTAATCTTGCCTTTAAAGTTAAGCGTTAAGCCTATATCGAAAAATTCCGGGTTCGTTAAAGGAATAATATCGTAAACGACGGCGATGACCTTACCGTTATTTTTCTTAATTTTTTTGCAGAAATTATCGAAATAAACATTATAGCGGTAATTCCAGAATCCGTCCGTAAGTATGAGCACGTCGTTTTCTTCCGGAATAACCGAATCCGCGCCGGTATAAAATTTAGCGCTAAAAATCTGGAATAAGCCCTCCAAGTAATGCTTAGATTTTCGGATAATATGCTGAATTACTTTTAAAAATACTTTAAAAGGCAATTTTTTAGCAATATTTTTTGTGTTTTTACTTATGTTTTTATTGCCGTTACTTATCCTTATATCCGAAAGCTTAACGTAACCCCTTTTTTTATCTAATATTACCGGTATAACCTCCGCACCCGATACTTCGGTTATAATTGCCGAACGGCTGACGATGTTTCTTACGACCCTTTGTATGCCGGTATTTAAGTTTTCGATATAAGTATCGGAACAGTCTATTAAAATCCTGTTAATTTTTACCTTTTGCGATTTTTTTTGCATTTTATTAAAAACTATTTAATTTTATCAGACAGCATAATTACGGATTCGTCCCATGTAAGCCACACGCCTTTAACGCCGTTTTCGTCCTCGCGCTTACCTGCCGCGGCGTCAACGCCTTCCATAACGCTGGTTTCTTTTATGCCTATCTTGTATACCTCGTTAACGGTTTTAATAAAATCTTTTTCGTTTCCCTGCCTAAAATAAAAAATCCGACCGTCCTTTTTTATTCCCGACTCCGCCGCTATTTCTTTAAAAACCGGAATATCTGAAGCTATTATTTTTAAATTTTTACTCAATCCTTCGATAATAGGCAGTCCCAGACCTTCGGCTACGGAAGCTGCGATTAAAACTTTAGACGCTCCGTATATATAATTCAGCTCTTCGTCGGTAACGTCTTCAAAGAAAAACAGGTTTAAACCTAAAAAACTGCTGCTTTTGATTTTTTGGAGCAAATCCGCCGGAGTTTTGTCTATTTTACCTATTATTACTAAAACGCCGTTAAAACCGCTTTTCCACAGTTTTTCAAAAGCGTTTAATACGAACATATGATTTTTTACCGGCGTAAGGGTCCCTACCATTAAAAATATATCCATGCTAGCGTAAAATTTCTTAAAAACGCTCCTTATTTCTTTTGGCTTAAGCGTAAACTCTGTCCAGTGGTCGAACCCGGGATAAAAATAATCCACCGGAACGCGGACGATGCCTTCGGCGTCTTTTATGCCGGCGTAAGATTTTATATTTTCCGCTTCTGACCTTGAAACTGTTATTATTAAATCTACGTTTTTTAGCAATTCGTCTAATTTTAAACGGAAAACCGAAGCAAAATCCCTGTTGCAGTAATCTTCGTACATAACCGGAATAACGTCGTATATTGCCTGCACTATTTTGGCTTTAAACGGTTTATATTTTTTTATAATCCCGTTTATATCGTAAAAATAAGTCCAGAAAACGTCGGGAAACAGAAGTATATCGCCTTCTTTTGGCTTTATTTCCCCGCCTGTTTTAATTCCCTTAAGCCTTAAGCTGATATAGGCGTAATAAATAAATATTTTCCGAAAAAAACGCCTTATATAAACGTATTTATAAACGCTGTTTTTTAAAAAATTTCCCCTGCGGCTTCCGCCGTCAAGCCGGTCAAATTTCGCTAAATATAAACTTATTTTACTTTCCCATTTAATGTAGGCTTTTTTTAGCCTGTGAGGGGTATCCAGAGATTTTGACTGTTGAAAGGGTTCGAAAATTGCGCCTGCCGTACTTGCGGCTTTTACTAATTTTTTATTTTTGACGATAACCGGAACCGCTTTCATTCCTGTAACTTTCTCGATTATGGAAATTCTTTTTACGATATTTCTCACCACCCTCTGTATGCCGGTATTCAAACCGTTAAGCAGGGTATCGGTTATGTCTATATAAATATAATTCGGCCGCGCGGCTCCGCCGCCGTTAAATTTATAATTATATTTTACTATTCCTTTTAACTCGTTTAAATCGTCTTTTTTAATAATTTTTAAAGCGACCGATAAAATAAAGTAAATAATGATTCCCGCGGATATACATACGGTAACGTCGGCAACGGGATTAAAATTTAAAGCTTCCGCCATAAAGTTTATGATAATTCCCATAATCAGGGAAGCAAATAATACTTTTGTTAAGTTTATCCAATCCGCCTTAACGCGCGCGCGCGAACTTTTTAAAGTAAGCGCGATAAGCGCGAAAGCCGTTATAAATTCCGTTATTACGCTTGCCGCCGCTCCTCCGTAAACGCCGAAATATTTAATTAATACGGGCGTCGCTAAAAGTCCGGCGGCAGTAGCGATAAAGGCGGAAACAATCAGGCTTTTTCTTTCCTGCAGCGCGGTTAAATATCCGTTAAATACGGCCGATATTCCTATGAATAAAATCGACCATATCATAATATCTAAAATATAAGCGCTAGTTATGTATTTAGGTCCGAAGAAAACGGATACTATCCTTTTACTTAATACAACGCCGCCTATGCAAACAGGAATAAGAGCAGTATAGTTAAACCTGAAAAGTTCGCTTATTATTGAAGACTGTCTTTCTATGTCCTTGTTTTTAATGGCGTCGGATATTATAGGAATAAAAGCCCCTACTATTAAAGCGGTAAAAGAGGAAACGAAAAACACGAGCCTGCCTGCCATATAAAAATAACCCGTGTTTTTATTTGTGCTAAGGATTTTTAAAAACAGGACGGGGAGGCTTCCGTAAAAAATAACCAGTGCTGAAAATATACCGAAAGGCATTCCGTTTAAAAAAAGATATTTAAAATTTTTAAGGCTAAAATTTAACTTTATCCGACCGATTATTTTAACCACGTATCCAAACTGCATAAAGGCGGTAATGAAAGCTCCGGCTATAAAAAAAATTATCGAATATAAATAATCGTTTTTATCGACGACGAATAAAATTATTCCCAAAAAATATATAAACCTGCCCAAAAAAGCCGATAAGGCAATTATCTGGTTTTTCTCCAGAGCCTTAATAGCGAAACTTAAGCTGAAAGTATTTGCCAAAGGCAGGAGGGCAATAACCAGAAGCATATACGTCTGAACCGCTCCGAACCTTAAAACGTAGACTGCTGATAGAACCAGCGCGGCAGATGATATTAAAGACATAAAAAGATTAAAGGAAAAAACGTCGCCGACTATTTCTTTCAAGCCGCTTTTGTTTTTTGCTATGGCACTTTCTCCGTAAACAGAAAGACCGGAATCGGCGATTAAGGTAAAATAAGTAACGAAAGTGAGGGCAAAGCCGTATGCCCCGTAAATTGAAGCCCCAAGTTTCCTGACGAGGATTATGTTTATAGCCAGCGCAAAAACCTTGGAAATAAAAGTTGCAAGATAGAGAAGGCTTAAATTTTTAATGAACCTTTGCTTATATGTAAGGGAAGCAGGGGAATTCGTTCCCATTTATTCATTTAATATGCCTATTATCGCGACCGGCAAGCCTAAATTTATATACTGCATATATTTATCCCCCGAAAATATGATTATATATAATTATATATCTTAAAAATTAAAAAATAAACAGACTTTTACATTTTTATCAGCGGCTTCATGCGACGCAAAGGAAAAAACGCTTGGGAGGTTTTTTTATAGGTCTAAAGATTTATTTATAATGAGGAAGATAATATACAAGCGGTTTATCACGCATTAATTAATGTTTTATCGTCTATCGGATATGATTTTGAAATTATATTTATAAACGACGGTTCAAAAGATAAAACTATTGATTTATTAACTGAACTTAACAATAAAGACAAAAGAGTTAAGGCGATTAATTTTTCAAGAAATTTCGGTAAAGAAATAGCTTTAAGCGCAGGATTGGATTTTGCTACGGGAGACTGCATAATACCTTTTGACGCAGATTTACAGCATCCCGCTGAAATAATACCTAAGTTTATAGAAAAATATAAAGAAGGTTTTGATATTGTTAATGCCGTTAGATTTAAAAGGGAAGGTGAAACATGGCTTAAGAAAACTACATCTATTATTTTCTATAAAATAATCAATAAATTTAGTAATGTAAAGCTTGAACCAAATGTTGGTGATTTTAGATTAATTTCAAGGCAAGTATTAGAAGAGTTAAAAAAAATGCCGGAACGAAGAAGATTCATGAAAGGACTTTTCTCATGGGTAGGATTTAAAACGGTCAATATTGAATATGTACAAAAACCTAGAAATGCAGGTAAAACGAAATGGAATTATATAAAATTAATTAATTTTGCAATAGAAGGTATTACTTCATTTTCTACTATCCCGCTTCAATTTACTAGTGTAATTGGTGTATTAATTTCTATTTTTGCTTTTTTTATGGATTATACATAATTATTCAAAAAATATTTTTTGGCAATCCTATTGAAGGTTATATTTCATTAATCGTAACTATGCTTTTTTTTAGGAGGCGTAGAGTTAATAGTTTTAGGTATTATTGGCGAATATGTAGGTAGAATTTATGAAGAAGTAAAACAAAGACCATTATATATCGTTAAAAGCACAGTAGGTTTTTATGAAAAAAAATAATTTTTTAAATATCGTAAAGAAGCCTAAAACTTTTTTAAAATATCTTTCAGTGAAAAAAAATAATTATTTTATTATTTTTATTTATTTTGCTCTATCAATAATTTTTTGGGGTATACCACAGGGATTTAATTTTATAAATAACATAAATATATCAGGCGATCCTGCTTTTTATCTATGGTGTTTAAAATGGTGGCATTATGCCATATCGCATGGCTTAAACCCATTTATAACGAAAACCTTTTGGGCACCTTTTGCCCAAAATTTAGCAGGGACTACATCACTGCCAAGTATAGCTATTTTAATGTGGCCTGTAACAAAAATATTTGGACCTGTATTTTCTTATAACATTATAACTTTAATTTCTTTAACTTTGGCTCCATATGGAATTTATCTCATAAATAGAGAAATTGGATTAAAAACAATAAGTTCATTTGTAGGCAGTTTATTTTTTTTCTTTTCAACGTATATCTTGGCAGAAATGTTAGGACATCTAACTTTATATACTTCGTTTATTGTTGTTTTTCTTGTTTATCTTTATATATTAAGATTTAAAAATTCTTTCAGCCGATTAAAATATATTGTTTTATTTAGTTTGTTATTTGCGTTTCAATTTGGCATATCTAATGAGATTTATGCAACGTTTGCAGTTTTTAGTTTTTTTGCATGGTTAGTTGCCTTTATATTGTTTTTTAAAAATGAGAATACTCGAAAAAAGCTGTTTTACCTTTGGTATCGAAACTTTAATAAGCATAACTTTTAGCATTATTTTACTAACGCCATATATTTATTATATACTGTTAAATCATATATCTCAGTTAAATAGTAATTCTTATTATGTCGCAGATCCCTTAAATTATTTTATTCCAACACCTGTTGATTTGTTGTTTGGACATATTTTCCTACCTATTAGCGCTAAATTTGCCGGTAATTTTTCAGAAGAAGGAGCTTATTTAGGCTTACCGCTTATACTTATTGTGTTTAGTTTTATATATTTATCGTTGGAATATTGGCGAAAAGAAAGCAAATTATATATTTTTTTATCGTTTATTTTTATTTTGCTTGCGTTATTTAGCTTTGGACCATATTTAAGGATTTTAAACCAAAAAAACAATTCCTATGCCATGGATTGTTTTTTCAAAAATGCCCCTTATAAAACAAGCTTTGCCGACGAGGTTTACTCTATATGTAGATTTGATAGTAGCTATAATTTCAGCTATTTGGTTTGAAAAGTTTAATAAAAAACATATTAAATATGCATTAACAATTTTTGCATTATTGTTTTTATGGCGGATGGATCGGACAATGGGGTTGCCCAAATGGTAGAGGTGAATGTTTCGGCGTGGGATTAATCGGCAACATTAAAGCGTTGGAAACAATTATACAAAAATACAAATCTCAAGCATTACAAATATTTTTTCCATATCCAAAAAAATATAGGAGAAATTCTAATAATAACAACGGGCAACTCTTATTAATTTTTAGAGCGCCAAAACCAAGCCTATTATCTAACTTGAGTTTAAGACACCCTCTTAAAAAATCCTCGCAAAGTCAATAATTAGGACCCCGTTTATGTCTACATAGTAGCCTAAAGAGGATAGTATTTCGGATTGGGTCTTCTAGGGCATTTCAATTCGGCGTTCCGGATTTCTTGTATTATTTTTATAGCGATGGATTTAACGTATGTTAGGGGTTTATGTGCCCTGTTAGATGAAGGAGATTTAAAAATGGAAGATAATTATTGAACGGTCTCTAACATTTTTTAAAATCCATATTACATTTTTTATTTTTAAATTTAGATTAATCCGTATTTTAGCTATATTTTAAGAAGTTATTATTGCTAACCACTTTTGGGTGATATACAATAAATATTTTTTTATATAAAATATTATATAAAATATTTCTTATGATTTAATTAAATTAAGAACATAAAATTGCAGTAAAATATTTAACATTTAAAATTAAGGAGGAAATTCCTATGACGTCTTTCACTTTTATACCAGACGGGCCTGCCTTTAACGAGGTTCAGGTGGTTTATATCGGACTTTTATACTCCCCCCAGTCGTCCGATATAAGCTACATGGCATATTAAAAAACTAAAATTTTCTAAGGAGGATTTAAAATGGAAACAGCATCTTCACAAAGTTATTATAATGAAGTGCAATCTCTTTTCACAGAAATATTAGATCGCCCGGCAGGCGTATCTGGATATGATTTTTTTGGAAATGAGCTTGCAAGCGGTACGCCTATCGGTACTGTTTTTAATCAGATAGCCGGCTCTGCTGAAGCGTCTGCCGATATTAACAATATGACGGCAGAACAGCAGGTAACTTACTTATTCGAAAATTTATTAGGACGCGCTCCATTATCAGGCGGGCTGACTTATTGGTCGGCACAAATTGCAACGCAAGGCATAGCTG
The DNA here is from genome assembly GCA_021789605.1 of bacterium. Taxonomy (GTDB): domain Bacteria; phylum SZUA-79; class SZUA-79; order Acidulodesulfobacterales; family Acidulodesulfobacteraceae; genus Acidulodesulfobacterium_A. The sequence goes on from JAJYJI010000002.1 coordinate 79,207, forward strand.
CAGTAGCTCAGGGCATTTATAATGATGTTTTGGGAGAACCAATAACTTCGGCAGATCACATGGTAATGGGAGACACAATTCAGGGAGACAATTTTTTTACCACGTCTAACCGGATAGCAAACAGCTTGGTAAATGCAAATGTTTATACGCTGACGTCAACGGATACGGGACATACTTTTGCTTCTTCCTCCTCTCAGCCCGATACGCTGGTTATTCCTTTTGATTATCTATATAGCAATCTCGGGCAGGCGGGAAACTCCCAATATTTTACATTTCAAGGTGATGCAAGCGGGTATAATGCGGTAGATATTAATTACGACCCTGTTTACACCTCTACTATTTCGTATTATCTCCAGAATGCTACAAACTTTCAGATACTCGATTTTAATTATTCGCAGAGCGATTATTCCAATCTTTACAGTTCCCCGATTGATTTAAGCACTATCAACTCCGGTTTTAATACCTTTATACTTGACGATACTTACAATACCGGAACCGTAGATTCTTATTCCGATTACGGATTTACAAACGCAACCAACAACGATACGTTCGTCGTTCAGGCAACCACTATGGAACTAGATATTTACAGTAGTGCAAACGGCAACGACGGTAATGCCGCCAATTTAATTATGGACGGTGGGGCGGGTGGAGTAGGTCTGGGCACGTTTGTTTTCAGCCCCTCTTCCGCAAGCGTGTCCAATCCGACCGTAAATATTTATTCCGTAGGGTCAACACTCAACACAATTCAAGCAATGGGAGATATGTTTGTAACCGGTAATAATTTGACGGGTTCTTTCACTATTAACGTTTACGGCTCCGACCAGTTGAGCATAGGCAGCGCATCTGACCAGCCTTACACCGCCTCCAACAACGTCGACAACGGCATCGAGTTGCAGGACGGTTCGACGCTTACTATAAACGGTGATTCCGCGAACAGCAATTTAATCGCCTACATCTATGAAAATTCGCCGACTCAAACGCAGGGCGTTACGGTAAACGCCGCCGGATTTGCAGGCACGCTCAGCTTAATTGATGAATTTTCTAGCGCTTATACTTCTCCGAATACGTTTATTTTAGTTCGGGAACCGACTCCGTCGCGACTAATTACTTTAACGCCTCCGTTACCGTAGGCTCCGGCACGGATACCATAGTATCCAATGCCGCATATTCTACGGACAGCAGTTATACGGCTGGAGAGTCGTCTTTGAATACGACTCCCGGTTATATCACGACCATTCACGGCAATATACTCGCCGGCGATTCGATAACGTTCGGCACTCCGTTAGGCATTGACCCCGCTAACTGGCAGATATATCCGGGACTAAACTCCGGCGGCATCCCGTCAGCCGGCACCGGCGTCGTAATTTATTCGCTTGCGCAATTTCAGGAGTCGAGCGCGGCAACCGCAACCGCGGCTATTGCCAACGTCATATCGTTTCTCGAAGCCCCGTGGGACGCCAACTCGCCACAGCCGGTATCGGCGGCCGGAAATCTCGACTATGCGGGATGGTTCCAATACGGCGGCAATACTTACGTTGTCAACAGCGACCAGGGTCAAAACCAGGTAATAGAACTGGCAGGAACGTATAGCCTGTCGGGCGCCTCCATTGTTACCTCCGCCGGAACGGCTACTATAACCAATATAACGCATTAATACCGTCAAACAAAGAACCTCACTCCCGACCGCGTCTAACGCGGTCGGGAGTGAGGAAATAAATAGTTCTGAGACTTTTATCCATTTAAATTTCTAATTTAATTTTCCCTTCCGCAAATTCGTGAATAAAAGCCGCTACGAGCGTCTGGTATGGATAAGATAGTCGTATTCTGAAATCCTGATATTAATGTTTCTTTTCTTGTTTCTGCTTTCAATTTAATATTTTTTTTCTGTATTCAGTAGTCGAATGTTTATAAAGCCAACGGCTTTATGAACGCCGAAGTGAATGAATCAGATACCTTTATTGCTAACGTGAAAATCGTCCCAATTATTCTTATTTCTAATTTGACTTTTATTTTTCTCGTGTTAAAATATAAGTATGCTTATAAAAAGAACGGCATATAACGAAATAACGGGTCATCTGGACAAAAAAGAAATAACGCTTATAACGGGCCCAAGGCAGGCGGGTAAAACCACCATAATGGAAGCCGTCCGTTCCGAGCTTAATTTAAAAGGAGAAAAAACGTTATTCTTAAGCCTCGATTTCGAAAACGACGCCCGTCATTTCGAAAGCCAATCCTCTCTTATACAAAAAATAAGCCTCGAAATCGGCGTAAGCAAGACGGATAGGGCATTTGTATTTATAGACGAAATTCAGCGCAAGGAAAATGCCGGAATATTTTTGAAAGGTTTATACGATATGAACCTGCCGTATAAATTTATCGTATCTGGTTCCGGAAGCCTTGGGTTAAAAGAAAAAATACATGAATCCCTTGCCGGCAGAAAACGGATATTCGAAGTAGGAACGCTATCTTTTTCGGAATTCGTTAATTTCAAAACCGGCTATAGATATGAAAACAAATTGCAGGATTATTTCCGCATAAATGCCGCGGATGCAAAAAAATACCTTTTAGAATATATTAATTTCGGCGGTTATCCGAGGGTAGCGCTTGAAGATACGGCGTTGGAAAAAACAAAAATCATAAACGAAATTTTTCAAAGCTATATAGAAAAAGATATTTCTTACCTGCTTAAAGTGGAAAAGGTTGACGCTTTTAAAAATTTAATAAGAATTTTAGCCTCGCAATCTGGAAAATTAGTTAATATAAACGAACTTTCTTCAACGCTCGGCATATCCGTTCCTACCGTAAAAAATTATTTATCCTATGCCGAAAAAACCTTTATAATACGGCTTATGACTCCGTTCTACAAAAACATAAGAAGCGAAATCTCCAAATCGCCTATAGTTTATTTTAACGACTTAGGATTAAGAAATTTTAGCGTCAATATGTTCGGAAACATAACAGGTTTTGAACAGGCCGGATTTACCCTGCAGAATTTTTTATATAATACGTTGCGGGAAAAATATAAATACGGCAGCGCGACCATACGTTTTTGGAGGTCTAAAGACGGGGGAGAAATGGATTTCGTCGTGGAAGACGGGAGAATAGTACTGCCCATAGAAGTAAAATCCTCGGAGCTAAAAAAACCTGCCGTTTCAAGGTCGGTTAAAAGCTTTATCGAAAGATACGATCCCCCTGAGGTTTGGATTATTAATTTGTCTTTGGCAGGCGAAACGGCTTATAAAAATACCGCGATAAAGTTTATATCCGTATTTGAAAATAAAAAACTCCCGGCTGCGCGCAAACGCAACCTTTGAGTAAGAGAATAAATCTGTCCCCCCTTCTTCTCTCCATTTATTCCTTATAAAATAAATAATTTTTAGATTTAATAAATTTTTGTAATAATTTTGCAACAAAAATTTAACATTACTTTAACAAAACCTTCATAATATTGCAATATTAAATTATTATAATCTTAATTATAGCATTTATAGCAATTAATTTATTAACAATTCAAGTTTAAGGGGAGGGGGGGTTTATGTTAAAAATTATGCCGGAAACTGCCGTGATTGCAAAAATTATTAAAATAGCAAAAAAAATCGCTAATGAAATTAAAAAGCCTGACGGAGCCGGCAACGGTTTAAAATTAATTCGCGGAAAGGGCGGATTCGGTTTAATGGGCGTAATAGCGGGACTTTTAATAATATCTATTATGGCTGCGGCGGCGATACCGACATTGGCGGGATATTACAAGCTTGAGCAGGCAAAAGCGGCTATAAATGAAGAAAACAGCCTTATAAACGCGGAAAACCAGTATCAGATGGCTTCATATTCAAATTATGCGGAACAGGGAAGCGCGCAGTCAAATAACGACTATTTCGGCACGCTGTCCGAAATGACCCGCGGGCTAAATATCCTGCCGTCCGACAAACAGCAATATTTTCTGCCTCAGGGAATATCTTTGTCGCTTGCAAGCTACGGCGGCAACGTCAACTGCATACAAAAAAACATAGGAGGCAACGTCATAACGGAATGTTTGGGCGACGAAGGAAGCGGGCAATACGAAATTTTAACCTACGGACTGAATAATCCCGAACTTTCGGCTTACGTGCCGATGTTTGAAAACGGCATTAAAGGCGGCATTTCAAGTTATGCGTCAAATACGGGGATACTCACGACGCAGGTCAGCGTGCCTTTCGGCTTCAGCGCGTATCCCAAAATTAATAACGGCGGAAGCGGAAATTCCGGCAATACGGCGGCAGGCGCGGGTAGTAACAGCAACAGCAACAACGGCGGAGGCAACAGGGGTAGCGGGGGCGGCAGCCAGTTGGACGAATATCTTTGGAGTCAGGTTCCGCCTTTAGGTACGCCGGGCTATTCGGCGGCAATGGCGCAAGCTCGGGCGGCTTCTCAGGAATTGTGCGGCGACTCCGGCGTAATATGCTGACCGTGCCGCCGGTTAATTATTTAACCGCATAAACGTCCGGCGATATAATCCTAAGCTTTCCGCCATTTTACGATGACAAAAAAGCGGCGGAAAAGCGTTTACCTTTCATTGAAAATTTTCCCCTTAAGCATTTCGGCGCTTTGCTCCCATGTAAGCCATTTTATATCACCCGATTTCGGCTCTTCGCCTTTCCCGTATAATTTAAGCCGGTTAATTACCGCGCCGGCTAAATCTACCGGTCTTAATCCGTCGAAGTAATATACGGATTCTCCGGCGATTTCTTTAAATACCGGAATATTTCTGGCAATAACGGGCAGGTTATAACGGGCAGCCTCTATTAAAGGCAGTCCGAAACCCTCGCCTTCGCTTGCGGCGATTAAGCACGAACTTGCTTTGTATATTTTGTCCAGATATTCGTCGCTTATACCCTTAAGCCAAAATAAACGGACGCCTAATTCTTTGTGCTTTTTAATTTTCCTGACGACTTCTTCCGTCATCCATCCTTCTTTCCCGACGAAAACAAGCTTTGCGTCTAAACCTCGCTTCCATAAATACTCAAAAGCTTTAAGCGTCTGCAAATGCCCCTTTCGCGGTTCTATAGTCCCGACCGATAAAAAAACGGCGGAATTTCCGGCGCATAAAATGGAGCAAACATTTTCTTGTTCGGCTTCAGCTTGAGTTTGGGTTTCTTTATTTTTACCGCCTTGATTTACATAGGTGCGTCCTTCGCCCGTCGAGGCATTTACGCTTGCGCTACTTACGATATCCGCGCCGATGTGAAAATAGCTCACGGTCAAAGAATTTACTTTTTCGGGAAAATTAAGTTTTATCCATTTTTTTACTTCGTTTGCCGTTGAATTAGATATGCATATTAAGGAATTGGAAACTTCGACGGTTGCCGTCAGCCATTCCTTCATAATGCCGAAAATATTTTTAGGCCACCATTCCGGGTTCGTAACCGGCAGGATATCGTATATTATCGAATATATTTCTATTCCGTGAATATTGTATTCGTAAAGTATGTTTTTTGCGGCGGGCATCAAATCCGGCGCTAAGTCCAAACACAAAAATATGTCGCCCGACAAGGGCTCTATGACGTTTTCGTTTTTTGTTTCGTTCTCTTTTGCGCCGTCTCCCGCCGTATGGAACTTCCGCATAAAATTATTCGCGTAGCGAAAAGACTTTCCGTCGAAATATACCGCTTTAACCGCATAACCCTCCGGAGGATTTTTAAGTAAATTTATCAATATATTTCTTACAACCCTTTGAATTCCGGTTTTAGCGTCTCTTCTAGCAAGCTCGGAAACGTCCGCGAAAAACTCTTTTTGCTTTCGGCGGCAATAATTAGCGTTGTTTTTGTTTATACAAATTGCGGCGTTTAATAAATTTAAATTCAGTTCATGCCGCGGCATTTTTCTGCTTGCATGTTTGCTTATCGGCACGATTGCATTTATAGACGCAATAGAACCGATAAGTTTATGGTAAGAACTTTTACAATAGTCTTCGGCATCATTTTCTTTATGCCCGGAAACCGTTTTTTTGTTAAACGTTAATTCTAGCGCATCTACCGCTTTTTTTGCCGTAATATCCCATGAAAAATCTTTAGACCTTTCTTTTCCGTAACGCTTCATATCCGATAAAAATTTTTTATCGGAAAGCGCCTTAGACATGGCTTCGGAAACAGATAATGCGTTTGAAGGGTCGAACAGCGCGTCTTTCCTGTCTAATATTTCCGGTATGCTAGAAGTATCCGACGCGATAACGGGAGCGCCGCAATTCATCGCCTCCAGAATCGGCAGCCCGAAACCCTCGTAAAGCGAGGGGAAAACAAAAAGCTCCGTATTTTTATAAAGGGCGGTCAGTTCGTCGTCTTGAACGTATCCGGTAAATATTACGTTTTTTATCCCTATCTTATTTGCCCGTATTTTTTTTATCAGCTTTCTTTTAATGTCTTCCGGTATGGAACTTGCGATAACCATGGAATATTCCGCGCGTATTTTTTTCGGAAGCAGGGCATAGGCATCGATAAGCGTTTCGACGTTTTTACGGCTGTCGAAGCCGCCGGGAGCATACATTATATATTTACGCCCTATATTAAAACGGCTTAATATATAGTCGCGGCTTTCTTCGCTTTTTTGCGCCCCGCCGGACGTATCGTCCGCGCAATAAAAAAACTTCTCGTCAACAGCTGCCGATATATTTACTACCGAGTTTTTATCTAATTCAAGTTCTTTTACCGCCTCGTCCATGGAATACCCGGAAATAGCCATCAGCAAATTGGCTTTTTTCAGGTGTTCTATTTTGCCGTAATACCATTTTTTATAATAAGGGTCGCATAGATAAGCGTCTTTATGGATTAAAGGTATAACGTCGTAAAGAATAACCGCGGTAGGAACGTAAAAATCGCCGCCGGGTTTAGGAACCGAAGTAACTATATCGTCCCCCCATCCTTCAAAAAGCGAAGCGATAACTAATGCGTCCGGCTTAACAAGGGCTATGGCTTGTTCACGTATTAATTCGGCGGCGCGCGTACGCCAGGCGTTTAAGCCGTTCATCTCCGCTACCGGTCCGGGAACGGAAAAAACTTTTATGTTATTTTCGGGAATAAGCCCTTTAAACGCGCTGCGTATTTCGGGAACAGTTCCGGGAAAACGGTCGCTTAAAAAAATAAATATTTCATGCCTGTCCGCCGCAGTCCTTGCTATCGCCAAAGCTATGGATTTGGAGTACCTTCCTATTCCGCGGAATCTGCTTTCGCCCTGTACCGCCTGAAGGTCTATCGCTATTTTCATTATGAAATATATCTTATAAATTATGCCTGCTTTTTTTGACGCTTTTCATTTTTTTTCGGATATTTTAACTGCTTCGCATAAGTCTTTATAAATCTTTGAAACTTCAGGAGGAAGTTCCGATAATTTTAAATCTATCTTAATCTTTTCTCGGGCTTCGTCTATATCCCCATGGATAAGCCCGTAATTTACCGTAAATCTTCTTAACCTGTTTTTGACAAAAGGAAATGAATTTAATGTTTTTTTTGCGTAATAGGTTGCCGCAGAATTTTTTAAAATAATCTTGGCTATGTAAAAAAGCGGCTTTTTTAATGCTTTTTTTATTAAATTTTTAATCTTTTTTAGCATTAAATATATTCGTCCAGTCTGTTTTTAAAATTTTTTGCTATCGATTTCCAGCTAAAATGCGATTCCACATATTTTCTTGCGTTATAGACATACGCATCGTCGCGACTGTTTAAATATTCTGAAATAGCGTCGGGAAAATTCTCCATATCGGTCAAGCCTATCATTTTGTTTTCCGGTATTCCGGCTGAGTCGCTTATCCCGCTTATAACGCCCCTTGCCCCGAAATAACTGGATAGCAAAGGAATGCCCGCCGCCATATAATCCAAAATTTTTAAGTTCGTTCCCGAACCTGAAATAATAGGATTAAGGGCAAGGTCGGCAAAAGATAAATAAAAAAATTTTTCGTCGTCTTCGACGAGTCCGGTAAATCCTACATTATCGGGACAAAGAGCAAGCTCTGCTTTATCCGTCTTATAGTGGTCGCCGACGCCTCCAAGGACTATGAATCTGTATTCAGGAAGTTTTCGGGCGGCGGCGATTATTTTATCCGCCGCTTCTATATTAGGCTTATGCCAGCTGCCCATGAAAAATATAATTTTTTCATTTTCTAACCCCAATTTTTTCTTTATTTCTTTTCTGACTGCCGGAGGCGTAAAAATTACGGAATCTAAATCGACCCCGTTGGGAACTATCAAGACTTTATCCGGTTTTAAGTTTAAGCCGTATATTTTTTGCATATTGCCGGCGTCTTCCATGGAACAAAACGTAATTAAATCAGAATAAAGGCAGGCTTCTTTTTCAGTTTCAAACAGATAATTTGCAATTTTTTCGCTTTCGTTATTTTTCTCCATCATCTGCTTTTTAAGCTCGTACTCTACGTTATGAGACTCGTATATTAAAAAATTCCTTTCGTGTCTTTTCGCCAAAGATAACAAAGGGTAAGTATATGGATGGGATGCAATTAAAACCTCGGATTCCAGCGAATATTTTTTTGCGGTATCGACATATTCCGATATATCCTTATAAAAATACAGCATTGCCAAATCCGTCGCGAATATGCCGATTTTATCCTGCATCTTTTTTTCTTTTTCTTCAAATTTCTTGGATTTTGGGATTCTGTTCTCGAAAAGGTTTGGGGCTATCTCCTTTCTAAAACCGGTATCGTTGCTGCCGGTCAAAGATATTATTTCTATATCGTAATATCTGGCAAGCTCCTTATATAAATAAAAAATCCTGTTCTGTCCCCCTCCCATAGGCGGGTAGATAGGATAAGTGGTCGAAACGGTAATTTTTTTTCTTTTATTTTTTTGATTATTATTAGTTTTAATTATATTATAACTATGCTTATAATTATTTTGTTCTTTAGCGGTCGCAATGCCGGTAACGCCAAACAATGACTGGACCGTATTTTCCCATGTTATAAGTTCTGCTTTCTTTTTAGCCCGGGTCCCCATTTCACGCATTAAATCAGTATTTAAAGCGGCTTTTTCTATAAGCCCTTTTAAAGCATCTGCAGCGGGTTCGCAGACGAAGCCTGTTTTGCCGTCCTCTACGAATTCAAGCACGCCGCCGGAATCCTTAAAAGTAATCACCGGCTTTCCGCACATCATTGCTTCTAATGTTACAAGCCCGTAATCTTCTTCATAAGGTATGAAAATTACCGCCAAAGCGCCTGCGTAATAATCCGTTAAGTCCTTATCCCCTACGTAACCTACCAGTTCTATCCTCGGGTCGCCTTTCGAAATTTCTTTTAATTCATCCATAAGCGGTCCGGTTCCTACTATTTTTAAAGGAACATTTACGCCGGTTTTAAGGTATGCCTCGATAATTGTCCTTATTCGCTTTGCTTCGTCGAGCCTGCTTACCGCCAAAAAATATCCGTAGTTCCCTTCCTTGAAATTTTCTAAATTTGAAGGGGGATATATAACGTTTACGGTTGCGGACGGAGGAAAATACTCTTTTCTCTCCGCTACGGTTTTAGATATTGCGGAAAAACTCTTAACTCCCTCCATGGCTTGTTTGTCGAAAAAACCTATTATTTTTTTAATAAATGGTCCCGGAAACGCGTAAGCTTCTTTAGGTATTTTTTTATCTTCCTCAAGCTCGAAAAGCATTTCAAACAAAACGCCGGGGGAAGACAGCGGCTTTTCCATATAATTTAAAATATTCTTAATTTTTCCGGCTTTAAAATCCGCGGGGATGTGAATTTTTGACTGGTCGTACATATCGTATAACCCTCTCAGACAGTGCAGCATGTATATATGATGATTTTCGTGCTTTATCATCCATGCCGGATACTTGCAAGTTATAACCGAGTCGAAATGACTTGCGTCAAATGCGTAAAATTTATAATACGCGCGGATTAAATTCCAAAAATTGTCTTCCTTGACCGGAATTTTAATAAGTTCGCACTGGTGGGTCGTATTTTTGTTTATATAGCTTTGAATGCCCCAGTAAAATTTTTCGGCTCCTCCGACGGTAAAAGGAATGGGGCTAGGCGCTATCAGTCCTATTCTCATTAAGGTTTTACTCCTATTACGGAATAATCCATTTCATTGTAAAAATTTTCTTTTATAAACCTGTTGTTTTCGTTTTCTTCGGCTACTTCGTGAAAATCCGAATATTTATTCATTCTTTTAACCGTAACGTTAATAAAACCCCTGTCTTCGGCTATAAATTCCATGGTAGCGGGAACTAAAGGCTTGATATGGGAAGGGTCGATGTAAAAAGTGCATGCGCCTACCATAAGATTTTCAGGATTCGGCGTTTCAAAAATAATTATGCCTCCAGATTTTATGACTCTGAACGATTCGTCCAGAACGGCGACTGCATTTTTAAAAGGCATATGTTCCAGTATGTGAAAACCCGTTACGGCGGACAGCGACGACGGCGGAAGGCTTCTCATATATTCCAATGCGTTTGCCTTCGATGCTTCAAGACTAAAACCGGCGCATAACTCCACCATGACTTCGTTCGTATCTACTCCCGAAGCCTTAATTCCTTTTTCGCCGAGCAGTTCAAGCCATTCCCCCCTTCCGCATCCCAAATCTAAAACCGGTGCGCTTCCGGTTTTATCTAAAGCCTCCATTATATAGGGTAGATAGGCTTTCTGCCTGTTTTTAATGTCCTGCCTCGTGCCCCTGAACTTATCTTCAAACGTCAGATACAGGGCATCCAGAATACTGTCGTCTTCTTTTATTATAGCTTGGGCGGCAGAAGCGTAATTACCTCCGACATCGCGCATCTTGCGGAATTCCTCCAAAAGCCTCATAATCCTTCTTTGCATATCGACGATATTTGTTTTATGCGCGCCTATGTTCCTAAAAATATCCTTGACGGCGGCATCGGATTTATCGGTTTTGTTTATTAATACGCCTATTTCCGAATCCATGGAGTCCATCCTGCCGATGATGTTTCGTACGTTTTCATCTAATAGATGCCGTATGTTTTTTGTTTCGGCTAAAAGTTCCAGCCTTGACAAAGACAGTTCCTGCAGTACGTCTAATATCGCGTTGCTAACGTTTCTCTGCTCCCTGAACAAAATTTCATAAAATTTAAGGATAATTTTTTGCAATATTTTGCTTTTATTTATCGGAAACCTGTTTAACGCGTCAGGTATTTTCGTTCTAATCCGCGACTTGGCCCTAGAGTCGTTAATAGACAAATTAATACGGTTCGTTTTATCGGCGCCGCCGTCCGCGCCGCCGATATCATTGGCGAGATTATCCGCAGCGTGATTATCCGCCCTGTTCTGTTCCGCCACGGTTCGCACTTTTTGCATAATTTCCCCTACGCTTGCGCCGTTAATTTTATCCATAAAATAATAAGCCTCTTTTATTTACTTTTTAAAATTTAATTTATTAAATATTTTAACTTTAAAAATATCCGAAACTCCTCAGCTTATCCATTATGGAGTCTTTTTCGGAAGACCTCCCCGAGCGTTCCGGTCCGTTCATATCCGACTTGCCGGTGCACGGCTCGCAGTCTAAACTGCGGTATCCTTCGTCGTATAAGCCGCAATAAGGTATGCCTTCGGCTCTTATGAAATTCCATATGTCTTTCTCGGTAAATTGCAGTATGGGATGCACTCTGGTATGCGTCGGATTATCCCTTTCTGAAAAAAAAGTTTCGTCCGACCTTGCCGGATGCTCGTCTCTTCTTACCCCTGTCATTAAAGCTTTTAATTTTAAATCCGTAACCGCTTTTTTTAGCGGAACGGTTTTAAACTTCAAACAGCATTCTTCCTTGCTCAAATCTGCCTTAATATTCATTAGGGAGTCTTTTTCCGAAAAAACCCGCAGGTCCAAAGCCCATTCGTTTTTAATTCTGCCGATAAAAGCGTAAATTTCTTTAAACTCTAGACCGGTATCTATATTGATAACCTTAAAAGGAATAATCCCGTTAAACGCTTTTTTTATCAGATAAAGCAAAACCGTGGAATCCTTTCCGCCGGTAAACCCAACGCCTATGTCTTCGCCGAACCTTCTGCGGGCTTCCTTAATCGTTTCCAAAGCCGAATCTATTTTGCGGCTTAATCCGCTTGCGTTTCCACCGCCTGCATTTTCTTCTTTTGCCGCCGCTTCTTTTTCTGCCGCCGCCGCGGTATTTATTATGCCGGACGGGATATCGTAGCCGTCGCCGAAGCCGCTCTCGTCATCCTGAAATACGTTTTCGGACTCGGCGCAGTCCTTTTCGAGTTTATCCAGCGTTTTTACGTAATCCGTCCTTTCCTGTTCCGAAACGTCCAGCGGCGTGTTTTCGAGAGGGTCGTTTATCAAATCGTATTTATAAACGTAATCCGGAATTTTTAATCCGGCTTTTTCCATGCTGCCCCAAAACTCGTCAAAAATATCTTTCCTCGAATACTTTTGCGAACCGAGCATATTTAATTTTGCGGACAGCCCCTCTTTGTCCTCGAAGCGCAGCAGGATATTCCTGTATAGCGACTTCACGTAATCCGCGTCGCTGTTTTTAAAACCCTGCGTCCTTGCGTCGAAGGACTCGTAAGAGCCACCGTTTTCAATGTAATTTCCTGAAAAAACAATCTTTTTATCCTTAAACCTCAAACATCTTTGAAATAAAAAATACTCGTCCGAAGAATCGCGCTTCGCAATCACGGGTCTGCCGTCTTCGCCCGACAGGGCGCCTTCGCCTCCCAAATAATTATTTTGCTTCCATACTTCGGAATAAACGTAATCCCTGTCGTGAAAATAAAGTCCGTCTATATCTCCGCAAACAAATGATGGATTTATGCCCGCCTGCGATAAAACCGAAGGAAAAATATCTGTTATGGAAACCATGTCCTTCCGCGACCCCGCCTTCATATTAGGACCGTGAAAAATAAGCGGAACGTGAGTTACTTCGTCGTATAGTTCCCCCGCATGGGAAAAATAATCGGGGTCGTCAATTGAAACGCGTCCTTCGCCGTGGTCGGACGTAATAGCGTAAACGTTGTCGTCGTCGAAAAAACTATACTTTTTTAAAAAACCGGCGGTCGTTTTAAATCTCCCGCCGTCGAATTTATTGACACCTTCTATATAAGGCTCGAAAAGTATTTTTACGTCGCTTTTAATTTTGCCGGCAAATTCTCGCCAAATTTTATGCGGTTCTTTTTCTTTTAAATTTAAATCGTAATCTTTATCCGCCTTTTCGATAAATTTAAAATAATCGCCGTTATAGTTATTGTCGGGCGGACATTCTGAAAACAAGTAAGGCTCGTGGACGTCGAAAAAATGGATAAAAAGAAAAACTTTTTCGTTTTTCATCCCGTCCAGCAGTTCAAAAAGCTGCGCGTCGTTTCTGGTTATTTTATAGTCGAAGCCCCTTGCAAGCCCGAGCGGCTCGAACAGTTCTGGAATATCCGTGCTGAAAACCGTTTTATACCCGCTCTTTTTAAATATTTCGGCTAAGGTAACGGACTTATCGCTTAATTTTTTGTAATAGTAAGGCCTTACTCCGTGATGCTGCGGCAAAAGACCGGTGAACATCGACGCATGCGCGGATGTAGTATAGGTATTGGTGCTGAAGCAATTTTTAAAAACGGCGGCTTTTTCGGAAATTTCGTTTATTACGGGCGTATTTACTTTATTTCCCGCTCCTATGCAGTCGTATCTTAAATTGTCTATGGAAATCAGCAATACTTTATCGCACGGCATCTAATTACGCAACCCTCCCTAATCCCTATCCTTGCTTATTCTTAAAAATCTTAAAAATATCCCAGCTGCCTCAATTTTGCCATGGCGGCTTCCTTGTCCTCGGAACGCCCCGAGCGTTCGGCTACTCCTTCCTTAGGCGTTTTGGAAGTGCACGGGGCGCAGTCTATCGACCTGTAGCCCTCGTTATAAAGCGGGCAAAACGGCAGGTTATTAAGCTTAATATAGTCCCATATGTCTTTTTCGGTAAAGTGCAGAATGGGGTGGACCCTGAAGTGGTGAGGGTCCTTTCTTTTGGAAAAATAGGCTTCGTTGGCGCGGCTTTCCGTTTCGTCGCGCCTTATTCCCGTCATCATGGCTTTAAGATGCAGGTCTTTTATGGACATTTTGAGCGGAGAGGTTTTAAGCGTAAGGCAGCAGTCGGCTTTGTCCTTGGCTATCGGGTAATTTGCTTTGAGGGCTTCTTTATTGGAATACGTAAGTAGCTCGAAACCCCAATCCCGCTTTAATTTTTCTATAAAATCCTTTATTTCTTTAAACTCGGCGGACGTATCTATCGTTATCACCTTAAAAGGGATTTTCCCGTCGAAGGCTTTGCGCACGAGGTCTAACATTACCGAGGAATCCTTGCCGCCGGTAAAAGCTATGCCGATAGAGTCGCCGAACCTCTCGCGGGCTTCTTTTATGATTTCGGTGCTTAATGCTATTTTTTGATGTAAAAGTTCGATAGTTAAAGCGTCTCCGGCGGCGTCGCCCACGGCGTTAAATTCCGGCTGGATTATCGCCGCTCCCCCCGTCCGCGCGCCGGCGTTCTTTTCGTCTTTTGCGGCTCCTGCCCCGTTTGCCGCGACTGGCGCCGGAGCGGGAATGTTTTCGTCGAACAGGTTTTCGGTTACGACCGCCCCGCTCTCGATTTTGTTTAAAATCTCGACGTATTTCTGAGTGCTTGTTAACGCCATATTTAAAGGAAGCGGCATTTCCTCTAAGGGGTCTGCGGCAAGGTCGTAATAATAGTTTTTAACCCTGCGGTATATGTCCGACGACGTAAGGTTTTTATATATGTCCGTTCTAGTCGCCGTTTTTGCCTTTAACGCGTTTAAGAGGGTAAAATATTCCTGCCTGCTTATCCTTTTTCTCATCACGAAATTAAACATCGCTATGACGAAATCTTCTTCGGACAGTTTTACGTTTTCTATTATTTTTTTGGCTTCTTCGTGGGGGATGTTTTCCGGTATGAAAAGATACTTTTTATCTGCCGTCCTTATAGCCCTTTGCGACAGAAAATATCTGTCTTTAGCGGAAGCCCCGTTATTCTGCCTGTTATATTCGGGAGCGGCAAACTGCATTATTTCGTTATACATATTCTGCGTGCAAAATTCGCTGTAGCAGTATTCCCTTTCGTCGAAGAGCGAAACGCCGTCTATGCCCGAAAGCCCCAAGGTTTCGCCCGCGCCGGAAGATTGAGACGGCGGCTGTGCCGGACCGGTTTTATTATCATGCGATACGATATCCGCATCGAGCCCTGAAAGCGTTATCAGGGTCTTAAACACGTCCACTATGGACGCAATCTTGCCGTAAGCCTTTTTTTCGACCTGCGGAGCGTGAAGTATCAACGGTACGTGCGTTACTTCGTCGTAAAGTTCCCCCATATGACCGAAAACGGGCTGATCGAAAAGGGTTATCCTGCCCTCGCCGTGGTCGGCTAAAATGGAATATATGGCTTCTTCGTCAAAATACCCCAGCGATTTAAGGGAATTATAAATCAGCCTGAAACGCCCCTTGTCGAATTTGTTAATGCCGTATATGTAAGCGGGCAGCATTACGTGCTCCCAAAAATTAACCTTTGACGAAAAATTATTCCAAAGCGCAAAAGGGTCGTTGTTAGTCATTGGAATTTTAAACAAAAGCGACATTTTTTTTATGAAGTCGAAATAATCGTCGTTGTAATGATTTTCGTTGTAATTCTGCGAATATATATAAGGTTCGTGCGCGTCGAAAAGATGCATGAAGCAAAAAACCTTTTCGTTTTTTAACCCTTCAAGCTGCTTATACAGCTCGCTTATATCGCCGGCAAAAACGTAATCGAATCCTTTTGTCAGCCCGATGGGATGAAACAGCTCTATGACGTCGGAATATAAAACGGTCTTGTAGCCGTTTTTCTTATAAACGTCGGCAAGGGTAACGCAGTCTTTGTTCAGTTTTTTATAGAAAAAAGGTCTTACGCCGTGCCTTTGCTGGTATAATCCGGTAAATAAAGAGGCATGTGCGGCTGTGGTATAAGTCGAGGTCGAAAAGAAATTGGTAAAAACGGCGGAATTTGAAGCAATCTCGTCCAGAGTCGGAGTGTCCGGCAATTTTTCGAGGTAAAACTGCTTCAGGTGGGGCTTGTCTTCTACGTAGCTTGCGCAGTCGTATCTTAAATTGTCTATTGAAATAAGTAAAACTTTTGAGTTTTTAGCATTTGCTCCGTTCTCTACGTTTTCCATCGCGTTAATCCCTGTTTATTATTTTATATACCGTTATATTATATATTTTAACAAAAATCTTATGAAAATAAAATAAAATCCTTAAGGTTCTTTTCGAACCTGCGCCAAGCCTGCGAACTGCCTTTGTAAATCTTTTTCCTGACCTGCGCCGCGCTAGCCGTCCTGACGGCGCGCTTGTTCTTTTCAAACTCCAGGCAGGCGTCCTCCCATTCAAGACCGCAGTAATCTATCAGTTTTCTGGTTTCTTCCCCGAAGTTTTCGGTAAGGAGTTCGTAGTTTAAATTGTAAATGCGTCCGGGGAACAGGTTTTCCCAGAACGCCATAAGGTCTTCGTATAATTTATAATATTCGGCTATATCGGACAAGTCGTTTGAAAACCCTAGCCCTTTAGCCGGAAAATACCTGCTGAAAACAGACCATGCGACAGCCGTCCTGTCCCTCGTCATATTTATTATTTTTAAATTAGGCATTATGTGAGCCAAAAAGCCTATAAAACGAAAATTTAAAGGCATCTTGTCGGTAACGAAACCGTATTTTGGAGGCACGCCGAATTTATTATCGTTGCCGTTCACATCGTTGTCGGCGTATTCCGGTTGCTTCTTAATTTCTTTTAAATATTCCGCGGTAATTGCGCCGCAAGCCCGATAAACGTCCTGTGCGGGCGGCGGAACGTTAAAATAGAGGTTTGCCGCTAAGACGCCTAAGGTTTCCAGTTCTCCAGCACCGAAAACGCCGCTATGCGACGCTAAAATCTGCTCCGCAAGGCTCGTTCCGGAGCGCGGCATTCCGACTATCAGTATCGGCATAGGCGAAATTTCGTTTAAATTTAGAGGGGGCAGCTTCGACCTGATTTCATCCGTTAGAGAAGTACCGCCGAAAGAGGACTTAATAACGGAGAACAGCTTGCGGTCGGTTTCTATGGAATATCCGAGTTCCTTTTTCCGCAATGCGTTTCCTTCGAGATAAAGGTTAAAAGATTCGTCGTATTCCCCGACGTCTTCAAGCGTCTTGGCAAGCGCAAAGCATACCTGTATCTTGTCCTCTATTTTTTTAACGGTTTTACTTAAGCTTTTGAGCCGTTCAATTTGCGGGTCGCCGTGCGTAAATTTTTTAAGGGTACTCAAGTTCCTGTAACATTCGGCGTAATCGGGTTTTAATTCCAGCGCCTTGGAATAATACGCTTGGGCTTCTTCAAGCCTGCCCGTGTCGTTAAACACGCCGCCTAAGTTGTTGTGCGCTTCGGCGTAAGACGGGTTAAGCTCTATGGCTTTCCTGAAGTTAATTTCGGCTTCTTCGAGCCTGCCTTTATCGCTTAATATTCCGCCAAGGTTGTTATAGGCTTCGGCGTAAGACGGGTTAAGCTCTATGGCTTTCCTGAAGTTGTTTTCTGCTTCTTCGAGCCTGCCTAATTCATAAAGCGTATTTCCTAAATTATTATAAGCCTCGAAATAATCAGGTTTAAGTTCCAGCGCTTTTTTATAAGAGGATTCGGCTTCTTGAAGCCTTTTTAAATTTCTGTAAGTAATGCCTATGTTGTTGTAGGATGCGCAAAAATCCGGCTTCAATTCTATCGCCTTTTTAAGATTTTTTTCGGCTTCTTCAAATCTTTCAAAATCGTTATAGACGCTACCTAAATTACTGTAACATTCCGCATAATCCGGCTTAAGCTCGAGCGCTTTTAAAAACACCGATTCGGCTTCGGGTAGCTTTCCGAGATAATAAAGCGCGCTGCCGAGGTTGCTGTAAGCTTCGACATAATCCGGCTTAAGCTCTATTGCTTTTTTGTAACTTTGGACGGCTTCCTCAAACTTTTTGCTTAAGTAAAAAACATTCCCTGCGTCGAGAAATTTTGACGCTTCGGAGGAGGAGTCGGCGGTCGCGGCTTCGGATTCGAAAATGGGAGAAATTGAGGAAGCGGTAGATGTGGAGGCGGAAATAGCGTCTTTAACCGCTTTAAGGCTTACGAGATACTGCGGCACGCCGGGATTTATATTCGCGGCGTTTTGAAGAAAAATTACGGCTTCTTTAAGTTTGCCTGCATTCATCAATAAAAGCCCGAGGTTGTGGTTTGCATCGGACTGCGTTGGAACTGTCGCTATTATCGCCCTGTATAAATTCTCTGCTTCGGCTAGTTTTCCCTCTTTGTGAAAATTAACCGCCTTAACTAATGCTTCCTGAATTTTCATAATAATTCTATATTGTAATTTATTCAGGCATAAATAGCAAGGTCATAAAAATTAGCCGCTTATGAAACAAAAACTCCCAACCACGCGCAAACGCAGTCGGGAGTAAGAATACGTAAGCTGGCGTTTATAAAGCCAACGGCTTTATGCCAGCCGGAGTGAATAAATCTGATACCTTTTATTAATTAAGCAACACTTGAGACTACTAAAGCACTTGAAGCACCTACCGTTGCATGCATTTCCAAACTTGTCGCATGAACTCCGACTAACTCGACAAAATGAACGGTATCTGCCGCACCAGCAACAGTTGTCGTGAATTCGGCAACCCAAGTATTATTATTAGTGCTGTCGTACCATGCAGTAACGTCTCCTGCAGATACGGTTGTAACAGCATTAGCCGCTGCCATAAAACCGCCTAATGTCGGATTTGAATTCATGCCTACCGTAGATGCAGTGACTCCAGTTCCGTTAATTACAATGATATTTGAAGATGCCGCAGCGTCTAAAATTATATCCTGATTTAGTACGAAATTATGTATTACGTCGAATCCTCCGCCGACTATAGCTGCATTTGATGCAGTAAACATATCGGTTGCAGTATGTCCAGGAAGGAGAGTTATTGTATCCGCTGCGGTCGAACCGTTATATTCTGTTATGTAAGTAGTTCCCGAACCGGTTTTTATTACGTCGCCATTGCCTGAATCTGTCAAACTTAAAATTCCGGTAAACGCGGAAGCGTTAACCAAATCTCCAGTTGCGCCTACGTTTACATCATGATAGAGGGATGTTGTCAAATTACCAGAGCCTGTTATGTTAAACGTAGTATTATCGCTGTTAGCAAACGCGTTTACGGTATTAACTTTGGCAGTCGAACTTGTAGTAGAAAGGATATTGACAGTAGAAAATCCGGTTGTTGTAATACCGCTTATTGTGGTTGTACCCGTAGAACTCGTACCGATATTAAGGTTTAACGTAGTGGCGCCTGTAATTGGCGATAATTTAAGGTCAACTGAAGATGCTAATACGGTAACATTAGAATTGTTTGCCATATCATTTATAGTGTAACTAGCAGTAGGTGCAGACATGTCTGTTCCTATGATAAAATTGGTAGCCATAGAACCTGACAAACTTGATGCATTCACGGTAAGAGTAGTTGCTCCTTCTTCTGAAAAACCTAAAGTATGGAAACCGGTTGTCTTATTTATGCTAGCATAATCATTTGCTGATATTGCACCGGTTCCTAATAAATCAATCAAAATTAAATTATTACTGCTTCCCGTTCCGCCGTCTAACTGCGAACCCGACGTTAGTCCTGCTAGTTCATCCGAAGTAATCGCAAGAGTATTCGTCCCGCTTCCGCCTGTAAATGCGAAAGAAGCGGTTGAGTTCTCGTCAATTACCGTCAGATTACTGGTATCCAACGATGCGTTAATCGTTTTGATATCGGCAGTTCCGGCGTTCGGAATAGTCAAATACAATGGTGCGGAGCCTTCTATATTAAGAGCTGATACTTTGGTCGTAGATGAATTTCCAAATATTGCGTTAGAAGAACTTAAAACATCTAGCGTAAGGGTAGCGACATCTCCGCTTTTGACGTTTAATACTAACTGCTGCGTTTTTGTTGCGTTAGATAAATCTATCGTAGCGGAAGTATCGGTAGCCAGATAAGAAACATTTACATTAGCATCTTTTGAATTTTCGATGGTTAAAGTCTGAGTAGCGCCCTTTAAAGTGGCGTTAAATGTATGCGTAGTGTATACGTTGTCTATAACAACCGATGTTATCCCAGAATTTGAATGGGTGTCCAAGGTAAGATTATCATTAGCATTCAATAAATTAGCAAATAAATCAGGCACATTGTTTAAAGTAGGTAATCCTATAGTACCGTTAACGGCTGTAGGAAGCGCATACATCTTCAACTCGTCGTTCCCGCCCACTCCGTTAATCGTATAGGCTGCGGAAAGAGTAAGGCCGTTATCCACGAAAGTCGTATTGCTAGAAGTCGCAGCGTAGTTCAATTGAGTTGCCGTCATATCCACTACCTGTCCGGTCGTTCCGTTAACGTAGTTGGAAACTGATTGAAGGCTGCTCGTCGTGTTGCCCAAGCCTACCCACGCCGGAGTAATCTGGTCGATATAAGACGACGCTTCGGTAGCCGAATAGCCTGTTCCGCTGGGGGCATAGTAGTTGGTGAAAGTGTTTGCGGCGGACATCCTGTCGTTAAGGACGGTGTAGTCTGTGCCGGAGCCTTCCGCTATAACCGTATTGTAAACGTCTATGATGGTCTGGGAAAGCGAGCCCGTCGAGGTATAAAGACCCTGCACCCAAGCTATGCCGCCGGAAAGAAGGTTCCTTCCGATTAAATTGTTGGAAATAGTATCTACCTGCGCGGCAGTTAATCCCGTAGATGCGATTGTTCCGAAAGCTGTCGTAATCGCGCCGTTAACTCCGCTTAAAGAACCGCTGCTATTTGTAATAGCATTGCCTGCCCATTCGTATCCGGGGTAATTGGCAGCGCGGTCTAATGCGCCGACGAATAATGCTTGTCCATCGGTATAATAACTTGTTGAAGACATTTTGAATCCTCCTTAAATTTTTAGAAATACAGGCTAATGCTATCTACGTTGTTAAGCATACCTCTTATTAACTCTTATTAATGACAATTTAATTAGTATATTTATATTTATTTTTTTATATTTTTTAAAATTTAACATATTTGTAATTTTATTGTAATAATAATGTAATATTGAAATGTTAAAATTATATATTAATTTTATACATTATTACTATAAATATGTCAAGACATAAAAGAATCATATTATCTGAAACTACACACCATATTATACAAAGAGGGCATTGCAGGCAAGTAATTTTTGCTCAGAGAAATGATTTTTTGCAATATATCGATAACTTATAAGTACTGAAAAAAGAGTATAATGTTAAAGTTTTTGCTCACTTTCTTATGACAAATCACGTTCATTTATTGCCGCAGCCTTATAAGGAAGTTTCTAAGATTCTTTTGCTTATAAAAAAATTATCTGGACGCGCTACTTCTTATTTTAATTTGCTTGAAGGACGCAGTGGCACATTGTGGAAAGGACGTTATAAGTCGAGTTCGGTGAAAAGCGACGCTTATTTATTGGCATGCACACGCTATATAGAACTAAATCCAGTACGTGCTGGTATAACTGACAATCCCGCAGGATACGCTTAGTCTAGCTATTTGATAAAGATATCTGATTTATTTATTCTATTCTTGACGGCATAAAAATAAAAACCTCCGACCACATGCAAACGCAGTCGGGAGTAAGAATACGTGGGCTGGCGTTTATAAAGCCAACGGCTTTATGCCAGCCGGCGTGAATAAATCTGTCCCCTTTATTCGGTAGTTATGGTCACGCAACGGCGGTATTACTGGAATTCATCTGTAGGTAACTTATCTCGGACATATTGGCTTTTTCCTTTGCATGTTCTATCGTCATACTAACGATGTTTCCGCTTTCATCCGTATCAATGTAAAGATTCTCGGATATTTCTCTGGTTTCCGCAACAGGTTTGTCGGAAAACTCAATAAAAGCAGTATTCGAATCGGAAAAATATCTTATTTTCATTATTAATCCTCCTTAAAGTTCCTGTCAAAAAATGCGTTATGAACGGTTTCACCGTCTTTTAACAATATTACTCTTAAATATTTCCCAACCTCATCAATATATTTTCATTTCTTTATTCTTCCGTCACTCTGAGTCCTTACCTTATTAGGATATTTTATGGTTTCTAAAATCCAATCATCTTTAATAATTTTCCTGTCATGCCGTTCTCTGGTAAGTTTAAAGTATTCGGTATGCTTAAATGCGCCAGACATAATTATTAGAATTTATATAGATATTTTAATTCTTATTATATTATACAACATTTGCTTAATTAAATTAATCTACGAATTATAAAAAAATTTTATTATTTATTAATTTTTAAAAAATAAGTTTTACATAATCAGGTACTTTTATTTCTTATCTTCTTTTATGCGGTCAAGTCTACACCATATTTGTAATAATTTTGTAATAAAAATTTAATATATTTTTAATATTATTGTAACATTAAATATGTATAATAAAACAATATATTATATATAATATATTCTATTCATGCATATTCAATCAATCATATAATTATATGAATCTATACACTAAAATATAAATGCCGAGAAAACAAAGAATAATATTGCCTTGCTGTCCGCATCATATAATTCAGCGCAGTCATAACCGTCAGATTATAAAAAATATTAATAAAAATGAAACTACCAAACCAGAATATCAAATTATTAAAGAAAACCGGTCTGAATTTGAAACAATATTGGATATAGATCCAATTTTTATGAACTTTGGAGAAACAAGAAAGGAAAGTATAGAAAATTACAAAAAATTTATAGGCGACGATGCAGGTTTCGAGGAAGTAAAATTTATAAGAGATTCCATAAAAAGCGGTTATTTGACAGGAAATTCGTTATTTGAAGAAGCCGTAAAAAAAATTATAAAAATAAGGGTCGAAAGACGAAAGCAAGGAAGACCGTTTAAAAAGAAATGAATCATCAAATAAGATAGTCGACTTTTTTGTTATTGTCGGTATTGTCTAAACGACTACATTTTACATAACTTGAGGCGGCTTTCAAGTTTTCTAACGGTGGATTAAGGCACTGTTTTCTATATACTGATGGATAATGCTTTTAATAAAAGTCTGATATTTCAATCCTTTTTTAGAAGCGAACTTTTTTATTCTATCCAGATCTAATGCGGATATTATGATAGTTATGCTCTTGTCCTGATTTGCTATATAATCCTCGGCAGCTTTTCTTAACAGTCTGACATTTTTTTTGGTAGTGTTCAAATTCTGTGTCAACCTGCAACTTTTAATTCTTAATTTTGATTAAATCATATCGTAAAAATATTAACAATAATTTTTTTTAGTATCATTTAAATTTTAAACCGAACTCTTTAAAGTTTTTAGTCTTTTGTTTTTAAAAATAAAAAAGATTTAGATCGCCGCCGTAAAGTTGGTCAAGGTTTATCCATAGTTTTTTAAACAGCGATAAAGCATACTGTTTAAAAAAATATGGATAAACCGTTAAGAATTTAGCTGTGAGCAACTTTTATAAGAATAAAATATTTTATTAAAAAATTAATAAATTATTGCGGAAATAAATAAAATAAATTAATATAAATAAAAATACGCCTAAAAGTAAAAAGCTCTCAAAAGCTCCTATAGCAAGGGTTTATAGAATTAAATAATATAGTTGACTTTATTTTAAACGCAGTCGGGAGTAAGAGAATAAATAAATCTGACACCTTTTTTTTCACCATGTTATATTATAATTTATTCATGCATGAATAGCAAGGTCATAAAAATTAGCCGCTTATGAAACAAAAACTCCCGACCACGCGCAAACGCAGTCGGGAGTAAGAGAATGAATAAATCATACACATTTATTCGCTTTTTTATTTAAATCAACAATGCTCCTGTTGCACCTGTAGTTACAGCTGTTTCTATGCTTGTAGCATGAACGCCGACGAGTTCAACGATGTGGGCATCACTCGCACCAGAACCAGCAGCAGCAGTTGCGACATACTCTGCTACATATGTATTGCCATGCGTGCTGTCATACCAAATTTGAACATCCCCTGCTGTAGCAGCAGTTGCAATACTTTCAGCCGCAGTTATAAACTTTGCGGCGCTTGAGTATGCAGACGAGCTTACTACGCCTTTAGTTGAGGTAAGTTCAGTAGTACCATAAGTTGTACCCGTTAACTTATCTTGATTAAGGGCGAAATTAGTTATAGTATCAGCATTAAATGCCGTCGTTCCTGTTAAATTGTTAGCATGAGCCGAGACAGTATATGTATCGGTCGCGGTATGTCCGGCAAGAAACGTAATCGAATCGTGAACGGCGTACGTATCAACTCCAGCACCTGGTGCAATAATACTGTCTGTTATATTAGTCGTTCCAGAGCCTGTGCTTATTACGTCGCCATTGCCTGAATCTGTTAAAGTTAAAGCTCCGGTAAATGCAGAGGCGTTAATAGTATTACCTGTTCCAACTGTTGGGTTAGAAATAGCATTAGTTATCGTTAAAGCAACTGAACCGGTAATAGTAATATCAGTGTTATTTGGAACGGTCAATGTAGTTATTGCATTTACATTATTTGCCGAACTGCTACCAGCTGAGTCTAAACTAATTGTATTAAAACCGGTAATATCGAGCGCGGTGGTAGTTTGAAGTCCTCCAGAACTATTATTCATAGTTACATTTAAATCATGATTGCCTGTGGCGGCAGATAAAGTTACAGTACCGGCACTTGTTGAATTTATAGCTACGTTAGAGTTATTTGCCATATTGTCTATAGTGTAATTATTTGCCGCATCGATGGCAAAATTGCTTGCCATGGAGCCTGTCAGTTTGGACGCGTCGACGGTAAAAGTTCCGGTAGAACTTAATCCCAGCGTATGGAAACCGGTCGTTGCGTTTAGATTCGTATACGAACCCGAAGACAGCGTTTGGCCTTTAAGTTCCAACGTATTTGAACTTCCCGTTCCGCCGTCAAGCTGCGAGCCTTTGGTAAGAATATCAAGCGAAGCGGTAGTAATCGCAAGGGTATTAGTTCCGCTGCCGCCTGTGAACGCGAAACCTTTAGTAACAAGATGACTAGTATCATAAATAGTCAAATTACCAGTAGATGCAGAACCGTTTATTGTAGCAACAGAAGAAGCAACAGACGAACTGTTTGTTAATGTCAAATTTCCAGCACCCGTTAAATCTAATGTTGTAAATTTTGCATTTGTAGAAGTTCCTAATGCAACCGTCGTATTTGATAAAGTATCCAAGGTAAGTGTCGCGCTTGAAGTCATAGCAGCAGTGGCATCAGTGTTTAAACCTGAAATCGTTCCGCCGTTAAGGTCTACAGTAGCCTTTGTGTCTGAACCCTGATATTTAACATCAAAAGTACTTGTAGCTGCGTTATCGATAGTCAGGGTCTGCTTCGCGCCGGTCAATTCTATTCCATATGTATTACCAGCAACTTTTGCATTATCTATAGTTACTGATGTTACACTAGATAAAGAAGATAAATCTAACGTTAGAGCTATTCCTTTATTATCATTAATGTACAAATCCGGAACATTATTTAAAGTCGGCGCCGAGCCCCATACTTTAGTGAGAGTTGAAGCAGTAGCGTACACCTTTAACTCGTTGTTTCCGCCCACTCCGTTAATCGTATAGGCTGCGGAAAGAGGAATTTTATTACCTGCGTTGTTATCCACGAACACGGTATTACTTGAACTTGCGCTGTAGTTCAACTGCGACGTCGTAATATCGATTGTCTGTCCGGTAGTTCCGTTAACGTAGTTGGAAACGCTTTGAAGGTTGCTCGTCGTGTTGCCTAAGCCTACCCACGCCGGAGTAATCTGGTCGATATAAGACGACGCTTCGGTAGCCGAATAGCCTGTTCCGCTGGGGGCATAGTAGTTGGTGAAAGTGTTTGCGGCGGACATCCTGTCGTTAAGGACGGTGTAGTCTGTGCCGGAGCCTTCCGCTATAACCGTATTGTAAACGTCTATGATGGTCTGGGAAAGCGAGCCCGTCGAGGTATAAAGACCCTGCACCCAAGCTATGCCGCCGGAAAGAAGGTTCCTTCCGATTAAATTGTTGGAAATAGTATCTACCTGCGCGGCAGTTAATCCCGTAGATGCGATTGTTCCGAAAGCTGTCGTAATCGCGCCGTTAACTCCGCTTAAAGAACCGCTGCTATTTGTAATAGCATTGCCTGCCCATTCGTATCCGGGGTAATTGGCAGCGCGGTCTAATGCGCCGACGAATAATGCTTGTCCATCGGTATAATAACTTGTTGAAGACATTTTGAATCCTCCTTAAATAGTTTTAAAATTTTAGAATAGTTAATTTAATATTTTTATATATATAACGGCTCAGTCTCAGTCGCGCCCGCTATCCGTCTAAATAATAGTTTATAGCATATATCTCGAACATACCGCACACTCCGCTTATGTAAACATCGTTAACGTTAATATAGTTTTTATCATACATATTAGAGGTTGTCAATAGCTAAGTTATATTTTTTTTATATTATAGTTTTTATCATACATATTAGAGGTTGTCAATAGCTAAGTTATATTTTTTTAAAAATATTTTCGACGACGCCCTCCGCCAGAGATATGAAGGCTTTTTTTATGGACGCTATTCCGGCGTCTGCGTCGTAACCTGCCGACAATACGGAAGCGGGTTTGTCGTTGATATCCGCTTTTAAAATATATCCTCCCGATAAAGCGCCTTTTTCGTCTTTGCGCTCGTATGCTCCGGCGTCAAGTCCTAAAAAGAGGTTATCGCGGGTTTTGAAAGCCGACCTAAAGGTATAGTTTAATATGTCTCCGAGAGGCTCCATAGAGGAATACGCTTTAAAAAGAGACGAGCAAAGCCCGTCGTAGCGCGCGCCCGGAATCTCCTTAATAAACGTTGCGATTAGTCCCGTATTGAGGATATTCTGTTTTCCCTGAAGTTCTGCGGCGGCTGCATATAAGCCTTCGAGATATTTTAAAACGGAATCCTGCGCTGTTTTAAATTCAATTCCCTTGGCGAGCGCGGCGAACAGGTGCGCGGAAACCTGCGAAACGCCTATCGCGGCGGCGCCGTCTTTTATCGTGAAACGGGGCAGCGCGGCATCGGCGGAATCCGCAAGGTCGGCGGCGACGGAAGGCTTAGGAACTACCCTGCCGAAATATTGGTCGATTTTTTGTTTTTTAAGACCGATAAAATTGTCCTGCCTGAACGAAACTACTACCATAACGTCTGAAATTATCATTTTAATCTTGCCTCACTTTACGAAAGCCTGTGAAATTTTATATAAAAGCGGATTTAAAAAGGATGACATAAGCGTTCTGGAACCGGTTTCAACCGTTACCTGCGCCGGCATGCCGGCTTTTAATTCCAGCTTGCGCCGCGCAAGGGCTTCGAGACCTCTGCGGCTTATCTTTATCTTGCACACGTAAAAAGGCATATGGCTGACCGGGTTCGCTATGCTTGCCGCGGACACGTATATGACTTTTCCGGAGAGGACTGGGACGTCCGCCACGTCGAAAGCCGGAAACCTTAGGTCCGCCTTTAATCCCTTATGTATGCGGGCGATAAACTGGACGGGAACGTCACCTTTGACTATAAGGCTTTGGTTTAAGGGGAGGATATCGACTATCGGCTGTCCCGGCAGCACCGCCCCTCCGACGGTTTTATTATATATTTTTACTATCGTGCCGTCAACCCCCGAAGATACCACGGTATTTTTATACTGGCTTAAAGCCGAGCGGTACTGCCGTTTTAAGGCGTAAACCTTGCCTTGCACGCCGTTAAGCTCCGCGTTGACTTTTCTTGAAAAATCGTTTTTAAGATTATAAAGCTTCAGCTCGTTTTGGGTTAAAGTGCCCTGCATACGCGATATATTTCCTTCTTCCTCGTTGAGCTTGCCCTCAAGTCCCTGAATATCCGCCTGCATCTGCATAACCTTAGACCTCGGATAGTATCCTTCCGACGCGAGCCTGTCCAGCGGTCCTACTTCTTTCTTTGCCAGCGTTATCTGGTTTTCGGTAGTTTTTTTCATTTCTTTTTCGCTTACGAGATAACCTTTAATAGACGAGACTGCGGATTTAAAAATATTTTTCTGGGCTTCGTAGTTTGCCGTTTCCGCGATAAACAATTTTTCCTGAACCGCCATGGCTGCTTTTGCCTGATTAGAATTTTTAAAAGCCGATAGCGCGGTGGAAAATTTTATTTGGGACGCGCCGGATTCTTCGGCAAGAAGCCTCGAATACATTGCAAGGTAGGTAATATAGCGGCTTTTTATTTGCGCGAGGTTCGACTTCTGGGTAGAACCGTCTAAAAACATTATTGGCTGTTTTTTCTTTACCGTATCTCCCTCTCTGGCTGCTATTTTTTTAATCGTTCCTCCGTACCTGCTTGTTATTATGTCTTCGTGCGAAGAGGCGGAAACCGTTCCCGGAATGCCGATGCCGCTGACCATGGGGGCTAATGACGCCCATATTATAAAGCCGAAAAATCCGAATATGAGCGCGGCGAACCCGAAAATAACGATTGGGCGCATATTCGTATGGAGCCGGACTTCTTCTTCGCCTAAAACCTCGGTTTCGGTTCCTTTAATCCATTCGAGCAGTTTTGCCGTTTGTTTATCAAGTAATTTCATATGGGTAATGTTGCTCCTTAATATTTATTCTTAAACTTCGTTTAAGCCGGCGCCTAGACTGCCGCCGCCTTCGCCTGTTTCGGCGGTATTCTCCCGTTCCTGTTCCTGTTCCTGACCCGGTTTCTGCACCGCCTGAGCCTGCTGCTGAGCCTGCTGCGAGGCTATTATGGCGTTAAGAACGTCGGTTCTCGTGCCGTACATCTGCACGGTCCCGTTGGATATTACGAGTATCTTGTCCACGACGGAAAGTATGTGGTTCCTGTGCGTTATTATAAAGACGGTGGATTTTTTTTCCTTTAGCTTTGAAAGCGTATAAAGAAGGGCGTGTCCGCCGATATCGTCCAAGTTGGAATCAGGCTCGTCCAACACAACGAGCGCGGGGAAGCCGTATATCGCCCTTGCTAAAGCTACCCTCTGTTTTTGTCCGCCGGACAACACGACTCCGCCTTCGCCTATAAACGTATCGTAACCGTTAGGCAGGGTTAAGATTAGTTCGTGGATTCCGACGGTTTTTGCGGCTTCGATTATTTTTTCGGAATTTATTTCGCCGAAGCGGGCGATATTTTCCGCTATGGTGCCGTGCAAAAGTTCGATGTCCTGCGGCAGGTAGCCTATGTGGTCGCCCAACGCGTCCTTATCCCACGTAAAAATTTCCGCTCCGTCTAACCGCACGCTGCCGGAAGCCGGGGGCCAGACGCCGGTAATAAGGCGGGACAGGGTGGATTTACCCGAACCGCTTGGACCGATTATCGCGACCATGTCGCCTTTTTCAGCGATAAAATTTATGTTCTTAAGGACCTGCATATTGGAATTTGGAGGAATCGCGTAAAGTCCGCCCACTGCTATTTTGCCTTCGGGGGCGGGAAGAGGCATCCCTTTTTCCCTTTCGGGGAATGAGGTGAAAAGAGAAGAGAGCCTTTTATAAGAATCGCGGGCGGAAACGAAACTTTTCCAGCCGCTCATGGCAAGGTCTATGGGGGAAAGCGCCCTTCCTATTAATATCGCGGAAGCGACCATCGCGCCGGCGGTAATGATGTTGCCGTTTATTACGAAATACGCGCCTACCGCGTATATTAATGACTGAAACGCGTACCTTAAAAACTTCGACAAGGCTGAAACGTGTCCCGTTTTTTCGCTTGCGCCGGACTGGAGCGCGACGAATTTTAGGTGTTTGGGATACCAGTGTTTCCTGACGTTGGAAAGCATTCCCATTGACTCTATGACGTCCGCGTTCCTGAAATTTATTGCGGCAAAGCCTGAAGCGCTATGATAAGCGTTATTTGAAGCGGTTATTTTTTTTTTGCCCGCGGCTTCGGTCAAAAAAGCCATAAAGAAAAGCACTAAGGCGGCGAATAAGGCGTATAAGCCTATAACCCAGTATATTAATCCTATGACTATAATATAGATAGGCACCCAAGGAACGTCGAAAAAAGCCAAGGCACCCGTGCCGGTCAAAAACTGGCGGATACTGGTAAAGTCGTTAAAAACCTGAGAAGAATCGGTGCTTCCGGTGCGGAGGCACTTTTCAAAGGCTACCTGAAAAAGCCTTGTATTGACGCGCTTGTCCATGTTGTTGCCTATGCGTATTAAAAGCTGCGTCCTCGTCCATTCAAAAAGCCCCATGAGTATCATCATAAAAAGCATTATTACCGTAACTACTACAAGAGTAGTATTGTTCCTGCTGGAAAGAACGGCGTCGTAAATGAGAAGCATATAAAGCGACGGAACGAGCATGAGGAGGTTTATGATAAAACTGAATAAGCCGACTATGTAAAAATCTTTTTTGAACAAAGTTAAGATTTTTAACAGTTCCGGTTTTTCCTGCGCGGAAGCGAAGGGCTGTTTCCTTCTTAAAAAAGCCATATGAATTGCACCTATGAATAAATTTAAAATTTTATTTAAGCCATTCGTTTATTTTATATAAATAATGTTTTGAAAGCACTCCGGCGTTGAAATAAAAGTTTAAAATGCCGAGCGCGTATTCGTATTTTGCCTTAAGCAGGTTTATTTTCGCGTCGTAAAGCGCCTGAACCGCGTTAAGGACGTCGGTTTCCGTGGCTATGCCCGATTTAAAGCCGAGTTCGTTTCCCTTAAGGGAAACGCGGGCGGATTTAAGGGCAAGCTCAAGCATTTTAATTTTTACTATGGACCCCTTGACGTCCGCATAGGACTGCCTTATTTTCCTGCCGTTCCTGTTAAGCTGTTCGATGTATTTCTCCTGCGCGCGGGAGGCGAGGTTTGAAGCCTTAAATGTCTTTGCGTAGCCGTAACCGCCGTTAAAAATAGGAACGCTAAGCTGAAATCCCACGTCGTAATATTTTAAGGGCGGGGTCTGGATATACTGCTGGGTGTTGGTGGCGGAATATCCGGCTACAAAGGTCAAAGACGGAAGATGGGCGGCTATGTTTTTTCTTTCGCTTTCCTTGTAATAGTCGCGGTTATACCTGTAATATTCGAGCATGGGGTTGCGCTCGGCTCCTACTTTTACCCAGTATTTGACGTTAGACGGGCGCGGAACGTAAAGGGGAATGTGCCGCTTCAGCGGCTCTAAGTTTCTGCCGCTTGCGCCCGTTGCGTTTTTAAACTTGGCATACGCGTTTTCCAGTCCGTTTTTGGCGCCGACGAGATGCGACAGGACAGAGTAATATTTTGCGCGTGCTGCGTAAACGTCGGTAATAGTGCCCGCTCCCGCGCCGTAAAGTTTTTTGGCCTGCTCTAGTTCGCGGCGCACGGCTTTTTCTTGCGATTTTAAGGCTTTTATGTAATCCCTAGCCGACAGTACGCCTAAGTAAGCTTTGGCGACCGAGATTATAAGGTTCTGCTTCTGCGACCTGAATCTTGCGTCTCCTATCGAAGCCCGCGTTTTATACTCCCCGTACATAAAAAATCTCCTGAAGCTTATGATGGGCTGGGTCAGGTTAACGCCGTTGTTTCTGGCGTCGTAGCTGAGGTAATACGGCGGCGGATTTATAAAATCGTATCTTAAGTAGCTAAAGGAAGCGTTTATGCGCGGAAGCAAAACAGAAAGCCCTTCCCATGCGAGGTCGTCCGAGGCTTTTTTGCCGTAAAGGGACGCCCTGTAGGCATGGTTATGCTTTAAGGCGTCGTTATAAGCCTGAATGAGGCTTACGGACGGGAAATTGGATTTAAAGGAAACGGAAACTGCAGCGGCGGAAACGGCGGAACCTGCGGTAAAGGCGGCAAATATAAATATAAAAACGCCCGCTATAAAACCAAAACCTATAAAATTTGTTTTTAAACCGCTTTTAAGCAAAACGCCCTATTCCTCCCTCTCTTTTGCCACTTATCTAAATTTTTTATATTTTTGATTTTTTATAATAATATATTGAACTGTACATTGCAAGATTTTTTTTATTTTTACATATAATAATGTATAATGGAATATTAAAAATGAACATATTAATCGACGCCGCAACGCTATATCAAAAAGACTGCGGCTCTAAAACATATACTTATAATATCCTTAAAGAACTGCTGGCTCTGACGTCGTCCGAACCTGCACCGTCGATAGACGTCTGCGGCGTAAGCGGCAAAATTATAAACCTGACGGGCGTTTCCATGCTCGACGAAATCGCCTATAAAAAAAACGGCGGCGGGCTTGCGGCAAAATTAAAAAAATCCATTCCGCAGGATTCTTTTTTTTATCCGTACGCCAAATCTTTTTACAGGAATATAAAAAAAAGCATTAATAAAATAAATATTTACTTCGTAAACAAAAAAGGCAAAGCCTACGATGTTTTTTTTACCCCTTACCAGATGGAAATAAACGCAAATATCGCAAAACGCAAATTTATTACCATACACGACATATATGCTTTAACCAGCCCCGAAAATTATCTGACGAAAAGCTATACGCTGTCCTTTAAAAAATACCTCGAAAAATATCTCGGTTTTTTCGACGCAGTACTGACTGTTTCGGAGTTCGCCAAAAACGAGATAGCCGGATACCTTAATTATCCGAAAGAAAAAATATTCGTCGTCCGCGGCGCGTTCGACAAGAAAAACTATAGGAAACTTAAAACGGAAGACGATTATTCGTCCGCCGAAGCGTTTAAAAAAAAGTACGGATTAAAAAAACCTTACCTGCTTTACGTCGGAGTTTTAGAGCCGAGAAAAAATATAGCCAATCTTCTTAAGGCTTTTAAGGAACTGACGGGAGGGGTGCGCGAAGGCGGTGGGAGCGAAAGAGGTGCCGGAAATTATCGCGGACGCTTCGATTTAGACTTGGTACTGGTTTCCGGCTCGTCGGCGCTGGCGGCGGAAACGTTTAAGCTTGCGGAAGAATTAAGTCCCCGCGTTAAAATATTTAAAGGCGTAGGCAACGAAGATTTGAATTTCTTTTATAACTACGCCGATTTGTTTGTCTTTCCCTCCCTGTACGAAGGGTTCGGAATACCGCCTTTAGAGGCGTTTGCCTGCGGAACTCCGGTTGCCGCGTCCAACGCAACCGCCATACCGGAAATATGCGGAAACGGCGCTTACTATTTCGACCCGCACTCGGTAGAAAGTATAAAAAATGCCGTATCGGAGGTTTTAAGCTCGCCGTCTATAAAATCCGGCTTAATTGAAAACGGCTTTAAGACAGCCGAAACTTATTCCTTTAGGAATTCGGCGGTTGAGATGCTAAACATATTTAAAAATTTTTAGCGACGACGCTTATATCTTCCATGACCGCGTCTATGTTTATGGCTTCCATACATTTTAAACCGGCGCACGGGCTTATTCTGTAAAACGAACATGGCGAACAGGCGGTATCAGCCGACGTCGAGTAAAAGCCAATATTATTAAAAGGCAGGGAGTTTTTCGGGTCTGAGTAACCGAAAAGGCAGTAAGTGTTTGGGTTAACCAAAGACGATAAGTGCATAAGCCCCGAATCTATACATATGTTTAAAAAAGAATTTTTCAGCGCAAACATAGCCTCTTCGATGTTTTTTGTTTTTTCTATTTTCAAGAATGGGGCGCGGTTTCCGCTTGCGTTTTCATATCCGCTTGCGTTTTCGGCGGCTTTTTTTATTTCTTCGAGATAACCGTAGTCGTCGGGGCCTCCTAAAAGGCTTATGCCTATATCCCCGAATTTTTCATTAAGCATTTTTATCAGCTTTACGGAATTGGCAATGGGCAGTTTTCTGTGCATAAGCCCTCCGGCGTTGCTGGAAAGGACGAGGACCGCGTTTTTTGCGGCGGGAAGGGGTGCGATAACGGAGGCGGAAACGCCCTCTGCCTCCTCCGCCTTAAATGCTTCCGGCAACTCGAGGGTAAATTTTTTAACGCGCGGTATGTCGAAAATCTTAAACAGTTTCAAGTAATTTTCAAATATGTGGATGTCCCCGCTTAAATCTTCTATCGCATCGTATAAGGCTTTTTTAATTTTCAGGGTGCCGAAACCGGCAATATAGGATTTGGAAGTTTTTATAAAAGCAAGCATCAGGGGAACGTTAACGGGCATTCCGGTCGCGTCGGCGATAAAATCGTAACCGATCCCGTTAAGGTATTTTATCGTTTTATAATAATCTAATATATTAAGCGGATTTATGCTTATGATGCCGAAACCGTCCAGTGGGCATAAAATTTTGAAAACCGGAACTTTGCCGGTAGTCAGGATATCAATTTTTATATCTGGATAAGCCGCTTTTAGCCTGCCCGCAATTTCAGCGAGATAGACCGCGTCGCCCATTCCTTCCAGTTTTATAATTAGGATTTTTTTGATTGAGCCGGGGTCGGGAACAGGACGCGCATAAGGCAGCCGTCCGCGTACCGATTTGATGCAAAACGCAACAGCCTTAATAAAAAATACGTTATCTACCAGCTTAACGGCGATTTCGTTAATTTTTTTATTGTTCAATGTTTAATGCTTTATCTGATTAATCGGCGTAGGTCAGCCATTTTTTATATTTCCTGCCGGCGTTGCCGCCTTTGGCTATGTCGAAAAAGAGGCTTTGAAGCTCAAGGGCAACCTTTCCGGCTTTTCCTGCGCCTATTTTCCTGTCGTCTATTTCGCGCACCGGCGTAACTTCGGCGGCGGTTCCGGTCAGGAAAACCTCGTCGGCTATGTAAAGCTGGTCGCGGGTAATCCTTTCTTCCCTGATTTTTAAGCCCATCTCTTTTTCCATTACTTCTATTACGCTGTTTCTGGTAATGCCCGGAAGGACTGAAGAAAGCGGCGGCGTTTTAATAAATCCGCCCGAATAAACAAAGATGTTTTCCCCGCTGGCTTCGCATACGAAACCGGACGTATCGAGCATTATCGCTTCGTCGTAGCCGCCATTTACGGCTTCCTTCTTTGCGAGAATCGAATTTATATACTGCCCCGTGGATTTAGACATTCCCATAAAGGTATTCACGTGGAATCTGGCGTAGGAGGATACTTTTGCCCTGATGCCGTTTTTAAGGGCTTCTTCGCCGAGATAGGCGCCCCAGTACCAAGCGGTAACCGCTACCCTCGTGTCGTAATTTTTTAAGAATATGCCGAGTCCACCTCCGTCGCCGATGAAGACTATGGGTCTTATGTAACATTCTTTAAATTTATTTATTTTAACCGTTTGTATTATAGCATCCTTAATATCTTTCTTTTCGTATGGAATCGGAATCTGAAGGATATGGCAGGAGCTGAAAAGCCTGTCGATATGTTCGTCCAGCCTGAAAATAGCGGGGACGCCTTTTTGGGTTTCGTAGCACCTTATGCCCTCGAAAGCCCCAAGACCATAATGCAAAGAATGGCTGTTGACGGAAACGGAGGCGTCCTTATAATCTACGAACCTGCCGTCCATCCAAACCTTAGTGCCTTCAAACGGACTGGGAACCGCGCCGGAAGAACCGGAGTTTTTACCGACCATGCCTTTTGCCTTGCCTTTCATAATTTTCTCTCTTTTATTTTAACTTTATTAATTTAATGTTTTATATTATCATTTGCCCGATATATACGCAATATATTTTTAAGCCTTTTTTTCGTCTATAAGTTTTTTTAATATTTCGTTGACTTTTTTAGGATTAGCCTTTCCTTTAGTCTTTTTCATAACTTCGCCTACGAAAAAACCAAAGAGCTTGTCTTTGCCGGACAATAAGTCCAAGAGTTCTTTCGGGTTTTCTTCAAGCACCTGCTTTATCGCCTCTTCTATGCCCTTGTCGTCCGAAACCTGCGCGAGGTTTTTGTCTTTAATTATTTCGGAGGCTTTCTTGCCGGAAGAAAGCATTTCCGCAAGAACGGCTTTTCCGGTATTTCGGTTTATAGCGCCGGATTCCACGGCGCATATAAGCTCCAGAAAACCCGCGGGGGCAAGAAGCTCACTGCTTTCGCCTTCCCTTTCCTTTAATTCGGAAAGGAGTTCGTTTATTACCCAGTTCGCCAATTTTTTAATTTCGGGGTGCGCGCCTGCGCCGCATCCCGCCGATTCGTTTGCCGCTATTAAGCCCTCAAAATACGACGCTATGTCCTTGTCCTGCGTCAATACTTCCGCGTCGTATTCGCCGAGTTTATATTCCGAAACATATCTGCGTCTTTTTGCTTCGGGAAGTTCGATTATAGAATTTTTAATTTCTGCAATAAATTCTTCGGAGAGAATCAGGGGCGGTAAATCCGGTTCTTCGAAATATCTGTAGTCGTGGGCTTCTTCCTTGCCTCTCATGGACCTCGTAACGTTTTCTTTTGAATCGTAGAGCCTTGTTTCCTGAACGACTTTTCCGCCGCTTAAAACTAAGTCAATCTGCCTTTCTATTTCGTATTCTATGGCTTTTTCGACGAACTTGAAGGAATTTACGTTTTTAACTTCCGCCCTTGTTCCGAGTTTCGTATCGCCTTTGCGCCTTACCGAAACGTTTGCGTCGCACCTGAAACTGCCCTCTTCCATATTCCCGTCGGAAACTCCCAGATAGACAAGGATTTCCCTCAGCGCTTTCAGGTATGAAACGGCTTCGGCGGCGGAGCTTATGTCCGGCTCGGAAACTATTTCCACTAAGGGCGTTCCCGCCCTGTTTAAATCAACGTACGAACGGTTTCCGATATGAATTAATTTTCCCGCGTCCTCCTCTATGTGGAGCCTGTTTATCCTTATTTTTTTTTCATTGCCGCCTTCCGTCGCCGCTTCCGCTTGCGCCCCGGTCTTAATCGCCAGGTATCCGCCGGAAGAAACGGGGTCTAAATATTGCGATATCTGGTAGCCTTTAGGCAGGTCGGGGTAAAAATAGTTTTTGCGCGCGAAAAAGCTTTTCCTGTTTACATTCAGGTTTAGAGCAAGAGCCGCTTTTACCGCAAGCTTTACCCCCTCGAAATTAATTACGGGAAGCGCGCCGGGCAGTGCGAGGCAGACGGGGCATACGGCGGAGTTAGGCTCCAGTCCGAAAACGTTTGCGCACGAACAGAACATCTTAGTCTTAGTTAAAAGCTGGGAGTGGACTTCAAGCCCTATTACCGCCTCGAACGAATCGTTATTATTCATATTTTATCCTCGTTTAATCATCGTTTACAACTCAATATTATACCCTATATTATATTCTTAATTTTCCGATACAATTTGGATTTGTAGGTTAAAAACTTGCGCTAAACTCAGTGTCCGGCATTTTCCCTGAATTTTACTTCGTCTTCTAAAGCCTTTGCAAACGACAGCATTTTGTCCTCCGCCGCCCACGGGGCGATAACCTGAAGCCCGACTGGAAGGACCCCGCCGTCTTTAGTCGGATTTTTAACCGTGCCGACGGGCATGCTTAAACCCGGCAGATAGGCAAGGTTGACGGAAATAGTATAAATATCCGACAAATACATGCTTAACGGGTCTTTCGTTTTTTCGCCTATTAAAAACGCGGGGGTAGGCGAAGTAGGTCCTATTATAATATCTGCTTTTCCGAATGCGTCCTTATAATCCTTTATTATAAGCTTCCTGACGAGAGAGGCTTTTTTGTAATAAGCGTCGTAATAGCCCGCGGACAGCGCGAATGTGCCGAGAATTATGCGCCTTTTGACCTCGTTTCCGAACCCGGTTTCCCTCGATTTCCTGTAAAGGTCGTCTAAACTCTGGATTCCTTTTTCATCCTTATGCCTGTAACCGTATCTTATCCCGTCGTATCTTTCGAGGTTTGAGCTTGCCTCGCTGGTAGCGGTAATATAGTAGGCGGCTACAGAATATTTGGTGTTGGGAAGCGAAACTTCCGTTATAACCGCGCCCATATCTTTCAACAGATTTTTAACTTCGGTTATTTTGGCGTTGATTTCAGGGTCTAATCCGTCCGAAAAAAATTCTGACGGCAGTCCGACCCTTAAGCCCTTAATTAACGATTTGTCCGCCTTCTTAACTATTCCGGCATAGTCTTTTATCTTAAACCTTCTGGTCGTCTGGTCTTTTTCGTCGAACCCCGCAACTGCGTTAAGCATAATCGCGGCGTCGGTTACGTCTTTGGCAAGAACGCCTGCCTGGTCTAAAGACGAGCTGAAAGCTATGATGCCGTATCTGGAGATTAAGCCGTACGTGGGTTTAAGCCCTACTACGCCGCAGAGGGCGGCTGGCTGCCTTACCGAGCCTCCGGTATCGGTGCCGAAAGAACCGGCGCACATATCGGCGGCGACGGAAGCGGCGGAGCCTCCGCTGGAACCTCCGGGTACCCTGTCTAAATCGTAAGGGTTTTTAGTCGTCTTATAGGCACTGTTTTCCGTGGAAGAACCCATCGCAAATTCGTCTAAGTTAACTTTTCCCAAAAAAACGTAATTATTTTCCTTAAGCCTTTTTACAACGGTCGAATCGTAAGGGCTAATAAAATTGTCTAATATTTTCGACGCGCAAGTGGTTTTTTTGCCTTTTATCAAAAAAATATCCTTAATGGAAAGAGGGATGCCGGTAAGGGCCGGGAAACCTGCGCCGCCAGAAACGCCTCCGCCTGCAGCCGCCGCCGAAGCGATTATCTTATCCGCCTCCTCAGCGTTTTTGTAAGCCTCGTCGAAATCGGTATAAAGGTAAGCCGATATCTCAGGGTCAAGTTCTTTTATCCTTTTAATGTAAGAATTAAGGATATCGACGCTTTTAATTTCCCTTTTTGACAGCAAACCCGAAAGTTCGCCTATGGTCAGCTTATATAAGTCAGTCATGATTGATATTCTTCTCCTTTTTTGCCTGTGGTATTTTATATGGGATTTTACTCTATAACCTGCGGAACTAAGAAAAAACCGGTTTCCGAACCGGCGGCTTGGGTCTCGAAATCAGGCGCGTTGTTTTTTACTATACCGAAATCGTAGCTTTCGTCGGTCTTACATTCGTCGATTCGGCAGTCTTTGTAAAACTTTTCGCTTAAGCCTTCAAATCCCGCCAGGCTGTCGTATTCAAGTTCGATGGAGGCTTCAGCCGTTTCTACCGCAGAAACGTCCGCCTCCCCTATCATGTCTATATATCCGATTATCTTTTCTAATTCCGCGCCGAAATGCCCGAGGTCTTCGGGGCTTAAATCCAGTTTTGCGAGCTTCATGACGTAGTTTACGTCGATTAAATTTTCTTTACGGTTTGTATTTTCGTTACTTTCCTTTTCCATGTCCGGCTCCGTTTTAATAATATTCGTAAGTATCGGTTATTTCTTCTATCAGCTCTTCCGGTATTTCCTTTAAAAATCTGGACGGCATATTATATTTGTATTCTTTTCCCGTCCTTCTTCTTTTAGACCACGTAAGATAAAGCTTTTCTTTCGCCCGCGTAATGCCGACGTAACAGAGCCTTCTTTCTTCTTCGACGGACAGTTCGTTGTCTAAAGACCTTATATGCGGAAAAAGATGCTCTTCCAGCCCTGCTATAAAGACTACCGGAAACTCTAAGCCTTTCGCGCTGTGAAGGGTCATAAGCGATACCTTGGTTATATCCGAACCCGCCGCCGCGCCCGCGTCCTCCCCTTGTTCGTCCCTATTGTCGTTAATCGCGCTCTGGTCTAAAAATTCCGTAATATCGTCAAATTCTACGGAAGCGTTTATCAATTCTTCGATGTTGTCCATTCTGTTGGCGTCAAGTTCCACGGCTTTTGATACGCCGGCTTTAAGCATTGATTCGTAGCCTGAAAACTTATATACGAAATTTATTATGTCCGGCAGTTTGTTGTCTATGGGGAGGTTGCCCGAACCGGCGACCGCGCCCGTCGTCCTGCCGTTTTTTTCCGCGGCGTCCGCACCTGTTTCGGCGGTATTTTGCCTGCCTTTTACCGCGCTTTCTATCTCATATTTTATTTTTTTTATTAAGGCGAAATAATTAGCTACCGCACCTTTAAGCTCTTTAAGCCCCCTGATGGAAGAAAATAAGCCTTTTTCAAGCGCCGTTAAAATGCTTTCGCCGCTCTCTGAAGCGATATCCTGCATAGTTTTTATAGTCTTTTCTCCCGCGCCCGTCGGAACGCACTGTATACTTCTTTCAAAGCTTAAAAGGTCTTTAGGATTTACGGCAAACCTCAGGAAAGAAAGAATGTCTTTTATTTCCTTTCTCTGGTAAAATTTTAACCCACCGTAAATATTATATCTTATGCTTTCCTTTATGAGCCTGTCCTCTATCACCCTCGACTGGGAATTTGCCCTGTAAAGTATAGCTATGTCTTTGTTGGAATAGCCGTCTTCCCTGATAAGCCGCCGTATTTCCTTAGCCATATAGTAGCTTTCAGAATAATCGTTGTTTGCGTTATAAACCGTTATAACGCTTCCTCCGCTTTTTTTGTCCGTTTTAAGGGTTTTGTCCTTCCTCATTTTATTTCCCTTGACGATGGCGGAAGCGGCGTTAAGGATATTTTTGGTCGAGCGGTAATTTCTTTCTAATTTTATTACGGCGCACGACGGATAGGTTTTTTCGAAACTCAAAATATTGTCTATTGTGGCGCCCCTGAAACTGTAAATCGACTGGTCGTCGTCGCCTACGACGCATATGTTTTTGTGCTTTCCGGCAAGAATTTTAATCAGTTTGTCCTGAATATAGTTCGTATCCTGAAACTCGTCCACCATTATATATTTATAAAGGTTAGAATATTTTTCGAGGACCTGCGGATTATCCTGAAAAAGCTTCACGGCGTTAAACAAGAGGTCGTTAAAATCCATAGCGTTGTTTTCTTTAAGTCTTTTAGAATATTCGGAATATATGACGGGGTAATCCTTTTCCCATGCCCTTACCGTAGAAAAAGACCCT
This sequence comes from bacterium, assembly GCA_021789605.1. Taxonomy (GTDB): domain Bacteria; phylum SZUA-79; class SZUA-79; order Acidulodesulfobacterales; family Acidulodesulfobacteraceae; genus Acidulodesulfobacterium_A. The sequence continues at coordinate 119,945 of JAJYJI010000002.1, forward strand.
TCGGCGTTTATAAATGAATTTTTGTTCTTTTCGATAAAATACTTCGCCTTGGAAGGAGTAATGATTTTTTCGTTTAAGTTAAGGGATTTTATGATTTTTGCGACTGTTTTGGACGAATCGTCTTCATCGAATACTACGAAAGACCTCTCGTAGCCGATTAAGTCCGCGTGCCTGCGCAAAAGCTTCAGGCAGAAAGAATGAAAAGTCGAAAATTCAGGCTCGCCGCCGCTAACGTTTCCGCTTCCGTTCGCCAGCGCCCTTTTTATTCTTTCCTTCATTTCACGCGCCGCCTTGTTGGTAAAGGTAACGCCTAAAATATTATAAGGCATAGCCTTGCCCGTTTTTAAAAGGTGGACTGCGCGCAAGGTTATAACTCTGGTCTTGCCCGAACCTGCTCCCGCAAGTATTAGAAGCGGTCCGTCTTCGTGAAGGACGGCTTTTAGCTGTTCGTCGTTCAAGCCTTTAAGATAGTCTTCCAAGTTTTTATTTTTCCCTTTTTATTTAATATTTTACTCTACCGTAACGCTTTTTGCAAGATTGCGGGGCTGGTCGATATCCGTGCCTTTGAGGGAGGCGGTATGATAAGCGAGAAGCTGGAGCGGCACCGTGTAAAGTATCGGGCTTACAACTTCCGAGGTTTCCGGTATTTTTATTAAATCCGAAATCCCGTCTATTTCCGGTTCGTAATCCGCGACCGCGATAATCCTGCCGCCCCTTGCCTTTATTTCTTCCATATTGGATATGGTTTTAGGAGCAAGCGTATTATTAGACAAAAGAAACAGCACCGGCATATTTTCGTCGATGAGGGCGATGGGACCGTGCTTCATTTCTCCCGCTGGATAGCCTTCGGCGTGGATGTAAGAAATTTCCTTTAATTTTAAAGCTCCTTCCATTGCTATGGGATACAGTATCCCCCTTCCAAGGTATAAAAAATCGGAGTTTTTATAATATTTTTTAGCGATTTCTTTGATAGCCCCGTCCATAAGCAAAACTTTTTCTACTTTTCTCGGCAGTTCGACTATGTCTTCAAAAATTTTCCGCAAAAATGCCCCTTTTGCCTGCGGAACGGAACTTTTAACCTGACGGATATATAAAGCGAGAAGCAGTCCGCACATAATCTGCGTCGTAAAAGCCTTAGTGGAAGCCACGCCTATTTCGGGTCCTGCATGGGTATATATGACGCCTTTATCCGACATGGCGGTTATCTGGGAACCAGGGACGTTGGTAATTGAAAGTATTCCCGCGCGTTTAGCCTTAGCCAGTTCTAGGGCGCTGTTTGTGTCCGCCGTTTCCCCCGACTGCGAAATTCCTATGAATATATCGTCCTTAGATATGGGAAAGTTTTCGTACCTGAATTCCGAACCGTATTCGACTATTACCGGTATGCCGCAAAGCGTTTCGGTAATGTATTTGACGGCAAGTCCCGCGTAGTAAGAGGAACCGCAGGCGGTAATAACTATTCTCGAAGCGCTTTCCACGTCTTTTTTCGTAAGCTTCAAATCTTCGAGGATAACCTCAAATCCTGAAAACGCTGCGTCGGAGGTTTTATTTGCCGCGGCGGAAGACAACAGGGATATAATCCTCGACGAAAAAGAATCCAGAAGGCAGGACGGCTGTTCAAATATTTCTTTTTGCATAAAATGCGAGAAGCCGGTCTTTACCGACCTTGACGCGTCCCAGTCTATATTGGTCACGGTTTTGCGGATTTTCTTACCCTTAAAATCGGTTAATTCAAGCTTGCCGCCTTTAAAATATGCTATTTCCGAATTTTTTAAATATAACGCCTCGTTGGAATACTCCATTAAGGGGGAAACGTCGCTTGCTAAATAAATATCGCCGTCTTTTTGCACGGCCACTAAAGGAGGACCGTATTTTACCGCCGCGATGCTTTTTTCTGGCGCGTATAAGGCTAAAAAGGCGAAGGCGCCTGAAAGTTCGTTTGCCGAAAGCCTTACCGCCTCGTAAAAGGACTTGCCTTCGTTAATTATATAATCTTCTATTAAATGCGAAATAACCTCGGAGTCGGTAGGGGTAATAAATTTATGACCTTTCTTAATGAGGACGTTTTTTAAGGCGGCGTAGTTTTCTATTATACCGTTATGGACTATGGCGATATTTCCAGAACAGTCCATATGCGGATGGGCGTTGTCGTCCGTAGGTTTTCCGTGCGTAGCCCACCTTATGTGCCCTATGGCGATATCGGACTTTACCGGAGTGATACAGCTGAACTCGTTGGACAGGTTGACCAGCTTGCCAGATTTTTTAATGGATTTTATTTTATTTTCGCCTTCGTCGTAATAAGCAATGCCTGAAGAATCGTATCCCCTGTATTCAAGGCTTTTTAGCCCGCTTAAAACTATATCTACCGAGCTTTCCCTATTTTTTGGGGACAGGCTTGGGTCAGTCCCCTTTCCAGCGCCGGAAAAACCCATAATTCCGCACATTATTATTTTTCTCCTTTATTTTTCTTAACCGTTTTTACCGTCCTTGCCTTAACGCGTTCCTGTTTCTGTTCCTGTTTTCTTTTTGACGCCCAGCCCTCGATATTCCGCTGGGGCGTTCTGGATATGGCAAGAGCGCCTTCAGGAACGTCTTTAGTGACGGTCGTCCCGGAGCCTACGTATGAATCCCTGCCTACCTTGACCGGAGCGACGAGCTGCGAATCCGAACCGATAAAGCATCCGCCTTCTATTATTGTTTTATATTTATTTTTCCCGTCATAGTTGCAGGTTATAACTCCCGCGCCTATGTTGACTTCGTCGCCGATAAGTGCGTCCCCTATGTAGCTTAAATGCGACGCCTTAGTGTTTTTGCCGATAAAAGATTTTTTAACCTCGACGAAATTTCCTATGCGGCTCCCTTCAGAAATGTAAGTTTCCGGTCTTAACCTTGCGAAAGGTCCTATCTGAACGTCGTTCATTACGATAGAGTTTTCAATAACGCTGTAAGGCTTTATTATGGTATTATCCAAAATGGACGAATCTTTTATCACGCAGCCGTTTTCGATAACCGCACCCTTCATTATAATGGTTTTGCCGGATAAAAAAACTCCCGGGTATATAACCGAATTTTCGCCTATTTTAACGTTATGACCTATATAAATATTGTCGTCAGATATAAAATTAACGCCTTTTTCCATAAAATCATCAATTAATCTTTTTTGGAGTATTCTTTGGGCGTTCATTAAGTCGGCTTTTGAATTTACCCCCGCAAACTCTTCGGGACGGCATGATTTATAGCAGGCGGTTTTCAGCCTCTCGTTGTAAAAAATGCCGACTATGTCGGTAAGATAATACTCTTTCTTCCTGTTATCGGGCTTTATGCGTCCGATAAATTTCCTTAAGAGATTAAGTTTTATTATATAGACGCCGGAATTAATTTCCTTTATTAAAGCCGTATCCGGCGGATAATCGCGCAGCTCTTTTTCTTCGACTATTTTTTCTACGTACCCCTTTTTGTCGGTTAAAATTCTGCCGTAGGAATATGGATTTTCTGCTTCCACAGATAAAACCGTTAAATCGTTGCCGTTGTCGAAATGAAATTTTATGGTTTCTATTAGAGTTTCAGGTTTTATTAGGGGCATATCGCACGGCAGGATTATTATATCGGTTTCATCAGCGCCTTTGGGAAACATATCGAGGGCTTTTTTTGCGGCGTCTCCCGTGCCGAGATATCTTTCCTGAACTGAAAAATCTAAAGACAGTCCTTTTCTTTTAAACCTTTTTTCTTTGGAAACGTAATTTTTGACGAGTTCTCCCTTATGCCCTATTACCGTGCCGATTTTATCTAAAAAAACCCCGTACTTGCCTGTCCCGCGCCGGACGTTAAATTCTTTTCCGGCGTCTATCAACGATTTAACGCTATAAAATATAAGCGGGTTTTCCAATAAACCGGAAAGCGCCTTAGGCTCTTCGGATTTCATCCTCGTTCCCAAGCCTCCGGCAAGCAAAACCGCCCCGATACGCTTTATTTTTTCGTTAGATTTCATATTAATTATTATTATACAAAATTATCGCGCCGCGCTCACTAATTATTTAATCCTACCCGTCGTTCCTGCGCCTGAAAACGTCGAGGAGCGTCGAATAGCCGTAAGTCGTTTTTATCGGAAAAGCGACCGAAAGGAATACCGTAAACGCCGAAACCGCAAGTCCGGCGATAAGCATATAGACGTTTTTATATTCTATAAATACGAGCGCCGATATTATTCCGATAAAACCGCCTATAACCGAGGCTATGAGCCTTTTTATTACGTGTATCAAAAAGTTTTCCAGACCCGATATGTTGGTCGGGTGGATTTTTACCCTGAAATCTTCCGAGTATGCAACGTGCATAAGTCTTCTGGTATCGTTTACGAACTCTTTTATTTGCCCGAACAGGTTTTTAACGTAATTAACCGGATTAAAAGACTTTCCTAATTCAGTCTGCCTTATATATCTTTTTGCTACCGGAATAATGTCTTTAACGAGATTGTATGACGGGTTATACGCCGTGCCTATGCCTTCTAAAAGCGCCGCGGTTTTAAATATATATACGAGATTTTGCGGAAGCTCGAAAGGAAACGCGTAAAAGCTTTTCATAATCTCGGTAATTATAACCTGTATCTTTTTGCTTGAAATATCTTTCTGGCTTAAAACTTTATAAAGCTTCCCAGCCATATTTTCCAACAGCTGCCTTGAAACTTCTTTATTTATTATTCCAAGCGCGTAATAGGCGTCTATTATACCCGGAATGTCCTCCTTTATGCCCGCAAGAACCGCCTTAATAAGATTTTGCTTCGTATCTTCGGATATATGTATTACCAGCCCGAAATCCAGCATTATAATTTTGCCGTTTCCATCGACTAAAATATTTCCGGGATGCGGGTCGGCATGAACTATTCCGGTAACTAAAGACTGGTAAATATAAAATTCTATGAGTTTGTCGATAATCTTTTTCGGCTCTAAACCCATTTCTTTTATCTGATTGAAATTAGTAATCTTAACCCCTTTATGGAAATCCATAACGAGTATGTTTTTAGAGGTCAGTTCGGAATATATTTTGGGAATTACGACAAAGTCGAGTTCTTTTGCGATTTTTTTAAATTCTTTTATATTTTTGGCTTCGTGGATTAAATCCATTTCCTCATAAATGGTAACGCTGAATTCTCTTAATACTACGGAGATAGACTGAATGGATTTATTCTGTGGAAAGAAAATTTTTAACAGGTTTAAAACGCTTTTTAAAGTCCTTATGTCTATTGCTACGTTTTTTTCGATGTCGGGTCTGATTATCTTGACTATGACGTTTCCGCCTTTATAAACAGCCCTGTAAACCTGTGCTACCGAAGCGGCGGCCAAAGGCTCTCCGTTAAATTCTTCAAAAATATCTTTTATGCTTTTGCCGCAGTCTTTTTCGATAATAGGCTTAATTTTGGAAAACGAAACGGGGGGAACCTCGTCCTGCAGGGTGGAAAGGGCTTCTAAATAAGCGGCGGGCAAAAAATCCGCCCTGGTGGAAATAACCTGCGCCAGCTTTATAAAAGTCGGTCCGAGCGCGGCGATTATGCGGGTAAGCCATTTTGCGGACTTTGAGTGGTATTTTTCGCTCAAAGTCCGCCTCTTTCCGAAAATCACAAACCTTTTTTGCGTAAAAAGTATAAATAAAATAAACGGCAGCGCTTTAAAAAAAATGAAAAAATTTCTTTTTATCAATAGTAATTGCCGGTTGAAATTATAGTTACCGTATCTGTGCCGGAATTAACGATGAAACAGTAATGCCCGTCCGGCGAAATTCTGACGGCAGACGGATAACTGCCGACTTTAACCGTTTTGACGACTTCGGCTTTGGCGACGTCTATAATGCTTAAAGTAGCGCCCTGGGTATTTATGACGTAAAGATATCTTCCGTCCGGCGTAACGGCGGCGGCGGTCGGTCCCTTGCCGGTATAAACGGTAGCCACTTTACCGAAAGGCTGCGGCACGTAGTTCGAAGTAGGAGCATACGCACGCGAATACGCGGTATAAGGAGCTGCCTGAGAAGGAACTGCGGCTGTTGTCTGTACGGGTGAAGTAATAGCGGTTACCGGAGTTCCGGTTACGACCGGAGAAACGGGCGCGATGTTCGCGTACGCCGCGCTTGTCCTTTTAATTCTTATAAAGGCGGCGCTGGACGCCGAAGTTACGGTTACGAGCGCGGCGCTTCCGTCGGGAGAAACCGCTACGTTTATAGGACCTGTAGGTAAATTTATGGTCTTTATGTGATTAAAATGCACCGCGTTGTAAACAGAAAGCGCCATGTTCTGATAATTTACGACAAAAAGCATCATACCGTCGGGAGTCAAGCCCAAAGAAGACGGGTCGGACAGGGTCTTGAAGTTCCTGACCGGCGCAAAGTTTTTTTCATTATAAACATATATCTTGTTATCTTTGCCTGAAGATACGTAAAAATATTTTACCGGCGAACCGGAAGGAGAAAACGCTACGGAAGTAGGATTTTTACCTGTGCGTATATTTCTTATTACGGACATGGTAGATACGTTAATTATAGAAACGGAAGACCCTCCGGCGTTTGCCACGACGATTATTTTTCCGTTTGGAGATATCGCTATTCCCTGCGGTTTTTTTCCGACGTTTATCCTTTTAATTACGGCATTTTGCATCGTATTTATTACATCTACTTCGTTGCTATGGATATTGGTGACAAAAGCGTATTTGGAATCAATGGAAAAAACTACGCCTACCGGACTTCCGCCCGTGTTTATATTCATGGCTTTTGTAAGCGTGGACATATTTAAAAGGCTGACGTTTCCCGAAGCGGTATTGCATACGTAGGCAAAAGTCAGGGAAGGCGCTATAGCCACGCCGGTAGGATGGGAGCCGACCTTAATCGACGCGACCGTTCCCTTGGTAGCCATGCTGACGACCGAAACGGTATCGTTATCCGAGTTAGAAACGAGGGCATAATTGCCGTTGGGCGAAAAAGCCACTCCGAAAGGGAAACTGCCTACGGGAATGTTTCTCGTAAGCCTTGGAGTTAATAAAGCATAGGCGGAATTTAACGTACCTGATATAATTAAAAAGGAAACCAAAAAAGCGATGAAAACTCCTAAGCGTCCTAAGCGTACGAACCGTCCGCCGTTAAAATTTTCATTTTTCTTTAACTTTGACATAAATGCACCCGTTTATTTAAATGTTTATTTTATTAGTTCTTTAAATTCTTCTTCGTTTATTATATTAAGTTTAAGTTTTACGGCTTTGTCGTATTTGGAGCCGGGTTCGTTTCCCGCAACTACGTAATCCAACTTTTTTTTAACGGTTTTTTCTACGATGCCGCCCATTTCTTTTACGCTATTTTCAGCTTCGTCCCTCGTAAAGTCTTTAAGCCCTCCCGTAAAAATAAAACTTTTACCGGCGATTTTGCCGTATCCGGCATACGCGGAAACGTTTACGATATGAGGGGAAACTCCGGCTTTAAAAAGCCTTTCTATTACGGCGGTATTAGAGCCTGTCCTGAAAAAATTAAAAATAGATTTTCCTATTTCTTCCCCTATGCCGAACCTGGAGGAAAGTTCTTCTATGCCGGCACTTTTAATGCCTTCGATGCCGCCGAAATATTTTACCAGCAAATCCGCGATATGCTCGCCGACGTGCCTTATGCCCAAAGCGTAAATAAATCTATCATATGATATATTTTTAGATTTTTCAATAGAATTAAAAAGATTTTCTTCGGATTTCTCCCCGAAACCTTCCAATCCGCTTAAATCCCCTTTTTTTAAATAATAAATATCCGCGACGTTTTTTATTAAACCTTTTTCTACTAATTTATCGACTATTCTTTCGCCAAGACCTTCTATGTCCATTGCCCGCTTGGAAGAAAAATGGACTATCGTCCCTTTAATCTGGCACGGGCAGGAAAGTTCGTTCATGCACCTGTGGGCGGCGCCGTCTATCACCGTCAAGGAACCGCAGCACGGACATAATTCGGGCAGTTTGAAAGGTCCGCTTTTTCCGCCTTTGGATATAACCTTGACTACTTCGGGAATAACGTCGCCCGACCTCTCGACCAGCACACCGTCGCCTATGTTTATATTCTTTTTGTCTATTTCGTCCTGGTTATGAAGTGTCGCCCTTCTGACCACAACGCCGCCGATGTTTACCGGCTTCAAAATCGCGACGGGCGTCAATATCCCCGTCCTGCCGACCGAAACTTCTATGCCGGTTATTTCGGATACTTCCTGCTTCGCGGAAAATTTATAAGCCGTAGCCCATCTGGGGCTTTTTGATATTTCTCCGAGCCTTTCCTGAAGTTTAAGGTCGTTTACCTTTATGACTATGCCGTCGATTTCAAAAGGCAGGGATTCCCTTTTTTTAGCCACGCTGTCGAAAAAATCTATCGCGCCGGATATCCCCTTAACTACCGCGACGTTTTTGTTTATATTTATTCCGGCGGCTCTTAAAAAATTCATCATTTCAAATTGCGTTTCAAAAATTATTTCTTTGGAGTAACCGCCCGTCCCGTATGCGAACATTATGAGATTGCGCTTCGAGGTAACTTCAGGGTCAAGCTGCCTTATGCTGCCGGAAGCGGCGTTTCTCGGATTAGCGAAAAGGCTTAAACCTTCTTTAAGCCTTTCCTCGTTGAGCTTTTTAAAGCCTTTCTTGTCCATTAAAACTTCGCCGCGCACCTCGATATAACCGATGTTTTTTTGCAGTTTTAAGGGTATTGTATTTATAGTTTTCAAATTTGCGGTTACGTCTTCTCCCGTTACGCCGTCGCCCCTTGTAGAACCCTGCATGAAAATGCCGTCTTTATAAATTAGTTCCACGGCTAGTCCGTCAAATTTAAGTTCGCACTCGTATTCTATTTCTTCGGCAGCCGGATATCCCAAAAATCTTTTAATTTTCGCGTCGAACTCGGCTACTTCGTCGCGCGAGTATGTATTGTCCAGCGAAAGCATAGGAATATTGTGCCTGACCTGCCCGAACTTCTCGCTTACGGCTCCGCCTACTCTTTTTGAAGGAGAATCCTCCCTGACGTATTGCGGATATGTATTTTCCAGAGCCGCAAGTTCTTTGCTCAGCCTGTCGAATTCAAAGTCGGAAATAACCGGGTCTTCAAGCATATAATAGCGGTAATTGTGGTAATTTATCGTATCGGTCAGTTCGTCTATCCTTTTTTTTGCCTGAATACTCATGGTTTAATAAAGCGAATTATAGACGTAATAATTTGCGAGAACTCTTTTTACGTAGTTTCTTGTCTGATTGAAAGGAATAAGCTCAATGAACAGGGGCATTTTATAATTTTTCAATAAGTAATTCCTCCAGTAGGCGACCGCACCCGGACCGGCGTTATAAGACGCTATCGCAAGATATTTTTTATTATAGAACTGGCTTAGGAGCGTCTTTAAATAATACGAACCGAAACTTATATTTATATTTTTCCTGTAAAGCATCGAAGGATTAAAGTTATAGCACCTCGTACGTTTTGCGATATAATATCCGGTCGACGGTATTATCTGCATAAGGCCTATGGCGCTGGCGCTTGAATAGCACGCCGGATTATAAAGGCTTTCCTGCCTCATTATCCCGTATATTAAATTTACCGGAATACCGTATCTGGAAGAATATTTTAATACGGAGGCATAATAAGGACGGGGATAAAGTATTTTCAAAAAGTTCCCGTCCAAAAGCAAATACTTGTATTTGTAATTATAAATCATGTTGGACGCCAAACCGACCGCCGCCCCGTATTCTCGGTTTTTATAGAGCATATAGGCAAAAGCCGCCCCGGCCTTTTTGTTCCTGATTGCAGGATAGAATCTTTGCATTTCTACGTTTGAAAGGGAATATAATTTTAAGCTTAAAAACGCCTTAAACCTTTTGAAAGCTAAAAAATTTAAGTAGGGCTTTATATACTTATAATCGGTAATTTTACTTTTCGCGCGGGCATGACTTCCTATGTAGCCGACGTTAAGGTTTTTTGCGGACGCCCCTTTCATTCCGTCTATTTTGTTTATCATAATTGCGGACATTATGCCGTAATAAGAATATCTGAGAAATCTGGAACCTTTGATTATATTAAAATAAAAAGACGCCCTCCTCCTATAGCCCAGTTTTTCCAGCGTCTCCCCGTACCAGAATAGAAATTTTGCGTTTTCCCCATCGACCTTGTCGCTTACCGCCAAAAAAGATTTAAGCTTATCTGCGGCGAATGCCGTATTTCCCCTTTTTAAATCATTTAGGACGGCGTTCCATACGATTTGCCTGTATATTAGCATTTCCCTGTCAGATAAAAAACCGTACCTGCCGGCTATTTTATCTAAAAGAAGTCCGGCTTTCCCGCTGTTATGCAAAATATAATAATAATAACGTGCTTTAAGTTCTAAAACGCTTAGTTTCCTAACCCCGTAATACCGGTAACAGCTTTGGGCTTTATGCGCCCGTAAACATTCATCCGCCTGTTTTAAAAAAAGAGGGCTTTTAAGCTTCATTAAATCTTTTAAGATTATAAACCTTGCTTTTTTGCTTTTCGCAGAAATATTTTTTAAAAGCCCGATAGATTCCGTATAATAAGAGTCGTAATATAAATTGAGCCCGCGCTTGATTTTTTGAGGCTCGCTCAAGGAGGCTTCGCTAAAATTTATGTTATGCGATTTGGAAAAAACTGGGTAGTCGGTATAAATACGCAGTAAAAAACGTTCGGCAAGCCTGCGGTTCTTAAGCTTGATATACGCCTTATATATCTTAAACATAGCGTATGAGCGGACAGCCGATTTTTTGGAGTGTCCGGCTATGTAACGCAGGTGGGAAATCTCCGAAAGGTAAAATCCGTTTTTCTCTTCGCAAAGCGCAAGGTAAAAAACTGCGTTTTTATAAAAAACAAATTTAGGATACAGGCTTGCAAGGTTTAAAAAAACGCGGCCTGCATCGCGATATTCCTTAAGCTTAAATAGGGACAGTCCTTGGTAATAAAGGGCATAATCTTTTAAAAGGCTGCCTTTAACGCCGTAAAGCCGGAATTGGTCCGCCGCCGGTTTGTACATACCGCGCGAATAATTATCGTAGGCTTTTTTAAATATAATTTCGTTCCGGCGGTTAAAATAAGAATATGACGTTCCGGCGGTTAAACTCAGGAAAACGAAAAGGGCGGATAAAATAAATGTAGCTTTTAGGAAAAACCTGCGCATATTATGATATCTTATAATCAAAATTAAAAGAGCCGGTAAAGACTTCTTCCGCAGGTCCTACCATGTAAACGCCTTCGTCCAGCTCTCCCGATATTTTAAGCGTCCCGCCGTATAAATTTACGTTAAGGGCGCTTTCTTTAATCCTTCCGGTTTTTCTCATAACGGAATATACGGCGCAAGCGCCGGTCCCGCATGCCAAAGTTTCGCCGGAGCCTCTTTCCCACGTTCTTACGAGCACGTTTTTATCGTCCATAACCTGAACGAATTCCACGTTTATTCTTTTAGGGAACATTTTATTGTTTTCTATCAAGCTGCCGTAAAAATGCACGTCGAAACTTTTAACGTCTTCGACGAATACGGCGCAATGAGGATTTCCCATGGAAACGCAAGATAATTCAAATTCTTTTCCGCCCGCGCTTATCTTTTCGTTAATAATTTCTGGTTTCGCAAAAACTGCCGGAACCGCTTCGGTTTTAAATTGCGGAATGCCCATAAATACGCGGGCTTCTTTTACGGTTCCCGTCCCGGGGTTTAAAAATACCTCCACCGTCTTTACGCCGGCAAGCGTTTCTATGTTTATAATTTTTTTATCGGTAAGATGCCTGTCGTATATATATTTGGCAAAGCATCTTATGCCGTTTCCGCACATTTCTCCTTCGGAGCCGTCGGCGTTAAACATACGCATGCGGAAGTCCGCCTTAACGGAGGAGCCGCCGCCGTCAGGTTCCGAGACGCCTCGCGAAGGCGGCAAAATTATTATAATGCCGTCTGAGCCTGCTCCGAAATGCCTGTCACTGATTTTTACGGCAAGCTCCCTGTAGAAATCGGTATCGTCGGAAACGCAGGCCGGCAAATCGTTTATAGCGTCCAAATAAAAATAGTCGTTGCCTGCGCCTTCAAGTTTTGTAAATTTTATATCCATAATTTTATTTTTTTATAATAAATTAATAGTTATTTTGTTTTTTTAATATCTTTTTTAGCGAAGTATTTCCGGTTGAGGTAAAACTGTGGCTTATTACTATTCCGTTTTTTATGACCACGCTGAGCTTCTGCTTATATTTTCTCGTGGATGCGGTAAGTATTTCATTGCCCATATGCACGTATTTTTTATACGAAAACCTGTATTTATAGATTGCCGTACCCGGCGTTAAAGGATTTTTTTCTATGGCATAAGGCGGACCGAACATTGAAACGATTTGGCTTTCGGTAGTGGTTCCGTTTATTATTTTAGCGACGTTAGCGGACATAATCGGGTTTCCCTGCATATTGCGGGTCGTGGCGCATCCTGTCAGCGCAAAACCGGAAAACGCAATAAAGATTAATAATAAAAAAAACGCCTTGACCGATTTTATGTTAATAATATTCATATTGGTTATCCCCTTTTTTTATTTAAAAATATTTTATACATTTTAGCATAATTCCAGCATATTTTAAAGCCGTAATTTATATTTATCTTTCGCCGGAATATCTGGGGTCGAGGGCATTCCTTACGGCTTCTCCCACGAGGTTGAAGCTAAGCACCGTCAGCAGTATCGCTATTCCGGGAAAAAGGGTAAGCCACCATGCTACCATTATATATGTTTTTCCTCTGGAGAGCATTCCGCCCCAGCTTGCCGTAGGAGGCATTATGCCGATTCCAAGAAAGGCTAGCGAAGCCTGAATAAGGATAGCGCCCGCTAATCCAAGAGTAGCCGAAACTAAAATTGGCGCGATAGTGTTAGGCAAAATTTCAAAAAACATGATATACGCATCTGATGCGCCAGCGGCGCGCGCGGCAAGAACATAATCTTTTTCCCTGTTTTGCGTAAATTCCGCCCTGATAATTCGGGATATCCCCATCCATGACGTCAAGCCGATAATTATCATTATATTTATAATTGAAGGCTTCAGTATCGCGCTTATGGCGAGGATTAAGAAAAAAGAAGGAAACGTGAGCATTATATCGACGAACCTCATTAGTATGCTGTCCGTAATACCGCCGTAATAACCGGCATATGCCCCTATCGGAATTCCTATCATCATAGACAGCGAAACGGCTATGAAACCGACTTCTATCGAAATCCTCCCGCCGTAAATGAGCCTCGAAAGGACGTCCCTGCCGAGCTGGTCCGTTCCGAGAATATGGGTGCCGCCGGGCGGAAGCAAAATTGCGCTTACGTCTATTTTATCCGGGTTGTACGGAGATACATAAGGCGCTAATATCGCGGATGCTATGACAAGCAATATGAAAAGCAGGGAAAACAGGGCAAGTTTATTTTTTTTAAAAGCGTTAATAATTTCGTTCATAAATTTTTTAATATTAATTCAGGGATATTATAATATATAATATATTTTTATAAAATAATTTATTTCAACCCCTATAAAACAGGCGCGGTTATGGGAATATATATAGCCAAAAGAATTTTATTTATGATACCTATTTTAATAGGTATCACGCTGATATCTTTTTTCGTCATACACCTTGCCCCCGGAAACCCCCTGACCGAACAATTAGGCTTAAATCCAAGGGTGTCCGCATCTTCGAGGCTGATGCTCGCAAAGCTTTACGGCTTAAACAAGCCCCTTTTAACCCAGTATTTCGACTGGCTTAAAAGAATAGTTACATTAGACTTCGGCGTTTCTTTTACGGCAAACCATGAACCGGTAATAACTGAAATTAAAAGAACCATAGGCATCACGATTCTTATTAACTCCTTAGCGCTGGTTTTCATATTTTTGTTTTCCGTTCCTCTTGGAGTCCTGTCGGCGGTAAAACACGATTCTTTTTTCGATAAGATTACCACGGTTTTTGTATTCATAGGCTTTGCGGCTCCTTCTTTCTGGGTAGCCTTGCTTCTTATAATATTTTTTGGAATAGACTTGCATATCTTGCCTATAGGCGGAATAACTTCATTAGGCTATAATTTTTTCCCCTGGTACGAAAAAATATCCGATATAGCTAAACATCTGATAATGCCGGTTTTTGTGGCAGGTTTCGGAGGCATAGCCGGTCTTTCGAGATATTTAAAGGGAAATATGCTTGAAGTTTACAGGCAGGATTATATTATTACCGCCAGGGCAAAGGGGCTGAAAGAACGGACGGTCGTTTACAGGCATGCCATGAAAAACGCCTTGATACCTTTTATAACTATACTTGGTTTAAGCGTCCCGGGGCTTATCGGCGGAAGCGTAATAATAGAAACCATATTCGACATAAACGGAATGGGAAGGCTTTTCTATCAGGGCGTACTGGCCCGCGACTATCCGACTATTATGGGGATATTGGTAATAGGCGCTGTTCTTACCCTTTTAGGGAATCTTTTAGCAGATATAGCCTATGCCTTGGTCGACCCGAGGCTCAGAAAGTAAATTTATTATTTTGCGTTTTCACTAACTTTATTTAAATCTTTGCCTATATACATATAAACCGTAGGGACTATGAATATGGTAAGGAAAGTCCCTATTCCAAGTCCTGCGGCTATTACGAGCCCTATATCGAACCTGCTTACGGCTCCGGCTCCCGTGGCGATTAAAAGAGGCACTACTCCGAAAACCATCGCGGCGGTAGTCATTAAAATAGGTCTTAGCCTTATCGCGGAAGCATGCTCTATCGCCGAGCGTTTATCCATTCCTTCTTTCTGCAAGTCGTTAGCGAACTTGGTAATAAGTATTCCGTGCTTGCTGACAAGCCCTATAAGCGTAACAAGACCTACTTCGGTATAAATGTTAATCGTGGCAAAACCCAGGCTTAAAAATATCAGGGCTCCGGTTAAAGACATTGGGACGCTTATCAGAATGATAACCGGGTCGATGAAACTGTCGAAAAGGGCGGCTAAAATAAGATATATGATTATAAGCGAGAAGAAAAACGTTACTATCATAGCCGAACCTTCCTCGACGTACTGGCGGGACTGTCCGGCAAAATTATATGAAAAACCTTTGGGGAATATATTTTTTGAAGTATTCTCCAGATAGCTTAACGCCTGACCGACGGTTACGCCGGGCTTGGCTACGGCGGACACCGTAACGGAATTTAGCTGGTTAAACTGGTTTAAGGATTCCGGCACGACTACGGTTTTAATTTTTATAAAACTGGAAAGCGGCACCATATTCCCGTTTAAAGCCTGAACGTAATAATTTTTCAGCATATTAGGGGTAAACCTGTATTTTTGCGAAACCTGCGGTATGACTTTATAGCTGTAACCGTTCATTTCAAACCAGTTGACGTAATTTTCGCTCAGCATGGTCGAAAGAGTATCTCCTATTTCCTGCATATCTACGCCCATGCTCTGCGCTTTGCTCTTATCTATGGAAATTTTTAACTGGGGTTCGTCGTATTTTAAATCGCTGTCCATATACAAAAACAAGCCGCTTTGCATGGCTTTTTGCATAAGGCTGTCGGTAACGCTTCTCAACTCGTCGTAATTAGACGTAGAATTAACCACGAACTCTACCGGCAGTCCCTGCGAACCCGGCAGGCTGGGCAGCGCGAACGCGACTAATTTTAAGCCGGTAACCGAATTTAATTTCTGCTGGAGAACCGGCGTTAACTGCATCTGCGTTTTGTTTCTTTCGCTCCACGGTTTAAGTATCAAGCCGGATATAAGGCTGTTATTGCCGGAAACGCCAAGCGCCATAAAGTAGCGGTCCATTTCGGGAATAGAATAATATATGCCTCCCATCTGTTTCGCGTAAACGTTTAGGTTTTTAAACGTTGAAGTGGGCGAAGCCGTTCCCATAACGAATATGACTCCCTGGTCTTCGGTAGGCGCAAGTTCGCTTTTAGTAGTAGCGAACAGGAAATACGCGCTTACTAGAACGACTGCTATTACTAAAGCTACGACGGGCTTATAATTAAGCACGCCATGAAGGATTTTGGAATAAACGGATTTAATTTTATCGAACGTCGCGTCTAAAAAGCGGGTAAAACCCTTTTTGCCCATATCTTCCTTAAGAAATTTGGAAGACATCATAGGGGAAAGCGTAAGGGCGATAATACCGGATATGAGCACTGCTCCCGCCAGGGAAAATGCGAATTCCGTAAATAATGCCCCCGTCAGTCCGCCCATAAAACCTATAGGCAGAAAGACCGCTACAAGCGTAATAGACATGGCTATGATAGGAATACCGAGCTCCCTTGCGGCGACAAGAGCCGCTTCTACCGGTTTTTTACCTTCTTCAACGTGCCGGCTGACGTTTTCAACCACGATAATCGCGTCGTCAACCACCAGTCCGATAGCTAAAACCATGGCGAGCAGGGTCAGCAGGTTTATCGAATAATGCAGGTAATACATTATAAACAGGTCGCCTATTATGGAAAGCGGTATCGCTATGACAGGAATTATTACGCTTCTTGCCGAACCGAGAAATAAAAATATTACTATGACGACTATTATTAGGGTTTCAACGACGGCTTTTACGACTTCGTTAATGGAACTGCTTATAAAAACGGTTCTGTCGAATGCCACCCTGAGTTTTATATGTGCCGGAAGCTCCCGTTTCAGGGACGGAATCATTTTTCTTATGTTTTTAACGACGGTGAGGGGGTTGGCGGTAGGCGTCGTAAAAATACCCATAACGACGGCTTTCTTCCCGTTCATTATATTGCCTGCGTCGTAACTTATGGAGCCCATTTCGACGGTGCCTATGTCTTTTATTCTTATCAGCGTTCCGCCGTCGTTTGCCACTACTAAGTTTTTAAACTGCCGGACGCTGTTTAATAAAGTATCGGCTGATATATTTACCTGAATATAATTGCCTTTGGTATATCCGTTAGAAGATATATAGTTATTATTAGCAAGCGCCTGCGAAACCTGAACCGGCGTAACGTTGAATTCCGCCATTTTTTTAGGGTTAAGCCATATTCTCATTCCAAACTGCTTGTTCCCGTAAATCATTACCTGCCCAACGCCGCTAACCGACTGCACTTTAGGTTGCACCGCCCTCGTAAGGTAATCGGTCATCTGCGAACTGCTTAGCGAATTTGACGTAAAAGCAAGATAAAGATATGCCAAATTAGTCACGCTTGTTTTAGTGATTACCGGAAGCTGGGACTGCTTTGGAAGCTGGTTAAGGACGGAATTTACCTGCGAAAGAACCTCCGCGAGGGCGGCGTTAGGGTTATAGTTCAATTTCATAAAAACCTGTATGGTACTGACCCCTTCCGTGCTTGAAGACGTAATGTAATCGATGCCTTCGGAGGAAGCGATAGCCCTTTCTAGAGGCATTGTAATAAATCCCTGCACCACGTTCGCGCTTGCGCCCGGATACGCCGTCTGGACGGTAACCAAAGTGTCTTCTACTTTTGGATATTCCCTCACCGTAAGCTCGGAAAGCGACCTCGCGCCTAAAATTAAAATAATAAGGCTTAAGACTATTGCCAGTACCGGCTTTTTTATAAATATATCGGTAAAATTGCCTGCTTCGCCGCGCGTTGAACCGTTGCTATTTTTGTCGGGGGTCAAATCGTTCATTTAGAATTCACCGTGCCTTTATTTTTGCCGGCTTCCGCTTTATTATTCTTAATAATATTTTTAGCTTCTACCGCCTTTCCGTTATTTTCTATACCGTTTTCTATTATGACCGGCGCGCCGTTTCTCAGTTTTACCTGTCCCGCCGTTACAACGGTTTCTCCGGCTTTTAAGCCTTTTGTTATGACGACCGTATCGCTTCTCTGGGGACCTACGGTAACGTAATCCGTATTTGCTATGTATTGACCGTTCTTTTTAACGATTAAATAAACAAAGTCTCCGTAAGGATTGTATGTTACCGCGGTAGCCGGAACGGTAACTACGTTGTGTATTACCGGAAGGTAAACCATTCCGGTCACGAACATTCCGGGTCTAAGAATCAGAGCTCCGTTATTTATTATTACCCTGACGGTAATATTGCGGGAAACGGTGTTAACGTCTATGCTTATGGTTTTTATCCTGCCTATAAAAACCTTATGGTAGGAATCCAGTTCGACTTTAACCCTTTGATTTAGCTTTAAACTATGCAAATCATTCTGCGGCATAGTAAAATCTATATAGATAGGATTAATGGAATACAGCGGTATAATATTCGTCCCGGGTTGAATATACTGCCCAAGATTTACGGAACTTGTATTCCTGATTCCGACTATGCCGGAAAACGGGGCTTTGACGGTCATATCTTTTATAACCACTTCCGTTTGCCTTATTAAGGCTTCGTTTTGCTTCAAAGTGGAAAGCATTTGAATATATGACGCTTTTGAAACCGCGTTTTTCGAATAGGCTTTTTTATACTGCAGGTAATTAAATTTATTGATTATTAATTGAGATTTATACTGCTTAAGCTGCGCAAGCTGAAGAGAATCGTCCAATTTAACGAGGGTCTGGTTTTTTTTAACAAATTCGCCGGATTTGAAATATATGCCTTTAACCTGACCGGCGACCTGCGTGGTTACGTTTACCGAGTTGACCGCCGTTACGTTTCCTATGGTGCGTATGTAATTCCGCCAGTTTCCTATTTTAGCGACCGCGGCTGATACCGAAGCGGGAGGATATTTCATCATTCTCATCATCTGTCCCTTCTCGTAGCCTTTGTATGCCTTATATCCGAAGATGCCTCCGAATATAACCGCTAAAATAAGAATTGCTATTACAAATCTTTTAATCATAAAATTACCTTTTGTTTAATATTTTCAATTTATAATCGATTTAAAATTAAGAAATTTACCGTTAAACTAAAAAAACCGGTTGACAATATGACTTTATAGTCAGTATAATTTAGAATATAATAAAATTAAAATACAGTCAATAAATTTTTAGCGTTATAATAATTTAATTATACCTATGAAAATAAATAAAATTTTGCTATTGTTGTCTTGCGCCGGTTTAGGCTCGGCTTTTATGCTAAGCGGATGCAGTTTATTCAGCCGTCCAAAAAAAATAGAGGTAAAAATACCCCAAAAGTTCAAGTATGCTGTTAAAGCTGGAAATATTTCGATAAAAAACGACTGGTGGAAAAACTTTAAGGACAAAGAGCTGAATATTTTAGTCGGTAAGGCGGTTAAAAACAACTTAAGCTACCTTGCCGCCGTAAAAAACATTCAGGTTGCCGAAACTTACGTTTCGCAGAATGAATCTAATTTCTTTCCGGTCGTTAATTTCACTTTCAGTTCCACCAGG
>JAJYJI010000018.1 GCA_021789605.1 bacterium
CCGCCTGCGTATATCAAAGCATGCCTTTGATGCAGGCTGGAATGGCGCCCGACGGGTGAAACGTTCAATCCTCTCAAAGTCATTCCCGCACAGGCGGAAAAGTTTCACTGAAATTTTACGGCACGGGGGCGAAGTGCGAGAGCGTGGCGTTGAGCCAGAAAATAAATTTCTAAATCGGGATTTGGGCCGTACGAATCCTTACGAACCTTGCAATCCTTCGCATACATAGCGCAGCCTGATTTTTGCTAACAAAATAATAAAAATTGATTGTAATAAACTAAAAAAAAATATAAAATTTGTTTAAAACAATTTTTATTAAAAGTATTATTAAAAGGAGAAAATTATGGCAAATCAAATAAACCCGGGCCACGATATACTGGAAGTCGGGCAAAACAGAATGGAATTGGTCGATTTCAGATTGTTCAGGATAGACGAAGAAGGAGAGGAAAGGGAAGGGATATACGGGATTAATGTCGCAAAAGTTATAGAAATCATTAAGATGCCGGAAGATATATCCGAAACCCCCAATACTTCCGAATTCGTGGAAGGCATGTTCAATTTAAGGGGTTCAGTGGTTCCGTTGGTTAACCTTCCGAAATGGATGGGCATAATAGAACCGGATGAATTGGACAAGAAAAATTTTAAGGTAATTATTACCGAATTCAATAAAATTAAAGTCGGTTTTGTCGTTCATGAAACGACCAAAATCAGGCGTGTATCATGGCAGGATATAAGCGCGCCGGAACTTTCTTCGGTCAGTTCCGTCGATTCCAAGGTTACCGGAATTATCAAGGTCGAAAACGACGAACTTTTGCTTTTGCTTGATTTCGAGTCTATCGTTGACGAACTTGGATTTTACAGCAAAGAAAACAGGCAGATAGAAGAAGAAAAAAACGAAATCGGAGGAAGCAGGACGATACTTGTTATAGACGATTCCTCTTCCGCAAGAAAAATAGTCAATAACGCATTGATGAAAGAAGGATTCAATACGGTAATGGCGGAAAACGGCAAGGCCGCGCTCGACATAGTATATGACGGCCAATATAAAATAGACGCCATTATATGCGATGTAGAAATGCCGGTTATGGACGGCTATACTTTCACCAAGACGCTGAAGTCGGACGATAAATACAAAAATATTCCGGTAATGATGCATTCTTCCTTAAGCGGAGCGGAAAATTCCGATAAAGGCATGAGGGCAGGCGCTGATTTTTACGTCGTAAAATTTGAGCCCATAGAATTTATCGCAACTATCAAAAAAGCTTTAAACTTAAATTAATCCAATTAATTTTAATTCTATTTTAATTTAAATAAATAGAAGCGCAGCCGGCGGACATTTCGGCATAGAGATAATAGGATAAGAAACGAAAGGACAAGAAACGAATTTTGGGAGCAGGAGTTCACTTTTTAGTTGCAATTATTTTACAAAAATGATACAAATAAAAAGTTAAAATATTTTCAAAAAAGGAGGTGAAATACATTGAAAAAATTATTTTTATCGGTTTTATTTTTAGCCTTAATCGCGATACCTTCAAGCTCATTCGCCATGAATAACGCTAAAACCGCAAAAAAAACCGCCGTTAAAACCGCCGTTAAAAAAGTCGTCGCAAAAAAAGCTGTTAAAACCATATCCGCCGCTAAAATTAAAGCGGCCCAGCAGATTCTTGCAAAAGACGGGCTTTATAAAGGTAAAGTGGACGGAATGATCGGCCCTATGACCACAAATGCAGTCAAAGCGTTTCAGAAAAAGAACGGTCTTAAAGCAGACGGAATAATCGGTCCTATTACGCTTAAAAAATTAGGCGTAAAGTAAGTTTTTTATTTTCCCCCGAAATTATTATCGGGGGAAAATCCCTCCTTTTAGCGCTTTTAGCAACCTTAAATATTATGTCCGATAAAATTTTTTTTGTAACCGGAATAGATACGAATATAGGCAAAACATTTGCCAGCCTTCTTCTATTGCTCGCATTCAGGCAGAAACGGCTTAACGCCGGATATATGAAGCCCGTCGAAACCGGCGTGGATATTAACGAAGACGGTTCGAAAAATTATATAGACGGCAATTATATAAAAAATATCGCCGGTCTGGAAGCTGACCCGCGCGTTATTACCCCTTGCGCTTTCAAAGCGCCTTTGTCTCCGTATGCCGCCGCCAGATTTGAAGGCAAAACATTGTGCATAAAAGACATTATTTTTGCATTTTACGAATTAAACAAGATTTACGAATACATAATCGTCGAAGGAGCCGGCGGAATGCTTGTTCCGTTAAAGAGGGGGCATTTTATTATAGATATCGCAAAATATATAGGCGCAAGCGTGATTTTAGTAACCAAGGCGGGATTGGGCATGATAAACCAGACGCTTTTAAATATCGAATACGCAAAATGCCACGATATTAAAATATCGGGTATAATTATAAATAATGCATCGGACGAAATAGACGAAAGCGTATCGTCCAACAAAGAAACGCTTTCGGAATTTACCCGCGTTCCTATTTTAGGGGATATCCCTTATCTGCGGGAAAAAAAACATCTTCATGCCCCTGCGGTTCTTAGGGATATGGCTTTAAAATATATAGACATCGAAAAAATTTTAATATAAAATATACCGCAATGCCATAAAATAAAAGGAGGTTCAAACAGCTTTATGAAATTTAAATTTTCCGATAGATTAAACAAACTGCCGGTTTATCTTTTTGCCGAAATCGACAGGCTTAAATCTCAGGTGAAAGCAAGAGGCATCGATATAATAAGCTTCGGCATAGGCGACCCGGACCTTCCGACGCCTAAAGCCATAGTCGATGTATTAAAAAAAGAAAGCGGAATAGAAGCTAATCAGAAATATCCTTCGTACGAAGGACTCTTAAAGTTCAGAAAATCCGTTTCCGATTGGTATAAAAATAGATTCGCGGTTTCGTTGGACCCCGAAACCGAAGTCCTGTCCCTTATTGGTTCAAAAGAAGGCATCGGGCATCTTCCTTTAGCTTTTATAAATCCTGGAGACGTCGTTTTAATACCTGACCCCGGTTATCCGGTATATAATGCTGGAACTATCTTTGCCGGCGGAATTCCGCATATCATGCCGCTTAAAGAAGAAAACGATTTTCTGCCCGATTTTTCTTCCATACCCAAAGATATATTGAGCAAAGCAAAATTAATGTTTTTAAATTATCCCAACAACCCAACATCCGCAACGGCGGACATGCATTTTTTCAAAGAAACGGTAAAATTTGCCAAGAAAAACGATATAATAGTCGCCCATGATTTTGCATATTCGGAAGTATTTACCGGAGAAAAAGAAAACCGCTCGTTTTTGGAAGCCGCCGGCGCAAAAGATATAGGAATAGAGTTTCATTCGCTTTCGAAAACGTTCAATATGACGGGTTTCAGAATAGGATTCGCCGCGGGAAACGAAGACATAATAAAAGGGCTTGGAGCCGTCAAGACAAATTTGGATTCGGGGGTGTTTCAGGCTATTCAGCTTGCCGGGGCATACGGATTGGACAACGAACTGCGCATCGTGGAAGAAAATAACCTGATTTACAAAAAAAGAAGGGATTTGCTGGTAGGAGGCTTAGAAAAATTAGGATATAAAATTTACAAGTCGGATGCCACGTTTTATGTTTGGTCTCATGTTCCTAAAATAAACATGACGTCTAAAGAGTTTGCGATATCCTTGCTGAACGAAACGGGCATCATAATAACGCCGGGTTCCGGATTCGGCGCCCACGGCGAAGGTTTTATAAGATTTTCTTTGACGATAAACGAAAGCCGCATTAAAGAGGCTTTGGTTCGCATGGGCGGATAAATTGGAACCGCGCCGCCGCCGCCGTTCCCGCTTTTATATCTGCCTTGGGTTCGGCAGCAATGTTGGAAATTTAGAAATTAACCTGCTGAATGCGATTAGTTCGGTTAAAAAAGAAATAGCCGGAATATCTGCCTCGGGCGCTTCCGATATATATTTATCCTCTCCGGTAGGCGCGGGCGCGACGGAGCAGCCCTATTTTTTAAATTGCGCGGTTTTATTCGGATTGAATCCGGCGAAGCGGATTTTTTCCGGAACAGGCGAATCTTTCCCCCGCTTAGGAAAATACATTCTCGGCATTTTAAAAGAAATAGAAAAAAGTATGGGAAGAAAAAGCGGAACCGAAAGGAATATGCCCAGAATCATAGATATAGATATGCTTTTTATTTTAGATAACGCTTCAAATATCTATATAAAATTGGACTTGCCGGATATTAAACTGCCTCATGCGGAGATTTTTAACCGCAAGTTCGTTCTCTATCCCCTTTTGGATTTGCGGCGCAACGCCTTTAATTTTAAAAAACCTTTTGACGAAGAAGGGATAAAAAAAGCCCTCGCGAAAATAGAAAAAAAAGAAAAACCCGATTCGGAAAATTTGCAAAAAATATCCCTTTACGGTAAATTCGACGAAAATTTGATTCAGATTTTACGCTAACGAACGACGAGCTGTTCTTCGCAAAGCACCTTATGGGGAAGCTCTTCTCCGTGGATAGATATAAGCCCTCTTTTTACCTCCATAATTTGAGGCTCGGACGACCCGAATCTTTCTATGAGGAACTCCGCCGCTTCCTGAGGCTTTATTAAATTTCCGCAGGTAAAAATATCTACGGCGGCGTAATCGTATTCGGGCCAAGTATGTATAGAAAGATGCGACTCTGCGATTATTACCATTCCGCTGATTCCAAACGGATTAAATTCATGAAATTTATGCTCGACTATAGTAGCTTTTGCTTCGGCCGCGGCATCCAGCATAGCCGCTTCTACAAAGTCAAGGTCGCCCAGAATATTTTTCCTGCATTTTTTCAGTTCTAAAAGTAAATGCGTTCCTAAAGAATTCATTTTACCCTTACCTCCTTTGGCTTTGGAGCACATATCTCCATAAAGAATTAAAATTAAAATATCAAAGCAATTTTTTATTATATGTTATATAATTAAAAATGCAAGAAAAATTTTAATGGATTTTAATAAACGGAACGATTTTTTTTTAATATCTGTTTTTAAAATCCGTGAAGTTAAAATCTATTGACGTAAGAATTATTATAATATATATTATAATAATAATAGAAAATCAATTTAATTTTCTTTAAAAAAAAGGGGGAAATTTATTATGAAAAAGTTCGCTTCATCATTGCTTATAGCAGCGGCGTTGGTATTCAGCGCTTCTACGGTTTTTGCCGCTTCCGGCGCTTCGCTTTTCAGCTCCGAAGGCTGCGTAGCCTGCCACGCAATTAACGGACAGGGCGGCACCGTTGGTCCGGATTTATCCCACGTGGGCAGCAGCAGAAGCCTTTCGTGGATTAAAGCGCAGATAATTAATCCTGACTCGCATTTTCAGCCGAATACTTCCGTTACCATCAACGGCAGTTCCTACATAGCCATAATGCCAGGCCATAAAAGCATGTCTTCGTCAAAAGTCGACGCGTTAGCCGGTTATCTCGAATCCTTAAAATAATGCGGCAATACGACGACGGCGTTAAGATATCTTAATCTTACAGTGCTCAAGCCCAAAAAATTAAAAACCTCCGGCGGTTAATCTGGCGACCGGAGGTTTTTTTATGTCTTGACGGTTATCCGGATAAATTGATATAATCAAATATTAAATAAAAACAAAAACTGTTTAAACCCAAATATAATTATTAATTATCCTTAATTAAATTATAAATATGGAATTAGAATTAACCGAAAAAAAAATATTAAATATACTTCAGACCGACTTTCCTATATCCGCGCGTCCGTTTTTAAGCATTGCAAATATTATAGGCGTTAAGGAGCAGGAAGTAATAGACAGAATATTAAATTTAAAAAGCAATAAAATTATCCGTCAAATAAGCGCCATATTCGATTCCCACAATATCGGATACAAAAGTACGCTGGCCGCCTTCAAAATAGACGACAGCCTTATAGAATCGTCCGCCGACATTATAAATTCTCATAGCGGCGTCAGCCATAACTATTTAAGAAACCACGAATACAATATCTGGTTTACTATTACCCTGCCTTCCGAAAGGGTTCTGGAAGACGAAATAAAAGCCCTCGGCATATCCGCCAAAGCTTCCGACTATTTAATCCTTCCTACGTTAAAGCTGTTTAAAATAGGCGTTAATTTTGATATGACCGGCGAAGTCCCCTCTTCTCCTAAATTTTTTTCCCATGAAGATTTTAAAAACGATTCGGATATAAAAATTTCCGATTTTGAAAAGGCATGCATAAGGGAGCTCCAAAAGGATATAGAAATAGTTCCGGAGCCTTTTAAAAACTTATCGGAAAATCTCGGGATAACTCAGGAAAATTTACTCGGTACAATTAAAAATTTTATAACCGATAAAAAAATGCGCAGGTTCGCCTGCGTCTTATATCATCAGAAGGCGGGTTTCGGCCACAACGTCATGGGCATATGGAAATCCGACCCGGCGGATGCCGATAAAAACGGCAAGGTTATGTCCTCTTTAAAAGAAGTGTCTCATTGCTATTTAAGGCCGGTATATCCGGGAAAGTGGGAATACAATATATTCACCATGATACATTCGAAATCCAAAGAAGAGGCGCATAAAGTTATGGAGAAAATATCCTCGCTCACCGGCATAAGCGATTTCGACGCGCTGGAAAGCTCCAAAGAATTTAAAAAAATCAGAGTAAAATATTATGTTTAATCAAACCGAACTTTTAAAGGAGTTTTTCTTATATCCTTTAATATTATGCTCCGTTATCGCTCTTGCGATTATAATCGAACGTTTTTACAGCCTTAGAAAGTCAAAAATATTTCCCGAAGATTTTATCTTTAATATCGAAAAATCCCTTAAAGAAGGCGATATAGAAAAGGCAAAAGGAATGTGCATAGCGGCGGGAACGCCCATGGCAAAAATTTATCTTGCGATTATAGACAATTATAAAAATTCTATAGAAACCGTTAAGCTCGAGGTCGAAGAATCAGGCAAAAGGGCGTATCTGGACCTTGAAAAAAATCTGGAAGGACTCAGCGCCATTACCACCATAGCTCCGTTATTAGGCCTTCTGGGAACGGTCGTGGGCATGATTAAAGCTCTAAGCGCCGTTTCTTACCAGAACGGAATAACGAACCCCCATCTTTTAGCTCTGGGCATTTCGGAGGCGTTGTACTCTACCGCGATAGGCCTTATAATCGCCATAATATCTTTTTTATTCTTAAAATATTTTGCTTCCAAGGCGTTTAACTTCGGCGCCGCAATGGAAGATACCGCGTCTAGGGTTATATCTTTCGTAAGGAAAGATTAATTTATTATTCTAACATCTCTTATTATATAGTTTTATAAAATTCAGGCAATATCTTAACGGATATATAATAATATGAAGTTCGTATCAAGAAGAAAAGCGGACCCGGTTATAAACGTTATCAATATGGTCGACGTCTTCCTGACCCTGCTGATTTTTTTTATGATGACTACGACTTTTACTTCAAGTTACGGCATAAAAATACATCTGCCAAAATCGGGAGTAAGGTCATTTACTTCTTCTAAGAAACCTATTACAATTTACATTACTAAATCGGGAAAGATATTTTATAAAAATAAACGGCTGTCAAAGAAACAGCTGTCTTTATTTTTAAAAAACATAAAGGCGGAGAAAGGAAGTCCGACCATAGTCATAAAGGCCGATAAAAAATCTACCGCATCGAGCATCGTAAACGTCATGGGTCTTAGCATCCAACACGGCCTTTATAAAATAGCCATCGCGACGAAAAAGTAAAAAATTTAATTTATTTTAATTTATATTAATTCATAATTATTATTATAGAAATTAATTAATATTCGTTTTAATCGGAGGCCAAAATTTGATAGAAAGATATTCCCTGCCGGAAATTTCAAGGATATGGTCGCTGGAAAATAAATATCAAACATGGCTGAAAGTAGAGCTTGCGGTCTGCACGGCTTACAATAAAACCGGCAGAATCCCAGACGAATCTTTTGAGAAAATTATTAAAAATGCAAGGTTTAACGTTAATGAAATAGAAGAAATAGAACGCGTCGCGAAACACGACGTTATAGCGTTTTTAACCAACGTGGCGAAATACGTCGGAGAAGATTCCCGGTTTATTCATCTCGGACTGACGTCGTCGGATATCGGGGACACGTCTTTTTCACTGATATTAAGGGAAGCCCTCGAACTTATATCCAAGAAAACGTCCGCGCTGAAAGATTCCTTAAGAAATCAGGCGTTAAGGCACAAATTTACGCCTATGATGGGAAGAACCCACGGAATTCACGCCGAACCCGTTACGTTTGGTTTTAAGCTCTTGATATTTTACGAAGAAATTAAAAGAGCCGAAGGCAGGATTAAAAACGCGCTCCGCTCAGCTTCTTTCGGCAAGCTTTCGGGGGCCGTCGGAACCTATGCGAACATACCTCCGGAAGTCGAGAAGATTGCGCTAGGACAGCTTAACCTTAACGATATTTTGTCTAATCAGGTCATTCAAAGAGACGTTTATGCCGACGTCTTTTATTCCCTTGCGTCGCTGGCGGCATCCTGCGAAAAAATAGCCCTAGAAATCAGGCATCTTATGAGAACCGAAGTTTCGGAAGCCGAAGAGCCTTTTGCGGCGGGACAAAAAGGGTCGTCCGCCATGCCGCACAAGAAAAACCCCATAATATCGGAAAATATCTGCGGCCTTTCGCGGGTACTAAGGTCAAACCTTATTTCGGCTCTTGAAAATATACCCCTCTGGCACGAAAGAGACATATCGCACTCTTCCGTAGAAAGAATCATAGGCCCCGATTCCACCATTTTAGCTTATTATATTCTTCATCAGCTTACTTTCATTATAGACAATATGAATATAAATAAAGAAAACATGTTAAAAAATATCGATTTAACGAAAGGGGTTATTTTTTCTCAGAAGATTTTGCTCTCTTTGATAGACAAGGGGATGCTGAGGGAAGAAGCCTATAAAATAGTTCAAAAGACGGCGCACGAAAGCATCCTGAGCCGGACATCCTTCAAAGAACTGATAAAAAAAGAAGCTTTGGTTTCAAAATATTTAACGCAGGAAGAGATTGAGGCCCTTTTCGACATAAACTATTATTATAAATACATAAATTATATATTCGACAGATACGGCGCCGAATAGAACGCAAATATAACGGAAGCGCAACGGAAATAAAGAGGGGAAAAATGACGAAAAAGGCCATAATTAAAATTAAATTAAAAGAAGAAGTTTTAGACCCGCAGGGAAAAGCCGTTTTATCGGTTCTTAAATCTTCGGGTTACGGCAATATCGAGGACGTAAGAGTAGGAAAATACATCGAACTTTCGGTAGATACGAAAAAAAAATATAAATTTTCGGGCGCAGGTGCGGCAGAATCCGGAAAACTTGAAGACGAAATAAACGAAATATCGGAAAAAATCCTTTCTAATCCTCTTATGGAAGAATTCAGCATCGAAATAAAATAAAATAAAATAAATGAAAAATAACAATATAAATGCGGGTATTACCGTTTTTCCGGGTTCGAACTGCGATTTCGACGTATATCGAGTTTTAACGGACATTTTTAACGTAAATGCGTCTTTTCTGTGGCATAAAGATAAAATTAAGAACATTAAAAAATATGATTTTATCGTAATTCCGGGCGGTTTTTCGTACGGAGACTATCTGAGGTCGGGCGCGCTGGCGGCAAGAAGCGCGGTTATGGAATCACTTAAAGGCTACGCAGATAAAGGCGGTATAATTCTTGGCATATGCAACGGGTTCCAGATACTTTTGGAAGCCGGCCTTTTAGACGGGGTTATGCTGCCTAACGCTTCCTTAAAGTTTGAATGCAAAGACGTTTATTTGAACGTCATAAAATCCGATACCCCTTTCACGTGCGCGGCAAGAAAGGGCTCAGTCCTTAAAATGCCTATCGCCCACCACGACGGCAACTATTTTGCGACGAAAGGCATAATAGACGGCTTGCGCAGGAACGACCGCATAATTTTTAAATACTGCGATTCCAAAGGGGAATTCACCGGAGATTCAAATCCTAACGGCTCTCTTTTTAATATAGCCGGCATTTCTAATAAAAATCTTAACGTAATGGGCCTTATGCCTCATCCGGAAAGGTCCTCGGAAAAATTGCTCGGCAGCGGAGACGGAGGTTATATTTTTAAATCTATTATTAAATATGTTAAAGAAAGATGAATTTTTTAAACTCCGGCATATTATCGCATATTAAATATTTAGTAAAATTCAAAAAATCCAAAAAAATTAAATTAATAAAATAAAACATATGCGCAAAGATAAAAATAAAGATAAAGATAAAGATAAAGATAAAGACGAAAATTACAAATTGTTCGGATTATCGGCCGGCGAATATAAAAATATATCTAAGCTGATAGGGCATGTTCCGGACGATTTCGAACTCGGCATATTTTCCGCGATGTGGTCGGAGCATTGTTCCTATAAAAGCTCGAAAATCTATCTTAAAACTCTTCCAACCGAAGGAGAAAAAGTTCTGA
Organism: bacterium; assembly: GCA_021789605.1. GTDB lineage: Bacteria > SZUA-79 > SZUA-79 > Acidulodesulfobacterales > Acidulodesulfobacteraceae > Acidulodesulfobacterium_A. The sequence continues at coordinate 10,492 of JAJYJI010000018.1, forward strand.
TAGGACCGGGGGAAAATGCGGGCGCGGTAGATTTCGGAAACGGAGATGTCCTTGTTTTTAAAATGGAAAGCCATAATCATCCTTCTTTTATAGAGCCTTTCGAGGGCTCGGCGACCGGCGTAGGAGGCATAATGCGCGATATTTTTACTATGGGAGCCAGACCGGTAGCAAATCTTAATTCATTGAGGTTCGGAAGTTTTTCCGAGCCCAGAACGCCCTATTATCTTTCCGAAGTCGTTAAAGGGGTCGGATTTTACGGAAACTGCATGGGCGTGCCGACGGTTGGCGGCGAAGTCGTTTTTGACGGGTGTTATAACGACAACATACTCGTAAACGCTTTTACGATAGGGATAGCCAAGAAAGACGGGATTTTTTTGTCTTCTAAATGCGAAGTCGGGAATATCGTCGTTTATGTCGGCTCATCGACGGGAATGGACGGAATACACGGTGCGACTATGGCTTCCGAGGAATTCGACTTAAAAAAGAATAAAAGAAGAAGCACGGTTCAGGTAGGCGACCCGTTTACCGAAAAGTTGCTGCTTGAAGCCTGCCTCGAATCGATGAATAAAAAATTAATAGTATCCATTCAGGATATGGGGGCGGCCGGATTGACCAGTTCTTCTTTCGAAATGGCGGACAAAAGCGGACACGGCATGCTCATAGACCTTGACACTATTCCGCTAAGAACTCCCGGAATGACTCCTATCGAAATAATGCTTTCCGAATCTCAGGAAAGGATGCTTCTTGCCTGCGATGGAAAAAACTTTGCCCGTCTCGCGGACGTTTTCGATAAATGGGGGTTAAATTGCGTTAAAGTCGGCGAAGTAATAGAAGAAAAGGCCATAAAGTTTTATCGTAATTCTAAATTTTATAAAAGCCTCGGCGTAGATGCCGTCGTTAATGGTCCCGTTTACGACAGGCCTAAAGTTAAACCCGGTTATCTAAAGAAAATATTTTCCGTAAATATGCGCGGTTATAAAATTCCCGCCAATTTAAACAATGCCGCGAAAAAAATTATAGCCCACCCGAATATAGCATCTAAAAGGCCGGTATTTACCCAATACGACTATACCATAGGAACCAGCACGGTCGTTCCGCCCGGTTTTTCGGCCGCGGTCGTCCGCGTTAAAAGCGGCGGCAAAACCAAAACCGGCAGAAAATGCGACAAAGGATTTTTGCTCGACGTGAATGGAAATTCTAAATATACATATTTAAATCCATATATAGGCGGCGCTCTGGCAGTCGTGGAGTCCGCCCGCAATATATCCGCCTGCGGAGGCACCCCCGTCGCCGTTACGGACTGCCTTAATTTTGCAAGCCCCGAAGACCCCGAGATTATGTGGCAGTTCAGCGAAGCGGTAAAAGGCATAAAAGACGCCGCTAAAAAGCTCGGTACGCCCGTCATAAGCGGCAACGTCAGTTTTTATAACGAAACGTCGAAAAAAGAAGCTGGCAAAACGGTAATTTCTAAAATTTATCCGACGCCCGTTATCGGAATGGTCGGATTTATAGACGATGTAAGCCGCGCCGCAACTCCTTATTTTAAAGACGCGGGCGACGGCATTTATCTGCTCGGAAGGCTTAAGGGCGATTTGGGCGGAAGTTTATATATGGAGTGCATTAATAAAGATTCTTATCAGAAACCCGCGGATATAGATTTAGATTATGAAGTGTGGCTTCAAAACTGCTTAAGGTCGCTGATACTCGGCGGTTATATTAAAAGCGCCGCGGATATCAGCGAAGGAGGAATTTTTACCGCGTTAGCCGAAAGTTCCATAACGAACCCCGGAGAAACTCTCGGCTTCGATATAGGCTTAAACTGGGACGTTATGGACGCCAGACCAGACGAGTTTTTATTTTCTGAATTTGAGCAGGCTTTCGTCGTAACGGTCGGTAAAGGCGCCGGCGGACGGCGTGAAGCGGAAATGGATAAAATCCTTATAGAACATAAAGTTCATATGAAAAAATTAGGCGAAGTAAAAAAAGGAATAATGAAAATTAACGGCATAATAAACTTAAAAAGTGATAAAATAAAAGAAGAGTATTATTCGGTAATAAAAAATATTTTAATTTAAGGAGCGTAAGATTTAAAAAAAATGGAAGAAATTAAAGACGAATGCGGTATATTCGGGATATACGGCAACGACGAGGCATCCAAAATCACATATTTAGGGCTTTACGCGCTTCAGCACAGAGGACAGGAATCATGCGGCATCGCGTCTTCCGATACCGTGAACGTTTATTTTCATAAAAGTTTGGGCCTCGTAAACGACGTTTTCAAAGAAAATACCCTGTCCCAGTTGAAAGGCAAAAACGCTATCGGACACGTCAGATATTCGACCGCCGGCGAAACGCTTCTTAAAAACGCCCAGCCTCTTGTCGCGGATTATTATTTCGGGTCTATCTCCGTCGCACATAACGGTAACATCACGAATGCCCGCATTATAAAAGAAGAACTAGAAGAAAACGGCTCAATTTTTTCTTCCACGTCCGATACGGAGGTCGTAATCCATTTAATCGCTTCTTCGACGGAAAGCCTTCTTATAGACAGGGTGACCAATTCTTTAAAAAAACTTAAAGGGGCTTATTCTTTTCTTTTTCTTTCCGAAAAAGAGATGATAGCCGCAAGAGACCCTTTCGGTTTCAGACCGCTTGTTATAGGCAGGCTTAACGGTTCCATTGTTTTTGCTTCCGAAACATGCGCCTTAGACCTGATAAATGCCGAATACATGAGGGACGTGAAGCCGGGAGAGGTAATATTGGTCGATAAAGAAGGGATTAAAAGTTTTTATCCTTTCGAATTAGAAAAAAAATCGGATTGCGTTTTCGAACTTATATATTTTTCGAGACCGGACAGCATGTTTAACGGAAAATCCATTTACAAACTGCGAATTCAAATGGGAAAAGAACTTGCCAGAGAATCCGGCGTCGATGCCGATATCACAATACCCGTTCCCGATTCGGGCGTTCCCGCAGCTTTAGGATTTTCAAAAGAATCTGGAATAGATTTTGAAATGGGTTTTACTAGAAATCACTATGTAGGCAGAACGTTTATAGAACCCAAAAAGGCCATAAGGCATTTCGGCGTTAAGGTTAAACTCAATCCCGTCCCCGACGTCATTAAGAACAAAAGGGTCGTCGTAGTGGACGATTCCGTGGTCAGGGGAACTACGTCTAAAAAAATCGTGGATATGCTTAAACTTGCGGGGGCTAAAGAAATTCATCTGCGCTTAAGCTCCCCCATGGTCATATCTCCCTGTTTTTACGGAATAGACACGCCTGTCAAAGAAGAGCTTATGGCATCCAAATATACCGAAAAGGAGATAAATGCCAAACTCGGCGCAAACACAACTAAATTTTTGTCCATAGAAGGATTGAGAAGGGCGGTAGGAAACGGAATGAACTTTTGCGAAGCCTGTTTTTCAAGCGTATATCCGCAGGAAATTTATGACGAATCCCAATACGAAAATCAAACCCAGCTGAAATTGTTCAGCAAAGAAATCTTTTAATATTTTTATTAAATTATTCCGGTAGCATAACAATGGACCGCGCACTCGAAACTATAAAAGAACCTGACCCGAGCATAATAAAAACCGAAGTGTTGAACGCAGTAAAAACCCTGTGCTTCGAGAAAAAAGAATTTACCCTCGCTTCCGGCAAAAAAAGCGACTTCTATATAGATTTGCGGCGGATTTCTTTCGACGGCAGTTATTTATACCGTATAGGCAGATTATTATACGATGAAATTAAGGACAATAAACTGCTTAATTTTTCGGTTATCGCCGGAGTGCCGGTAGGCGGCCTGCCTTTAATAGCGGCAATCCTTGCGGCAAGTTTTTTAGACGGATTTCCTTTAAAATCCGTCGTCGTCAGAAAAGAAAAAAAAGAATACGGCAAAGGAAACCTTATCGAACCGGCGCAGTTTTTATATGAAGGGGCAAATATCCTTATAATAGAAGACGTCGTTACGACGGGCGGTTCAATATTAAAGGCGGCAAAAAACGCCAGAAACGAAGGCTATCAAATTACCGATGCCGTATGCGTAGTTGACAGGCTGGAAGGCGGTTCGGAATTTCTTATGGAAAACGGCATAAGGCTTCATCCAGTTTTTACCAAAGAAGATATAGTTTAGATAATAATAAAAAAAAATAATAAAATTCAATAATGCCGCAATATAATAAAATTATAATCGAAGCATGAAAAAAAAAATAGTTTTAGCCGTTTTACTTTTTTTAATGTCCGTTTTGCCCTTTTATCTTTCGGGATGCTCGTCTTTTTATTCGTCGGGAATTTTTTCCGTATCGCGTTCAAGGCGCGAATATTTTTCGGTTCTTGAAAAATGGACCAAAAAAGCCGATATTTATAATAAACTTAACACGGTAATGTATATAAGGGCAACATACCTTAGCCGTCCTTTTGTCCGCGCATATGCAAAGGAATATGCAAAATATTATCTTTTAAACTCAAAAGCTTATAAAGAAAAATTTAATGGATTGGCGCCGGCATTTAACAGCCGCATTACCCTGTTGGTTTCGGTTTATACTCCTAAAAAGTCCTATAACAACATGGATTCCAAACGCTCTATATGGACGATATATCTGGTAAACAGCGAAGGAGAAAGCATAATGCCCCAAAGCGTAAAGCCTTCGCAGAAAAAAAGGGTATTTCTAAGGAAATTTTTCCCCTACGTAACGGACTGGTCTAAGCAGTATATAATAAAATTTCCTCGGTATTACGATAAAAAAAGCAGAAAATTATTTATAAATTCGGGAACAAAATATATAAAGCTCATAATTACCGGAGTAAACGGAAAAGCGGTTCTAAGGTGGAATTTATAGGCGGGATTAGGACAGCCTGATTATGGAATATTATGGAGCATTATGGAGCATTTTAATATTCTCATTATAGGTTCGGGAATAGCGGGCCTTTCTCTTGCCAACAGATACGGAAAAGATATTTCCGTCGGCATATTCACAAAAAAAGAAGAAGCCGAATCCAATACCAACTATGCCCAGGGCGGACTCGCCGCCGTTACTAATTTAACCAAAGATTCCTACGAAAAGCATGTGAACGATACCCTTGCCGCCGGCGACGGCCTATGCGACGAAAGCGTCGTCAGAATGGTCGTGGAAGAAGGCCCCTCCGTCGTAAAGGACCTGATGGACTGGGGGGTTAATTTTTCTAAATATTCCGGAAACGGCGAAGAATTTGACCTTGGAAGGGAGGGCGGCCATTCGGAGAGAAGGGTCCTGCACGCCGGAGATATCACCGGAAGGGAGATAGAAAAAGCGTTGGCGGACACCTCCCGGAAAAAACAGAATATAAAGATTTTTGAAAACCATATCGGGGTCGATTTAATAACCGCTCATAAACTTAAAATTTCGAGAGGAAAAAACGACAGGATTCTTGGCGCTTATTTTCTGAATAAAAAAAACGACGGCGTAATAACCGTTAGCGCGGACGTCGTAGTTCTTGCGACAGGCGGCGCGGGAAAAGTTTTTCTTTATACGTCGAATCCGGATATATCCACGGGCGACGGTATCGCAATGGCGCACAGGGCCGGCGCGAAAATAGCAAATATGGAATTTTACCAGTTTCATCCGACGATATTATACCATCCCGACGCCAAGTCTTTCCTTATATCGGAAGCCTTAAGAGGCGAAGGCGGCATATTAAGGCTTAAGGACGGCACCCCGTTTATGGACAAAATCCATCCTCTGAAAAGTCTTGCTCCGAGGGATATAGTTGCGAGGACGATAGATTTTGAAATGAAAAGGACTGGGGACGAGTGCGTTTATCTCGATATGACTCATAAAAGCAGGGAATTTTTGGAAAAAAGATTCCCCGATATATTTAAAACCACTTTAGGCTTTGGGATAGATATGTCCAAACGTTGGATTCCGGTAGTTCCAGCCGCCCATTATCTTTGCGGAGGAGTGCTTACCGATAAAAACGGACTTACGTCTATAGACAATCTGTATGCGATAGGCGAGGTTGCCTGCACGGGACTTCACGGAGCAAACAGGCTTGCAAGCAATTCGCTTCTCGAAGGTTGCGTGTTTGCAAAAAAAGCGTACGAAAATACCCTCCATATCTTTAAAAAAGGGGACGGCTTCGCGGGAGGAAACGGCGCGGGAGGAAACAATGGACAGTTTTGCGAATATAACGAAGGGCCGGGCGGCGGACAGGATTTTTTCTCCGGAAAAATAGCCGAAAAACCGGCAATTCTGCCTGAATGGAAAGATTTTGGATTGGAAGGCGGCGACGAGTTGATAGTCGTAACACATAACTGGGATGAATTAAGGCGGACGATGTGGAACTATGTCGGCATAGTCAGGTCTAATAAGCGGCTTGAAAGGGCGAAAAGAAGGATAGACAACCTTCTGGCGGAGATTAAGGAATACTACTGGAATTTCAAGATAACGCCGGATTTAATAGAGCTTAGGAATATCGCGGAAGTCGCAAAGCTGATAATTACATCGGCTATGCTGAGGAAAGAGTCGAGGGGGACCCACTATACTATAGACTATCCTTATAAGGACGGCCATTTTAAGCATCCTACCGTGCTATAATTTTATCCATTATTTATTAAATTAAAAATTAAAAAAAATTTAAAAAAAATTTATTAAAATTTGTTTTTATTTTTTTTTAGTTTTATGATATAAACATTTATTATGGTTAGAAAAACCAAAAGCAAATCCATTAAAATCAAAATCATTTCGAGAATAATCGCGCTTCTCGTAATACTTTTCGTCATAGTCGATATTATTTTCGCATACAGCTTCAGGCAGGAATCGATTAACGAAGCGAAAATACGCTCCCAAACTATCGCAAACATCGTCAGGGACAGCCTGACCTCCCTTATGGTAATGGGCGTTATGCAAAACAGGAAGATATTTATTTCGAGGCTTAAAAAAGACGCAAAACGGGTCGATGTCCAAAACATATCCATTATCAGGGGAAGTTTAGTCAATAAACAGTTCGGCAAAGGATTTAAAAGCGAAGAGCCGGCGAACGGCTACCAAGAATACGTATTGACCGCCGGCAAAAAAATAGAAAAGTTAAACGAGACCTTTAATACGGTGAAATACCGGGTAATCATTCCGTATAAGGCTACAAGTTCAGGAGCCGTCGATTGCCTTATGTGCCATAAGGTTAAATCCGGAGCGGTTCTGGGCGCCATAAGCCTTCAGATGAACCTGACGTCGGTAAGGGATGCAACATTCAGGACTATCGTCTCGACGTCTATAATTTTTTTCGTATTCTTAATTGTTCTCGTGCTGATTTTTTTCAGATTCTTAAGCCCTTATATTTCGCTGTTCCAAAAAATAGAATCCGGGCTGGAGAACCTAAAAGACGGCGATATGGATAAGGCCTTAGTGGACGAAAAAGGGGTTCCGGACGACGAGGCGGGCAAGGTGGCGGTAACCCTCAACGAAACGTCAAAAAGCCTTAAGGAAATTTTATCCGATATCGAATCGAAAGTTTCTACTTTAATAGGCTATACGGTTGTTAAAACCGACAATTACCTTAAAGATACCATAAAAATTATCAACGAACTTGTAAGGATTTATAATTTTAAACGGGTCATAGAAAAGGACAGGACTAAAAACGAAATAATTAAAAGAATAGAAGGCATCGTAAAAGATTATATGTGCTTCGAAAATTACACTATTTACGAGGTAGGCGACAATAATAAAATGGCCGTCGAGACTCTCGGTTCGAAAATAAAACTCGGCGCCGACGATATGTGGTGCAAAAAATCCATTACCGCCGACGGAGATTTATGCAGGGCAAAAAGAACCGGAAGCGACGTCGATTCTTTAAATTTTTCGTGTATCTGCCCAAGTTTTGCGTTTAGTTCGTTCGACGAAAGCGGCGCCGGCGGAGCATGTGCCAATCAGTTTAATTATTATTGCATTCCTATATATATAGGCGGCAAAGTAGGAGCCATTTTACAGCTTATATTCGACGACGACGTCGCGGATTTCGTCCACTGGATGATACCTTACATTAAAAGTTATCTCGCTGAAGCTTCTCCCGTCATCGAATCCAGAAAACTGATGGAGCTCCTTAAGGAGCAGTCGATAGTCGACCAGCTTACCGGCATGTATAACAGGAGATTTCTCGACGAATCGTCCGAGAATATAATCGCCGGAATAAACCGCCGCGGCACCAATCTTGGAGTATTGATGCTGGACATTGACCATTTCAAGGAAGTGAACGATAAATACGGACACGACAACGGCGACGTGGTGCTGAAAAACGTTTCGAAAGAGATTAAAAAAAGCATCAGGAGTTCCGATATAGCCGTCAGATTCGGCGGCGAGGAATTTATAGCTCTCCTTATAGACATAAAAGAAGGCGAAGGCATCGTAATAGCCGAAAAAATAAGAAAAGCCGTGGAATCTTCGCCTTTAGAAATCGCCGGAGGCGTCGTTCTCAGAAAGACCATAAGCATAGGGGTTTGCGAGTATCCGATAGATTCGGACAAATTCTGGCAGGCGGTTAAATTTGCGGACGTTGCGCTTTACGAGGCAAAAGAAAACGGCAGAAACAGGGTCGTAAGGTTTTCCAAAGATATGTGGAAGGAAGAAGGATATTAGAAAAAAAACGGATTTGCGGTATAATTTAATTAACGCTTAAAATTAAATCAAAATAAGATTTTAACAAGTAAATTGATAGTTCTTAGGTATAATTTAATTAACGCTTAAATTATTAAATTAAAATACATATTAAATCATATATAAATATATAAGCTATAAAAACCTTATGTATAGTATATAATATATGCGATAAAATAGAAATACGCAAAGCAAGGGAGGATGATAAATTATGCTTAACGAAAAAATCTTAAATATCCTGAAGCACGAAGGGCCGGCGACCTTTGCTACTTATGGAACCGACGGAATACATATGGCCGCTACGTGGAACAGTTATATCGAAGTCCTGTACAACGACGCTCTCCTGATTCCCGCCGGGCATTTAAATAAAACACAGAGAAACGTCGAGGCGGGAAGCGAGGTCCAGATGATACTGGCTTCAAAAGACGTTATGGGACTTCAGGGAAAAGGCGCGGGTTTTTTGCTTAAAGGCCATGCAAAATTCGAAGAAAGCGGCGTCAATTTCGATAAATTAAAATCGCGCTTTAGCTGGGCAAGGTCAGCCATGGTATTTAAAGTAAAAGAAGCGACCGAATTAGTTTGACGCGGAACACCCCGCCCCTGATTTATAATATTATGTATGCGATTATATCGGCGGCGCGATTATAGGCGCAGGCATGAAGGCGGACGGCACATTATGTCAATATCAATCAATCCCCGCGATATTTTGCGGGGTCTTTAATTTTTGCCTCTTCAAAACCTTTTCTGCGCAAGATGCAGGAATCGCATACCCCGCATGCAAGACCTTCCGCCGGGTCGTAACAGCTGTGCGTCAGTTCAAGAGGCGCGCCTATTTCAAACGCTTTTATTATTATATCTTTTTTGGCCAATTTAAGAAGAGGCGCATTTATTTTAAAATTTATTTCGCCTGTTACCGAGGCTTTGGTCGCCAAGTTTGCCGTTTTTTCGAAGGCTTTTAAATATTGCGGCCTGCAATCGGGATAGCCGCTGTAGTCTATATAGTTCGCGCCGATAAAGATATCGCCTGCGCCGTTGACTTCGGCAACGGCAAGGGCGTACGAAAGAAAAATGGTGTTTCTCGCGGGAACGTAAGTTACGGGGATGTCGTCCGGTTTTAAACCGCCTTTGTCCGTGTTTTTGCCGCCGTCCTCCGTCCCCCGCGTTTCCCCTGTTTTATTTTGCGGCTGTTTATCCGCGGTTCCGCCGGAATTAAACCCGTTAATCCTGCTCTTGGGAACGCCTATCGATAAATCGACCAAAGCGGAGCCTTTAATCTGAGCAAAGTCTAAATTTATTAAGATATGTTTTTTTAAATTGAAAAATTTAATTATTTCTTTTGCGCGCTCTATTTCCATTTTATGCCTTTGATTATAAAAAAACGTGAGCGGAATGACCTCGAATCCTTCGTCCAACGCAATTTTAAGCACAGTGGTAGAATCCAATCCGCCGCTGAAAAGAATAACGGCTTTCTTCTTTTTTATACCGTCCCTGTTTATATCCATATTATTAATATAACACATTTTGTAAAAAACGTTAAAATTTTTCTATCGGCGGCTCATAGTTACACCGAATCTTTGCCATTTTTCTGATTTTATGTTATTATAATTAAAATTTTTTAACTTAATAAAACGTTTATAAATAAACAAGCGAGGCGAATAAAATGAATTCAGGCTATCCTTTAATTAGGCCGCGAAGGCTGCGCTCGTCTTTAAAGATATCTAATCTCGTAAGAGAGACCGCGCTCGACCCTTCAAAATTTATTATGCCCTATTTCGTTACCCACGGAAAAGCGGTAAAAGAACCCATAGAAAGCATGCCTGACCAGTTCAGGTATTCTATAGACGAACTTCTGAAAGAGCTTAAAAACGTTATTGGCCTTAACATAGGCGGAATCCTTCTTTTCGGCGTTCCAGAGCATAAAGACGAACTCGGCTCGGAAAGTTATTCCAATAACGGAATAATACAATCTGCCCTTAGAACAATTAAGGACGAATATCCCGATATTCTGGCCATCACGGACGTGTGCCTGTGCGATTATACTTCGCACGGGCACTGTGGAATAGTCGATGAAAACGGCTATGTGAAAAACGACGAAACTTTGGAATATCTTGCAAAAATCAGCGTATCTTACGCAAAAGCGGGCGCGGACATAATAGCCCCTTCCGATATGATGGACGGCAGGGTTAAAAGAATAAGGGAGGCTTTAGACGACGAAGGACTCGTAAATATTCCCATTATGGCCTACTCCTCAAAATACGCTTCGTCTTTTTACGAACCGTTCAGGGATGCGGCGGATTGTTCTCCAAAGTTCGGAAATAGAAAATCTTATCAAATGGACCCTTCAAATTCCGACGAGGCAATTTTGGAAACGGCGTTAGATTTAGACGAAGGCGCCGACATTATAATGGTTAAGCCGGCTTTAAGCTACCTGGATATAATATACAGGTTAAAGCTAACGTTTAAAAGGCCTCTTGCCGCCTATAACGTATCCGGAGAATATTCTATGATAAAAGCCGCGGCTAAGCTTGGATATTTAAAAGAAGAAACGGCCGTTCTGGAGATGCTGGCTTCCGTTAAAAGAGCCGGCGCCGACATTATAATAAGCTATTATTCCCTTTACGCCGCCGGACTTTTAGGGGCGCGATTTTGAAAATTTATTTGAATTGACCCCGCCGGTCCGCAGTTTTACGTTTTACTTTTAGGCTGTAATGATATTTTAATTTATGAATCCGTCTAAAACCTTTTAATTTAAAGAGGCAGGGCTATGCTTAAAAATTATCCTTTATTTATAAACGGTCAATGGTTGGAAAAAAAAGAAACGTATGAAATAATAAACCCTTTTAACGGCGAAGTCGCCGCGCTTTTAAGCAAACCGGACAAGTCCGACGTCGAGGCGGCGGTCGTTTCAGCCGAAAAAGGCTTTCATAGAATGAAAAATCTGCATACCTACGAAAGATTCGACATTCTTGAAAAAACCGGCGATATTTTAAAGCGCGATTCTAAAGATATAGCGCATTATATTTCCTTGGAAGCAGGCAAAGCCTATAAATATTCGTTAATAGAAACCCAGAGGGTGGTCAATATATTTAAATACGCCGCGGAGGAAGCTAAAAGGATACACGGCGAAACAGTTCCCATGGATATAGCCAAGGGGTTTGAAAACAGGACGTCTTTCTATTTAAGGGTTCCGGTCGGCGTCATTGCGGCGATTACCCCCTTTAATTTTCCGGTCAATCTTCCCGCCCACAAAATAGCTCCCGCTATCGCGGCCGGAAACAGCGTCGTCTTCAAGCCGTCGATAAACGGTTCTATTACCGCATATTTTCTGGTGCGGGCGCTGCTCGAGGCGGGTTTGCCGGAAAACGCCGTCAATCTGCTTTACGGCGATAAAGACACGGGAGAAGCAATCGTCGCCAGCGAAAAAATCCGCATGATAAGTTTTACCGGAAGTCCAAAAGTCGGCAGGGAAATAATGTCCAAAGGCGGGCTTAAAAAATACGCGATGGAGCTCGGAAGCAATTCCGCTCTCGTCGTCGATAAATCCGCCAATATTTTGGAAGCCTCAAGAAAAGCAGTAATAGGGGCTTTTTATAATTCCGGACAGGTCTGCATTTCCCTGCAAAGGATTTACGCGCATAAGGATATAGAAAAAGAGTTTTTAGAGTATTTCATAAAAGAAACTAAAAAATTAAAAATAGGCGACCCGCTCGACGAATCGACCGATATCGGCCCCATAATCAGTTCCGAATCAAAACAAAGGATTATCGGCTGGGTCAAAGAGGCGGTTAAGGAAGGCGCAAAAATAGAGCTGGGCGGAGACTTTAACGGAAACCTGATGAACCCGACTATATTTTCGGGCGTTGCCGATAAAATGAAAATTTCCTGCCTCGAAGTTTTCGCTCCCGTAGTTTCAATCGTTCCTTTTAATGATTTAACGGAAGCCGTTCGCATGGTAAACGATTCTATTTACGGTCTTCAGGCGGGCATATATACCGACAGCCTTAAAAACGCCCTGTATTTCGTTAAGCATATAGACGCCGGCGGCGTTCTGATAAACGACATTCCTACCGCAAGGGCGGACCACCAGCCTTACGGCGGAGTAAAAGAATCCGGCATAGGAAGGGAAGGCGTAAAATACGCCATCGAAGAAATGACCGAGCTTAAATTCGTCAGTTTTTCCTGATGCGCCGATGCGCAAGAGATAAGGTATATTTATTCATTTATTCTAATATAAAAATCCCATGAGCCACAGCGGGATTCTTTTACCTAATCCTGTTGCTATTTCGTCTGCAAGAATGTAACTATCGGGAATTCCTGAAATCTGTTTTTCTTTTTTGTTTTTACCGCCCACTTCAAACGTCCATCTCCCCTTAATCAAAAAATCGCCGTTCTTAGGAATAGCTTTTCAGCTCGTTAGGGGAAAAGCGGTTATCGGCGTATGCATTTATAATCTGATTGGCAAAAAATGTTTCCCCCATCGTTCCTTTATTGGGAGTTAAAGACAAAGCGCCTATCAGATTAGTGTTTTTAAGGTATAATTTATCTGGTTTCGAAAGATTATCATAACCCTTAGCGCCGTATATATAGCGCCTGTAAGAAGGCAAGCGAAAGAGCCTTTCTTGTTGAATCGAAAAAAAAGTGTTTAAATCGATATTCTTGCTAATATAATTCCACTATTATATAATTAATTGCATATAATTTTTATTTATAAAATATGATAAATAAATTTTACACTTATTAAAGATATTTGTAAAGCTTATTAACAGCTTATTTTACATTTGTTATTTTATCGGAGATTATATCCATATTTACGGTCCTATTTTCGGATGCGATTGCAGGTCTTAAAAAAAACTTGACGTGGGGGCTATTATAAAATTTATAATCTATTATGTGTTTAAATCCATTATTTTCTAAAAGAAAATTTGACTATGAAGGCATATGCAAGCCGTCTCTTTCCTTTAATTCGGGGGGGGGGGGGCTATTTGAATATTTTAAAGTCAAAGCAATTTTTAATCGGACTAACGACGGGAATAATATTTTTAATATTTTCGGCATTAATAGTCTATTTTACCGGTGATTTCAATTATGATATAAGAAGGTTTAATATAATATTTTTTTTCGGCGCATTCATAATCATTTCTTCGATATTTTTATCGTCTTATCTGATTGCCAAGAGAGATTTAAAATTATCGGAGCAAAAAAGGCTTTTTGATGCAGTAATGGAATATACCACCGATACCATTGTAGTAAAAAATCCTTCGGGAGTATATATAGCAGCCAGCAAAAGCGCGGAGAAATTTCATTTTGGCCCCGAACTCGCTTCTATTATAAGCAAAACGGATGAGGAAATAAAACTATTATCCTTTCAAAGGGGGGATTTCTTTAAAACGGTTAAAGATGCCGACGAATTAATATGGAAAACAAAATCCCTCCATAATTTTTTACTCAGCCTTCACGATAAGGACGAAATCTTGCATACGTTTGATGTTACAAAGATACCTATTTTTGACGAAAAAGGCGGAAGATTGTTGTCTATAGCCGTAGGCCACGATATAACGGATAGAATGGAGAGCGAAAAGCAGTTTAAATCCATGTTTTACGATAATTCTCTCCCGATGTTTGCTTTTGACTTTAAAACCCTTGTTTTGCAGGATGTAAACGAATCCGCAATAAAATACGGCGGATATGCCGGAAACGAGGTCGTAGGAAAGACTCTGGACGAAATCAACCCGTTTATTACAAAGGATGTAATTTTTAAATTTTTGGATAAATTTAAGGAAGGAAAAGATAAAACTTTCAGAGGGCTTAAATTTCCTTTAAAAAATGGAGAAATAAGGGATATCGAGGTCAGCCTTACGTTAATTTATAAAAAGGATGCGCCGGTAGCTGTTGCAACGATTTTGGATGTTACTGAAAGGCTCGCAAGCGAATCTAAAATAAAGTCGCTTAAACAGCTATATGAATCATTAATCAAGGAAGTTTCTTTAATATTAAACCCCGAAAACGAGAATGCCGTTTTTCACAGGACGCTTGTCGCCCTGCAAAAAAGCGGCATTATCAACGCCGTATGGATAGGCAGGCTTGAATCGGACGGGAATATCAAATATATATCCGCCAGAGGCAGAGGAACGCAGGAACTAATGAAGATAAAATTGAACGCGGACTGCGATAAAAAGTTTTTGACGCTTGCGGAAAGGGCAGTATGCTTTAACCGTATAGTTTACAATAACGACCATATTTCCGACCCGCTTCTTGAGCCGCTTCTTGATTTTCTGATAAAAAACGAGTGGCTCTCCGCCTGCGCCGCCCCCATCCACAGGGCCGGCAAGGTGTGGGGCGTTATTACTTTGATTTCCGGCAAAAAGAATATCTTTGGCAGGGAGATACTGGAATTCGTTTCTAAAATATCCGCCCTTTTATCCCACAGCCTTAATGAAATCGATATCAAAAAGGAACTTGAGAAGGAAAAAAGAAAATCGGAATATCTTGCCCACCACGACGCGCTTACAGGGCTTCCGAACAGGCTTCTTCTTACTCAGCTGTTGGAAGAGGCGCTAAAGAGGGCAGATAGAGGTAAAACTTATGTAGGCGTAGGGATGATCGACTTCGACGACTTTAAACAAATTAACGATACCTTCGGACATGACGAGGGAGACAATCTTTTAAAAGAATTTGCAAAAAGAGCGAAGGCTATTTTAAGGCAGACCGACCACTTAGTCAGGCTTGGCGGGGATGAATTTGTTATGATTATGGAGGATTTAAAAAATAAGGACGACTTATATATACTTATTCCGAGAATAGAAAAGGCATTCGCAAAACCCATTGTTATAAACGGGCGCGATATTTATTTAAAAATAAGTTTAGGCATTACCCTTTACCCGCTCGATAAACAGCCGCCGTATCTATTGCTGGTTCACGCCGACAACGCAATGTACAGCATAAAAGCGAAAAAAGGCGAGAGGAAAACGTTCTGGGAGTCGTACAAGGAATAAATTTACCCGTTTAAATCAAAAGCCTTTTTAAAAAATATCTCGGCCTCGGCGGGTTTTCCGGAATTTTTCAAGCATCTGGCGTATTCATAATAATACCTTGGATTATTGGGCTCATAATTTATCGCCCGTTTAAAATATCTCAATGCTTTTTCGTAAAGAGGGGATATTTTTTCTTTAATTTCGTCGCCGTAAACGTATATATATGTATTTCCGCCGGTTTTATCCGTTTTGCGGAATATTTCTTTGCATTCTCCGAAATCTTCGCCGCTCCGGCGCGTTTCTGAATCCTTAAAATCCGCAAAATCCTTTAAGCCGGCGCTTTCGCAACCGCGGGCGCATGCCGCATCCGCTTCCCGCCCTTCCCCTTTTTCCCCGCGTTCTTCGCTTTCAATGCTTTTAGGGCATTCAGCGGCTCCTATTTCCGTCCCGCACGATTTCAAAGCCGTCCCGCCCGAAAATCCCGCGCCGTTAACTTCTTCAAAATAGGCGTAATCGGCAAGCTCGTCCATTATAAAAAGCCCGCTCATAAAATATATCTCGTCTATTGTATAGTATCCTTTTGTTTTTTTGCGCCATCCCGAAAGTATCGAGAAAAATTTGCCGTAAGTTTTATCAAAGAATTCTTCGTCAAAACTTCCGGATAGTCTTTCCGTCCTTTCATTTCTGAATTCGGCGAACGGGTCTTCCTCGCCGTCATTTTCGTACGCATCTGCCAAAATTTTTTCCCGCTCTCCGTTCAGACGTAAAAAGGGAATTTCCCTGCAATATATTAAAAGATTATAAAAAAAAGCAAGCGCGCCGGCATCTTTCATTTCGTATAAAAATTTGCATAAATCAAACAGATATGGGCATATGTAATCCCTGTCTTTTTGTTTTGGCGCGGACAGCCACAGCTCTTCGTACGTTTCGATAATAGCCTGAACGTATTTTTTATCGTATCGCGCAAGTTTTTTTAATGCGGAAATTAAGGTTTGATAATAATTGCATAACAGTTCGTCGAAAAGGAGGCCGTATAACGGGCTTCCGTTTGCCGGTTTTTCCATTCCCGTTTCCTCCGCATTCCCGTTTCTTTCAATCCCCGTTTTCGCGCCTTCTCCCGCGCTCGATTCCGCGTTGCCTTCGGCTTCCGCGTTTATTCCGGCTTCCGCCTTAGTTTCTTTCCCGCTTTTCATTTCCGGCGTTTTTCCTTTAATCGGAACGAATTGTCCTAGGTAATCCGCGAAAGCCTTTCTGAACATCTCTACATGTTTTGCGAACAGTTCGTATTTTTCGGCTTCCAAAGCGATATTTTTATTATTGCCGTTTAGAACGCCGCCTTTTTTCTTGGCGGTATCGGTATTAACAGTATCGGTATTAATATTATTATTCATTGCGTCCTCTTTATAGCTTTAATAATTTATTAGTTAGACATGAGCGTTTTATTTCTCAGGAAATAGTGCTTGTCGCCAAATCTTTGATAAAATTAATCAAAGCTGTTTTTGCTATATTTCTGTCGGTTTCGTCGTTCGTTTTTGCGGCAAGCAGCCTGAGCTCTTCGCCGGTTTTGGCGTCGATAAACAAAAGCCTTAAATATTCTCCGGTATCGTTCAGCATATTAAGCCTCATGGCGGAGTTGGCTTCCACGTCCAGCTTAATATCGTTAAGCGTTATTTTATCGTTTAAATTTAATCCGCTTATATTCGTTAAAAGTTTATTATAATTTTTTTCCATGTACGGAATCTTCCCGCTTTCTCCCATGCCGTTTCCGTTTATGCAGGCATTATCGCAGTTTATGTTTTGCCGCCCGGCGATATTTTCGGAATAATGCTCCCTATAGTATCCGGTATTTTTGTCGATGAGGATTTTATACGAATCGGCGAGCCTGTGGGTTTCTTCGCCTATCGCGATAAGATTATTGACGTTTTCCTTGCCGTCGTCCTGAAGCTGGTTTATATGGTGCACTTCTATCCTGTTTAAGAGCTCCCCCTTTTCGTTTCTTTTTAAGCCGTTTAAAAACTGTAAATCCCTTGTTTTGACGTAACTCGTAATTTTTTGCCAGTTATGGATAGACTCCATTTCTAAGATTTTTTTATCGTTTACCTTTACTTTGATATTTTTAAAACCGTCCGCGGTATCTTTATAGTCTTTGAGTATTCCAAGTTCGGGGCGTTTAACGGATAGCGTCCCGCGTCCGTTATTTTCCAACTTAAACTTATAAGAAGACGGCGTTTCGTTAACGGTATATTTTATATGCTTCGAAAAGGCGCCGTACGCCATATCGATAACTCCCGGAGCGGAATTTTTTGCGTCTATTCCGCATACGGTTTTTTTAAGGCCGAAATAGTTGTTGAGCGTAAATTTAGACAGATTATATTCCCCGTTGAATCTTTCGTCGCATCTGGCGTAATTGCCGGCATATTTTGCCGAATTAATTTCATTGAATTTTGCCGAAGACATAATAATATTTTTTACGGTAATATTTCTGCCGTAAGGCGTCATCCCCCCGAAAGAAGCCCCCTGAACTTCTACGAAATTATTTTTCAGAAACAGCCCGTTAAAGTTGCTTCTTACGTTTTTATCTATAAAGCCGTAAACGTTTAATAAAAAATTTTCGTCGTTTTTAATTATAAAACCGGAATTCAGCAAAGCCTTTATCTCGCTTTCCCCTTTAGAAATATTTTTTGTCCTGCTCAATTCTATATCGGAGTTTTGTTTTTCCTTCTCGATGCCGGAAGGCGTTTTTGCAATTAAATTTTTAACCGCGGGATAATTTTTTTGACCGGTATCGATATTTTGCTTCGGCGAACGGCCGATTCCGCCCCCCATATTGATTTCCATTATTCCCCTCCGTTTTATTATTCCGTCTTGGCGTTTTGGTTTATGAGCCGTTTATATATAGCAATATATCAAACTAATATTGCGATATTATGACGTTTATGTTTCGTTTGCGTTAAATTTTAGTTAAAAAAATGTTAAAAAAAAATTAAGAATATGTTAAGATAAACCTTATGAACCGCAATATATATATTTATAACACCCTTTCTCTTTCAAAAGAGCTTTTCAAGCCGATAAACGACGACAAGGTGCTGATGTACGTCTGCGGAATTACCGCTTACGACCTGTCGCACATCGGACATGCAAGGGCTTATATTACTTTCGATATAATTTACCGATATTTAAGGCGGCTCGGATATAACGTCGTGTATGTCAGAAATTTTACCGATATAGACGATAAAATCATAAAAAAAGCAAACGACGAAAATTCCACGATAGAAAAAATTTCCTCGAAATATATAGAAGAATACCGCAAAGATATGAACTCTTTATCGGTTTTAAGCCCCGTTTACGAACCCAAGGCTACCGAGACTATTCCCGAAATGATAAGTTTAACTCTGGGATTAATAAAAAAGGGCTATGCCTACGAAATAAACGGAGACGTTTTTTTCAGGGTAAATTCTTTTAAGGAATACGGCAAACTTTCCCATAAAAATATAAGCGAACTTATCGCCGGTTCGAGAATTCCTGCAAACGAGGAAAAAGAAAATCTTCTCGATTTTGCGCTATGGAAAAGGTCAAAGGAAGGCGAGCCTTCGTGGGACAGCCCCTGGGGAAAAGGCAGGCCGGGGTGGCATATAGAATGTTCGGCTATGAGCATGAAATTTTTAGGGGAAAGCATAGATATTCACGGAGGCGGCTCAGACCTTATATTTCCTCATCACGAAAACGAAACGGCTCAGTCCGAATCCTTTACGGGCAAAAAATTCGTTAATTACTGGATACATAACGGGTTTGTAAATATAAACAGCGAAAAGATGTCAAAATCGCTTAAAAATTTTATTACGATAAGGGACGTGCTCGGCAGGTTTCATCCCGAAGTCCTCCGGCTCTTTTTTATGTTCACGCATTACAGGTCTTTTATAGATTTTTCGTTCGAGGGCTTAGAAAGCGCGCGGCAAAGCCTTACAAGGCTTTATCAGGCGGTAAGCCTATACGACGATTTTAAAAGCAAATTGATAAAAGATGCCGCCGTCGGAAGCGGAAGCGGAAGCGGAAGCGTTATAACCGTTAAAAAAGACGGTTCGGCCGCGGGCGGCGAAAATATCGAAAACTATACGAATGATTTTATGGATTCGATGAACGACGATTTTAATACCGCGAGGGCGATATCCGTTATATTCGACCTTATTAGGAAAACAAATAAAATTATCAACGATTCTATGGCGCAAAATGTTATAACGGGCGCCGATGCGGCTTTTTTAGACTCCGCCTCGTCGTTCGTAAAAGAATCGCTTTCCGGAGTATTCGGCCTGTTAAACGAAGAGCCCAAGACGTTTATCGGAACAAATCCGGCAAATCCCGGCGGCAGGGGCGGCTCGTCCATATGCGAAGACGAGATAAAGGCCATGATAGGAAAACGCGATGAATTCAGAAAAAACAAGGAATACGCCAGAGCGGACGGCATCAGGAAATCGCTTCTCGAAAAGGGCGTCGTTTTAGAAGATACCTCATTCGGGACGACTTATAAAATTGTATAAAATTTCGGGGCGAAATAATTATGAACGTCAAAGAAATGGCGGAAGAATTTCTTGTCTGTCCAAAATGCCGCCGCAGTCTTATTTATAAAAAAACGGGCGAAGAAGAAATTCTTATCTGCGATAATTGCGGCGTTTATTATCCGGTCGAAGACGGCATCCCTATCCTTCTCGCGGAAGACGCGAAAAATATCGGCGAAAGATGAAAATATTCGTAAAATTAAAGCGCTTCGTTTCATTGAACGGGGATTTTTTTTTAAAAATACGAAAACTTTCCGCTTCCGCGGAGTCGGGTTCCGCTAAAAGCGGAACAAGCCCTAAAAATAAAAGATTCTGGATTTATGCCGAATCTCTCGGCGAATTCAGACTGGCGCTGTATATAGCCGATATTATAAAATCTATATTTTCCGAAAAGGACGAACCGCCCCCAGTTTTCTTTATCAGCTTCAAAACGTTCTCGACGCTGGCGCTTGCGCAGATGCTTGCCGAAAAAAATAAAGGCGGCGGAATATTATATTTTTTTCATCCTTTCCCCGGATTAAAGCCAATTTTTAAAAAATACGCGTCCGCCGTAAAGCCCGGCTATTTTATATCCGTTCAGCATCCGGCTTCCAAAAGGTTAATTAAAGAGATATTTAACGCCGTTCCAAACGCAAAACTTATATTTGCGGGAATAAGCGCCGCCGGCCTTAAAAAAATGGGCATAAATACCGGTTCAAACCATGCCGGAGGGGAGGGGTTTGCAGCATCGGACGGGTCTTCTTTGCTTGCCGAAGTTTCCGGTTCCTGCGGCGAAATGAACGTTAAAATAAGCGCCCTGCCCGTTTCTTTAAAATTTATGTCGTGCGGCGGCGGAAACGGGGAAAGCTCCGCCTGCTACGAAAAAATAAAGGGAGGCGGACAAAGGGAAGAAAACGAAAAAATTGGGCAAAGGGCAGAAATCGAAGAAATGGAGGACAGGGCGGAAAAAGGACAAGCAGAAGAAAAGAAGGGAAGGGCGGTGATAGAAGAAAGGGAAGGAAATGAAAAAATTGGATACAGGGAAGAAGGGGAAGAATGCGGAGAAAATGGAAGAAAAAATATCGCGGTTTCCTTTGTTTCCGTTCATAAAAAAGAATCTGATTTTATTTTAGAACTCGTAAAAGAGATTATCTCGGACGAAAGTTTGCCGCGGGAATTAAATTTAAAATTTATTTTTGTTCCCAGAAATATAAAAAATTCGGGCAGACTGTTTAAAGCGGCGTCGAAAATAGGCTTAAGTCCGGTTTATTACGGCGAAAACGCGGGCTTGGAAAATTTGGAGCATTTTTTGAGAACAGGCGGAATTAAAGCTTTAATCGTCGATAAATACGGCGTCTTAGACGAGGTGTATTCCGTTTCGGATATAGTTTACGTCGGTAAAAGTCTGTTTAAAAGCGAAAGCGGAGGACACAACGTATTAGAGCCCGCATCATACGGAAAACCTGTTATAACCGGCGCGTATGCCGTAAATTTTAAAGATATAATAGATGAAATGGCCGGATGCGGGGCGGCGGCCGTGACGACCGAAGAGAACTTCGGCGAGGTTTTAATGAAACTGATTAAAGACGAAAAGCTAAGAAAAGAAGCCGGAAAAAACGGGTTAAATTTCTGCCTTAAAAAAAGAGACGAATTTAAAAGTTATTTTAAAAATTATTTAACCGGGGTTATCGCGTAATTTATGAATTTTGCCGTTTTTATCGTATCGTCGAGGCTATTTCTGCTTGCCGCCATAATTTTATTGTTGTTTATTTATTTTAGAATAAAATTTTTTAAGTTAAAAATTCATTTTATAAATTTTAAAGAAAAGAACGTTTTTCGGACGCGGCGCGAATTAAACGGGATAATACATTTTCATTCGACATATTCCGACGGTTCCGGAAAGATGGAAACCCTCATAGAAACCGCTAAAAAATTGAAAGCGGACTTTCTCGTCTCTTCCGACCATAATACTCTGAAGCCTAAATCAGACGGGCTCGAAGGTTATTACGGCGGGCTTTTATATTTTGCCGGCGAAGAAATAAACACGGAATTCGGGCATCTGCTTGCCGTAGGAATAAAAAGCGGGATAAAAAGGGGAAAGTATAAAGACGTGCTTTCAGATATAAAGAAACAGAACGGGATTTCGGTAATATGCCATCCGTATAACTGGTGGACGCCGTGGAAAAACTTCGGCGTAAAAGGATACGACGGAATTGAAATCATAAACCTCGATTCGCAGTGGAGGGGAATGAACCCTTTATATATACCCGCAGTAATATTGACGTACGGAATAAATCCTTTTTACGCCCTGCATTTTTTGGCTCACAAACCTAAAAAAACGATAAAGTTCTGGGACTCGGCGCAGAAGCATAAGTCGATGAAAACGGGCATAGCCTCAATCGACGCTCATTCTAACGTTAAGATAACAAAAAAGCGCAGGATTAAATTTCCGAAATACGAGGAGCTCTTTTCCGTAGCGAGAACCCATGTTTTTCTTAGCGATAAGCCGTCCGGTAATTTGGAAAAAGACAAGAAGTCGGTAACGGAAGCCTTAAGGGACGGCAAATGCTATTTTTCGTTCGACCTGTTCGGCATGCCCGAAGGATTTTATTTTAACGCTTTATACGCCGGCAAATATTATTTAAGCGGCGATACCGTAAATATCGCTGTTTCAGGCGCCGGCAAAAATACGGACGATGCGGGCAAAAATATAGACAAAAAAGATAAAAATGTTATAATATATGCCGGAATAAATATAAACCCCAAAAAAAATCCGTTTTTTATAAATTTATTTCGCAACGGCGAAAAAATATTTCATTCTAAAAACGCCGGACTGATTTACGAAATAAGAGCGGCCGAATCGAAAACGGTTTCCGGCTCTAAAGAAAATATTGCCGTTCCGTCTTTTTACAGGGTGGAAATAGACTTATATTTCGGCAGGAAAAAAATAACGTATCTATATTCCAACAACATTGAAATTTATGCGCCGATAAATTAAAATTAATATGCCGGAAATATACGTTAACGGGGAAGAATCTACGGCCGCAAAGAACAAAAAAATATGGTTTCGCCAATAATGAAAGATTTGCATTTGCCTAATATCGACGCCGAGAAATTGGACAGGGAATTGGTATGGCATCCTTTTACCCAGATGGCCGGCTGGGAAAAAGAGCAAAACATAGTCGTCGAAAGAGGGGAAGGCGTTTATCTTTACGACGTTCACGGAAATAAATATATCGACGGAGTATCGTCTTTATGGGTCAACGTTCACGGACATAACAATCCCGAAATGAACGAAGCGCTAAAGGAGCAGATAGATAAAATTTCCCACAGCACTCTTCTTGGGCTTGCAAACGTTCCGTCCGCAATACTTGCCGAAAAACTGCTCGAAGTATCGCCTAAAAATCTTAAAAAAGTTTTTTATTCGGATTCAGGTTCGACTTCGGTCGAAATAGCGGTTAAAGTGGCATTTCAATATTTCAGGCAAAAAGGGGCGGCTTATAAAAATAAGAAAAAAATAATCGCGGCTACGTCCGCCTATCACGGAGACACACTGGGAAGCGTTTCAGTCGGCGGCATAGAGCTTTTCCATTCATTATACAAGCCTTTGCTCTTTGAAACGATTAGGATAACTTATCCTTACTGTTACAGATGCCCGTTTGAGCTTAAACATCCGGATTGCGAACTTTACTGCGCCGCCAGAGCGGAAAAAATTATAAAATTTCATGCGGACGAGGCGTGCGCCCTTATTATAGAACCCATGCTCCAGGGCGCATCCGGCATGATAACGATGCCGGCCGGCTATATGAAAAAAATAGAAAGGGCATGCAGGGAAAACGGCGTACTTTTAATACTCGACGAAGTGGCGACCGGCTTCGGCAGGACCGGAAAAATGTTTGCGGCTTTTCACGAAGATATTTCTCCCGACGCCATGTGCGTAGCCAAAGGTATTACAGGGGGCTATCTTCCAATGGCGGCCACGCTTTTTACGCAGGAAATTTACGACGGCTTTCTGGGAAATTATTGGGAAAACAGGACGTTTTTTCACGGACATACCTATACCGGCAATCAGCTTGCATCCGCCTGCGCAGTTAAATCCCTCGAACTTTTTAAAAAAAACGACCTGTTAAACAGAATAAAACCGACGGCCGAACTTTTCGCGGAGCTCCTTAAAGATTTTTATCATCTTGAAACGGTAGGAGACGTAAGAAGCATAGGGCTTATGGCTGGAATAGAGCTAGTAAAAGACAGGCATACGAAAGAAAGATTCGAACCCCGTGAAAGAATGGGCAATAAAGTTATTCTTAAAGCGCGCGGAATGGGCGTAATAATAAGGCCGCTGGGGGATATTATAGTAGTGATGCCTCCTCTTGTCATAGACGAAAAGACCTTAACCGTCCTTATGTCCGCAATTTACGATTCCATTAAAGCGGCGGCGCTGTAGCGGGTATATTTGTCATTATCTTAATCTTTATCTTAATCTGCGGATAAACATGATTTTAAATATAAACAATTTGAATAAAGGATACATAGGCGTATTTCTGTCATGGGCACTTTCTTTGGGATATCCGGGGATTATTTTTCTAATGGCTTTAGAATCTTGCGCGCTTCCGGTTTCTTCCGAAATCGTCCTTGGATTTTCCGGTTTTTTATCCGGTGAAGGCAAATTAAACTTTTATCTCGTAGTTTTAAGCGCGACTCTCGGCACGCTTATAGGCTCTTCCCTGCTTTATTATATAGGAAAAAAAGGCGGAAGGCCGTTAATCGAAAAATACGGAAAATATTTTCTTATAAATAGAAGAGAATTAGACAAAGCGACGGAATGGTTTAAGAAATACGGGGGACTTGCGGTGTTTGTAGGAATTTGCCTTCCGGTCGTAAAAACATACATCGGCTTCCCTCCGGGCGCATCCCTTATGAATTATAAAAAATTTGGTTTTTATATAGTTTTAGGCTCATTGGTTTATAATGCCGCCGTCGCGTATCTGGGCATGATAGTGGGCCGCAATATAAGCGTTATAACGCCGTATTTTCGGAAATTTGGAATTGTCTTAATATTAATTATCGCTGCGCTTATAATTTTTTATATATACGGGCACGTTAAGCAGGCATTCAGAAAATAATCGGCTTAAGAAGAGCAAGGCTTATAAGCGTATAAATATGCCAATATTATTACCGCCTTTCGGATATTTTTTTAACGGCAATAAAAACGGCCATCCCGCGGCTTGCGGCCGTTTTGCCTCTTACGACGAAATTATTTTAAATTTCAGCTGTTCCCCGCGCGATTTTAAAAATCCTTCCGGTTTCGACCGCGGTTTTATAAGCTTTATAAATTCTTTTGCCGGTTCGGCTTATTCTTTTTTTGCCGGCGCGGCGCTATCCCTCATATCCGCTATAATTATTACTCTATATTTAACGCCGCTTACGCGGACCGACCGTTCTTTTATTCCCGTTCATGGTCCGTTTGCGGTATTTGCCGGATACGCCGGACTGTGGGCGGTTATATTTTTTATTTTCATTTTTGCCGGAAACGTGTTCCGAAAATTTAAAAACGCAAAAAGTTTTGGCGGGCGCGGTAATTTTAATTTTTCCGGCGGGCGCGGCCTGCAGGAAAAACCGTTTGAGCTGGGAATTTTAAAAGGCTCTTTTTCGGACGGTGCGTCCGGCAAAAAAATCTCGGGCCTTTTAATAGGGCTGGATGAAAAAAAGAGATTCGAACATACGCTTATCGTTTCGCCCACCGGAGGCGGGAAAACATCCCGCTACGTCATTCCGGGTATTATTAAAGATTCAAGATATTCGGACGCCAGCGTTTTTGCGGTGGACATAGACAGCCCATATCTTTACGGGGCGGTAAAAAACGACTGGGCTAAAGCCGGAAAGACCGTCGTATTATTCGACCCCTATGAACCTGAAGGGCAGGGCGCGCAAATACATTTTAATCCTTTAACGGATAAATATAAAAAACCATTATCCGACGACGGGCTTTTTAATTTTTCCTCTATGCTTTTTCATTTGGACAAGCAGGAGATAAAGGGCGGCGATATGCACGCTCACAAATATTATTCCAAAAGGTCGTCGGACCTGTTTTACGGCTCTCTTTTATATCTGAAATACAGATACGGAGCAAAATATTTAGACCTCGCCACCGCGAAAAATTTTTTTGAAAGAGGCGTTAAATTCATCGAAAAAGAAATAACGGAATTTAACGGAGAAAATTGTAAAAAAATAAAAATATTGTTTAATAATTTTTTCGAGCTTCCGCTTTATGAACGCGCGAAAATCGTTACGGACGTATTAAATAATTTAGATTTTTTAAACGACTCTGACGCCGCAAGCCGCTTCAGATGCAAAGACGGTTTAAATTGTTTTTTTATAGGCGATTTTTTCGATAAGGATACGCTTTTTATAGCGGGCATACCTAAGGAAAAGATAAACTCCGGCGGGGGCAGGCTCATATCTTTAATAACCCAGATTTTTATTGACGCCGCGTATGAAGACAGAAGAAAAAAATTGAGAAGCGAAGAAGGGGTTTTAAAAGATTTGCCGGAGACGGGGGCAGGCGCGGGCATCCGAAGCTTTTTTATGTATCTCGACGAATTTCCGGCGTTAAACTTAAACGACTTCGACACCGAACTCGCAAATTTGAGAAAGACAAACACGGGCGTATGCATAACCGTTCAGGATATAGCTTTTCTGAAAGAACGCTACGGCGATGCCGCGTTAATAACTTCAAATATAGGAACGCATATAATAATGGGGCATCCGGAATACGAAACCTGCAGATATTATTCCGAAAGAGCCGGAGAGCGGTATGTATTTCATAAAGAATCCGTAAGAAAAAATATGAATCCCGTTTTGCCGGAGCTGCCTTCCGGCGCCTTCGGAGAAACGTCCGTAGCTTCAGGCCTCTATCCGTTGATTTCGCCGGACGAATTAAAAAATATGGATAAAAACTCCGTTTTTATATATACGAAATACGTCAATCCTTTCATTCTATCTTTAGAATAATTAACTAACGTTCATTTCTGCATATTTATCGCGGAAATCATGGAAGACGCAAGGCTTTTATAGGTGGAAGAAGCTGCGTTTTTCCTGACTTTGACACCTCTTCGCAATTTTGTAATTTAAAAACCGCATAATTACTGTATTCTTTATCACAAAAATGCCGTTTTTTTTCAAAATAGGTAGTAAAATATTTTAATGATATTTAATT
>JAJYJI010000049.1 GCA_021789605.1 bacterium
AATGCCGCCGTAGTTTTCCATTTCGATTATATTAGCGTGGACTACCGGATAAACCAATTCTCTTTTTTTAATAAACTCAGGAACGGACGATCCGTTGACATTGACGTTTACCCCGATAATAAGGACGTTTTTCTCATTATGCTTATAAAATTCGTTTAAGTCGCGCAGTTCCGCTCTGCAAGGCGGACACCATGTAGCCCAGAAATTTACGATAATAAGTTTCTTGCCGGTTATTTTGCGCAGGTCTATGCTTTTAAATCCGCTTAATGCCGGATTTAAAACCGCCCCTCTTATATCGGGGGCTTTCGGAGTATATGCGAAAGCCCCGTTTATAAAGACGAATAAACTAAAAATAACCGCCGTTAAGTAAACCGCTTTTTTAGCTTTCACTTTCGGACCCCTTATTTTTAGTTTTTTTGGCAGGGACGGTTTCGGTTTCTACCGCTGCGCCTCTTTGCTTTAATACCTCATTGATAATAGCGTTTCTCTTATATGCCAGCTTATTGCCGAATGGACGGTCTCCATAGGTATTCTGTATTTCGGCGGCAAAGGCGTCTAACTCGATAATAATATCGTTAAATTTGTCTTCTATGCCTTTCATAGCGTCTAAATCGGCGCTGCCGATTCTGTTGTTGTTGATAACGTTTAAGGCGTTGTCGAAATACTTTATGAAACCGAGCATTAACTTGGTTTTATAATTATTCGGGGAGTCAAAACTGTCTCTCCTAAATACAAACCTTCCGCCGTTAAACTGCGCCGCGGGAATTATAATATCCTCGCCTTTTCTTATGCGGGCATCGATTTCGTTAAGCAGGTTTTTGCTGATTTCCGCCCTTTTTGCGTTTATCTCGTCTCTCCTGCTTTTCCATTCTTCCGCCTTTATTCTCTGTTCTTCGGCGGTTAAAGGCTTTTTTTCTTCAGCCATTTTAATACCTCCCTTTAAATTTAAAATTTAACTTCACAGTATATATACGCTTTTTTTTGAGATACTTAAATTTCAGGGCAAAACCTAAAACGGTATATCTTCTCCATGTCCTTGAGGCGGTTCGATAGCCGGTTCTTGAGACTCCGTATCTTCTGGCGCAGGTTCGCCGGAAACATCTTTTTTATCTTTAGGCTCGCCTAAAAACTGTATTACCCTGCCGATAACCTTAGTCGAATATCTCTCGACCCCTTCCTTGTCGGTATATTTATCGATATTTAACTCCCCTTCGACGTAAATCAGCTTGCCTTTTGTTAAATGTTCGTTGAGAGTTTCCGCCTGCTTTCCGAACATAACGACGTTTACCCAAGTGGTTTTTTCGACCTTATCGCCCTTTTCGTTTTTATAAACCTTATTGACCGCGATAGGAAAACTGGCCGTAGGCATCCCAGACTGAGAATACCTAAGTTCCGAATTTCTGCCTAAATTGCCGATTAACATAATTTTGTTCAAACTTCCCATAATAACCTCCGTTAAAATTTAATGTTTGTAAATAAAAAATGCTCAAATTCTTTTTTAAACTTGCTTTTATTTTTATCTATTTCTTTATCTCCGTTACCCCGCCTGTCTAACGTGGTTAAAAAGATAGGCGTTACCTTTTCGGTTTCGCACCACATGCTTAATACTTTAAGAGCCGAGTGGCTTATTATTTTTATACTAAACTGCGGTTCTTTTGACGCAATATAAAAAGCAAAATCTTCTTCATAGAACAACGGCAATACAGCGCCTCTTACTCCCCACTCCTCGTCTATGGGATTATGGTCTTCTTTATCTATAACGGTATATACATATGCACTTTTATTGTTATCCCATAAGATATATATATTATTTTTATACGGATAACTTTTATACCAGCTTACAATAGCGTTAAATATTTCGTTGGTAATCATGACGGCTTATTATCCTCTATAAATTGCTTGCATATTCTATAATCCGATTTATACCCTTTAGGCGGTTTAACGCCTTTTTTTTGAGCGATAGACTCCACGAAAGATATTTGCTTTTCCGACGGTTTAAAATTGCCCTTGCCGGAACTTTTATTGTCTTTTGCCGTCCCGAACTGCTCTTTTATAAATTTAGAGCATATATCCATAGAATTTCTATATCCCTCTGGGAGTTCTGCATTTTTTTCTTGAGCAATTTTTTCGGCTAAGGCAATCTGCTTTTCGGACGGTCTTAAAGGACTTAATTTAATTGCTTTGTCGATAAAATCCCTGCAAGTCCTGCCGTTTTCTCTATAATCCGCCGGAAGCGGAATATTATGTTCGCTTGATAATTTTTCGGCTAAGGCAATCTGCTTTTCGGACGGTTTAAATCCGCTATTAGTAAAATCTATATTATGCCCTTTAAGATTATCGTAAATTTCTTTTACGACGTCTTTATATTTCATCTTGCCTTGGGCTATATCGTCTAACTTTTCTTCCATTTTTGCGGTATAATCGACCGAGAATAAACCGCCGAACTCTTTAATTAAATACTCTAAAGCCGATTTGCCTAACTCCGCCGGGATAATCTGCTTATTTTTAATTTCTATATAATCTCTTGCTTTAAGAGTTTTCATAATGCTTGCATACGTTGACGGTCTGCCCACTCCTTTAGATTCTAACTCTTTTATAATAGAGCCTTCCGTAAATCTCGCAGGGGGCTTGGTTTTCCAGTTTCTGATATTAATGCCTGATATATCGGCACTGCCCTGATTTATGCCTGATAATACGCTCTCTTTTTCGTCGTCCTCGTCGTTATAGACTGCCTTATATCCTTTAAATTTCATAACGGACGCATTAGCCTCGGCAATTAATTCGCCTATTTTTACGGTAATAACGGTCTGGTCGTAAATAGCCGCGGTCATCTGCGATGATATAAATCTGTTTAAAATTAAGTTATAAACTTTCATTTCGTCGGCGGACAGGCTATTTGGGGGCTGATTTATATCGGCGGGTCTTATCGCCTCGTGGGCGTCTTGGGAACCGTCTTTATTTTTATAAATATGGTTAGTAAAAAATTGAGAGCCGAACTTTGAAGCGATATGGTTTTTTGCCATGCCTACGGCTTCGTCAGACAGGCGGACGCTGTCGGTTCTCATATACGTAATATAACCGCCTTCATATAGCTTTTGGGCTATCTTCATAGCGTCTTCGCCGGATATTCCAAGCATGGAACTTACGGCCTGCTGATAGGTAGAAGTGGTAAAAGGCGCCGGGGGGTTTTTCTTAATATCTTTGTGCGTAATCGCAATTATCTCGGCGGGTTTGCCTTGTATATAATTAACTATTTTTTCGGCAAGGGCTTTATCTTTTAACTCCGATAAAGTATTCTTTTCCTCGCCGTTTTTCCTGACGACGACGGCGGTAAAAGCGTTGCTGTTTTGCTTTAGGTCTAATTCTACTTTATGTCTATCCTCAGGCTTAAAATTAAGGATTTCTTTTTCTCTGTCAACGATAATTTTAAGGGTAGCGGTTTGGACCCTGCCGGCGGACTTTGCTTTGTCGATATGACTTGAAAGGTTAGGCGAAATGCCGTAACCGATAAATCTGTCTAATACCCGCCTTGCCTCTTGGGCGGCGACTAAATTCATATCTAAATCTTTTAAATGAGAAAGTCCGTCTCTGACGCCTTTTTCCGTTATTTCGTGAAACTCCGCCCTTTTATAATTGCCTAGTTTTAACGCCTGCGTTAAATGCCAGCCGATAGCTTCGCCCTCGCGGTCGGGATCGCTTGCGATAATAACGCGGTCCGACTTCTCGGCATAGTCTTTTAACTCCTTTACCGTCCTTACTTTATCCGGCGTAACCTTATATCTCGGCCTTAAGGTTTCTAAATCGACCGATATGTCGTTTTTTTCTAAATCCCTTATATGTCCTAAAGACGCTTTTACGATATATCCTGCGCCTAATATTCCCGCTATCGTTTTTGCTTTATGCGGCGATTCTACTATGATTAATTCTTTTGCCAATTTTATACTCCTTTTTATTTACATAGGCGGTTAGGTTTGGGAGAGACTCAAAACTAACCGCCTATGTAATATATACGCTTTTTTTTGAGATACTTAAATTTCAATTAAAAATTTATTTATATGATTGTTCAATTCTCAACTCTTTTATTTGGCGGCTTAATAATATTTGCCGATTCTGCATTTGTTTAATAACCGCGCTTTCCTTAAACGCTAATAAAAATAATATCAGTAATGCTATCGCTATCACCGTTAATACTATCGTTAAAATCGTATGCCGGACTATTTGCATATATTCTCCTTTCGTCTAAGCGTTATACGGTATTTTATAATGGAAAGCGTTGCCGAAATATAAAGATATTACCGAGAGATAATTAAAAAATATAAGAATACCTACGGCAATTAAAATTACCCCGCTTATTACCGAAATAATTTTTATAAACGGCTTTATCTTTTTAAACGCCGAGAAAAATAAACTTAAGGATAAAGAACTTATAAAAAACGGCACGGCCAGCCCCATTGCGTAAACAAAAAGAAGTTCGGCGCCTAAAACGGTTTTGTGCATAGTCGATGCTATGAATAAAATTGAGGCGAGTATCGGACCAATACAGGGCGTCCAAGCGGCCGCGAATACTACGCCTATTAAAACCGAACCTATTAACCCTAACGGCTTATTTTTGACGTTTACGGCAACGTCTCTATTCATAAAAGAAAAGAGTTTTACTTTATTAAAAGCGCCGAGAATAAATAAACCCATAATAACGATAAAAACGCCCGCTATGCGCATAAGCCATACGGAGTGGAGCAAAGAGCCTATAGCGGTAGAAAATACGCCCAAAAGGACGAATACCGTCGTAAAACCGAGTATAAAAAATAAAGAATGCTTTATCGTTATACTTTTAGCTTGCCTGCTTTTATCCTCTAATAACTTATCCATAGATAAACCCGATATATAGGACAGATAAGACGGTATTAAAGGCAATACGCAGGGGCTTATAAAAGAAAATAGCCCCGCTAAAAAAGCTACTAAAAATGATACGTTGGGCGTAAATAATAGCACTGTTTCTCTCCTTTAAATTTTATAATACGGGCATCTTTCGCAATCTATGTCCGCCTTTTTCTTATTTTTCTTATTGACATACATATCCGCCTCGGCTAAAGATATAAAATGTTCCCGCATATTTTCTAATTCGCCCGAACCTGACTCGTCTATCTTGGCGGTTATTATATCCTTAGTTATTTTGACGAAACCCACCGATATATTTACATACATACCGCACGGTCTTTGTTCCGTGATCCGCTCGATGTCGGTTTTAAGCGACTCCGCTTTTTCGTCCGTTATGCCCACGGCAAGCCCGCTAAATTCGTCCCCGCCGAGCCTGTAGGCATTGCCGAACCCAAGAAAACATTTTCTTATCTCGGACGATAACGAAATAAGGACCCGGTCGCCGTAGTCGTGTCCTAATACATCGTTTACCGATTTAAAATTATTAAAATCCATATAGAATATATATAAAGGCAAATCTTTAGCCGCCACGGTCTTGAGATTTCCTGCAATATTCTCAAAATACCGTCTCCGCGTTAAAAGTCCCGTTAAATGGTCGCGGTCGCTCCTGCGTTTTTGTCTTTCTAATAACTGATGATACACGGGGTAGGCTATTTTAACCTTATCTTCTATAATCTTTTCCGCTTCGTCTTTTTTAACAAGAGGACTGTCGAGTCCGATAAACCACCCAAGACGGCTGGCATAAATATAGATATCTTCCTTAATAACGGTAATACCGTCCCTGTAGAACTCCGTCCCAGTGAAATCCGACACCGAAATAGAATCTATATGCCCGCCTTTCCTCTTATCCCTCATCGAACCTATGACTATATCGAAATAATCAAGCGAACCTAACGCTATAAAACCCCCTATCGACCCGGTAGATAAAGCTATATCCTGAATAGCCGAGTCCAAAAGGTCTATAGGAATAGAAATCCCGGACGCAAGGCGTTCTATTATATTGGTATTTTCTTTTGCCTTATTCCGCGATTCAATTAAAAAAATACCTGCTAACGTTATTAATGCCAAAACCGTAAAAATAATAAGCACTATTTTATGACTCCCGCATGCCTTAGCAACATAAAAGCCGTCGCGGAAAACACGCTCCATACCAAGAACACCGTTAAGACGTTAAGATATTTATTATTTCCGCCTATGCAATATACGACAAAAAAAGATAAACTTACGACAAACGAAAAAACCGATAAATAAATAGCCGTAACTCTCGGCTGCCTGCTTTGAAAATATGTAAATAAAGAAAGCATCGGAAAATTAGCGACCACTGCGGCTAAAAAGAAATATTTAGTCTTTGATATTAAAAAAATAGCTATAAACAAAATAACTGCTATGCCGAGAGAAATTAAATCCAAAACAGTCCTCCTCTTATTTATCGTTAAATTTGAAATGATTGCATTTCTCGAACTGCATATAATTTAGCTCTTTTTCGCCGTGTTTAACCTTTTTTAAATACGCTAACGCCACATCGGACATCAGCGTATTTTCGCATTTTATGCCTTTTGAAAAAGGTTCTACTCGTCCTGAGCATCTGGGGCATTTATACCCGCCGTCAGATGCTTGTTTTTTTTCGATATAGCCTTTAATATAGGTTTTTTCCTGCATATTACCACCACATATTTTGTTTACGGACATTTTAAGGACATTTATCGGACATTTTACGGACGTCACGGATTAGTAAAATACAAATATCCTTTTTTTCTTAATTCATAAACCTTTAATAACCCCATAGGCACCGGCTTTACGAAATAAGGTATTTCTTTATGGATTAAATGGTTTATCATCAACGCGTTATAGCAGGCGTAAAACTTAACTCCATGCTTTACGGCGTAAAGCATATCGGTATTAATGCGGTTTTTTACTAAATACCCGTCTTTAATAGTAGGATGCAACAGCCCTACCATTTTGCCGTAAATTACCACGGCTACTTTGTATTTCAGGTTATTCTTTTTGGCATATTGGATCATATAAAAAATATTGCCTAAAGTCTCTTTTAAATTATTTTTATCGCCTCCGGATACGCCGAAAACTATTTTTAACGGGGATTTTAAACCTTTTAATTTGCCGACGGGGATAAATTTAGGCGGGGTTAATTGCCCCGACATTGAATAAGATTTTACGATTTTCAAATCCGCAAGAACGGTCTTTTTATTTTTACCGCCGAACTTCTGCTCAAGTTTAATAAGTTGAGAATAAGGCTTTTTAGGATTAGCGTGGTTAGTATAACTTGCGATTATTGTAATAGCGGCTATAAAAATAAAAGCTACTATTAAAGCGATATACTTTGTTTTATTAGATAATTTCTGCATAGCGTCTCTCCTTTGCGGCTTTGCCGCAGTTAAAAAATTAAAATGTCATATGATATATATATGATATTTTTTGAGATACTTAAATTTTAGGGCAAAAAAAATCCCCAAAGCCGAATTTCTTCAACTTTGGGGTATATGAGAGGAGGCTCATAATCTTATAGCTAACTTTGTTTTTTTTTGGATCACTGCAAAAGCAAAACTCCGGCCGAATACGGACGAAAATTTCTAAAAGCTCTTTCTACGAATTTATCCGTGTCTCTGCAAACGCCGGTAATCTTTTGGCCGCTGTCGATATAAAGCAAAGTTTTAGAGTTTTTATCTTCATTTTTATAAACGTAATTGCAGGCGTGGATAAACATAGCGCTAACTAAAATACAAGATACGCTTGTTTTATAAAGGTAAACCTTATGCTCGTAATCGTCAAAGATATCAGGGCTAAATTTT
>JAJYJI010000019.1 GCA_021789605.1 bacterium
TCATCCCATTCTTAAAGATGATTTTAACGAAACATATCCGTTTGCCTTAGAAATATTAAAAACAGGTAAGAAGATCTGCTAAAGGAAATGCAATTATAAGAGCCAGTTTTATATTGCCCCTTGACGGTTTAACTTTTAAGAGAATATATGGATGCAGATATATACGAGAATTGGAAAAAAAATTGCCTTTGAAGAACTTTTGAGGAAAATAGATAATGCAAAGTTAATGTGTTTGTCTCCGAAGGAGCTAATTGATGAGTTATTATTAGAGCCTATCGATATATATGGACGTAAATTAGATATTATTAATAGATTGCGTAACACAGGGATAGAACAAGAAGCCGACATTATAATCCGGCTAATTAACTATATCATTAAAAATAGCGAAGATATTCCTTCGAATGACAAATCTAAAACTGATGGTTATCTAAATAAGTTAATTTATTTACTTCCTCCTCGTCAAGGTGCAAAATATGCATTTATCTTTTTGGACCATAAAAGAAAAAACCGAAGAAATATAGGCTTTAAATACTTAAAGTATCTTGATTATGATGAAGAAGAGGCAAATTTAATGATAAAAAGGTATACGAAAAGTAAAAATCAGACTTTTCTTGAATACCTTGCTAGAAATTTTAATGGGCTTACATTAAGCGATGATAAAATAACCTTTATTTTGCAAGAACTTAATGGAGAATACTGGAGATGTAGAATTATTGAGAAGCTTATAAATGTGCGATATATAGATAATTTTTTAGAAGGAATTTTTAAGAGTTTTCCGCTTGAAACGTTTCACGCAATGGGAAGAACCGAAAACAGGGACATCTTAAATTATATCGAGCAGTATATTGATAATTTCAAGAATGATTATGATAATTTGGGATTAGTGATTTGGGCATTAGGTAAGGTTAGAGCAAAAGAGAAGTTGGACAAATTAAGAATTGATCTCCTGAAATAATTAGAAGAGAAACAAAAAATATGATATAATTTTTAAAAATTAACCAATAAAAAATCAGACTGACATGGATATCTAACGCTCCCGATTTTATAAATTTTTTCATCTTCTAATTAAGGACTATTCGCTATTTATTTCTTCTTAAACACATCCTCAACGGCTTTTCTTAATGTTTCCGGCACCAAATGACTATATCTTTTCGTCATCTGTGTAGTCCTGTGTCCTAACAACTCGCCGGTAATGTATAGCGATGTTCCGTTCATCACCATTTTAGAAGCGAATACGTGCCGTAAGTCGTGAATGCGCATATCTTTCAATCCTGCATTTCGGCAGGCGGTATGAAAAGACCTTTTAAAGTCTGATATTTTTTTGCCGGAGTAATTAAACACATACTCGCAATTTTGTATTTTCGCTTCTGCACTTCTAGGTGGCGGGGGAGTTTTGGCTATATTTTCTTTAGAACTTTCTATTTTTTCAATACCTGTTAAAAGTTCTTTTAGTTGCGAATGTATCGGTATATGCCTATCGTATTTTGTTTTGGCGGCTTTTATAGCTATTACGTTATTATTTAAATCCACATCGTCCCATTTAAGATTAAGAGCTTCACCCTTGCG
Organism: bacterium; assembly: GCA_021789605.1. GTDB lineage: Bacteria > SZUA-79 > SZUA-79 > Acidulodesulfobacterales > Acidulodesulfobacteraceae > Acidulodesulfobacterium_A. Next base: position 1,567 of record JAJYJI010000019.1, read on the forward strand.
GCAGCCAGTGTAAATTAGAAAGCTGATTAAATCCTTTGAGAGCTTGTTCGTGGCGCCGTTAATTAACTTACTTATATCTTCGTCGGATAAGGTTTTAAGCCGGGATAGTTCATTAAGTTTTTTAATTTTTAAAGCAGGATTATTATTAGTATAGCCTTTTTCAATACAATAATTGAAGAAATTAGAAAGCGTTCCAATTTCCATATTGATGGATCTAAACGATATTTCGTTTTCTCTTTTGCTAGCGTTTTTAGGCAAGTCTATTATTTCAAGTTTTCTTGTAAGCTGATAGTTTTTAATATCTGCCGTTGTTATGCTGGATATGTTTCTGTCTTTAAATACAGGTAAAAAATGTTTTGATATAAAAGTTTTTAGTTCGACAGTGTTTCGCGAATTGGATAAAACGGATAGATATTCTTTGAAAAGTCTTTCAAAATTAAGGTCATAACCGTTTGCTGCCGGTAACTGATATTTTTTCCTTGCAAGGTCAGTTTCTATTGCATTAGCTATCTGTTGAGCCGTTTTGCGGTCTTGCGTCTTGCATGAGCCCTGATAATGATTGCTGTTTAACGATACGGAATAGTAATAAACTTTGCTATTATTTTTCTGATAGATACTTGCCATAGCTTTATTCACCTTCTTTTAAGCGTAAATAATTTAATAGCTATTATGTATAATTTGTCGCTATTGAGTTGCTACCTGCTATTTTAATGATAGCAATCAGTAGCAATATGGTAGCAAACATATGTCATATTTTGTCATATTTTTGCATTTATTGTCAAGTTAAAGTTTTTTAAAAATACCGGCAAGGTTCTTATTTACTGCGGTTTTAAATGGTGGAGCTGATCGGGGTCGAACCGACGACCTCTTGCATGCCATGCAAGCGCTCTGCCAACTGAGCTACAGCCCCATAATAACTATGATATATATTTAAGGAAAGTATTAGTTTACGTTAATAATAATACTACAATTTAATATTTTAAGTCAATAATAAAAATCGGCATCTTAAACCTATATACATTGAGCCTATACATATTGAAATTTTCATATTGACATAAAACTAACGATATTATATAAAAAAGAAGGGATTAACCCGTCCAGTAATTTCCGGAATGGGTGTCCAGTTAAAAACGGAAAAGCCGTCCAGTTAGAACGGAATACGCAAATAAGTGAAAAACCTTTATTATTCTAAATATCGGTTGTATAATTTACAATAGGGATTGATTTAAACGTCTGGCTATATTATATATATATTAAATAAATTCAGGCTTCATTTTAATTTCTTATGTTTATGTTTGTTTACATTTGATAATCGGTTCATCGATTATTCAATTTTATATTCAGTCTTTTTTATAATTATATAATTTATATAATATTACTTTATATTATAGGAGGAATAAAATGCCTTTGGTATCCGCTAAAATTATACTTGACGATGCAAACAAAAACGGTTACGCCGTTGGAGCCTTTAACGTGAATAATATGGAATTTTTGCAGGCGGTATTTTCCGCCGCCTCGTTCGAAAAATCTCCTATAATTATTGCCGCAAGCGAAGGCGCCATAAAATATGCCGGTCCGGAAATGCTTCATTCGATGGTAAAAACTCTTTCGGACTCCTATCCTGAAATTCCTGCGGCTCTCCACCTCGACCACGGTTCAAACCTGAACGCCGTAATGACTGCGGTAAAAGCCGGCTTTACTTCCGTCATGATAGACGCGTCACACTTTCCTTACGAAGAAAACCTTAAAATCACCAAGCAGGCTGTCAGCCTCTGCCATCCCTTAGGAATTTCCGTGGAAGCGGAGCTAGGCAGGCTTCAGGGCGTCGAAGAGCATGTATCGGTTGCCGAAAGAGACGCTGTTCTCGTTAATCCTGACGAAGCAAAAGATTTCGTCGCGTCATCAGGCATAGATTTCCTCGCTCCGGCAATCGGAACTTCGCACGGCGCATTCAAATTTAAAGGCGAAGCCAAACTAGACTTCGAACGTTTAAAAAAAGTTAAAGAATTAACCGGTATTCCTCTTGTCCTTCACGGCGCTTCATCGGTTCCCGAAGCCGCTTCAAAAAAATTCGAAGAATTCGGCGGAGATTTAAAGGGTGCCAAAGGTGTTCCGTTCGACGTGCTGAAAGAGGCGATTAAATTTGGAATCAATAAAGTAAATACCGATACGGACCTGCGGATTTCTTTTCTTGCAAGGGTAAGAGAAAGCATTGCAAAAGATAAATCTCAAATCGACCCGAGAAAAATTTTCGGTCCGGCCAGAGATTATGTTATAGAAGTTATAAGGGAAAGAATGAGAGTTCTTGGTTCTTCCGGTAAAATTTAAAGGCGGCTATCGCAAGATAGCTATCTTGCGATAATAATTTTCATAAAAAATATTACTAATAACATCGAAACAAAAATAAACGGCAGAAGTATGGATAAAATAGACCTTGGCGTCGAAAGACCGTTTGTTTCCTTGATTCCAATTATCAATAAAGCCGCAAACCATGCCGCCGATATATTGTATCCGAATATTGGAAATATGGAAAAGATTCCCACGCCTGAAGCATAGGCGATTACTCTGAACGTATTCTTTACTCCGCTTTTGCCGCCCATAAACATTACGAATCCGTGCACTATGGCGGTTAAAAGCGCTAAAAAAACCGTGTATAATATCCCTAAGAGCAATAAAAGCAAGATAATCCCTGTTATTATATATAAATCGATAGAATTTTTGTCGGCAAAAAAGAGCGGGATTTTAGGCAAAATAGCATAATTTTTATAGAAACCTATCTTAAAAAATATTACTTCCCAAAAAAAAGAAAATACTAAATTTATATACGTAAATATTATTGCATAAAAATAAGGACGCAAAATCTCCTGCCCTTCCTCATGCCCCATTTTATCCATTTTATCGGCGGTATCCGTGTCGCTTAAATTTAATTTTTTATAAAATACTTCGGGATGAAAGAGAGATTCCTTCCACGTAGAAAATAACCCCTTGAAAAATCCTGTTTCTTTTATGTCGTCGAAATCCGCCATTATATGTGTATCCCTCCGGCCTCCGGCTATTCGTAGCCGCTTGCGGCCGTTTTTATTTAATTAACTTTTTTAAATTCTTTCTTTATCTAATTTATATCTTATACTGTCGGCAAGTGCCATATAAGACGCCTCTATTATGTTTTCCGACACTCCTAGCGTGGTCCATTTTTCTTCTTTATCCGAAGATTCGATTAGCACCCTTACATAAGAAGCCGTTCCCGATTTCGCCCTGTTACTGATGACCCTTACTTTAAAATCGGTCAGCCTCATATAGTTCAGAATCGGATAAAATTTTATCAGAGCTTTCCTTAGAGCCTTGTCTAAAGCGTTTACGGGACCGTCTCCTGCGGCGACCGCATGTTCGGTTTTGCCGTTAACGTCTATCATGACGACCGCTTCACTGAATATATTTTTATCGCAGGTTTTTTCGATATTCACCCTGAACGTAAGCAGTTTGAAATATTCTTTGTTTTTGTAATCCGGCGATGAATATTTATTTAATAATATTTTGAATGAACCGTCCGCGCTTTCAAAGTTAAATCCTAAAGTTTCAAGTTCTTTTATTTTATTTAAGAGGTCGGTTTCTTCGGAGATAGAAAGTTTGCCCAAATCCAAACCGAGTTCTTTTGCTTTCGCTTCTATATTACTTTTGCCGGATAAATCTGATATTAAAAATCTTCTGCCGTTTCCTACGGATTCCGGATTTATATGTTCGTAAGACGAAGGATTTTTTAAAACGGCATTGGCATGAAGACCCGCCTTATGGGCAAAAGCGCTTTCCCCTACGTAAGGCATATTTTTGGAGGGCGTATTGTTGGATATTTCATCTATTAACCTGCTGACTTTAAGCAGATTTTTCAGCCTTTTTATCCCTACGGTCCTAAATCCCATTTTCAGTTCTATGTTTGGAATAATAGAAGAAAGATTCGCGTTTCCGGTTCTTTCGCCGTAACCGTTTATGGTTCCCTGAATATGCCTTATCCCTCCCCAAACAGCCGCAATAGTATTTGCCACCGCGCAATCCGTATCGTTATGCGTATGAATTCCAAGCCTGCTTAATTTTAAAGCATGATGCGTCTTAAGTCTTTCAAATACTCGACCGATTTCATGAGGCAGAGAACCTCCGTTGGTATCGCACAAAACAACTTTATCCGCTCCGGCCTGCAATGCTATGCGGATAGTTTTGACCGCATAATCTTCATTGTTTTTAAATCCGTCGAAAAAATGTTCTGCATCGAAAAAAACGTTTTTTCCCTCGTTTTTTAGAAAATTTATCGAATCCGCAATGATGTCTAAATTTTCGTTCAACGATACTTTTAAAATGTTTTCTACATGCATGTCCCAAGATTTTCCGAAAATTGTGACTAAATCGGCATCTGTTTCGATTAGCGCTTTAAGTCCGGCATCGTCTTTTGCCTTTAAATTTTTTTTTCTCGTGCTTCCGAATGCAACTAATTTTGAATTTTTCAGAGGTTTTTTATATGCGTATTCGAAAAACTTTTTATCCTTAGGGTTAGAAGCCGGGAATCCACCTTCTATAAAATGTATGCCGAGCTCGTCCAGTATGCCGGTTATGGTTAATTTGTCGTCGATAGAAAGAGAAAACCCTTCCCCCTGCGTTCCATCCCTTAAGGTCGTGTCATAAATCTCTACAAAATCTTTGGCCATATTTTTAATAGCAGAACAATGAACTTCGTTCTATTTATATTGTATATTTATTAATTAATTAATTACGGGATTTTAATTATGCTAATCGTTAATTTTCCCTAAATTGAAAGCATCGTGAAGTATCCTTGTAGCAAGTTCTGCATATTTAGAATCTATAACGCAGGATATTTTGATTTCCGAAGTGGAAATCATCATTATATTTATATTTTCTCTCGATAAAACTGAAAACATGGTTGAAGCGGTTCCGTAATGGTTGCGCATTCCGACGCCTATAACCGAAATTTTGGCAATTTTATCGTCGCTGATTACTTCTTTTGCGTTAAGTTCTTTTGCAAGTTCGCCGGTTATTTCTATGGCTTTTTTCAAATCTTTTTTTGATACTGTAAAAGTGAGGTCTGTTTGCCCTTCCACGGATATATTTTGGATAATCATATCCACTATTATATTGACATCTGATATTCTCGAGAAAATCTTAGCAGCAATTCCCGGTTTATCGGGAATGCCTCTTATAGATATTTTGGCTTCGTCTTTATCGCACGCAACGCTCGACACCTGCAATTCTTCCATATTTTTTTCGTCTCCTAAAAATTTTATTTGCGTTCCTTTCCCTTCGGAAAACGTAGATTTTACGAATAAATTTACTCCGTATTTCATGGCAAATTCAACCGACCTTATCTGTAGAACCTTTGCGCCGAGACTGGACATTTCTATCATCTCGTCGAAATATGCCACATCCAAACGCCTTGCTTCCGGAACGATATTAGGGTCCGCCGTATAAACGCCGTCAACATCCGTATATATATCGCACCTGTCGGCATTGACCGCCGCCGCCACCGCAACGGCCGTGGTATCGGAACCGCCCCTTCCAAGGGTGGTAATGAAACCGTTTGAATCGATTCCTTGAAAACCTGCTATTACGACAATTTTTCCTTTTCTAAGCATTTTATGTATATTTTCTGCGTCTATAGACGATATTCTAGCCTTTCCGTAAGATTCGTCGGTTGTTATTCTAACCTGATGGCCTAAAAGAGGAACGGCGTCAAAACCTTCATTTCTTAATGCCAAAGAAAGGAGGCCGGAACTTATTTGCTCCCCGCTTGAAATAATTAAATCAGTTTCCATATCGTCCTGTTTACCGCCTATTTTGGCCGCAAGCTCTAAAAGCCTGTTTGTTTCCCCGCTCATGGCGCTTACCACTACTACCACGCCGTTCCCGCATAATTTTTCGTTTATTACGCGGCCTGCAACCTGCCTGATTCTTTCTATGCTGCCCATGGAAGTTCCGCCGAATTTTTGCACTATCAAAGCCATGAATATTTCCTTTTATCTTTTATATTTAATATTAAATATTTTTGTCTTTTGTCTTTTTGCTTTTTATATTTTATATTTTATATTTATTGCGATATGCTTTAACCTTTTTTCGCCTTTTTAGGATTCACCTTGTGAATAGCTTCTCCGATTGAATCTAGAGCGGATTCTGGAACTATTTCCGAAAGAGTCGGATGCGAGTGTATAGTCGCTTCTATATCGAAAACCGTTCCGCCGAAGTGCATATATGACGCTATTTCTGCAATAAGTTCCGGAATGTCCGCGCCGATTCCCGTGGCTCCTAGAATTTTTTTTGTTTTCTCTTCGGCGATTATCTTTAAAAAGCCGTCGGACTCTTCCATGGCCAGAGCCATTCCGCTTGCGGCGTATGAAAATCTGCCGGCATTATAGGATATTTCGGAGAGTCCTGCATCTCCTTCCTTTAAACCCACCGTCCCTATTGGGGGATTCGTATAAACGGACCACGGAAGCACTCCGTAATCTTTTTCCCTGACTTTTCCGGCAATATTGTCCGCCGCCAGAATTCCGTCGTACGATGCTTTATGCGCCAGCATCGGTCCGTCTATTATATCGCCGCACGCATAAACGCCCTTAACGGTTGTTTCGTTATGAATATCCGTTTCTATTTTCCCCCTGCCGTCAATTTTCACGCCGATTTCTTCCAGCCCAAGACCTGCGGTATTTAATTTTCTTCCTATGGAAACAAGCACCATTTCCGCTTCAAATTTTTCTCCGGTTTTTAAAACGACTTCCGCCCCACTTTTTGCGTTTTTATTTTTATGTCCGCCGTTTTCGCCTGCCTTAAAATTCAAAGGAGCGACGCTTTTAATGCTGTCGACTTCCGTTCCGGTCATTATATTTATGCCTCGGGACTTAAAATTTTTATGGATAAAGCGGGAAATTTCTTTGTCTTCCGTGGAAAGTATGGAAGGCAAGAGCTCTATCATTCTGACCTCGGCTCCAAATTCAGAAAAAATATTGGCGAATTCGCATCCTATAACGCCTGCTCCTATTATAACCAGAGATTCGGGTATTTCGGTCAAAGAAAGCGCTTCGTCGGAAGTTATTATATTTTCGTGGTTTATATTGAACGCCCCGAACATCAGAGGGGAAGAACCGGTAGCTATAATGACGTTTCTTGCAAAAATTTGATTTTCCGCTTCTTCATCAGAAGCAATGTTAATATAAAACCCGCCGCCGCCGTCTTTGCCGGCAATTTTACCGGTTCCGTAATAGATATTAACTTTTCTTGCTTTTAAAAGTTTTTCCACTCCGTCCGTAAGATTTAAAACAACTCTGTCCTTATAATTTATTATTTCTTCGTAATTAAAATTAAATCCGCTTATAGAAAAACCGTATTCCGGTTTTTTAAGCCTGCTCAGATATTTTGCCTTTGAATATATTACTTTCGTCGGTATACATCCCCTGTTCAGACATGTTCCGCCGAACCTTTCCTTTTCGACTATTGCGACGGACAGGCCGTTTATAGCCGACTTTAACGCGCCGACATATCCGGCGGGACCGCCTCCGATAATACATACGTCAAAACTTTCCATTTTACGGCACCCCGATTTTTACGATTATATTTTTAATAATTTTATGTCTTTATAATTATATTGTTTTTATAAAATTTTTTCTATTTCTATATATCTTTTTTCTTTTTTTTCGCTGGAGCCTATTTTAATATTTATATTATAATAATTACCCGAAACATATTTTTTATAATCTACGGTTATAATGTCCGCCCATTCCGCAATCGTAATATTTTTACCCTCCAGAGAGTCGAAAAAGCCGCAATTTTCCATATCGTAAACGGTTTTAAGCCTGTAAAAATCGAAATGGTTTATTATTACGGTTTTGCAATCGTAGCGGTTCATAACGGAATACGAAGGGCTTGCGGCAACTATGTTTGCGCCTTTGCCGGCTATGATTCCGGATGAAAACATTGTTTTTCCGGCGCCTAACGGACCGTTGACGGCGACGAAATCGTACGGCTTTAAGCTTGCGGCAAAATACTTAGCTATATATTCTGTTTCAAGAAGCGAACTGGACTCTATCTTTTGCAATTTTAATCAACCCTTATTTTCTGTCGTTTTTTCACGCGACATGGCTTTTATTATGTCGTACCTCGAAACGATTCCGATAATTTCCTTTTCGTCGTTTACAATAGGGATAGAATAAAATTTTTTATCGGCCATTACGGTAGCAAGAGCGTAAATATCTTCGCCTCCTTTCGCGTAAAATACGTCTTTGTTCATTATGTCCTTTATTTTCGTAGCAGTTATTTTATTTACGTCATCTTTAAAATGTTTAGAGCTTCCAAGATAAAATATGCTGTCGAAAATCGTAAAAACCGTAGGAATATGAAGATTGGATTCCTGATAAACAAGGTCGGTTTCCGATACTATTCCGCTGAGTTTCTTGTCTGCGCCGGTCACAGGAACCGCGTTTATTTTATATTTTAAAAATACATCGGCCGCTTTCTTGATTTCGTCTTCTTCGTTTAATACTATTACGTTTTTAGACATTACGTCGCTTGCCTTTATCATATAAAATCTCCTTTATCCGCCGTTCTTTTTCCCGACCTGATTAAATTAATTGAATTAGGAATATTCTCCGCTATTTTTACCGCCCCGGCTCCAAAGTCGCCGTATAAGCCCTCCAGATTTTTTGCCGAATATGCCGTTATAAAAGCGGCGCATCTTATGGCCTCGTATATGCTTATCCCTCCGCAAATAAAGGAACCGATTAGTCCGCTTAAAATATCTCCGCTTCCGCCGCTTGCAAGCAAAGGACTGTGTATTCCCTGAATTGAAATATGCCTGCCTTTTTTATCGAAAATAAACATGCTGGGGCCTTTAAGAACAAGATAGACTCCGAACTCTTCGGTAAATTTTTTTCCTGCGCTCAAAGAGTCGGATTCTATATCTTTTCTGAATACTCCGCTTAAACGCTCCATTTCTTTAAAATGAGGGGTCAGAACGACGTCTGTCCTAGCGGATATTTCCTTTAAATATCCCATATCTTCGGACAAAATATTAAGAGCGTCGGCGTCTAACACCAACGGAACTTTTATTTCAAATATAAGCCTGCGCAAAAACATCTTGGTTTCTTTGTCTATGCCTATTCCCGGACCTATTACGACCGCGGTTTTTCCTTTTAAAATATTTTTAGAAATATCGGAGGCGCCGCTTTCCGTAAAAAAACCGCTGTCTCCGCCCGCAACGGGATAAGTCATAATTTCGGTCGTTTTTGTTCCCATAATATCGTTTAATTTTGAGGGAACGGCGGCCGTTACGAGTCCGGCTCCGCCTTTTAATCCCGCAAACGATGCCATATAAGCTGCCCCGCTTTTGCCGGAACTGCCTGCCACAACAAGGAGGTGTCCGTAATCGAATTTTGTTCCGGTTTTTTTTCTGCCGGAAAAACATTTCGATATTGCGGCTTCTGTAATTAAATTTATTCCGGCGCTATATTTTTTTAATAATTTTTTAGGATGGTTTATATCTATAACGGTTGCCTTTTCGCCCAGCAGTAATTTTTCGCCTTCATTTACAAAAAATCCTACTTTTAAACCGCCGAAAGTAAAAATTTTTTTTATGCCGTTTTTTATGCCCGCGCCTAAAAATGCGCCGGTATCGCAGTTTAAACCGCTGGGCGCATCGACGCATATTATATCGAATTCTTTATTTTCGTTGAGGCCGTTCTTTCCTCCTTTTTCATTTACCGCCCCGACAACAGTTTTAAGAAAACCTTCTATTTCCCTGCTGAGCCCGGTTCCAAAAATAGCGTCGATTAAAATATTCGTTGTATCTAAAATTTCTAAAAAAAACGAAAGCCCGCTCTCTTCGGAAACCTCGACTATTTCGGCACCGAGATTAATTAAAATATCTAAGTTTTGTTTTGCCGTTCCGGCATAAGAACCGGGGTCTGCAAGGATAACGGTTTTTACGTTAAATCCGGAGTTAAAAAGATATCTCGACAGCACAAAGCCGTCGCCTCCGTTATTTCCCTTTCCGCAAACGACGGTAATGCCGGCTTTTAAGAGGCGGCATTCGCCGTATAAATTTAAAAGTTCCCTGTAACATCCGCTTCCGGCATTTTCCATTAAAATATTTTCGGAATATCCGAAACTCGAACGGCTTTCTTCGTCTATTTTTTTTAAATTTTCCGAAAAATATAGTTCCATTTTAATTTTCTTCTAATTTTCTTTAATTTTCTCATTGCAATACGACCATCGCGCACGCGAAACCTTTTTCATGGGTTATGCTAAGTTTTACGGACGAAAAACTTTTATTAAATTTACTTCGCAGAAAACCTGCGGTTTCGACATCGATATTTATGTAAGGGGCTCCGTTTTCAGCGTTTAATATTCCAATTTTATTTAAAGGCATCGAAAAAAGGCCGGCTCCCAAAGCCTTTAAAAAGGCTTCTTTGGCGGCAAAATATCCGGCGGCCTTTTGAAAAGCTTTTTTTTCGTTTTTATTTATGGCGTTTTTTATGGCTTTTCTTTCATTTTCTGAAAAAACTCTCGAATAAAACTTTTCTCCGTGTAATGAAAGCGCTTTTCCAACTTTTTCCACATCCGCCAGATCTACGCCTATGCCTTGTATCAAAAGCCTTTCCTCTTGTTTTGCAACGCATTTCTTTTAATTGCAGGTGAACCTTATTTCTTATGATGAATTGTTATATCATAAAATAGATAAAATAAAAATTTAATTTTCAAAATTTTCAAAAAATCTGATAAAGATTAAGATTTTTTTGAAATTAAAGTAAAGGATGAAGAATAAAGAGGTAATATTTTTATATCTTTAAACCCCGATTCTTTCAATATTCCTATCGCCTCTTCGGTTGAAACCCTTTCCTCGAGGGGAGGCCCCATAGCGGGTTCGCGGTCTTCTTTCTTCCAATCTAAAAGAAAAAAAGCTCCTCCTTCCTTCAGCACTCTTTTAATCTCTTGAAGATAGGCGCGCTTATCTTCAATTTCGTGAAAAACGTTTGCCATTAAAAGAATATTGACGGAATTATCTTCAAGCGGAATAAAAGATTCTTCGCATTTTACGAATTTTATCTTACCGTAATCGGTCTTTTCTATGCCGGCGTCCTTTTTAAGCCTGTCTTTAAAAATGCCTAGCATTTCCTCGCTAAGGTCTAACGCAAAAATAAAAAAATTTTTATTTTTAAAATTTTTTGCCGTTTTTGCCAAAGGTATGGAAAAAAACCCGCTTCCGCAGCCTAAATCGGCAAAAGTAACGGCTTCCCCGTTTTTAAAATATTCGAGCGCGATTCTCTCTATTTCTTCAATTAAAGGTTTCGGAGGCATTATTCTGTATCTTGTCTCGGAATCCAGTTTTTTATGCTCCGAAGGATTAAATTTGTGCATAATATATACCCTCCCTTTTTTCATTTGCTATTTAAATTTTTAACTGTTTTTCTCAAGCCGATTCTTAAATTTTACTAATTCAACCGCCTTTATAATACCGAGCATTTCTTTTACCGCGGCTTCCAAACCGCAGAACACCGCCTTGGATACGATGGAATAGCCGATATTAAATTCGCGAAAATCGCCCGTTAAAGCAACGTCGTATATGTTTTTATAATCCAATCCGTGTCCGGCGTTAACCTTAAGGCCGATTTCTAAGGCGTAAGCGGCGGCTTCTTTTATTTTTTTAAGCTCTTTTGCCCCGTCTTCGGTTCCCGTTTTATCCGCATACTTTCCGGTGTGGATTTCTATAAAATCGAAGCCGGCTTCTTTCGCCGCTTCTACCTGCCTTAAATCCGGTTCGATGAAAGCGGATGCTACGCTGCCTAAAGATTTAAATTTAAATTTCCCGGTAATATCCCTGTATCTTTTTACGTCGCCGGCGACGTCGAGTCCGCCCTCCGTAGTAAGCTCCTTCCTTCTTTCGGGAACTATGGTAATGCTTTTCGGCATAATGTCCAGGGCAATTCTGACTATATCTTCTTCGGCGGACATTTCAAGATTTAATCTTTTCGTCAATTCCGATATAATTTTAACGTCGTTATCCCTTATATGCCTTCTGTCCTCCCTTAAATGGCAGGTTACGTTAGATGCCCCCGCGTTCAGAACCGCGAATGCGGCATGGACCGGAGAAGGGAAATCTCCGCCTCTTGCATTTCGCAAGGTCGCTATATGGTCGATATTTACGCCTAATTCCATAAATTTTTCCGCCTTTAAATTATAAGATGGATATTATGATAATAAATAGATAATTATAATGCGCGATTAAAAATTTTTATTTTTAAATGACGTCCGGGGTTTTCCCGAAACTTTTTTCTATTTCTTCTTTAATCGCACAGCCTATATTGTTAATTTCGTCGTAATCCCGTCCTTCCACCAGAACTCTTAAATAGTTCTGGGTGCCGGAATATCTGACGAAAATTCTGCCCCTGTCTTTTAGGATTTCGCTAAAATAAGCTATTTTTTCGGATACCGCCGGTAATTCTTCCATACTTTTTCTATAAGGAACATCGACGTTAAAAAGAACTTGGGGATACGGGTCTATAACTTTCCTCAGCTCCGAAAGCGGCATGCCGGTTTTCACCATTACGGAAAGAAGTTTTAGTGCAGAAATTATGCCGTCTCCGGTATTTATATCGTCTAAAAATATTATATGCCCCGACTGCTCCCCTCCGAGATTATACCCGTCTTTAAGCATTTTTTCCATAATGTACCTGTCGCCTACGCCGGCATAAACGATTTTTATTCCATGTTTTTTGAATAATAATTCAAGGGCGATATTAGACATATGGGTTGTGACTATCCCGTTATTTTTTAATTCGCCTTCGGATTTCATATGCAGGGCGCAAATAGCAAGAAATTCGTCACCTAAAAGTATTTTACCGTTTTCGTCGCTGAAAATCACTCTGTCCCCGTCCCCGTCTAATGCCAGGCCGACGTCCGCCCCGCTTTTTTTGACGGCCGCGCTTAAATTATCAGGATACATAGACCCGCATCCGTCGTTAATGTTTATGCCGTCCGGATTTGCGCCTTCTAAAACGACCTCCGCCCCAAGCTCGGAGAAAACTTCGGGCGCTGCCTTATAATTTGCGCCGTTTGCGCAATCGACGACTATTTTTAATCCGTTCAGCGTCAAATTCTTGGGAAAAGAAAGTTTAGTAAAAATAACGTATCTGCCGGTTGCATCGTCGATCCTGTGCGCTTTGCCTATATTGACTCCGGTAGGGCCGGCATCGCCGGATTTAAGGCCGAAAAATAAATCCTCTATCTGTTTTTCGACCTTATCGTCAAACTTAAACCCGTTGCTGTCGAAAAACTTGATTCCGTTATCGTAAAAAGGATTGTGGGAAGCTGAAATAACTACGCCGGCATCCGCCCTCATGCTGGAGGTAATAAATGCGACTCCCGGAGTAGGCATAGGGCCGACTAAATAAACGTCCGAGCCCATGGCGCAGATTCCCGACGATAAAGCGGTTTCAAGCATATAACCGGAAATACGGGTATCTTTTCCTATGACTATTTTTAATTTTTTTCCGCGGGCTTTTAGAACATGCACTAAAGCCATGCCAAGTTTTAAAGCTACTTCCGAGGTCAAAGGATATCTGTTGGCCTGCCCTCTGACGCCGTCGGTTCCGAATAATTTTCTGATTCCCAAATTAAACCTCTTTTTATGTTAAATATTTTAAAATTGTTCTTTTTATTTTTGATTTAAAATAATTATGCTTATATTCACTTTTTTATTATTCAGAATTTTTACTAATTTTGTAGGCTTTCTAAGCGAAACGGTTAAAAGTTTGTTTTTATTTAATCCGTTCAAATTTATATCCTTAGTGGTAATAACCGAAAGATTTCCGACGATATCCTTAGGTCCTTTAACCGAAACGTACTGCGGAAATACGCTTACGGCTTTCAAATAATACCCTTTTTGCAGGTTCCCCGTAGTTACGGGCAGAACCTTTATGTATCTCGTTATGACCCTGCTTATTATTATGGGAATGATATCGGGACGGATGCTTATGATTTTTACGCCGTCCGGAAGATTCAGGTACGAACCGCTTAAAATTATCGTATTTTTTTTAGCCAAAAGAGAATACCCGTTAATCTTAAAAACGGGTTTTTTATTAAGCTTAGTAAGCGCTATTCTTGAACCGCGCAGTTTTAAGCGAATTTTTTTGGGAAGATTATTGCTTACCGCAAAACCGCCGGGCAGATGTTCTATGGCGAGACCCGCCGTGCAGACTATATCCTGTTTTGTTCCGCCGACGACATATCCCCAGATAATAACGGCGAAAATTAAAGAAAAAAGTTTCAGCCAGAAATTTTTTTTTATTAGATTTTTTAAATTGTTTTTTATATTTTTGTTAATGCTTTTATCCATATTTTATTTTTTTATTCCGGTAATTTTATTTTTCGGCGTATTTTCCGAATAAAAGTTCGTAAACAGATTTTATCAGGTTATGTCCGCCGTCGTACTGGTATTTTAAGTTTTTCAAAAGCTGATTTCTTAAATCTTCCATATTTTCGGCGCTTGTTAATTTTTTGGGACGAACCACGGTAATGCCGCCCGTTTCTTCTGAAATAACGACGGAAAAAGCGTCGGTAAGTTCGGAAAGTCCGATAGCGGCTCTGTGCCTTGTGCCCAACCTTTTGCTTATATTGTCCTCCGTAGACAGAGGCAGGTAACAGGAAGCCGCGGCTATCCTGCCTTTTTGGATAATCGCCGCTCCGTCGTGAAGAGGCGAAGGAGGGGTAAATATGCTTACTAGAAGTTCTTTGGATACTATGGAATCAAGTTTTGTTCCTATTTTTAAATAATCGCCCAGAAATACGTTTCTTTCGAAAACTATAATTGCGCCTATTTTCCTTGAAGCCAGCTCAAAAACGGCTTTCACCGTTTCTTCGACCAAATTTACCCTTTCTAATTTATTTTGCGCAACGGCAAAAGGATTTCTCCCGACCTCTATAAGCGCCCTTCTTATTTCATTTCGGAAAAGCACTATAATTACTATTATTATTGAACTCAGAAAATTTCCGAAAATATATTCCGCTGCGTAGAGTTTAAATATAACGGCAAATAAAAATACGGCAAAGATTATTATAAGGCCTATTAGGACCTGAAACGCTCCGGTTCCTTTTATGAGCATTATGGCCCTGTAAATTATAAAGGCTACTATTATAATATCTATAACGTCGCGCCATCCGAAATTTTGTATTAGAGAAAGCATCTTGCTTATTTTTTGTTTATTTAAAGATATCGTCCTGCGGGGTTATTTTTTCTAACGCCGCGAAAGCCGATACGGTCTGTTTTACATCATGCACTCTTACCATATCGACACCCCTCATTCTTAAATAAGAAGCTATGGAAATGCTTCCGCTTAAAACGCCGCTTTTGTTATTTCCGGTAATATTTTTAATGAACGATTTTCTAGAAACGCCGGCCATAACGGGCAATCCGACCGATTTTAACGAAATAATCCCCGATAATAGCCTGTAATTATCTTCCGGAGATTTGGCAAAACCGAAGCCCGGGTCCAATACGATATTGCCTTCATCGTATCCTTTCGATTTAAGATAATTTATCTTCATTGCAAAATAAGACAGGATTTCATGAAAAATATCGCCGTAAGGCTCTAAATCTTCTTGCATATTTTCTGGTGATTTTTCTCTAGAATGCATCATTATATACGGCGCGCCTGAATCGGTCAGAACCTTTGACATACCGCCGGCATCGTAAGAAAGTCCCGACGAGTCGTTTACTATATCCGCTCCCGCTTTAAGAGCTTCTTTGGCTACCGCAGGCTTCCTGGTGTCTACGGATATCGGAATATTAACTGTTTTCGACAGCTTTTCGATAACGGGGCATATTCTTTCTATTTCGGTCTGTTCTTCTACTTTTGACGCGCGAGGCCTGGTCGATTCTCCGCCGATATCCAATATATCCGCGCCTTCTTTTTCAATCTCTATGCCTCTTTTTACGGCGGAAGAATAATCGGAATATTTTCCGCCGTCCGAAAAGGAATCCGGCGTTACATTAAGAATACCCGCTACGTAAGTTTTTCCGTTAAAAATTATATGCCCTTTTCCGGTTTTTAAAGTTCTGGGATTGTTTTTTTTAAACGACTTATCGCAAACTTCAAGTATATTTTCAAGTTCGGCGGACAAATCGTCCAGGCCGAATTGCTGCGATTTTATCTTTTTAACGATGATTCGCAACTGAACAGGCGTACCGAATAAAATGGAATCGGATACGGCAATCTTTCCGGTAATGACGTCTTTGTGGTTGGCAAGTTCGGCGCCTATGCTTAAAGCTTCCTGCTTAAGTATGTTCAGCGCCGTAGAACCCATATTTTTAAGCTTAATAATGATATACTTAAGCTTATCTCCCATGATAATCCTGCCGGTGCCGGACACCCCAACGTTAGACAACTCTTGCGAAGCTATATGGCTGTCAAAAATATCAATTAGGTATGCCTGCATATAAAAATATAAATAATACGGGTTAATCTTCTATGTCTAATCCTTCCCCCGCGTTATCTCCGGAAGCATTTTTATCAGAAATTTCGTTAGACTTGTAATCGGGTTTGCGCGCGATAATAATCGAGTCTATCTCTTTCCCGTTCAAAGACTCTTTTTCTATAAGTTTTGCGGCGAGGTCGTTTAAAATGGCAATGTTTTCTGACAGGATTTTTTTTGCCCTTTCATGGTTATCGGATATAATTTTCTTAACCTCTTCGTCTATCGCCACGGCGGTAGATTCCGAATAATCTTTATGCTGGGCAAATTCTCTTCCGAGAAATATCTGCTCTTCTTTTTTTCCGAAAGTAATCGGCCCTAGCTTTTCGCTCATACCCCATTCGCATATCATCTTTCTGGCGATATCGGTTGCCCTTTCTATGTCGTTTGAAGCGCCCGTAGTCATTTGATTGAACGTAATCTCCTCCGCCGTTCTCCCTCCAAGCAGAATAGCTATTTCATTCAACAGGTATTCTTTATCGTAATTATGTTTATCGTCTATAGGAAGCTGTTGGGTAAGTCCCATCGCCATGCCTCTTGGAATTATGGTAACTTTATGAATAGGGTCGGTTCCTGGGAGCAGTTTAGCGACGAGCGTATGCCCTGATTCGTGGTATGCGGTAATTTTCTTTTCTTTTTCGCTTATTACCATGCTTCTTCTTTCCGTTCCCATCATAACCTTATCTTTAGCTTCCTCTAAATCGCTCATGCCGACTGAGGTTTCATTCTTTCTGGCCGCCAGAAGAGCGGCTTCGTTTACCATATTGGCAAGGTCTGCCCCCGAAAATCCCGGCGTTCCCCTTGCAATTACTTTTAAATCGACGTCTTTATTTAAAGGAACGTCTTTGACGTGCACTTTTAATATCTCTTCCCTTCCTTTTATATCCGGTTTTGGAACGACGACCTGCCTGTCGAACCTGCCCGGCCTTAACAGAGCGGGGTCCAGGACGTCCGGCCTGTTCGTCGCCGCAATTAAGATTACCCCTTCGTTTGGTTCGAACCCGTCCATTTCGACAAGAAGCTGGTTAAGCGTCTGTTCCCTTTCGTCGTGGCCGCCGCCGAGACCCGCCCCTCTGTGTCTTCCGACGGCATCAATCTCGTCTATAAATATTATACAGGGGGCGCTTTTTTTCCCCTGCGCGAAAAGGTCCCTTACCCTTGAAGCACCGACCCCGACAAACATCTCGACAAAATCCGAGCCGCTAATGCTGAAAAAAGGCACTCCGGCTTCTCCGGCTATGGCTTTTGCAAGAAGGGTCTTGCCGGTTCCGGGAGGGCCTACGAGGAGTACGCCGTGAGGAATCCTGCCTCCGAGTTTGGTAAATTTCTTCGGGTCTTTTAAAAAATCGACTATTTCTTCGAGTTCCTGTTTCGATTCTTCTATTCCCGCCACGTCTTTAAATGTTACTTTATTGGTTCCGTCGTTTAATAATTTTGCCTTCGACTTCCCGAAGGACATTGCTTTTCCTGCCCCGCCTTGCATCTGCCTCCAGAAAAAATACCAGAAAGCAAAAAGTATGATTATCATCGGCAGCCAGTCTATCAGGAAGCTCAAATACCAAGGAGAACCGGGTTTGGGTTTCGCGTCTATTTCCACGTTATGTTTTTCAAGAAGATTAATAAGTTCGGGGTAACTGGGAACGTAGGTTTTAAATTTCTTTCCGTTTTTATAAACACCAAGTATATTATGCGATTCGATAGTAATGCTTTTTATATTGTCTGCTTTTATTTGCTTTATTAAAGAAGAAAAAATTATTCTTTGGGTTTTCGGCTTATGGCGGTTAAGCACGGTAAAAATAAAAATCATCAGAAAAATTATAAAAATCCACAGCAACAGGTTCTTCAGTCTTGGATTCAAAATTATATTAACCCCCTTAGGTTTTCGGTACAGATATAGCGCGTATTATCAATATGGCATATTTATATATTTTTTTCAATAACTATTTGCGTTGCGCATGACTATTTGCGCATAACCGCCTATACGGCCTAATCATTCGATTCTCATTGCTCCCACGTTATTCGTAAATCCGGTTATCTTTATATAGTCGCTTATAACGTTGAAACTTACCCACGCTATCCGGCTTCCGAAAAGTATTACGGGAACTACTTTTCTTATGTTTATGGGCACTTTTTTATCGATAAAATATTCTTTCAGCTTTTTGCCGCCCTTTTTGCCTGCCGCAACGCCAAGAGGCGCAAACCTGTCCCCTTCTTTGAACTGCCTTATAATGACGGGGAAATCAATTTTATCGAAATCGAAATAAACGGCGGCGGCGGAGTTTGGAAAATTAAATTTTTTTTCCGCAATTTCGTTTTTGATTTTTTCTGCGTCCGGAATGCCGAGTTTTTCGATATAAAAAGTTTTGCCGAGTTCTTCGATTCTAAGCGCGTACGATTCGCCGGCTTCCGCGAACTCGTATTTACTTATCGAATGATAATATCCGAAGGCGTTTTGCTTTATTTTCAAATTCCTGAAATCGCCTGGACCGATTACGTCGTATTTGTATTTTAATTTAAAATCAAAAGACTTAAAAGTTAAATCCCTGCGCCAAGAAATATTTTCTATTATAATATCGTCGTATTCTTTTCTGGCCTCGATATAAGAATTAATTTGAAAATACGTATTGGCTTTACTGGTTTTTATAAGTTTAAGAAAAGCTTTAAAATGTTTGTAATAAATTATCGTTTTTTTTAAATAAAATCCATTATTATTGCAGTTAGAATCCGGAACGCCTCCGCCTTCGGCATACGAAACTGAAATTTTTAAGAGCCTGTATAGTAGTGCATCTTCTATTTTTGATAAGTCTTCTTTGCCGAAGACTATTTTTTTTTCGCCGTCGTGGAACTTTGCGATATCTTTAAAAACTTTTATAGCTATATTACCGATAAATTCATCATCTTTCTTAAATATTCCGGAAGTATTTCTTACCGTATTCAAAAAAGAAGAATTTCGCATCTTTAAAAGAGGTATAATATCTCTCCTGACAAAATTCCGCAATATTGCCGTATCCCAATTCGTATAATCTTCTTTGAATACGATTCTATTTTTTTCTGCAAAATTTAATATTTCATATTTTGAGTGATTTATAAACGGCCTTATTACTATGCCCGACTTTATAGGGAATCCGGCAATCGCGCCCGTCCCGCCTCCCGTAATCAGCCTCATTACAAAATTTTCGGCAAAATCGTCTAAATGGTGCGCAACGGCTATTTTTCCTGCTTTGAAATCGGAAGCCGATTCCATTAAAAAACCGTATCTCAAAATGCGTGCCGATTCTTCAAGGTTTAATTTATTTTCTTTTGCATGCGACTTAACGTCTTTGCTTTCGGTATAAAAAGGAACGGAGAGCTTTTTGCATAAATCCTTTACAAACGTTATATCCTCTCCTGAGGACGGTCTTATTTTGTGGTCGAATGAAGCACATGCGATATTAATTCCGAAATAATGCCTCAATTCATATAGCGAACAAAGCAGCACGGTCGAATCTACTCCGCCGCTAACGGCCGTCAGGACTCTTTCCCCCCATGTCAAAAGCTCGGAGCCCCTTACGGTTCTAATTAATTTGCTAAGGAATGAAGAACTGAATTTATCCAATTTAATTCATATTTGTTTGTCCGTTATCTGCATTAAACGCGAATATTTATGTTGCCGTTTGACTGCTGAGTAGCGACGGAAGATGGAATATTAGGCAGTTCTATCTTTACGGGCGGAGCGTTTTGAATTATCTGCTGATAATTCGTCAAAATAGTATTTGTAGGCGTAGACCCTACTCCGATTATCGCCATGAATACAACCTCCTTATTTTCGTTAAACGTTAAAATTATTATTATTATTATTATTTATTTTATAAACTTTAAATAATAATTTCAACTTTTTATATGAACCCGAAATTGCCGAAAGAAATTTTTTAAAACTGCATTAGCAGTCTGAATATCGGCGGCGGGGAATATCCGTAAACTCCGGTAAAAATAAGCAAAAAATCAACTCGCCTGATGAAAAGCCGAATCTCTAATAACCCTGAATAACCGTTCCGGCGCAGCCGGTATATTTTAAGCCGCCGGTTAATCGCCACGGTCGAACGATATTTCAAAATACGACCTATTTTCTATCATATTATGAACGGGACATCTTTTCGAAACTCTTTGCAGTTCTTCGAGCTGGTCCTCGTCGAGATTTCCGATAAGTTTGATATTTTTTTCTATTTTGTGAACGTAGCCCCTTTCGTTGCCCGTTTCTATGCCGGATTCTTTTATTTCTTCCGCTCTAACCCTTTTGTGGGTTAAGTTTACTTCCACGCCCTGCAAATCGTACTTCATTCTTTTCGCAAACATCATGAGGACGGAAATAGTGCATGCGCCTTCGGCGCCAAGAACAAGCTCGACTGGATTGACGGCTAGTCCTTCCCCTCCCGAATCTTCGGGTTCATCCGTTATAAGCGTATGTTTTTCGGTAATAATCTGATTTTGCAAATTGCTCAAATGTTTTACTTTTACTTTGACCGATTCGGATTCCGTCAATTATAGCACCCCGCTAATTTTATTTTTTTCCGCCTGCCTTGTCCTATTTTGTCAAAATCATTTTAATCGTATTCTAACAATTCCTTCCTGACCCGGTTTATGTCGCACGTTTTAAGTTCGAACGGAAAACTTCTTATATTTTTAGGCGAGGAATCGCCGAAAGGCCTGTTGCACGCGGAAATTTCGGATTTTCCGGGACAGCCTGTGGTTCGGAAAGCCGCGCCATTCTCGATTATTTCGGCGACGGTTTTAAATGGCACTCCAAAATCCACTACTTTGCCGTATTCGTTAAATTTCATGTCTTCGGCCTTTCCGATGTCATAATCTATTATATGCCTTGCAACCTGAATGCGCCTGTAATGTCCCGCCGGACACTGCGGATGATTTTCAAGTTTAGAGCCTTTTTCCCTATAGAAAGAAAACAGATGCGACCTTGCGCCCTTATTTCTAACGGACTGCATCCTGAGAACCATTTCCTTCTCCGTTTCGCCCAGACCGGCTACAAGATGGCATCCGACCTTATTTTTTCCAAAAACGAAAACCGAATATTCCAGTATATCGTTGTATTTTTCCCATCTGTGCGGACCTCCGACGCATCTTCCCCTGTATTTGTCGAACAATTCCGGGGTTGCCGCGTCCAGCGCGACCGTTACCATGTCTGCACCGTAGTCTTTAAAGCGGTCTATATCTCCGCGCTTTAATATCGTGGGAGTCATAAGTATGGAAACCGGACAGTGCAGTTCGTTTGCAAATCTTTTTAAAACGGCAAAAGTATCGTCTTTCGCCTTTTCATGAGTAATCATAGATATGCATATTCTATCGACTAAGTTCTTTTTTTTAACAGTGGATTCTATAATATCGTCCGTCCTGAACGCAGGCCAATCGACCCTGATAAAACTTTTATCGTTATACCTGCCTTCCCTTGATTTTTGAAGTCCGCAATACGCGCAGTTAGCCCTGCATCCTTCATCGTAGGTAAGAAGAACGTTTATGCAGTGCAGACAGGCATTGCGGTAGAAAATCCCCGGCACAAAATCCAAAGTCATTGCCGCCGCAAGGCTTACTTTTAAATATTCCGGCGAACCGCGCCTTTCAGAGTTTCCGGCGCATTCATAATCGGCCGTATCGGCTTTATCCGCGATGATTTCATTCGATTCATCCATATAATTTATACGCCTTCTTTAAATATTTTAAATAAAACGTTGACGCCCAAAGATGCCTCGGCGTCAAACGAACCTTTATAGGCATCTTCTTCTTTGCCGTATTTATAACATAGGGGGGACGATATGTCTATTAAAAGAGCCTTTATTCCGCTTTCTTTGAAAGCTTCGTTTCTTTTTATATAAAATTCCCTGCAGCAAAATCCTATATAAGATTTAACGTTTTTATCCTTCATTTCGTTCAGCGTATCTATAAGGTTTTCGTAATTTACAACGGTTTTAGGTTTAATGCCGCGCCTTTCGGCAAATTTATAAGCTATCCCCGTTTCGCAGTCCCCGCATGATATGCATTCGTCTTTATTTCTGTATTCGCAGTCCTTTTTTTTTGCGCAATAGGGCAAAAGGATATATTCGGCCGACGAAATATCTTCGGGAGTCATTCCGTTTGCGAAAATAAATCTCGATAAAACTTCTTCTTTGATTCCGGTGTTTTTAGAAAAATTAACCTTATTGATAATCTGGATAACGATGTTAAAAAAATCTTCTTTTCCGATATTCTGAAATTCAGGATTAAATTTTTCGAAATAATCGTCTATTTTAAATACGGCTTCGTTTAAAGGCGTATCCTTAAGCAAGCTCTCTAAATCGTTTATAGCCCTTGCAGGAGAAACGAAATAATCTCCGGTAAAATAAATATATTTCAATAAATTTCTTTTTGCATCGACCTTTGCGTAAGTCCTGAAAAGCCCTCCGCCGCATTGATAGGTTTCCGAAACCATTTTTGTTTTAACGGGGTCGAATTCATTTGAATAAACCCACTCTTTCGACCCGTAAAAAGAACGGTTTTCCTTTAAAAAATTTTCTTCCTCCGTCGAGAGTTCCGATTCGTAAAAATTTAAATCTAAATGCTCTTTGAATCCCGAAAGAATAACGGATTTAATCAAATTTAGACCCGGCATATATCCTAAAACGCTTTTAACGGAGGTTATCCTTGAAAGAACGGAATCAAAATTTTTAGACGTCAATTTTTCGACGGGAATTTTTAAAGACCTGACCATATTTTCTGGATTAAAATCTAAAAGCAGCGTTCCTTGAAAAAAATAAACCGAAGATTCGTATGTACCGCCGGTTCCAGAAATCTTGCGGCCTTCCACCTCTATATCGTTTCTGGGTCTAAATTTCGCATTAATTCCAAGTTTACCGATTCCTTTAGCAAAAGCCGTACAAATATTTTCCGTCAGATTTTCAAGGCTTTTCATTTTAATGCTTTTAGAAGAAAATACAAGCTCCCAGCCAATCTGCATCTCGTCAAAATATATCGCTCCTCCGCCGGTAATTCTTCTTCCTATGTCAATGCCCTTTTTTTCGCAGAAATCGCGCCTTACTTCGCTGAACACGGATTGATGATATCCGGTGAGAACGCAGGGTTTGAACCTTAAAAAACGGAAAGTATCTTCTATTAATCCCTCTTTCCTGAGCTCTAAGAGGGATTTATCCATGCATATATTATATGAAAAATCGTTTAATCCGGTGTCTATAACCCTGAACTTATTCATTATTAATTATTATATAATATGCGGTTATATTTATATGCGGTTCCGCTTTAAAGGCTGACGGCGCATAACGTTTTCTCTAAGCTGACAAGCCGAACTGATATGGCTATTGCGCGCCCTTAAATTTATCCGAGGGATTAGGTTATCCGTTAATTTCCGACGCCGCCGGTAAAATCGTTTCGGAAAAAATTAAGGAACAGCACGCTTCGGAAAATTTTGGCTTTAATCCCAGTCTTACGCTGAAAGGTATAATTCCCTCCGAAGGATACGCTATGCCGTTTAATCCGGACTTAACCGCCAGCTCTTCGATTTTAAACTTGTTTAATCCATACGGCCTTTCGCATCCTAAAAGAACAGGAATGTCCGTAAATTTTTTACGGGCATACAGAAATACGCCGCCGATTTCTTCAGGCTCGGGGGGGACCGCATTTTGCATTTTAGTATTATGCATAGGCATAAAACCTACCAGAACCAGCGAAGAAATATTATACTTGGAAATAATATCTATTGCGTTATATTCGCCGGCAATAAGGCCGCGTTTCAATCCGATTACTACATGCGGAGAGCAGGGTATCCCTCTTTCGGATAAGCGTTTCAGCGAATTGTCGTAATCTTCTACGGTTGCGTTGAGATGATATATTTTTCGTATAGTATCTTCGTCGCCGATAATATCGAGCATCGCGGAATCGACGCCTGCATCCGAAAGCCCGTCGGCTATCTCCTCGGTAATAAGTCCGCAATGAACTATAACTTTAATACCGAAATCGAATTTAATTCTTTTTATAATATCGACGTAAGGAAGTATATCGACTATGCCTTTGCTGTCGGAACCGCCGCTCAATAAAAATCCTTCGCCGCCGGATTCGCATATAGCCCGGGCTTTTTCGTAAAGGTCGTCCGGCGTAAGCGCCGGGGCCATTGATTTTAATATTTCCGCATTGCAGTGTTCGCATTTTAAGGAACATGAATTTCCAGTTATGGAAAACGGGAGAAAAGAAGATGATTTATTATTTTTAAAATCTTCGGTTTCGTAGGATTTTATGCCAGGAGCGTAAAAATGCATTTCCGAATCGAAATGCGTTTTTAAAATATTAAAACCTTTTGAATATTCTTCGTTTATTTCTTCGTTAAATTCATAGAAACTCATATATAATTATCTCTTCTTGCAGATTATATCTTCCTTTTCAAGCTTTTTAACATATGCGCTAACGGCTTCTTCCCCGGTTGGAAGGGATTTTATATCCGATGCGGCTTCTGGAAGCGGCTTAAACTTTACAATCCAGCCTTTGCCGTACGGGTCCAAATTAATAATATGCGGGTCGTTTTCCAATTCTTCGTTTACTTCCGCTATTTCGCCGGTAAAAGGCATGGGAAACGGACCCACGTATTTTCCGCTTTCTATGGTTGCGGCGCTTTTGCCCTTTTTTATTATTTTTCCTGCGGATTTAACGTCTATATAAAGTATTTTTCCTGCTAAAGATTGGGCGGGGTCGGTCATGCCGAGCGTAAAAGTGCCGTCGTCGTTTTTTCTGCCCCAAACCTGATTTTCTATATCGTAATACAGGTCTTCTGGAATATTGCATCCGTTAAAAATTGACATTTATATGCTCTCCCGGTTTTTGTCTTTTTGTAGTTTGCACCGCGGTTATATTATATATTTATTATTCGCATTTAATTCCTTCCGATTCTATCTTTTTCTTGTATGCTTCTATAGCCTCTTTGCCGGTAAGAAGATTTTTTTTATCTGCGTCTATATTGTCGGCTTTAATTTTACATACCCAACCCTTTCCATAAGGGTCCGAATTTATAAGAGAAACATTTTTAACGGCATCGTCGTTAACGGCGACTATTTCGCCGGAAAACGGGGCAGGAACTGGGCCGACATATTTGCCGCTTTCAACCGTAGCGACAGACTTAAGCTGAGCAATTTTCTGTCCCAATTTTTTGGGGGTAAGATATAAAAGTTTGCCGGCCAAACTCTGAGCTACGCTCGTCATGCCGACCGTAACTATTCCGCCGTCGTCGACTTTTCCCCATACATGTTTTTCTATGCTGTAATACAAGTTTTCGGGAATATCGCATCCGTTGATTTTAGACATGTTAATTTTCCTCCTTACCGATTATTTTTATTAATTTTTTTATAATACTACAATTTTAAATTATTCTCAATTATATCACAGCCTCTTAGAAAAGAAAGAAAGAAAAAGGAACGAAAGAAAAAGGAACCTGAAACCGGATCCGAAAAATTATTTAAGAGATTCCGTCTAAGCATCGGTTAATTCCGCGCATATAAAATCATGAATCGGGATTGGGAGGGAATAACGGTTTACAGAGTGCCGCCGCGAAAATTAGATGCGGATTCTTTCCAATCTTTTCCGTCTTTTAAAAGTTCAGAAAAGATTTCTTCTATCGGAAAAAGATTATTTTTTAAATAATTTTTCCACAAATCGACGAAGATTCTTTTTTTAAGCCTTAAAGAATCTGCGGATAACTCTTTGAAACCGTTTAAAAAATCTCCGATTCCTTTATCGAATTCTTCTATGTTGAATAAATCCGTTAAATAATTAAATCTATATAAATCTCCGGCGGAATAAATTTTAGAACTAAGTATCATCTCGCACGCTCTTTGAACGCCTATTAAAAAAGACAGCCTTAACGACAGATAAGAAGGAGATAATATGCCGAATTTAGACGAGAAATCAGCAAAAACTGATTTTTTTTCCGCTAATCTAAAATCGCAGGAAGACACAATGTCTAATCCCGTTCCGCTTACCGAACCTTTTACGGCGCATATTACGGGAACGGGCGACTCAGCGATATGTTTTACCATAGTATTTAAAACCCTGATATAATGCCTTGCCCCGTCTTTATCTAAGCCCGCGATATCTTTTATCTCCGGTCCCGTTGCAAAAAAATCTGGATTGGAGCTTTTTATTAAAATTGCTTTTAAATCTAATTCTTTTTCGATGCTGTCCTCGAATATCCTTATTATTTCGCTTATTTCCGGCAGATTCATTGTATTTTTTCCGCCTAAATCGATATCTATCAAGGCTATGCGGCTACTTTTGCAGTCAAAATTTATCGGCATAATCGACTCCTTTTAAACTTTTAATCCTTGCGTTAATTTGCTGTTTATCTTTATCCCTGCCTAAATTTTACAAGCTGTCGTGAATATCCTCTTTATGCCATCTTTTGCCTTCTATCATATAATAAAGTATCGGAATCACTACAAGAGTGAGGGCGGTCGAAGCGAACATTCCGAAAATAAGCGCCCACGCAAGCCCGTTCCATACGGGGTCGGTTACGAGTATAGCCGAACCGAATATAACGGCGAGAGCCGTTATTATAATAGGCCTTGCCCTCATAGCTCCTGCCTGAACTAATGAATCTATTATGTTATTCCCCTCCTTTTTCCTGTCGTTGATAAATTCTAGGAGCAGGAGGGAATTCCTTATGACGATACCCGAAAGAGCTATAGCTCCTATCATTGAGGTAGCAGTAAAATATGTCCCGATAACCGCAAAACCGGGCATTATCCCTATCATTTCGAGCGGAATCGCCCCCATAAGCACTACTGGAATAATAAAAGAACCCGTATAACCGACTAAAAGAATATATATAAGCAGTATGGCGATTCCCATAGCGGCGCCAAGCTGTGCAAAAACCTTAAGCGTAAGGTTCCATTCTCCGCCCCATCTAATATGATAACCTGCGGGCACCGGATGTTTTAGGAAATGAATGAACAGGTCCAGATTTGCATACATAGGGCTTCTGCCGACAACCTTGCCGTAAACGTAAACTAAAGGTTTTAAATCCCTTTCGTATATCATGTTGTGAAGATAGCCGTTTTTTATTTTAATTACGGAATTCAGCGGAACCAATCTATTGGCGTAAGGGGCGAATATCCATATACCCGATAAAGCTTTTACGCCGGTTCTGTAAGAATCCGGCATTCTTAAAAATATATCTTCCTGATGCAGATGGCCTTTCTTATGAATAGTTCCTACGGTCATGCCGTTATTTAGCAAATAAAGCGACTGCGCTATCATTTGCGTGCTTATTCCAAGCATCGACGCCTTCCTTCTTCTTGCGATAATCATTATTTTTTTTACAGGCGCTTTATAAGAAGAATTTACGTCCGTTACACCCCGAATTTTCTTCATTTTCGATTCTACGACTTTAGCGATTTTTGCCTGCTCCGAATATTTACGGCCGTAAATTTCCGCTACTATGGTTGACCTTACCGGAGGTCCGGGAGGGCTTTCCAGAACCTTAACGGTGGCGTTGTATTTTTTCCCTATTTTATGAACCTCCGGCAATATTTTTAGAACGAGACTGTGCGACGATGTTCTTCTTTTGTCCTTGTCTATTAGATTGACTCTTATTTCCGAATACCAGCTCGCGTTTCTAAAATTTGCGCCCCTCAATAAGCCGGAAAAATCGATTACCGAAGGCGTTCCTACAGTAACTACATAATTTTTTACCTGTTTTATTTGTTTTATATAGTTCACGATATGCATAGTCGCAATATTAGTATCTCCGAAAGTGGAACCTGGGCGTTTGTTTATCGTTATTAAGAACGTATTGGTATTGGCGACCGGAAGCATTTTAAATTTTACCATTTTTAAAACCGGCAGTATCATGGCAAATATAAACAGCAATAAAATTATAGATATAAAAATCAATCTTTTTTTCTTGCTTAAAAGCAAAGGCGTTAATATTTTCCCGTATAAACTTTTTTTATTTCCGCTGTTTTCTTCTTTTAGCGCTTTTCTGCGCAGAAGCGCCATTCCCCTTTCGTTAGCCATAAGTTTTATATAAAACCAGGGAACTATGGTAAGGGCTACGAACAGCGATACTAGCATTGCGATAGGAACGTTAAAAGGAATAGGCCTCATATACGGGCCCATCATTCCCGTTACAAACAACATCGGAATAAACGAGGCGATTACCGCCAAGGTCGCAAAAAAATTGGGATTGCCTATCTCGTTTACGGCATCTACCGCATATATGGGCAATATATTTCTTTCGCGCGAAAAAACCCTCTCTATATTATCTATGACTACTATTGCGTTATCGACTAAAAGACCGAGCGAAAGAATTAACGCAAATAAAGTTATTCTGTTTAAAGTCTGATGAAAAATAAAGGCGATTCCCAAAGTGAGAAACAGCATTAACGGAATAGTGAAAGCAACTATAAACGCCTCCCTCCATCCCAGTATTATTAAAAGAAGTCCTATAACTATAGCTATGCTGATTATAAGATGAAACAACAGTTTATTTACAGCGTTATTTGCCTTTTGACCGTCGTTTCTCGTTATAGTATAACGAACGCCTTCCGGAAGGCTTGTTTTTGCTATTTTATGAAATTTAGCGAGAATGTCGTTTACGACGGTAACGGCATTTTTTCCCCTTCTTTTTGCGATAGCGATAGTCACGGCCGGATAAACGCCTTTTCCGCCGGCTATTACCCTGTCGTTATGGCTGGCATGTATATAATTATCGCCGAACCCTATTTCCGATAAAAAATTTAAAGGCTTATAAGAATATTTAATTTTTGCTATATCTTTAAGATAAACGGGCCTTCCGCCAAAAACAGAAATAACGAAATTTTTAATAGAATTTACGCGATGAAAATATCCGCCCGCGGTTAAAAATCTTTTTCTGTTGTTATTCTGGAGAAAGCCTGCCGGAAGGTTTATATTTGTTCCTTTAAGCTCCTGCGCGACCATCAAAGGAGAAATGTCGTATGCGGCCATTTTGACCGGGTCGAGATAGACGTTCAGCTGTTTATATCTTGCCCCGTTTAAAGACGTTACGCCCGTTCCCTTAACCGAATCCAATTTATCCAATATGCGGCCTGCGATAGTCGTAAGATATCCGGCGTTATATCTTTTGCTCCATAAAGTAATATTTAGTATCGGAACGTGGTTTACGTCTATGGGTTTTATTAAAGGCCTCATTACCCCTTTAGGAATTTCGTCGAGATTGGAAAATACCTTATTGTATATATCTACGAGACTTTTATCGCGGCTTGCGTTGACATGAAACTGCACCGTGACAATCGACTCGGAATTCATAGATATGGAATATACGTGTTTTACTCCCGGAATCTGCCACATTTTTCTTTCCAGCGGTTTTGTAACGAGGTTTTTAACTTGCGAGGAGCTTGCGCCGGGAAATCTTACTATTACGTTGGCGGCCGGAACTATAATCTGCGGATTATACTGCCTCGGCGTGAGAAGAACCGCAACTATTCCGAAACCGATGCTAAATAAAATCAGCAAGAGGGTTATCTTGTTTTCAATAAAATATTCTGTAATTTTACCGCTGAAATTTTTATTCATTTATATATATAACTCCTGCTTGTAGATAATTTGCGATATAATTTAAATCTGCCGGCATCTATCATAATTATCGTTACAATAAAATATAAAAATTATAATGTTATATAAAATATATAACGGATAATCTATTTATCGGCTTTATTTATTTTGTCAATATTATTGTCGAACTTAGGATTTACGAAACTTCCCGGCGCAATCTTGTCTAAGCCGCCGGTTAATACGGTCATTCCGGGATTTAATCCGTTTAAAATTATGACGAAATTTTTTTTATAAACGCCGCCTTTTTTTACCGGTTGAAAAAAAACTTCTCCGTTATCGCTTGCGGTATAGACTCCTGTTATGCCTAATCGCCTTAAAACGGCATTTTTAGGTATTATAAGCGCTTTCCTCCTGCCTGTCCTGAATCTTGCGACGCCGTACATACCGGGCATGAGTTCAAATTTATTTGCCCCCGGAATTTCGATTTTTACTAAAACAGAATGGGAATAGGGATTGGCAGACCTTACTATGGATATTATCTTTCCGTCAACCGCGGCATTTATAGAAGAAAAATTTAGGTTGACGGATTCGCCGGCTTTTAATTTTTTGTAATATCTGACGTTTACCGAAGTCTTAAATTCTAATTTATTAAGGCTTTGAATAATAAGCAACATCTGTCCGGGACCGACAAGGTCGCCCATCGAAACATTTTTTTTTGTTATAACGCCGCTAATGGGCGAATAAATATTTTTGTAGTTTAAATAGCTTGAAGCTTCGTTTAATCCGGCTTTTGCCATATTATACTGCATCAGGGTATTATCGTAGGTCTGTTTGGATACGGAATTTTCGGCGTATAATCTTCTAATCCTGTCATACGTCTTTTTTGCGTTTATATAGCCCGCTTTCGCCGCATAATATTTCGACTTTATTTCGGGAGCGTTTAATCTTAAAAGAAGCATGCCCTTGGAAACTATCTGTCCTTCGCGGACATTTTCGTATATCACGTATCCCATAATGTGGGCGGATATTCCGGTATTGTTTAAAGAATCGGTGTTTCCCGGCGACTTAAGATAACCCGATATATATTTATATCCGGTTCTGAAGGCATTGACGCTTAAACGGGGCTGGGTTTCACCGGGCAGGTTCGCTTTTTTGGAGCATCCGTTTAGCGAAAAAAACGACAGGACAAATATCAAAAATGCGGCTGCATATTTTATGCTTTTAAATTTTTTCATATTCTACTCCCTTTTCATATGCTATGCTTAAGATTCTTTCGTATTTTGTCATTGGATATGATAATATGAGTTATCGTTATAATATATATGATTATCGATATATAATAATATTATCATTTTCATATATTTTAAGTCAAATAAAATTTCGCTGAATAATTTCTTTACGGCTTTCCATGCGGTCAACGCAGTTCCAAAAAAAAATTTTAATTCAATTTTAATCGCGTTAAAATTGAACTTCGGCAAAATTCATCATCGCATAAAATTCTTCGGCGGACACCTGTCCGGGTGCCGTGGCTCCCGACTGCGAAGAACAATATGCCATCTCGGAACCGTAAATTAGGGATAAAATTCTTGTCGCCGTGCCTTTTTCACCCATTCCAAAAATCGTAAAAGCGGGAAAAGAAACTGGAGCGGCAGCCCTGATGGATTGCACAGTCTGGTTTTTTTCTAAGACGGCGGTTACGTCCTTATCCGAAATTACGACATCGGCGAGCTTAAAACAGTCCGCCCCGAAATAATGCGCATCTATATAAAATCTGACGGTCGACATCAAATCTATCTGTTTGCTAAAATCGTGAACGGAAAGGATAACTTTTGAACCCATGTCGTGAGCATAAACTGTAAAGTCTTTTACGGCAGGCCTTCTGACAATATCAAGCTCTATATCGCATGCGTATATACCTGCTTCTATAAGATATTTCAAAAATTTTATCCTTTGAAATTCTTCGCATGCTATTTCCTTTAAAGAAGAAATATTGCGGCCGGGACCGAAACCTGCGCCCCTTTTCGTCCCAATGATTTTAATCCCGAGGGCTTTTCCGTAAGAAATTATTTTTTCTATTTTTTCGAAAACAGGCGTGCGATGAAATTCATCGACATCTTGCGTTTCTTTAGTTTCTTTAATTGTGTCGAATCTAAGCTCTACGAATCCGGCATTGACGGTTTTGGCATAATCTATATCCGCATATATTCTATCAAGCTCCGTATTTCCGACGGAAATACAAATTTTCCGATTCATTTGCTCCCGCCTCTTTTAGCTTTAATTTTATCGCAGGCCAATTCCCCTCCCAATCCCCACTCGTCTGAAGGAAATTCTTCAATCGCGACCCAGACGTTTTCCTCGCCGATGTTTAAAGTTTCGGAAACGCTTTTAGTGATAGATTTAATGAGGTTTTTCTTTTGTTCTTTCGTCCTTCCCTCAAGCATTTTAACGGATACAAAAGGCATTTTAAATCCTCCTTGGTAAATGATTCTTGGTAAATGATTTAGGCTAACTAATGACGAAACATAAATTTAATAAACTTAATAAGATTATAACAAATATAATAATTTTAGACAATTTTATTCCGGTTAAAAAATAATATAAACATAATGTTGATAATAATTGTAGATTTTATATTTCAAGTCGATATATAATAAAGTTAATTTAAAAAATATTAATTAATATTTATAATTATTGTTAACATTTATTTTTTCTACAATTATTCCAAGGGGGAAATGTTATCGTGAAAACGCTGAAAGTCAAGCTTTATTTCTTTATAGGTTTAAGTTTTATTATTATTCTAGCGGTCAATTTTATTCTTATCTATTACTCGAATATCTTAAAATCACAAACAGTAAATATGAATGTAATTGCGAATACTTCCGCCTCTATTAAAACATTGAGAAGCAACTTCTTGCAGATAATTTATTTATCGCATCTCAAGGCTTTAAAAATGGGCGCGGTAAAATCTAAAAAAGAAAAAGCCGCTATCGAAAAATCTTATGATGCGAATATAACAAAAATAGCCCAAGATTCAAAGCCTGTTTTTTTAAGCGTAGGCAACGCGTTAACCGGATATACAAACGGATTCG
Organism: bacterium; assembly: GCA_021789605.1. Lineage (GTDB taxonomy): Bacteria > SZUA-79 > SZUA-79 > Acidulodesulfobacterales > Acidulodesulfobacteraceae > Acidulodesulfobacterium_A. The sequence continues at coordinate 34,731 of JAJYJI010000019.1, forward strand.
ACAAGGTAAAGGCCGCTCATGTTTTCGGCGTCCCAAAATCGAAATTACAAAAATACTCGTCTAAAAATACGGCGCTCCTGCTTAAAAGCTTGTCCAATAAATACAATATCTTTCATCCGATTGCGGATAGGCTTTTAAAATATCCTCTGTTGCTCGGCGGAGCAATGAGCACCAAATATTTCGACAGCCAGCTTAGTCCGATGGTATCTCAAATTAATAAAATCAATAATGTGGTTAAACGTTCTTATTACAGTAAAATTAAATTTTTCCAATATATTTTTATAGCGCTTCCCTTCCTGTTTCTGATAGTTGCCATTTTTATATCGTTTTATGTAAAGACTACGCTTATCAAAGTTCTTAACCTTATTAACGAAAAAATCAAACAGATAGCCAAGGGCGACCTCACCTCCAAGCTAAGGATACCCGGCGTCCATAAGGAAAGCGAAATAGGCATTCTTATAGAAGAGGTCAATATTTTGGTAGATTCCCTTTCCAGCAACGTCAGAGGTATACTCGGCACTTCCGAATCTTTAAACGCCCAGTCGAATAACTTAAATATATCCTCTAAAGAATTCGAAACGACAATCGAACAGATGAAGGAGAAAGCCTCCCGCATCATAGAATCGATTAAACAGATGTCTATCGCTATCATAGAAGTCGCCAAAAATTCCTCGTCTTCCGCCCAGAAGGCTCAGGAAACTGAAAAGGTGGTCGATTACGGCACTAAATCGGTACAAGACGTCGCCGTCGAAATGAAAAATATAGAAAAGACCGTTTCGGCGGTTTCCGCCACCATAACGGAACTCGGTTCTTCTTCGGAAAAAATAGGGGAAATCATAGGCGTTATAAACGACATAGCCGACCAGACTAACCTTCTCGCCTTAAACGCCGCCATCGAAGCCGCCAGAGCCGGAGAACAGGGAAGGGGGTTTGCGGTGGTTGCGGACGAAGTAAGAAAACTTGCCGAAAGGACTACCAAAGCGACCAAAGAAATAGAATTTATGATTCTTAGCATACAGAAAAACACGCAGGATGCAGTTACGTCCATGCAGAAAGGCAAACAGGAAGTTTCCAAGGGGGCGGATATCGCCGGCAAATCCGCCGAAGCTATTTCAAATATAAATTCCTTAATGGCCAAACTAAAAGAAATGATAACCCAGATTGCGACAGCCTCGGAAGAACAGTCTCAGGTGAGCGAGGAAATCTCCTTATCGTCGGAGGAAATAATAAAAGCTCAGGACAGCGCTCAGGCAGGTTCAAGGCAGGTTATAAAGGCATCCGAAGAACTTGCGGGTATGGCGGCAAACTTATCCGATTTAGTTAAAACTTTTAAAATAAATTGATTAATAAATTTGATTTTTACATTTATTTAATTTATAATTATAAAAAAGTGTTTTTATGCTTTCATCTTGATTCTTCAACGTAATGTCCTCCTAACCTGCCGGTTAAGATTATTCCCGGCAGGTTTTTTATTCTATTTTT
>JAJYJI010000050.1 GCA_021789605.1 bacterium
AATATTTCAGGATAGCGGTTAGAAAAAAAGCCGAAAACGACCTACTCATTGAAAAATTAAAAAAATTTATATCGGCTGTTTAAGCCATAAAATATAGCTTCAAAAACACCGCCGAAAATTCTATTTCCGTATCTCCGCCGGAAAGACCGAATTTTGCTTTATGTCCCCCTTTTTATTTCATTGCATTTATTTTATAGCGCGCCCGAACAATTTCGGCGGTTCCTAACGGCGGCAGACATGCTAGGGCGTTAAGGTTAGTCCTTAAATTACCCGTGGAAATGATTATAAATATTTTTTGCGGCTTTTTTATTTACGTTTTTAACGCCGGACAATCTTTCTATCGGCGCATTCTTTATATTTTCCACGCTTCCTAATGCGTTAATCAGGCTGACGTAAATTTTTTTACCTACTCCCTTTATGTTAAGCAATTCGGAAGTAACCAGAGATTTAGTTTTAATATTCGAGAAATACGATACCGCAAATCTGTGTGCCTCGTCTCTTAATCTCATCAATAAAAAAACCGCTTCCTTGTTCTTTCCGAAATTAATTTCGTTTTTTCTATTAGGAATATAAATTTTATCCGGAATCCCGGTCGTTGCGGATAAAACCGGGCGTTCGGCATCATTCTTCCGCTCCTCGCCGCTCTTTAAATTTTTGAGGTTTTTAAGAAACCTGCCATCCGCGTTTTTAACTTTCGCGATTGAGATGAGCGCAGGCATATCTGAGGCGTTTATACGTCCGTTTTTAAGAAATTCTTTGGCTGTCAAAGCAAGGACGTTCAGCTGCCCTTTTCCCCCGTCAACCATAATAACGTCCGGCAGAGGGTCTTTCCCTTCTGCCGCATTCTTAAACCGTCTGCTTAAAGCTTCGTGCATCATTGCGTAATCGTCGGGGGTATTTTTCGATTTTATCCTGTAACGCCTGTATAAAGACGCATCTTTTTCTCCATGCCTAAAAACAGCTTTGGAAGCTACGGCGTATGTTCCCGAAATATTGGAAATATCGAAACATTCCATAACCTCTGGAATTTTTTTTAAATGCAGAAAATACTTAAGCATATTTAACGCTATTTTTTTTCCGCTCTTTTCAGAATTTTCAGAGATATTTGCGATGTCCGTCGCGGCGCCGGCGCCGGTCTTTTCAAAAAAATTCTTTTTTGCGTTTTCGGAAGCCATAGCCAGAACGGCATCATATTTATTTCTTTTTCCGCTTTCAGCGTCCAAAATCTTGACTTTTTTTGAAGAAAATTGCCTTATATACGCAGAAAGGCTTTTTTTATCTTCGTCTTCAATTTTTAACGGAACCGATATCTCGTCGGGAACGGCGGTGTTTATTTCTATATTTTTAGCATAATATCTGCTTATAAAAGCCGAAATAGCCTCGCCGTCTTTTAAATATACATTTCTAAAAAAAAAGTTTTTTGTTCCCGTAACTCTGCCGCTTCTTATCATAAGCACGACAATGTCCAATTTGCCGCCGGACGAATAGAACCCTATTGCGTCGATATCTTTTTCTGTTTTAAGCACTACCGCCTGCTTTTCGTTAATTGCTTTTATAGCTTTAATTTTATCTCTTAATTTTATGGCGGCCTCAAAATTTAATTCTCTGGCGCGCGCATCCATGGATTGCTTTATATCTTTTATTAACTGCCTGTTTTTTCCGTTTAGAAACAGCCTTATCCTTTCTATCGACTCTTTATACGTTTCGAAAGCCACGTATCCGCAGCATGGAGCGGCGCATCTGTTAATCTGGTAATAAAGGCACGGCTTTTTTTTAACGGCGCAGGAATTAAATTTATTATCCGTGCAAGTCCTAACTTTAAAAATATTATTTAAGGTTTTTATAGTCTGCGTTACGGCAAACGAGCTAGAATACGGCCCAAAATATTCGCCGCCGTCTTTTTTAAAATTTCTTGTTTTGATTATGTACGGAAAGCCGGTTTGCGTTTTTGCTATTTTTATATACGGATAGGACTTGTCGTCTTTAAGGCTTATGTTGTATTTGGGTTTGTACTGTTTTATTAGCGTATTTTCGAGTAAAAAAGCGTCTAATTCGTTTTGGGAAACTATCGTTTCTATATCGTAAATTTTTGAAACAAGATGTTCCGTTTTTATCCCCGCGTTTCTACCGGAAAAATATTGGGATACCCTTTTTTTTAAATTTTTGGCCTTACCGACGTAAATAACGTTTCCGCTTATATTTTTCATAATATAAACGCCCGGAGACTGGGGAATGACTTTTAGCTTTAAAGTTAAATCCGCATCCATAATATACATAAGATATATATTCTGTTCAGACGCTGTCCATTAACAGCATATTTTTTTTAATAGAGTTAATTTCGTCTCTTATGCGCGCCGCTTCTTCAAAATTTAATTCTTTGGCTGCTTTTTTCATCTTTTTGGAAAGATTTTTTATTCTCCTTTCCGCCTCTTTAGGGTCAATAATCAGAGGCGCGCTTTCGTCCAAGCCGCCGGATATATCGATATAGTCTTGCTCGAATATAGTGGTAAGCAGTCCGGCTATATTTTTCTTTATAGATTTAGGGGTTATATTATGCTTTTTGTTGTATTCTTCTTGAATTTTCCTTCTCCTTTCGGTTTCGGAAATTGCAAAGCGCATCGATTCGGTGATTCTATTCCCGTATAATATTACTTTTCCTTTTATATTTCTTGCCGCTCTTCCTATGGTCTGCACCAAAGAAGTCCTGGAACGCAAAAATCCTTCCTTATCGGCATCTAAAATTCCGATAAGCTCGACCTCGGGAATATCCAATCCTTCCCTTAAAAGGTTTATTCCGACTAAAACGTCAAATTCGCCGAGTCTCAACTCCCTTATAATCTTAAATCTTTCCAAAGAGTCTATATCGGAATGAAGATATTTTGCCTTAATGCCGCTGTCTATTAAAAAATCGGTCAGGTCTTCCGACATTCTCTTCGTCAGGGTGGTAACAAGCGCTCTGCCGCCTTCCGACGCGGTTTTTTTAATTTCGCCTATTACGTCGTCAACCTGATTTGTTTCAGGCCTTACTTCCACCTTCGGGTCTATTAGTCCCGTAGGGCGTATTATCTGCTCGACGACTTTAGAGCTAACGTTGAATTCGTACTCTGCGGGCGTTGCAGATACAAAAATAAGGTTGCTTATATGCGACGAAAATTCCTCGAAATTTAAAGGGCGGTTGTCTAAAGCGCAGGGAAGTCTAAAACCGTATTCTACAAGAGTCGATTTTCTCGAAATGTCTCCGTTATACATTCCCCTTATTTGAGGAACGGATACATGGGATTCGTCGATAATAATAATAAAATCGCCGTGAAAATAGTCCAAAAGCGTGGGCGGCGGTTCGCCTTTTTTTCTTCCGGTTAAATGCCGCGAATAGTTTTCTATGCCGGAACAGTAGCCCATTTCCTGAATCATTTCAAGGTCGTACATCGTCCGTTGTTCAAGCCTCTGCGCTTCTACAAGCTTGCCCGCCGCTTTAAGTTCCATTAATCTTTCTTTTAACTCTTCTTTAATGGACTTGACCGCGCTTTTTAACGTAACCTCGTCCGCGACGTAATGCGATGCCGGATAGATTGCGGCTTTAGAAAGCTTCCTTATAATAGAGCCTCTTAAAGGGTCAATTTCTGCAATCATTGAAATCTCGCTGCCGAAAAATTCTATTCTTAAGGCAATTTCCTCTTCGTAAGCAGGAAAGACATCGACGATATCCCCTCTTACCCTGAAAGTTCCGCGGTGAAAATCAATGTCGTTTCTTTCATATCTTATATCGGTCAGCTTATTCAGAACATCGCTTAAATTTATCTCGTCGCCTTTTTTAACTTCAAGCAGCATATTGGCATAGCTTTCAGGGGAACCAAGTCCGTAAATGCACGAAACGGAGGCGATTACTATAACGTCCCGTCTGGAAAGAATAGAGCGGGTGGCGGAATGTTTCATCTTATCTATAGTATCATTAATCGCGGAATCTTTTTCTATATAAAGGTCTTTTGAGGGAACATAGGCTTCGGGCTGATAATAATCGTAATAGCTGATAAAAAACTCTACGGCGTTTTCCGGAAAAAGGGCTTTAAATTCCGAATAAAGCTGTCCCGCCAGAGTCTTATTCGGCGCAATTATTATGGCCGGCTTTTCAAGCTCTTGAATGACGTTAGCCATCGTAAAGGTTTTCCCCGACCCGGTAACGCCTAAGAGCGTCTGATATTTTAGATTTTCGCCCTTTATGCCTTCAGTCAAGGAGCTTATCGCCTGAGGCTGGTCGCCGGTCGGATTGTTTTCGGAAACAAGATTGAATAAACCCATAATGATGATATTTATATTTTTACTATTTCTACTATTTTTAATAATTCTGCTCGAGTCTGTATCTTAGTTTTTAAATCTTCCGATGCTTTTTCTTATTTCGGTTGCAAATTAAATTGAGCCATATTTAATCTTATTTCCCCGTAGAACCGAATCCTTTATCTCTCCTTGCGGTATTCATGTCAATTTTATCGACCCGGTTAGGCCGCCCCGTCCATACGGGCATTATTAATAGCTGGGCTATTTTGTCGCCCTTGTTAAATATTATCGGCGCATGGGATTTATTTTTTGCCAGAACGATAACTTCGCCCCGATATTCGTGGTCTATGACTCCGGCTTTTATTTCAATGCCTTTTAAAGCCAAGCCGGATTTTTCTTTTACGATAGCGGCGTAACCTATTGGAAATTCTATTTTAATGCCGGTATGAACCGAAGCTAAAATATTAGGCGCCAATACCGTCTTTTCGCAAACGCATAAATCTAAACCTGCGTCTCCGTTAATGCTCCTGAGCGGCATAACGGCATCTGGGCGAAATACTTCGACGTTTAGATAAAAATCGGGAAATAAATCCATAGTTTCATTTTTTAACCGGAGTTACCCGGCATCGTTTATATTGCCCTCGATATCCTTAGGGAACTTATTTTTATAATATTTTTAAGCGAAGGCCGAATATATCGGTTCGACGGCCTCTTTTCTTTTGGCGTAGTTTTTTATTGCCAAATAATAGATTATCGTTTTTTATTATAAAATGCAAACATGCCGCTTTAATTCATTAATAAAATTAACATTTAAGCGGAGCTTTTAATCTGCGCCGGCATTTTAATTTTGCGCCTGCGCATATTATTCGGCGTTCCGGCGCATATTAAAATCCCGGCATATGGATATTAAGTCCAACGCGCGAATAATCTAAAAATAATAAACTGTCTGCGCTTTATAGTTTTTTAACATAAATTTAACATAAATTTAACATAAATGAAACAAATCCTTCATAATGCTGTAACATTAATTATGATATAAATAAAAACTCATACGCTAAAATTTATAAAACTGTTTTAATATTAAATTAAATCGCAAGGAGGAATTGTCATGGACAAAAGAAAATTATCGGGCAGAAGAAAAAAGAAATTAAAATCATGCGAAAAGCGGAAAAGTTTTCAGGAGTTTATCGATGATATCACTAAGGTAATGAATGAAAGGAAAGAACTGGAGGATTTGTTTAAACGGGTTTTAATATTGCAATCCGAAAAAGTTTTAGAAGAGATGGAAATAAAGAAAAAGAACAACGAAATCCTTGAGTCCCATATGCTGATGAAAGCTAAAGCAAGCGCTGTCAATAATGCGGAGATGCTTGATAATGACGCATAGACTAAAACCTGCGACGGTAAGATATAATAAATTATTTTAATTTAACTTGCACAATTTTTTAATTTATCCCGAAATTGCCATAGAAAATTATTTTTATGTACTTACGCTTTCGCGGAAGCAAATTTGCAGGTTTTTAGATTCTCAGGCTTTTGCGCTAGGTGCGCTAATTTCTTATGTCTGCATAAGAAACATATTTTGATAAACGCTGGTAGAAATATCGCGAAAGCGTAGAAGATTTTTATATGGTTCTAAAATCATTTTATACGGTTTAAACCATTTTAAAATACCTGTACGCAATACCTGTGCGCCAAAATCTGTCTGCATAGGCAGACGGAACCGGTTTCGCATCTTACGGAAGACATCCTTTATTCGCTTTTTTTTGACGGCTTAGTCGAAATAAATAAAGTCGTGCGCATATGCGACGAGTTCATAGGCGATATTAATAAAAAATTGGAGACCGTTTAATTCCGTGAGTCTTGCATCGCAAGCATGCCTTCGTTCCTTAAACGCAAGTCATATCGATAGGCTTTTTCTACACCGCTTATAGGCATAAAGGATTTAAACAATATCATTTACGTCATGAAAAATCAAAAATCCTAACCGTCGCTTTTTGCTGCATATTTTAATAATACTTTTAACGATAAAATATCGGTTTTGATATTATCGGCATCGTTTTCCTTTTCTTTCTTTTCTATTTTTTCATAAGCAAATTTTTTTAATTCAATTTCTATTTCCGATTCAATTTCCTTTTTGAATTTATTAAAAAAATCGTTCCCTTTTTTAGCGATAATTTCTGCAACTTGTTTTTCTAAATTACTTTTTTCTTTTTCCAGTTCATTTCTTTCCTCGGATGTATCAGATTCCATTTTTATAGCCCCCGACTTTAAGTTATTTTAATATATTGCCGCTAAGCTATTTCAAATTCAAAAACGACTTTAATCTCGCATAGCAAGTAATATAATATCTAACAAATTTTATATCGAAATTATAAAATCATGCAAGCCTCAAAAACAATATGCGTTAAAACAGGCAAATTCTTTAAACGGCTTGCGTTCCGGCCTTTTAGTTTCGGCTTCTCTTTGCTTCTCGTTCAAAACCTGGTCCATCTCTTCTTTGTGCCTGCCTAATATTATAAGGGTAATTATTTCCATATCGTCTGGAGATTTTATAACTTTTTTAACAGTTTCCGGATTATAGCCAGCTATGGGATGGGCAACGTATCCAAGTTCTGTCGCCTTAAGGATGAGAAATGCCGATGCCATTCCCGTATCGAAAAGATAATATTTTCTGTAATCCAGAATACAGTCATTGTTTTGCTTCGATAAAACGGCTACTATCATGGATGCGTTTCGCGCCCACTCGTTGCCTCTGGAAAGGGCGGTTTTTAATTCTTCGAGAATGTCGTTTTCATAGACAAACACAAATCTCCAAGGCTGATGATTAAAGCAGGATGCCGATAATGAAGCGGACGAAGCAAGCGTCTTTATAAGGTCTTCTGTTATAACGGTTTTTTCTAAAGACCTGTATGCGCGTCTCGATTCTATAACTGCCGATAAATCCATTTTTTATCCCTCCTTAAAATTTTATTGATTTACTCTACGCTAACACTATATGAATTATTTTTAATTTTTAAAATAATATTTTACTCTGTGTTTAATTTTTATTATTTTTATTTTATAAATTTTCTCAAATTATAAATAATTATATCATAAATGCCGTTAGCGGAAAATAATGTATTTTGCAAATCGTTTCTCCTCAAAATTGCAAACGAAATTCCCCACTTTTGCAACGGCTTTTCCTCAATATTGCAATTAAAAAAATTGCATAGTTTTCGCTGTTTGCAATAATATTTTTGCAAT
>JAJYJI010000020.1 GCA_021789605.1 bacterium
AGTTAGAGAAATTAAAAAGTAATAGGATAATGGGCTTTAAGGTTAATAATTACGTTGAACTTACGGACGCAAAATTATTTGATTTTATAAAATATTTTAAAAATCTGAATTAATTTTTTTAAGGAGGGTCTCTTATGGATGCTCAGGAATTAGCGGAAGCGTATGCGAACGTAAAAACTAAAGCGAAGCCGGATAAAATATCGCAATCTAAACGAGTGGTTAAAGCGGCGAGGGATAAAGACCGGCACGAATTAACAAAAAAAGAAATAATCAGGGCGTCCTTAAACGACATAGAAGATATGCTTAACAACGATTTTACCTTTGATGATATCTCTATCGTTTTTTGGAATAAAGGCGTAAGCATAGACGAAAGCCATATCCGGCATTCATATCATTATTTCAAACGCAGAATGCTGCCGGATATTAATACGGTTAAACCGCCGAAAGGCGACGGAAAATTTCATAAATAAATTAAATTAGCTATATTACGGGAGGATTAAATTATGAGAAACATCGTATCAAACGCTTTCAGCGTAAATATGTTAAAGGAGATAGCATTATTAAGTTTTATTCCGGCAAGCCTTTCCGACGTTAAATTTTTTCTCGAAGAGGGCGAGTTATATTCGATAATCGGGCATAAGGCGACGGCGGACTTATTAACCGCCAAATTAGGCGTAGAAATTAAATATAACCGTGAAAATTATATAAAAAGAAAAGACGACAGGATTATCGTCTGCCTGCCGAATAAAAGGCTTGACGGGGGGCAGGTTCTTACTCGGGCAGAAATGGAGAAAGTAGATATTAAATTCTGGCTAGTGCAGTGATTTTAGATATTGTGCATGGTTAAGCGTTTTCGTATTTGACATTTATTTTTCTTTGATATATTATTAACATTGTTTTTGAGATACCGAAAGGTAATATTATTTTTTTTGGTTTAGGATATGTTTTGGAAATAGCCAAAAAACGCAAGGAAAGGGGTTAAATTTTCGAGATAGACAGTTTTAGGTAGAGTATTACTAAAAATAAAATTAAACGCCTTAAAAGGCAAATTATAGGGTTAAAATGGCAAATATAGAAGATATTATAAGTTGGTTTAGGAATAAGTATAATAAGGAAGAATATTTTTTCACATTCAGGGAGTATAAGACGAAAAGTATTATTAAAAATAATTTGAGATACCGAGTTGAAAATATTTATCCACATAAAACCGACGATGGCTTATATTTTATTGTTTGCAAAAGAACGCCGGTCAACCACCCCGCCCTTTCGGACGGGGCTTGTCGGTGACGACAAGATATCTAATGGTTGATTAGGGGGCATTAATTATGAAAAAAATGCAGAAGTTATTAACAAGACGGATAACCGACACACCTGCGGATTCTCTAGTCCGCAGCAACTGCGGTCTGTCGTTAAACAAAGAGGAAACTCTTAGTGCGGCAGGCTTAAAAACGGTTAATAACAACCCCGAAGAGAACCTACTCTCCGGCAGGAGAGGACGAAACTTGAGAGTATTCGTCTTAAACATGCGCGGTAAGCCTTTAATGCCGACAACGGCAGGCAAAGCAAGAAAACTTTTAAGAAAAGGATTAGCTAAAGTAATCATGAGAACTCCTTTTACGATTCAGCTTGCTTATGCGACGGGAGAGGTAAGGCAGGACGTCAAATTAGGCGTCGATACCGGCTATAAGCATATCGGATTATCGGCAATATCAAGCGCTAAGGAACTCTTTCGCTCCGAAGTGGAGTTAAGAACGGATATTGTTAAACTATTATCCGAAAGACGCCAATACCGCAGGACGAGACGCAATAGGCTCTGGTATCGAAAAGCCCGTTTCTTAAATAGAACCAAGAGTAAGAAAGCCGGTTGGCTCGCTCCAAGCGTTCAGCATAGGTTAGACAGTCATATTAAAGCGGTAGAATTTGTCAAGTCTATATTGCCGGTTACGGAGATTACCGTCGAAGCCGCCGCTTTCGATATCCAGAAGATTAAGAATCCGGATATAACGGGAACGGATTATCAGAACGGAGAACAAAAGGACTTTTGGAACGTAAGGGAATACGTTCTTTACAGGGACGGGCATAAATGCCAAGCTTGTAACGGCAAGAGCAAGGATAAGGTATTAAACGTTCATCACATCGAAAGCAGACAGACCGGCGGAGACAGACCGGATAACTTAATTACTCTCTGCGAGACTTGTCATAAGGCTTACCACAAGGGCAAGCTCGAACTTAAAATAAAGAAGCATAAAGCCTTTAAAGCGGAAACTATTATGTCTATTCTGCGGTGGAAGATAGTTAATAAGCTAAGAGAACTTGGCAATATAGTGAATATTACTTACGGCTACCTTACTAAGTCCGCAAGGATAGCGTTAAGGTTAGGCAAGAGCCACGCTGACGACGCCTTTTGTATAGCCAGCGGGAGCGGGCAGGAGAGGACGGACGTTATTAACGGTTCTTTTACCCGCAGGCAGAATAGATGCACGCAGCTTAACCGCAAGGGCTTTAAGCCGTCTATCAGAAAGCGGAGGTATGAGCTGCAACCGAACGATTTGGTAAGATTTAACGGTAAAGCCTTTCTCGTTAAAGGTATGCAGAATTTAGGCAAATATATCAAACTTGCGGGTTTAAAAAAGCCCGTCAAAACAGAATTAGTCAATTTAATTAAATACGGCAAGGGGTTGCAATTCATCCCCGCCTTGTAAAGACGGGGTCTTATTGCTGTATTTTTGAGAAAGTTTATATTTAACTATTTTTGTATTTTTGGAGAGACAAATGCAAAATAATAATGATAACGATTTAGGAATTATTTTAGAATTTCCGTTTCTCGCGCCGTCGCTAAATCAATTTTATTCAAACAGGAATCCTTATTGGCGCTCGCAGATAGTCAAAAAAATCCATAACGATGTTCGGTGGCTTTTGATATCTAAAGGCTACCGGCAAGAATCCTATCCTTTCGGGAAAGAGAAACTTTCTGTCATCGCTGTATGCTGTTTTGCCGACAACAAACGCAGGGATGTGGATAACTACTTTCCTAAACCGATTATAGACGCCCTAAAAGGTTTCCTGATATATAGCGATGACGACAGATATATCTCGTCCTGCGCCGTTAGAATCAAATCGAACTGTAAAGAGAACAAAACTGTTATTATTATTAACAAATCCGAGGGGTTTTAATGTCCGTAAATTTATCGGTCATAGACAAAGGCGGCAATTTAGTAAGTTGCGATGCCGTCCGGCATCACGGAGAAACGCCTCTTGCGGTTAGAATTATTATAATAACCGATGTTTTTCCCGTAACGGCGATAAAGCCGGCGAGATTATCTTTTCTTTATTTCGATATTGATTACGTAAAAGATATAGTCGGTAAATTTCCGTATTGTTTTTACGGGGCAGACGAGACAAAGAATAAAGCGATATGCGATTTATTAAATATAAAAAAAGATAATCTAAACACGATAAAAGGCAGTTACGTTAAAAAATCTTGGACGGACTGGCTGATACTGCCTATTTACGACAATAAAAATAAAATAAGTAAATTCTTAAAAATTATATAATTTATGCAAAAAATCGGTCTTATCAACATCGATAGTAAAATACCGAACTTGGCTCTTATGAAGATATCTGCTTATCATAAGGCGAAAGGCGATACGGTTTCTTGGTTCGATATGTTTGAAACCTACGACAAAGTTTATTCGTCAAAGGTATTTTCTTATTCGCAGGACTTCGATTATTACCCCGCCGGGATAGAGACAGTAAAAGGCGGTTCCGGCTATATCGGTAATTATACCGTCCTGCCGGACGAGATAGAGCATATCTGCCCGGATTATTCTCTTTATCCCGGAATGGATTACTCTATGGGTTTTATTACCCGCGGTTGCATAAGAACATGTAATTTTTGTATAGTCCCGAAAAAGGAAGGCTATATACGGGCTAACGCCGATATAGACGAGTTTTTAAGGCATAAGAATTTAGTCTGCTTAGATAATAACGTATTGGCGAGCGACTTCGGATTAGAACAGATAGAAAAAATCATAAAACGCAAGATTAAGGTAGATTTTAATCAGGGTTTAGATGCCCGGATTATAGCTGAAAATCCCGCCATAGCAGAACTGCTCTCAAAGGTAAAATGGTTAAAGCCCGTCAGGATGGCTATGGATAATATGGGAGAGGCGGACGCCGTCATTAAAGCTACGGAGCTGTTGAGGAAGTATAAGACTACGCCGAAAAGATATTTTATTTATCTTTTGGTCAGGGAAAATATCGAAGACGCTTTGCAACGGGTTAATATCTGCAAGCAATACGATTTAAACCCCTTTGCGCAACCGTATCTTAATCCGGCCCTGCCGTATAAAACGATTACAAAAGAACAGATAAACTTTTGTAAATGGGTAAACGTCAAGATATTTTTTAAAAACGTAGAATATTATAAATTTACGGATACGAGAACCGCTAAAAAATATAAAGAAGAAGGAGAAAATCAATGTCTTGCAATCTAAGCCCGGAACTTTACGAAAAGTTAGAAAAAGATATTAATTACGCCGCGAATATTATCAAATTCGATAATATTTCGGACAAAGACGATTTTAAACAGGACTGCTGGTTCGGCATATTTGCTTTTCTTAATAAAAACGGCAAAATATCAAGACTTTCCGCTAAATTCATAATTCAAAAATATTCAATAAAATTCTTTACTAAAAAGAATTTCGTTCAGATAGACGATATCGAAAATACGGTTGCGCAGGAATGCTATACCGATGTTCTTGACGAGATAATTCAAGAGGAAGATAAAAGCCGGAAAAAAGATACTATCGACCTTATAGAAGAAAAATTAGGATATGCGCGCGGAGACGTAAATCTGGCCAACCCCGCTAAAATTACTCCGCTTGCGGCTATAAATTATAAAAATTACAGAAAATTCCGCAATCAGTATGAATATTACGAAAATAAATCGATAAAAACCTTAAGGCAGTTCCTAAAACAATCAGGGCATAAGCTGCCGGCCGCGGGGGCAATGTGATGAACATTATTAAAAAAGTTAAAAACTTTCTAAAAATTAAAAAAGCGTTGAGAGTAGAATCTATCGAAACATACGAAGACGTTAATTTGTTTTTGGCGGGGTATAAGTATTATTTTGAGTTTGTTTCTTATAGTTATTTATCTTTTGATTGGATTTTTTATTTTAGCGAAAAAGGGTCCACTATCGAAATTCTTAAGGAATCCTTAATTTTTACTTCGATATATATAATTGACGGTCACCGCGAGCCTAATATAAGGGCTTTTGTTTGGGAACATAGGGATAGTATCAACGCGGAACTTTTGCGCCGCAATAAATCGGCAGAGATATTTAAACGCATAAGATTGCAGAAAGAAACACTAGAAAAAAAAATTAAAAATGACCGAGAACCCCCGCCCGCAAGCCCCTGCTTTAGCCGTGGGGATAAGGGCGTCCAACTTCGCTATATAGATAGAGGTAAAATGTATAAAGTTAGAAAGCTAAACATAGGCGTATCGGAACAGCTAAACGCATTATCTCTTGCGTCGGGAGATCTTTATTCCCGCACGGTAGTTTTCTTTTGGCGCACCGTCCGTAAGAAAGGTCTCTGGCTTAAGCCCTCTTCGCTTATGCGGGCGCTAAACGACAAGCGACTCCACGCCCATACGGCGGACGGAACGGTTCAGTCGTTTTGTTCGGCGCTTAAGTCATGGAGAAAGAGGCGTAAGGAAGACCAGAATGCCAAGCCGCCGAGGAAACGCCGGAAGTTTTATAAGCTGATATACAAGTCTTCGGCGATAAGGCTTAAAAACGGCAACTTAATTCTGTCTAACGGCAAGGGCAACGAACCGCTAATATTTCCATGGCAAGGGGATATGCCGACCCAAGTTGAAATCGGCTGGAACGGGAAAGAATACCAGTTAAGGGCAGCTTACGGATTCGAGCCGATAAACGAGATAACAGGAAAAAAAACCTGCGGAATAGACCTTGGGGAAATACATACCGCCGTGGTCCACGACGGCAAAGATACCGTTATTTACAACGGACGGCTTTTAAGGTCTAAAAGACGATACCAGAATAAAGTCAATGCGGAACTCGCCGCCAAAATGGATATTATTAAAAAGGGAGGACGAAAATGGAAAAAACTTAACAAAGCGAAGCAAAGGATAAATAGTAGGTTGAATAATCAAATAAGGGATATTCTCCACAAGCAGACCACGCATTTAGTGTCAACGATGAAAGAAAAAGGCGTTCACACGCTGGTTGTAGGCGATTTGAGGAATATCCGAGATTCCTTAAACTATGGGAAAAAGACGAACCAGAAACTACATCAGTGGACATTCGGTAAAATAACGCAAATGCTCAGGTATAAGTGGGAGGCTATATGCGGGTTATTTGAACTCCAGGATGAAGCATACACCTCGCAGGAATGTCCGGCTTGCCATAAAAGACACAAGCCGACCGGCAGGGTCTATAAGTGTAAATGCGGGTTCGTTTATCATAGGGACGGAGTAGGCAGTATTAACATAAGAGCAAAGTATCTGGGAGAAGTCCCAGTAGTAGGCGAAATGGCGCCGCCGGCAGGAGTGAGATATAATCCGCACCTGTCTTACCTAGGAGGTTTACATAAATAAGTCGCTTAGGAATCCCCTGGATTTATCCATGGGGAGCGTCAATCTCTAAAATAAAAATATTCTATGGACACTTCGGATATCGATGTTTTAAGGTTTCAAGAAATTAAAATGATAATACAGGGACTTTCTATTAATTCCGGGCTTACTATGGAAGAGTCTATTTTTGTAATAGAACGGGCGTTTGAAAAGGTATTTTTCAACGAATATACCGTTCAGTTCGATGATAAATACGAAGTATATGCGACTAATAGCGAATATACTCATCATGTTAAATCCATGGATGACGTTAAACGTATCCGGCAGAGTATTTTTATCGACGTAACGGAAACCCGCAGGCGCTATATCGATGATTTAAAAAGGCAAATTTCGATTAGGGAAATAGCGTCTTTAATAGCGAAAGAGATTAATAAATTAGCGTCTCTAAACGCTTTTAACAGGTTTAATTATTTGATTTACAGGTATATAAAGGGTTTTATTCTGTCTAAAATAGACGGCGGGTATATAGTCAATATCGGCATAGGCAAAGTGGCTTATTTTTTTACCGATATTGACTGCGAATTATACAAAGAATATATATTTTTCGTTAAGCAAATCAGAAAAGATACGGACTCAGGAATAATTAAAATTATATTAGAAAGGCCTGAAAGATATAAAAAAGTTATTGATATTTACGAAATATTTAAACATCGCAACGGCAAAATAGTTAAGAATAAAATAGCTATCAGGGTATCTAACGATTTTGTTTGGGTTTTTGAATCAAGGCACCGCGAGACGTTATATCGTCAGGAAATTAAGTCCAACGATCAGACGGCAAGAGAATTGGCGTTACTTGCCGCTAAAAGGGTTTTTGACGCGTATGCGTTTGGAGGTCAAAGGAGAGCGGAGGGGACTTAAGAAAACGAATTTAGTTTAGGAGGCTAAAATGTTAAAAAAAATTAAAAAGCTTTTAAATATTAAAGATGTGCCGATAGTAGAATCTATCGAAACTTACGAAGACGTTAATTTATTCTTGGCGGGGTATAAATATTATTTTGAAAAATGCCCCGCGCAATATTATTATGAATGGTGTTTTTTTACTGATGACAACAATATAACTATAACCAAAATAGTAGATAGATATTTCGTTAATGGTTTTGATGAACCGAATATCAGGGCTTATATTTGGGATAATAGAGACATCATTAATGCCGAACTTAAACGCCGAAAAGAAAGAATCGAAAGCAAAAAAGTTGATTTAAGGTAATATATTTATTATATGCGTCAAAAACCTTTTATTTTTGTGACCCTTTCAATGGTATTATTCGGAGCGTGGGGCGTGGTCGCAAAATTCATTAATATTCCCGTCCCTTTGCTTATTTTTATAATGACGGGAACGGCGGCTATTGTTTTATTGCCTTTTGGCATTAAACATGTAAAAGGTTTATTTAAGGATTCTTACGCTTTTTTGGTTAGTGTGAACTTAACTTTAGATTTAATTTTACTGACGGAAGCCTATAGAAGAGTTGATTTGGCTATAGTCGTATCTATTCACTATATAGGCTGCAACCGAACGATTTGGTAAGATGCGGAAAAGAAGTTTTCAGGGTCGTAGGCGTCCACTCTTACGGCAAGTATGTTAAATTAAGAAACAAATTAAACGAGATTATTAACGTTAATATTAAAAAAACAGAGGCGTTGGTCTATGGAAAAGGATTGCGATTTAACTAAAAATAATCGCCTTATATCCCCATTGATAAATCAAGGGGTATTACGGCGATTGTTGATAATTATGGTATCAAAAAAATATTTCTTTTTATTTATTTTATTTATTTTTTTATTACTCCCGCGCTTTGCGTCCGCCTACTCGATAGGCAATCCTAACGCCCCGGTAAAAGTAATAGAGTATTCCGACTATCAATGCCCGTGGTGCCGGAAGTTTGAATTAAATACCTTGCCGTATATTTATAAGGCTTTTATTAAAAAAGGTTACGTCTATTGGGTATTTAAGGATTATCCGCTCGTAAATATCCACGCATTTGCTTATAAGGCGGCTAAGTTTGCCGACTGCTCGGGTAAATATTATATGAAAATGCGGTATTTATTATATAAATATCAAGGCGTTTGGGATAAGACGGGTGATATATACTCGTTTCTTAAAAGCAAAAACTTTCCCTATATCAATTCTATTAAATCCTGCGCAGGTTCTAACTATCCCATAAGTTTTATAAGGCGGGATATGGCGCAGGGGGATAATATCGGTATAAGCGGCGATCCCGTATTTTTAATTTACCAAAAAGGGCAGTATCAAGAGAAAATTAAAGGATATTACGGCCCGGCGTATTGGGAAAATACGCTGAGTTTATTGCTTTATTAATATTAATCGGTATCTCAAAAATATCTTGACGCATAATTAAACTTGCGGTATAATTTAAGTGTGAAAGATAATAAAAAAAAAATAAAAACTTAATTAAGCCCGAGACCGTTCAGGACAAAATAATAGATGTCAGAGGAGAAAAAGTTATAATTGATAGCGACGTGGCCGCACTATACGGAGTTGAGACAAGAGATATCAGTCATAGACCCCGCGGCTAAAGCCGGGGGCTTGCAGAAATGTAAGCCCGCTATGATTAGGGGGCGTAGTTAATACGCAGCAGTTGTTTTAGTCACGATACCCGTGAATTACTCAAGTTCACGGCTCTATCGTCCGTCTTTAAAAGTCCTTCGGGTGCGGGGCGGTGAGACGGACTTAAAAAGCTATTACAACAACCCCGATGAGAACCTACAAGTTTAAGGGAGTTCTTGGACGAATGACGAGTCTATTCGTTGTAAAAACTCCCTAATTAATATTAAGCAGAGGTATTGGTTTATGGAAAAGGATTGCGATTTAACTAAAAATAATCCGCCTTATATCCCCAATCAAGGGGTATTACGGCGATTGTTGATAATTATGGTATCAAAAAAATATTTCTTTTTATTTATTTTATTTATTTTTTTATTACTCCCGCGCTTTGCGTCCGCCTACTCGATAGGCAATCCTAACGCCCCGGTAAAAGTAATAGAGTATTCCGACTATCAATGCCCGTGGTGCCGGAAGTTTGAATTAAATACCTTGCCGTATATTTATAAGGCTTTTATTAAAAAAGGTTACGTCTATTGGGTATTTAAGGATTATCCGCTCGTAAATATCCACGCATTTGCTTATAAGGCGGCTAAGTTTGCCGACTGCTCGGGTAAATATTATATGAAAATGCGGTATTTATTATATAAATATCAAGGCGTTTGGGATAAGACGGGTGATATATACTCGTTTCTTAAAAGCAAAAACTTTCCCTATATCAATTCTATTAAATCCTGCGCAGGTTCTAACTATCCCATAAGTTTTATAAGGCGGGATATGGCGCAGGGGGATAATATCGGTATAAGCGGCGATCCCGTATTTTTAATTTACCAAAAAGGGCAGTATCAAGAGAAAATTAAAGGATATTACGGCCCGGCGTATTGGGAAAATACGCTGAGTTTATTGCTTTATTAATATTAATCGGTATCTCAAAAATATCTTGACGCATAATTAAACTTGCGGTATAATTTAAGTGTGAAAGATAATAAAAAAAAAATAAAAACTTAATTAAGCCCGAGACCGTTCAGGACAAAATAATAGATGTCAGAGGAGAAAAAGTTATAATTGATAGCGACGTGGCCGCACTATACGGAGTTGAGACAAGAGATATCAGTCATAGACCCCGCGGCTAAAGCCGGGGGCTTGCAGAAATGTAAGCCCGCTATGATTAGGGGGCGTAGTTAATACGCAGCAGTTGTTTTAGTCACGATACCCGTGAATTACTCAAGTTCACGGCTCTATCGTCCGTCTTTAAAAGTCCTTCGGGTGCGGGGCGGTGAGACGGACTTAAAAAGCTATTACAACAACCCCGATGAGAACCTACAAGTTTAAGGGAGTTCTTGGACGAATGACGAGTCTATTCGTTGTAAAAACTCCCTAATTAATATTAAGCAGAGGTATTGGTTTATGGAAAAGGATTGCGATTTAACTAAAAATAATCCGCCTTATATCCCCAATCAAGGGGTATTACGGCGATTGTTGATAAAGCGGTCAAAAACAATCCGGATAAATTCCCGGAGGGTTATATCTTTGAATTAACTGGGAAAGAAAAAAACGAGGTTGTGGAAAATTTCCACCACTTCGAAAAAGTTAAGTTTTCGCCGCACTTTCCGACCGCCTTCACCGAAAAAGGTCTCTATATGCTTGCAACTATAATCAAAAGCTCAAAAGCGATTTGAATGTATCAATAAATAATATGTTGACAAGTTCATTATTACAAAAAACGAAAAGCGACAAGTTTTTTTTGTCTAATAAACAATTTTTTATTAATAGTATTATTGAAAATATAATAGATATTTATAAACCTCAAAATATATTTTTGCCATTTTCCGGAGGAAAAGATTCAACGGTTCTTTTGCATAATACCATAGAAACGGTTCTTAAAATCAAGAAACCGCCAAAAATTACAATTATACACTGCGATACATTAATTGAAAATCCTATTATAGAACGTCATTCTTACGATTTTTTAAAAAATTTAGAGAGTTTTTTTAAAGCAAATAATTTAAATTTTGAAATAGTAATATTAAAGCCAGTTCAAACTTACTGGCATAGCTTAATAGGCAAAGGGTATCCTTTACCAAATACTATGTTTCGGTGGTGCCAAAGAACGCTGAAAATTAAACCATCGGAAGATTATATGAAAACCGTTAAAGATAATGATGCAGTTGTATTCGTAGGATTAAGAAAAGATGAATCTAAATCAAGAAAAAATGATATTACAAATAATCAATTAGATAATTATCAAATAAAAAGACAATCAAAATTAAAATATTTTACTCCCATTATGGATTTGACCGAAACGGATATATGGGAATTTCTTATTTCAAATAAAACATTGTGGAAAAGTTCCTATCAAAATATCATAGATATATATAAAGGAGCGCGAGGCGAATGTCCGTTAATACCTGAAATATCAAAAAAAAATAGTGGGTGCGGTTCTCGTTTCGGTTGTTGGATGTGTACTCTGGTTAAAAAAGATAAATCGCTTCAAAATCAATCTTTAGATAATGAAGATTTGTTGCCTTTAATAAATTTTAGAGAGTGGACTATTAATTTCGTAAAAGATGATAATAATCATTTCAAATACATGAGAAATGGTAAACCTGCAAAAAGAGGTTGTTTAACATTTAAAGCAAGAAAGAAAATTTTTAAAGAGTTAAAAGATTTAGAAAAAAGAACTGGAATATCTGTCTTAAGCAATAATGATCTAAAAAATATTAAATCACAGTGGAAAGCGGATATGCTTTTTTTTAAAAGTAGAAATATAATCTGATAATTTCATTTTTATATTTCGGAGGAAAATAAAATATGGGATACAATGGAGAAAAGTCTAATCCATTAGGGGCTGATAATTTTCTACAATTATTTAATCAATCTGATACTAAAGAAACCTGCGACATAATAAATGATATTTGCAATAATTTAGCTAAAGAACTTGATAAAAATTCTATTAAAAGATTTACTAAATATAACGGTTCTAATAATAAATTGATTACTGTTAGTGTTGATGGCGGTAATCAAGAAATATTTAGAAATTTTAAGGAAATTTCCAGCAGTATTATTATCGTAAACTCAAAATCGGACGATTTAAAAGAAACATTAGAACCATTCAGGTTAGCCCTGCAATATAAAAATTTTTTTCCAAAACTATATTCTTTTTTAAATAAAAATAATCAAGATAAAGAATTACAACAAACTAACGCAGAAAAGTATAAAAATGTTTTTCAAAATGATTATATTAAAGTTTTTATGGAGAAAACAAATATTACATTAGATGATATAGGTACGGCTTGTTTTTTTAATCTGCAAACTTTTACTAATACCATAAGAGATATTATAGAATGGGCATATATTGTGCAATTAGTAGATAAATTTAGAGATATAAAGGCCGTAATAGTCAAAGACGGAAGATTAGCTCAGAGCGGCGTTGAAACTACTTTTATTGATAAATTAAAAGCATATTTTAATAAATATAACGCTTATATAATAGGCTTATTAAAAAAGAATGCAGTTTTTGACGATGGATTAGCATCTGTAATAATTTTGTCTTGGATAGAAGCGATAGAAGAATCTTTTTATTTTAAGGTTCCTTCTGGAGTAATGGATTATGTATATAGTAATAAAAGACAATGGGATTATAGCGTAGATAATTCAAAAGTTTTTGGGATAAGATATTTTGGAAGATTATACGGTAAATGTTTTCAACCTTTTCAGTCCATGATAGCGCTTGATATTCCTTACTATTTAGAAAATAAAGAAAAAGAGATACACGAAATTATCGGTACTATTTTTTCGCATAAATCAGTATTATATAACGGCAGTATATCGGTTATATCGGAGTCGCATATCAAATCATCTATTGCATATTCGGTAGTAAAGCAAATTGAGAATGAACTTTTAAATAAAATAGATTCTAAAGCTATTAAAAATGTCATAAAGTATATAAAATAAAGGAGAAAATATGAGCAATATTGGTTTTGTAAGAGACATCAGAACGATAAAATCTAAAACATTTTTAACATTGGTTCTTAATTATGAAGAACTTGAAAAAATTCATCTAAAGCTTGGAGAGTTTGTAAAACTCGAAAGCGGAATCCTTTTAAATAACAAAAAGTTTTATTTAGGCAGGGTTGAAAAAATTTATTATAATCCAGTTCAAAACACAAATTATTCTGGGGATCTTGCATTAAGCAAATTGAACGACGAAATAATAGATGGCGCTGCCGTAAAAAGTATTAACTTTTTACATTATGATATTTGCATATTAGGAGAAATTAACGAAAAAGACAACAAAATATTATTCTTTCCTTCAACGAGAACCATTCCGTCCATCGTAGATTTGGCTATAACTCAATTTAAAGACGAAGAATTAGAAAAGATAATCAACGCAAGCTTAGATAATAATACTATTAATAAATCCAAAGAATTTGAAATAGGGTTCCTGCAATACGGAAGCGAACCGAAAGATATACTAAAAGCAAAAAAAACAATAAATATAGAAAATTTTATAAGAAAAAGAACTGCTAATTTAGGAAAAACCGGATTTGGAAAAAGCAATGAAAATAAAATAATTATAACATTATTATCTAAAATGTTTCCTAATCTTTCAATGGTAATATTCGACTTAGACGGAGAATATGCTTTTGCAGACAATAAATCGTTATCTATGGGACTTTATCCCGCATTTAAAGAATTAGGAATAGAAGATAAGATAGTAGTATATACCGACAGAAAAAACGATATGTATGTAGATAATAAATCAATAAAGAGTTTTTCTATGAATTTTTATAAATCTCCAGAAATAGCAATCCAAATGTTATACGAAAAAAGAGTTGCCGAACAAAAACCAGCTAATTATATTGAGGCTATATATAACGATATAGATAATATTTTAAATATACCCAACAGAAAAGCGTATTTATTGGCGGCTTTTAGGAAAGCTGGATTAAAAGCTGGTAACGACATCAGCGTTAAATATGGAAATAATTATTATAAACTTGAAGATGAATTTGCTAAATATAACAATGGAAGCGAAGACGTAGAAAGCTTATTTAATTTATTAGATAAAGGTGATAAAAGCAAAGATGACAATTCTAATGGAAATAAAGATGGAAATAAAGATACGTCCACCACTATGCTTTATAATAAATATAGTAATATATTAAGTTTTTTGAATAAATTTCATTCGTCTGCAAATAACGAAGATATATTTAAAACTATAAGAGAAGATGTAAGAAACAATAAAATAGTTATATTAGATCTGCCTTCTATAAGTTCATATCTTTATTCTACAGTAAGTAAAAAAATAGCTTCCGAAATTTTTATCGAAGAGCAAGAACTGCTTTTAACCGGGAAAAATTACGATGTAATATTCTTAATAGAGGAAGCACAGGACTTATTAAGTAATATAAGCGAAGATAATATATGGTATAAAATAGCAAAAAGAGGCAGAAAACATGGAATAGGTTTAATTTATTCTACGCAAACACCTAAATCTATACCAGACGAAATATTATCGCAAACGGAAAATTTTCTTATTAAACATTTAAGTAGTTCTGAAGATGTCGATAAATTAGCAAAATCAAAAATTAGTTTTTCGGCACCTATATCAGAATTTATTTTAAACGAACCTATTATTGGAACTACATATATTTATATGGAACCATATCAGCCATTTGTAGTATCCGTAAATGTAAAAAAATTTGATGATGTTGTTGAATCATTAAAGAATAATAAAATATAATAATTAATAATGGAGGATAATTTTGTTATCCGCTTATAGTGCGAGTGTAACAAAGATTATAATATTTATAATGCAAAAAAATAAAGATTTAAAACTAAAACCAAACACTAAAGGCGTGGGTATTCAACTACCAGCGGAACTCCATAAAAAACTAAAAATCAAAGCTACCGAGAACGATACTACGCTGAAAGAGTATATCATTAGGATATTAAACGAGTTTGTCGAAAAAAAATAGGATATATTAATCATAGGATATATTATATTTGTTATCCTTTAATTTTCAGTATCTCAAAAAATATCGTATATATATAAAAGGTAATGTTAATATTAAGAAGGAGTAGTAATATGTGTAGCAGAGTCAGAGACAAGTCTTTTGCAATGGCTAAAAGTGCATTTAAGCTATCCTACATCGCTATTACATCGTTTTTATTCGTCATCGTAACGCTTGTTGCCGTAAGCGCCGTTTCGCAAGCCCTTACGCTTAAAAATAAGCTTAAAGCCGAGACAAAAAGGGTTAATATCTTAAAAGGTAAAAAGATAGTTTTACAGTCCAGATGCTATACCTGCCATTCTTTCGTAAAAGGCAAACGTTATGACGGAGTAGCGTCTCTGGCGTATTGGGGCGATAAGCATTTAACCGTTAAGCAGACCGAAAAAGCGATTCGTTCTTGTAAAGCCGATGTCTATTGCTCGCAAATATTAACCGATAAGCAGGTTAAATATGTGGCGGAGTATCTAAACTCGTTAAAATAATAAGGAGGATATTATGAGTAATTTAGCTTTCGCAGAGAAATTGGCGACTCTCAAATTAAAATTGCCAAGTTTCGATAAGATATGTGACGCAGTTTTTTCTTTTTTACAGGGACTTTTTTTGCAATTCATATACTTTTAGAGTTAGCTTTTAATTTAATTATTATCCTTTGCGCCTTGAAATTATTTAACGCCGGCATAGATTTGTATATGCTAAGGAACGGCGGGAATATAAGTAAAGTGGTCATAGAAATAGGTGCATATTTGGCGTTCATAATACCAGCTATCGTCGTAAAAAATATAATATTAAGATATATCTAATATAAGGAGTGAGTAAAATGTCATTAATCCAAAGGCTTAACGATTTACCGGCAGGCTCGATGACAGCGGAATCGGTATTAGTAAATCTTGAACCGGAAATGATTTTTATTATTAAAGACAGCGAACATCCGTCGATTAACTGCAAAGTCGAAAGCGGGTTATTATTTTTCATAGTTCAATTTGAAGATAAATACCTGCCGTTTCTTTATTATGTCGTTAAATTTGGAGACTCAAACAGGTTTATATACGATATGATAATGTATATCCACGATATAAAGCCCTTTAAAAAACTTCTTTTAAACGAACACAAATACAGTTTTTTAGACGATGGCGAAGTTAATTTTGACCGTATTATACAAGAATTAGTCGGCGATAAATTTAATCAGGAAATTATTAACGCAATAGAACTATTTGAGAAAGTAAAAAGTGTTAATAAAGGCTCTGCCGAAGATTTCTTAAAATTCTACGATAGCAATGTATTTTGGAATTTTATCGGTAATCCCTTACAGGCGATAAATAAAGTAAAAGAATTATCCAAAAAAGGTTTAATCGTTGATTTGGTAGTCTCTAAAACAAACACGATATCCGAGCCTGAACCGCGGGGGTGCATGTCTAATACGCTGATAGGCGGGTAATATTAATTCTTATTATTAAAGGAGGAGAACTCATTGATTAATAGAACTATAGAACTTGAAAGGCATTTTAATACATTTGACGACAATATATTAAACTACGATTTATTTAATAATCAGCACGAAAGCAATAACCTGATAGTAGCAGGTTCGAGAAAATATGATTTCTTGAATAATTCCTTAAGGATTCATCGGGAAATTTACGCGGACGCTTTCAAAGCAATTCTTTTTAACACCACGGGAAACAATATATTTTTGCCGCCGGGATGCGAATTTGCGGAGATATTTGCGGAGATAATAGATATCGATATTTTTAATCCCGTCTGCGTCAATCCGTTTGCTTTATTAACCGACTACGATTTATTTAATTATAATACTTCGCTCTTATTCGATATGTTAGTAGATTTTCTTTACGTATTCGTCCCCGATAGAGATAAAATAAGCACGGTTATGGAGAAAGTCGTTAAAAGGTCTATCGAGATAGCTATTAGGCAATGCTACGCCACATACGGTAAAGATTTGAATATAGAACATATATCGGTTTATCTGTCTCATCATTCGAGCGACGAGATTTCGGGTATGGTTGGAAATATAGCTCTTTTTATAAGTAAATCAGGCAGTTTTTTATTAGGAAAACCTGACGACAGGCTTAAATTTGAAAAGCAGTTTACCGACGTAAAATTTAGCCCTGATATCTTTGACGATTACGAGCATAAGGTTTACCTTTATAAAACAAGCGTATCTTGTATTTTAGTTAGCGCTATGTTTATCCACGCCTGCAATTACGTTTATAAAAATGAAGATGAAAATTCTAAAACCCTGCTTTGTATCGACAGCGGCCAAAAGATTACCGGCGTTTGCAGAGACACGGATAAATTCGTAGAAAGGGCTTTTAGAAATTTTCGTCCGTATTCGGCCGGAGTTTTGCTTTTGCAGTAATCCAAAAACAAAGTTAGCTATTAAGAATATGAGCCTCCTCTCATATACCCCAAAGTTGAAGAAATTCGGCTTTGGGGATTTTTTTGCCCTGAAATTTAAGTATCTCAAAAAAATATCGTATATATATCATATGACATTTTAATTTTTTAACTGCGGCAAAGCCGTGAAGGAGAGACGCTATGCAGAAATTATCTAACAAAACAAAGTATATCGCTTTAATGGTAGCTTTTATTTTTATTACCGTTATCACAATAATCGCAAGTTATATCAATAACGCTAATCCTAAAAAGCCCTATTCACAACTTATTAAACTTGAGCAGAAGTTCGGCGGTAAAAATAAAAAGACCGTTCTTACGGATTTAAAAATCGTAAAATCTTATTCAACGTCGGGGCAATTAACCCCGCCTAAATTTATCCCCGTCGGCAAATTAAAAGGTTTAAAATCCCCGTTAAAAATAGTTTTTGGCATATCCGGAGGCGATAAAAATAACCTTAAAGAAACCTTAGGTAATATTTTTTATATAATCCAATACGCCGAAAAGAATAACCTGAAATACAAAGTAGCCGTGGTAATTTACGGTAAATTGGTAAGGCTATTGCATCCTACTATTCAAGACGGGTATTTAGTAAAAAACCGCATTAATACCGATATGCTTTATGCCGCAAAGCACGGAGTTAAGTTTTACGTCTGCTATAACGCTTTAATGATAAACCATTTAATCTATAAAGAAATACCTTATTTCGTAAAGCCGGTGCCTATGGGGTTATTAAAGGTTTATGAATTAAGAAAAAAGGGATATTTGTATTTTACGAATCCTTGAGACATTACTCCCCATGCCTTTAGGCATGTAGGCATGGGGAGTAATGTCAAGAACCTTAATGTCCGTAAAATGTCCGTAAAATGTCCCGAAAATGTCCGTAAAATAGGGGGTAATATGCAGGAAAAAACCTATATTAAAGGCTATATCGAAAAAAACCAATCATCTGACGGCGGATATAAATGCCCTAGATGCTCGGGACGAATAGAACCTTTTTTAAAAGGCATAAAATGCGAAAATACGCTGATGTCCGATGTGGCGCTATCGTATTTAAAAAGGGTTAAACACGGCGAAAAAGAGTTGAATTATATGCAGTTCGAGAAATGCAACCATTTCAAATTTAACGGTCAATAATAGGAGGCTATTTTGGATTTGATTTCTCTCGGCATAGCAGTTATTTTGTTTATAGCTATTTTTTTAATATCAAAGACTAAATATTTCTTTTTAGCCGCAGTGGTCGCTAATTTTCCGATGCTTTCTTTATTTGCGTATTTTCAAAGCAGGCAGCCGAGAGTTACGGCTATTTATTTATCGGTTTTTTCGTTTATCGTAAGTTTATCTTTTTTTGTCGTATATTGCATAGGCGGAAATAATAAATATCTTAACGTCTTAACGGTGTTCTTGGTATGGAGCGTGTTTTCCGCGACGGCTTTTATGTTGTTAAGGCATGCGGGAGTTATAAAATAGTGCTTATTATTCTTACGGTTTGTTTGTCATTGATAACGATGGCAGGTATTTTTTTAATTGAATCGCGGAATAAGGTAAAAGAAAATACCAATATAATAGAACGCCTTGCGTCCGGGATTTCTATTCCTATAGACCTTTTGGACTCGGCTATTCAGGATATAGTTTTATCTACCGGGTCGATAGGGGGTTTTATAGCGCTAGGTTCGCTTGATTATTTCGATATAGTTATAGGTTCGATGAGGGATAAGAGAAAAGGCGGGCATATAGATTCTATTTCGGTGTCGGATTTCACTGGGACGGAGTTCTACCGGGACGGTATTACCGTTATCAAAGGAAATATCTATATTTATGCCAGCCGTCTTGGGTGGTTTATCGGACTCGACAGTCCTCTTGTTAAAAAAGACGAAGCGGAAAAGATTATAGAAGATAAGCTTAAAATAGCCTACCCCGTGTATCATCAGTTATTAGAAAGGCAAAAACGCAGGAGCGACCGCGACCATTTAACGGGACTTTTAACGCGGAGCCAGTATTTCGAGAATATTACAGGAAATCTCAAGACCGTGGCGGCTAAAGATTTGCCTTTATATATATTCTATATGGATTTTAATAATTTTAAATCGGTAAACGACGTATTAGGACACGACTACGGCGACAGGGTCCTTATTTCGTTATCGTCCGAGATAAGAAAATGTTTTCTTGGGTTCGGCAATGCTTACAGGCTCGGCGGGGACGAATTTAGCGGGCTTGCCGTAGGCATAACGGACGAAAAGGCGGAGTCGCTTAAAACCGACATCGAGCGGATCACGGAGCAAAGACCGTGCGGTATGTATGTAAATATATCGGTGGGTTTCGTCAAAATAACTAAGGATATAATAACCGCCAAAATAGACGAGTTAGGTTCGGGCGAATTAGAAAATATGCAGGAACATTTTATATCTTTAGCC
This sequence comes from bacterium, assembly GCA_021789605.1. GTDB lineage: Bacteria > SZUA-79 > SZUA-79 > Acidulodesulfobacterales > Acidulodesulfobacteraceae > Acidulodesulfobacterium_A. Next base: position 20,061 of record JAJYJI010000020.1, read on the forward strand.
GAAGCGGATATGTATATCAATAAGAAAAATAAGAAAAAGCCGGACATAGATTGCGAAAGATGCCCGTATTATAAAATTTAAGGGAGAGAAATAATGCTATTATTTACGCCTAACGTATCTTTTTTGGTAGCTTTTTTAGCGGGGCTGTTTTCTTTTATAAGCCCCTGCGTATTGCCTTTGATACCGTCTTATTTATCTTATATATCCGGTTTGTCTATGGACAAATTATTAGAAGATAAAAGCAGGCAGGCTAAAAGGATTACGATAAGACACTCGATTGCTTTTATATTAGGTTTTACGGCGATATTCGTCCTTTTGGGCGTATTTTCTACCGCTATAGGCTCTTTGCTTCACTCCGTATGGCTTATGCGCATAGCGGGCGTTTTTATCGTTGTTATGGGCTTATTTATATTAGGAGCTTTTAATAAAGTAAAACTTTTTTCTTTTATGAATAGAGACGTTGCCGTAAACGTCAAAAATAAGCCGTTAGGACTAATCGGTTCGGCTTTAATAGGCGTAGTATTCGCGGCCGCTTGGACGCCCTGTATTGGTCCGATACTCGCCTCGATTTTATTCATAGCATCGACTATGCACGAAACTATTTTAGGCGCTAAACTTCTTTTTGTTTATGCCATGGGGCTGGCCGTGCCGTTTTTTATAAGTTCTTTATCCTTAAGTTTATTTTTCTCGGCGTTTAAAAAGATAAAGCCGTTTATAAAAATTATTTCGGTAATAAGCGGGGTAATTTTAATTGCCGTAGGTATTCTTATATTTTTTAATTATCTTTCGGTAATATCCTTATATTTCGGGAATGCTTTTCATTATAAAATACCGTATAACGCTTAGGCTAAAAGAATATATGCAAATAGTCCGGCATACGATTTTAACGATAGTATTAACGGTGATAGTGATAGCATTACTGATATTATTTTTATTAGCGTTTAAGGAAAGCGCGGTTATTAAACAAATGCAGAATCGGCAAATATTATTAAGCCACCAAATAAAAGAGTTGAGAATTGAACAATCATATCATAGACCCCGCGGCTAAAGCCGGGGGCTTGCAGAAATGTAAGTCCGCTATGATTAGGGGCGCATCTAATACGCAGCAGTTGTTTTGATAAATTTTTAATTGAAATTTAAGTATCTCAAAAAAAAGCGTATATATTACATAGGCGGTTAGTTTTGAGTCTCTCCCAAACCTGACCGCTCTGTATAAATAAAAAGGAGTATAAAATTGGCAAAAGAATTAATCATAGTAGAATCGCCGCATAAAGCAAAAACGATAGCGGGAATATTAGGCGCAGGATATATCGTAAAAGCGTCTTTAGGACATATAAGAGATTTAGAAAAAAACGACATATCGGTCGATTTAGAAACCTTAAGGCCGAGATATAAGGTTACGCCGGATAAAGTAAGGACGGTAAAAGAGTTAAAAGATTATGCCGAGAAGTCGGACCGCGTTATTATCGCAAGCGATCCCGACCGCGAGGGCGAAGCTATCGGCTGGCATTTAACGCAGGCGTTAAAACTAGGCAATTATAAAAGGGCGGAGTTTCACGAAATAACGGAAAAAGGCGTCAGAGACGGACTTTCCCATTTAAAAGATTTAGATATGAATTTAGTCGCCGCTCAAGAGGCAAGGCGGGTATTAGACAGATTTATCGGTTACGGTATTTCGCCTAACCTTTCAAGTCATATCGACAAAGCAAAGTCCGCAGGCAGGGTCCAAACCGCTACTCTTAAAATTATCGTTGACAGAGAAAAAGAAATCCTTAATTTTAAGCCTGAGGATAGATATAAAGTAGAATTAGACCTAAAGCAAAACGGCAACGCCTTTACCGCCGTCGTCGTCAGGAAAAACGGCGACGAAAAGAATACTTTATCGGAGTTAAAAGATAAAGCCCTTGCCGAAAGAATAGTTAATTACATACAAGGCAAGCCCGCCGAGATAATTGCGATTACGCATAAAGATATTAAGAAGAACCCCCCGGCGCCTTTTACTACTTCTACCTATCAGCAGGCCGTAAGTTCCATGCTTGGAATATCCGGCGAAGACGCTATGAAAATAGCCCAAAAGTTATACGAAGGCGGTTATATTACGTATATGAGAACGGACAGCGTCCGCCTGTCTGACGAAGCCGTAGGCATGGCAAAAAACCATATCGCTTCAAAGTTCGGCTCTCAATTTTTTACTAACCATATTTATAAAAATAAAGACGGTTCCCAAGACGCCCACGAGGCGATAAGACCCGCCGATATAAATCAGCCCCCAAATAGCCTGTCCGCCGACGAAATGAAAGTTTATAACTTAATTTTAAACAGATTTATATCATCGCAGATGACCGCGGCTATTTACGACCAGACCGTTATTACCGTAAAAATAGGCGAATTAATTGCCGAGGCTAATGCGTCCGTTATGAAATTTAAAGGATATAAGGCAGTCTATAACGACGAGGACGACGAAAAAGAGAGCGTATTATCAGGCATAAATCAGGGCAGTGTCGATATATCAGGCATAAATATCAGAAATTGGAAAACTAAGCCACCGGCGAGATTTACGGAAGGCTCTATTATAAAAGAGCTGGAATCCAAAGGAGTAGGCAGACCGTCGACGTATGCAAGTATTATGAAAACTCTTAAAGCAAGAGATTATATCGAAATTAAAAATAAGCAGATTATCCCGGCGGAGTTAGGCAAATCGGCTTTAGAGTATTTAATTAAAGAGTTCGGCGGTTTATTCTCGGTCGATTATACCGCTAAAATGGAAGAAAAGTTAGACGAGGTAGCAAAAGGTAATATGAAGTATAGAGACGTAGTAACTGAAATTTACGATAATCTTAAAAATCATAATATCGATTTTACTAACGGCGGATTTAAACCGTCCGAAAAGCAGATTGCCTTAGCCGAAAAAATTGCTCAAGAAAAAAATGCAGAACTCCCGGAGGGATATTTAAATTCTATGGATATATGCTCTAAATTTATAAAAGAGCGGTTCGGGACGGCAAAAGACAATAAAAGTTCCGGCAAGGGCAATTTTAAACCGTCGGATAAACAGATATCTTTCGTAGAATCTATCGCTCAAAAAAAAGGCGTTAAACCGCCTAAAGGGTATAAATCGGATTATAGAATATGCAAGCAATTTATCGAGGAGAATAAGCCGCTATGATTACCAACGAAATATTTAACGCTATTGTAAGCTGGTATAAAAGTTATCCGTATAAAAATAATATATATATCTTATGGGATAACAATGAAAGCGCATATGTATATACTATTATAGATAAAGAAGACCATAATCCCATAGACGAGGAGTGGGGAATAAGAGGCGCTGTATTGCCGTTGTTCTATGAAGAAGATTTTGCTTTTTATATTGCGTCAAAAGAATCGCAGTTTAGTATAAAAATGATAAGCCACTCGGCTCTTAAAGTATTAAGCATGTGGTGCGAAACCGAAAAAGTAACGCCTATCTTTTTAACTACGTTAGACAGGCGGGGTAACGGAGAAAAAGAAATAGATAAAAATAAAAGCGGTTTTAAAAAAGAATTTGAGCATTTTTTATTTAAAAATATTAAATTTTAACGGAGGTTATTATGGGAAGTTTGAACAAAATTATGTTAATCGGCAATTTAGGCAGAAATTCGGAACTTAGGTATTCTCAGTCTGGGATGCCTACGGCCAGTTTTCCTATCGCGGTCAATAAGGTTTATAAAAACGAAAAGGGAGATAAGGTCGAAAAAACCACCTGGGTAAACGTCGTTATGTTCGGAAAGCAGGCGGAAACTCTTAATGAACATCTAACAAAAGGCAAGCTGATTTACGTCGAAGGGGAGTTAAATATCGATAAATATACCGACAAGGAAGGGGTCGAGAGATATTCTACAAAGGTTATCGGCAGGGTAATACAGTTTTTAGGCGAGCCTAAAGATAAAAAAGATGTTTCCGGCGAACCTGCGCCCGAAGATACGGAGTCTCAAGAACCGGCTGTCGAACCGCCTCAAGGACATGGAGAAGATATACCCTTTTAGGTTATTACCCTGAAATTTAAGTATCTCAAAAAAAAGCGTATATATATTATAGAAATTAAATTTAAAATTTTAAGGGAGGTATTAAAATGGCTGAAGAAAAAAAGCCTTTAACGGCTGAAGAACAGAGAATAAAGACGGAAGAATGGAAAAGCAGAAGGGATGAAATAAATGCAAAAAGAAACGAGATAGGCAAAAATCTGCTTAACGAAATCGACTCCCGCATAAGAAAAGGCGAGGATATTATAATTCCCGCCGCTCAGTTTAACGGCGGAAGGTTTGTATTCAGGAGAGACAGTTTCGACTCCCCGAATAATTATAAAACCAAGTTAATGCTCGGTTTTATAAAGTATTTCGATAACGCCTTAAACGTTATTAACAACAATAGAATCGGCAGCGCCGATTTAGACGCTATGAAAGGCATAGAAGACAAATTTAACGATATTATTATCGAGTTAGACGCCTTTGCCGCCGAAATACAGAACGTATATGAAGACCGTCCATTCGGCAATAAGCTGACATACAAGAGAAACGCTATTATCAACGAGGTATTAAAGCAAAGAGGCGCAACGGTAGAAACCGAAACCGTCCCTGCCAAAAAAACTAAAAATAAGGGGTCCGAAAGTGAAAGCTAAAAAAGCGGTTTACTTAACGGCGGTTATTTTTAGTTTATTCGTCTTTATAAACGGGGCTTTCGCATATACTCCGAAAGCCCCCGATATAAGAGGGTCGGTTTTAAATCCGGCATTAAGCGGATTTAAAAGCATAGACCTGCACAAAATAACCGGCAAGAAACTTATTATCGTAAATTTCTGGGCTACGTGGTGTCCCCCTTGCAGGGCGGAACTGCACGATTTAAACGAATTTTATAAGCATAACGAGAAAAACGTCCTTATTATCGGGGTAAACGTCAATGTCAACGGATCGTCCATTCCTGAGTTTATTAAAAAAAGAGAATTGGTTTATCCGGTAGTCCACGCTAATATAATCGAAATGGAAAACTATGGCGGTATTAATTTTATCCCGCAGTCTTTTTTTATTAATCCGGAAGGCCGTATTATTTTTCACTGGCAGGGACCGCTTAACTCTCAAATGCTTAGCGAAATTAAACAAAAAATGGGGTTTTAAAATATGTTGCAATTAGCTGAGTTCAACCGCAAAGATTATAAATTGCCGGATAAGGTCTTTAATTTTATATCGGAATACAGGGAAGAACTAAACCCCGATTTCGTAATAATATATGTTTATAGGGACCATTTTAATACCGACAAGGTTTTTATTTTAAATTTCGGCAAAAGCGTAGTTATAATTTCGCGCTCAGGGGAAAAAATTATAGAATTTCTGCCGCAGGAGTTCAATTATTATTTAAAAGATAAACGTGACCCTGTGCTGAATGCGGTTTACGGTAATTCTTATTTTATATCTAAAATTCAATTTAACAAAAATAATAACGGAGGATTAAGAAATGAAGAAAGTATTATTTAAGAAAAAGTTTTTATCGGCCGCATTAGCTTTAACTTTAGCCGCAGGGTTGTCTTTCGGCGCGAAAGCCTATGCCGGAACCGCCGGCGTTATTAATTCTTTTAACGCTTCTTACGGCTATACGCACAGCTATTATCCTAATGGGGAGGGCGGGGCAGACCTTAATAACTATAATTTAAGTTTAGAAGGAGCGCCTTTGGTAATTCCGGTCTGGGGACAGATAAATTTTTCGAAGAATTTTTCGTCCGGGAATAAGTCCGCGGATATAGGACCAGAAAATTATAATAACGAGTTTTACGGAGCTAAATTAGGTTATGCTTTTTCGGTCAATCCGGATCTGACCGTCGTTCCAAACGTAGGTTTCGAGTATGTGGCGGCAAAGTTAAACGGCGTGGAAAATACTTATGGAATCGCCTTTAACGAAACCAATAATCTTAACCAGATGCTTTTAGGCGCAAAAGTCTATTACACCCCGCCCGTAGCAAATTTATGGATAGAGGGACAGGCTTATTATCAGCATACGACAGGCGCTAAAATTAACGAAAATATCGGAGCCTATGTTAATTATTCTAGCACGCTGACCGACGGGTCGGGTTACGAAGTCGGCGTAAAAGTAGGATATGCCGCGTATAAGACGAGATACGCCGTTTTTAGTCCGTTCATAGGCGTAAATTACGAAAGCATCGGCGTTGATAATAACAATATCGGCGTATTAGGTCTAGACTTAGGCATTAAAAGTTCTTTTTAACGTCAACTGCCTTGGGTCCCGCCTTATTAATTAGGGCGGGATTACCGGCGAGGTTTAAATTATGAAAAAAATATTATTTTTAAGTTTTCTAATCTTTATATTGGCGTTTTCGGTGTCAGCGCATGCTTACGATTATTGGACTAGTTCGGCCAAACTCGGTTATAGTTATTTCGGATACAGCGAACAATACGGCGCAGAAACTAAAGGCGGAGAGTATTCTTTAGGCCAAAGATTTAATTATCATAATAATTTATTTCTTTTGTCCATTAAAGGCTCTTTAGGAATTGTGCCTGGGCAATATACGGGTTCGGGGCAGACAACGGGAATATCTACTACAGGCGACGTGTATTATTCGTTGGAAGATTTTTCGATAGGGGCCGGCATAGACCCAAGGCTTTTAAACGGGCTTATGCAAAACGAACTATATTTATCGCTTGGATATATGGACCATGATTTTATGGCCGGCAATGCGGATTTTACGAATAATGTAACGGGTTACGATGAAGATTATCAGGTAAAATACGCAAGCCTGACATATAAAAATATTTACGCTTTTAAGCCTAGACTTTCTAATGTATTTAAAATAAGTTATCTTTACGGACTTAACGGAACGGCTACGACGAAAGGCATGCAGAATATTACGATAGACGGCTACCCTACCGGGAATAATCTTGAATTTAATTTAGGCGGAGAAAGCGGTTATACGGTAGCCGAAGGCATAAGATACAGGGTAACAAACAGCGTATCTTTAGTGTGGGATACTTATTATTCGGCGTTATTCTTTAAGCACTCGAATACCGCTAACGAGTTTTACGAGCCGAGTTCTACGACCCATCAATTCGGCGTTCAATTTGGATTACATTATGATTTCTAAATAACTATTTTTGCGGGGTTCGCTTTTAGACGCCGGCGTCCGTCTTAAAAACGTTTCTGCGTTCCCCCGTAAATCGCGCTATAACGGCAAGCGCTCTAAAAATACCGTTTTCGGTAAAACGCAGAAACGGCGACGCTTTAAATAAATACGGGAGTCAAAAATTGAAAAAAATAAAAATATCGGTCGAAATATTATCTTTAATTTTATTTATCGTTGCGTTATCCCCTTTACGGTCTTACGCCGCGGTAAGGCAGAGACCCGTAAAATATAAAGGTTATATTTCCGGTTTAACTTTTACTATCGTAAAACACAATGAAAGCGTTACGAAACTTCACAGGCCGGTAATTAATAAAAATGCGTCGGTAATAAACGCTTTAAATAAATTATCGTTAGCGTTTAAGAAACGCATAACGGTAAAAAAAGTTAAAATTCATAAATTTAAAACTATATTAGCATACGGTTTTGCGTTTAATTCTTATAAAATTAGCACTCTATTAAAGGAAAGGCTTAATTATATAAAAAGCCTTATAAAAGATAAAAAAGTTATCTCTATAGCGGGATATACGGATAACTTCGGGTCTAAAGCTTATAATAATAAATTAGCGTTAGAAAGGGCTAAATCCGCCGAAAAATATTTAGGGTTAAAAAATATAAAGTTATACGGCTACGGCAAATGTTGTTATATATCTAAGGTAAATCTCAAAGACAGGCGTATCGTAATTAAATTTTTACCCTGAAATTTAAGTATCTCAAAAAAAAGCGTATATATATAATGTTAGTTAAATAAACCAAATTCAAAAGGAGGAAATATGTCGGATGAATTAGTAGATTCTCAGGTTAAAAAAGTCGAGAACGGAGTAAATGTAATTATATCTATTGATAAAGAAACTCTATCTCAGGCTATCGAAAAAGGTATGGAAAACCTTATCGGCGATTTCAAAGAAACTATCAGGAAGCAGACGCAGTTATTCGCTTTTTCGGCGTTAGGGATAACCGCTATGCTTGCCTTAATAGCGCTTATGTTGTCTTCTTATAGAATTTAATAATTTAATTTTAAAACAGGTTAGGAGGGATTTATGAACAAATTATTTTTGGCAGTAGGAAACGCTTTTAAAAACGAAAAGGTTAAAACCTACTTAAACGCTTTTATGACGATGGCGTTATTAGTAATGGTAATACAGACGTTCGGCGTTTTCTTTGCCGGACACGCATTTTCGTCGGCTACAACTTCGAGCGGGGCGGGCGCTAGTCTATGGACGGGCATAACAAACTTTTTCGACAGCGGTTACGTTAAGGTTATAGTTTTAGGCGTAATCTTTTACGGTATCTTTGAAGTCGCAACCGGCAAGCACGTGTTAATGGGTTTGCTTGTTATAGTCATAGGCGCTATCATGTTTTACTTGCCTACGCTTGTCGATTCTTTGCCCGGCGTGTTCGGAGCGGTGATATAAACTTGGATTACAAGAGAATACCGAAACATTTAGATTCCAAACCGCAGTTCCTATGGTGGGAAGTTGACGACATATCCGTATTTTTTATTTTCTTGGTAATAGGGCTCGTTTCTAATTATCTGCTTATATGTTCTATTATAGGAATATTTGCGGTTTGGCTTAAAATTAAGTCTAAAGACTCTTTCGTTAAGGGCTATTTTAACCATTTTTTCGTATGGCACGGGTTAATATCTAAAAAAGGCTTACCGCCGGGGCATATAAGGAGGATTATAAGATAGTGGATTCTAAATATTTAAAAACTAAAATGGACAAGACGATAGTCGAGGCTTATACTTTACGTTTCGCGGTTATTGTTCTGGCGGTAGTTATAATAGCGGAAACTATTTTTATGGGTATTATAGTAGAAAACCGCCGGACGGTGGTATTGCCGCCGAGAGTATCGAAGCAGTTCTGGGTAGCGGGCAATAAAGTTTCGGCTGGATATTTAATACAGATGGGAGATTATCTTTCTCAGACTATTTTAAATTTTACTCCTAAGGATTATAAAATTCAGCTCGGCAACTTTATGGTTTATGTATTGCCGGCGAGATTTAAGTCGATGAGAACGGCTCTCGAAGCCCAAATGCAAGCCGTTACGCAGTTAGGCGTTTCAAGCGTATTTTATCCGACTGGCACTAAGATAAACGGCGATAATATTATAATTACGGGAGTCAACCATACTTTTAAAAAGAAAATTTCCAGCGATAAATCTAAGCAGGTAATATTAACGTTTAGAATATTAAACGGCAGATTTTATATAACTAAAATTCAAGTTAAAAGGAGCGTTTAACAATGCTTATCGATAAAAAATATTTATGTTTAATCGCGGGATTATCTATACTTTTTCTGTCAAGCAACGCTTTTGCGTTAAAGCAGCCTTATCCGGTTTATCATAAAGGAGATAAGCTGTATCCCGTAAAAAAGACGGTTAAATCTATTAATAAGGTAAAAACAACGGCGGGCAGTCCTGCCGTTATGCCGGCTAAAAACGTAGGCGTAGTCCCGCCCGTTCCGGGCAAAAAAATCGGTTTTTCAAATTTAGTCATTAAACCAGTAACGATTCACATGAGGCACGGAGAAACAAGAGTCGTAAAATTATCCCTTACGCAGATAAACAGAATCGTTGTAAATTCGTATATCCAAAACGTTAAAACTACTAAAACGGCTAATATATCGGTTTTATTGCAGGGTAAAAACGCTTACGTCCAGTGGACGCCGTTACTCGAAAAGCAGGGCAACGTAAGCAAGGTTAAATATATCAAGCAGTTAAGTTCTATAATTTTTAACACTAAAAAGGGCATATTTACTTTAGTAGTAGTTCCCGCCCGTATTCCCGGACAGACGGTATATGTTAAGCAGAAATATTCAAGCTCTAAATACGTATCGGATAAAGGTTTTTACCGCATAGATAAAAGAGGGGCGACGCATTATTTTGCGTCCGTCTATAAAAACGTCTATAACGGTTTAACGCCGAAAGGATTTACATTAAAAAAAGAAACCGTAAATTATAAAACGCGATATCCGCAGATTAAAGTTATGCTTATTAAAAAATATATCGGCGGATTTCTAACCGTTTATGAGTTCTACGTTTATAACAGAGCAGGTAAAACCGTATCTTTATCTAATAAAGAGTTTATAAATCTTATAAACAGACCTATTTCAATATCGTTATCCAACGAACATTTATTTAAAAATACGTTCACAAGATTATTTATCATAGCTAAGGGGGCCAACCGTGGCGAATAAATTAACCGAAAAACTACGTTCAAAGTTTAAGACGGAAGAGGGGTATCAGAAGTTTTTAAAAATTGCCGTAGGAATAGTATTAGCCCTTATTTTTATAGTCTTTATAAGTTTAGTTCTCCATAGCAATAAGCCCGTGAAGTCCAAAAAGAAAAAATCGTTTGCTAAAATTATTAATAAAAAGAACTTTCAAAAAGAACAGTGGATACTTCATGCGCAAAATCAGCTCAATACTACGCAGTCTAAACTTATAAAAATGGAAAAGCAGAATGCCCTTTTAGCTAAGGAAGTCCACGACGTGCAGGTTATTAAGCAGACTCAGGCAAACGGCGGGAAAGTTCCTAACGGCAAGCAAAAGGTTTTTACTCCGCCGATTCCCGGACTGCCTAACTATAATAATAATCGTAATTATAATAGGCCGCCAGCGCCGAACAAACCCGCAGCGCCTATAACTATAACGCCTATCACCAATCCTATTAATATTATTTTAAATTCGGAGCCGCCAAAAGCATTGGCCCAAAAAGCTAAAAAAAAAAGAAAACCGGCGGGTTTTTACGTTCCGGCGGGAACGTTTACTCAAGGGACGCTTCTTAACGGCTTAGACGCTCCAGCGAGTATGAAAGGCAAGTCTAATCCTTATCCTACGATTATAAGGCTTACTAATTTATCGTTTTTGCCTAACCAATACCGATTATCTATGAAAGGGTGTTTCGTTATAGCCGAGGGCTACGGATCGCTCTCAAGCGAAAGAGTATATCTTAGAACTACCGATTTATCTTGTATAGTCAAGGGCGGAAATAAACATATATCCGCGCCTATTAAAGGCTATATCGTAGGCGAACACGGCAAAGTCGGATTAAGAGGCAAGGTCGTAACGAAACAGGGGGCAATACTCGCAAGAGAGTTTGTTGCCGGTTTAATGCAGGGTTTTGCGTCTATAGTTCAGCAGCAGTCTATGACTATGAGCACGTCGGCTTTAGGTTCTACTTCTACTATTAATCCGTCGAATATCGGCGAGGCAGGTTTAGGTCAGGGATTAGGAACTGCCGCAGGCGAACTGTCTAAATTCTATATGAAAATGGCAAATTCTATGATGCCGGTAGTCGTGGTAGGTGCAGGGAGAAAATTAACGCTGGTATTAACGCACGGATTTTACGTATCATACAAAAAAAATATTAATTATGATAAATCTAAGACTAATAAAAACAATAAAAATAAGGGGGCTAAAAAGTGAAAAAGTTAATTATTTTAACCTTTATAGCGGTCTTTTCTTTAACCGTCAAATCATATGCCGTGTCTTTACAAACCGTTCAGTCGATACTGCCGCATACCAAGATATCTAAAATTTTAAATACGCCTATAAAAGGTCTTTACGGCGCGTTAATGCCTAGCGGCCAGATAGTTTACGTCTATCCGTCTAAAAAACTATTGGTATTTGGTCAGATTTGGACTAATACCGGCAAGAATTTAACTAACGAATCTATGGCGGGTATGCAGGCGTCTAAAGCTAAAAGAATAGCAAAATACGTTGATTTGGCAAAAGCTATTAAAATAGGACACGGTCCGGTTAAAGTTATAGAAGTGATGAATATAGACTGTCCGTATTGCCGGGCGTTTGAAAGGCTTACTGCGGAATCTAAAACGTTAAGGGACAAAATGACCAGATACGTTTTTTTAATACCGCAGCCGTCGATTCATCCGCATTCTACCGAGATGGAACTCTATTATTTTACTCAAGCGCAGAACTTGTCTAATGCAGCAAAAATAGCATTACTTAATAAAATAATGGTAAAGCAGGCTTACTTGACTAAAACCGGCAATATTGCGCCTAAATTTAAACAGTCGGCTTATGCGATGAAAAGACTTGAATACGACACTGCTTTAGCGCAGAAATTCTCTATTTTCGGAGTGCCGTATTTCATAATAAAAAATCAGGCGGTTTTAGGGCTTAATATCGGGCAGATTTATAAACTCTTAGGGATAAAGACCGTAAACGTCAAGAAAATTCAAAGCAATATTTTTAAAAATTTCAAATAAAATTATAGATAAAGAAAAAGACAAGCAAATTAAAACTGTAAAAACTAATAAAAAGAAAAATTAATTAAAGCGGGGTGTTAATCAAATGCTTAAAAATAGAAAAATTAAAATAGCGGGAATGTTAGCGGGTGTAGGTTTTATAATGCTCGCTTCCGCTGGATGCTCTTTAATGCCGTATTCGAGCAATTATTCATGTCCCGAAGCCAAATCAAATATGGGAAACTGTTCGTCATTGGTAGCGAATTATAAAGCGACTTTACATCCCGCCCGATACGCTAAACAAAAAAAGGCTAAAGTTAATTGCCCCATATCGTTAAGACATACGGGGGCTTGCGAGAGTTACGACAATAATAATGCGAAGCCTGCCTTAACAGACTTAACCGGACATGCCGTTTCAAAGCCGAAAGGTTTTGTTTCTATGAGAAAGGCATTATACCGATATATGTTTCAATCGCAGACCCCGCCGTTAAGAATACCGTCCGTAGTCAAGAAAGCATTAGTATTGCCTTACTCGGCAAAAGGTATGTTCCACGGATTTACAAGCATTTATTTTATAACCAGAAAGGGCAAATGGCTTATGGGTAATTATCTGTATTCTAAATACCATAATACTAACGATATGCATTTCAGAATAATTAAGTAGTCATTTATCTCTCTCATCTCTCGTGAAAAAAATACCGGGCTTTTTTGTCCGGTATTTTTTTGCCCTGAAATTTAAGTATCTCAAAAAAAAGCGTATATATACTGTGAAACCATTTTACGCGGGAGGACGCTGAAATTGAAAACTAATTTATTGAAACTATTAAAGGGCAATATCGGTCTTAAAAAAGATAAAAATCCGGAACTGCTTTACGAGCCTCAAGGCTGGCTTGAGAGCATTTTAGGTCATCTCGAAAAGAAATACAGCAGGTTATCGGATTGGCTGCCGTATATGTCTTACGATTACGAAACTAACGTTTATATTAATAATAACGGCTCTAAAGGAATGGTCATTGAAGTTTCCCCGCGGCTTATCGCCGGAGACTCCGGCCCGATAGAACTTATGCTCGACGGCATACCCGAAGGCGTTACTCTCCAAACAATGCTATACGGTTCGCCTAATATAACGCCTGTAACCGATGCCTTTTTATCAAACGCAAAAGCGACCGTTTACGACCCTATGTATAAGGCTATCGCAGAGGAATTTGCGGGGTTTCTTGAAGGCAGGACTAAAAAGTCTGTCAATAAATTAATGGTGACGAGAGTTAAAAACCATAGAGTATTTTTTACTTTGACTTTCGACGAAAAGTTTGACGACATTGAAATCCAAAATATAGCTATGACGATAAGAAATATTTTAGAATCTAAAAAATTCTTTCCGCAGATAGCAAATCCTAAAATATTTGTTCCTTTGTTGTTTGAAATATTTAATATAAACCATAATTTCAGGGAGTTGCCAAGTTACGACGACACTCAGTTTATAAACGAACAAATTTTGGCTCCCGATACGGAAATAAAATTAAATGACGACTGCATGGTATCTGACGGGCAGTATTGGGGTTCGTTAAACGTAGTGCAACTTCCGGAATATACCCATATTTACGAGTTTAGTAAAAAGTTAGGCGACTGGATGACTATGAACGTAGATAAACAACAGTTTTTTGAACCTTTTTTTATAACGGTGTCTTACCGCAGGAGAACAAAAGGCGAAATATCTACCCAAAGAAGCATGGGGATGGCTACTATTTCTCAACAGCTCCCCGGACACATCTTTACCAAACTCGTGGAAAAGCAGATAGACCAAGTGGAAGCTAATAAAAAATACGATGCCAAAACTCCCGTATTTTCAATGGATATGAAAGTAATAATATCCGGTTCTACCAAAGAAAATTTAAATATTAACTTAGATACGGTGTCGAGTTATTGGAACTCCGGCAATAAAGAATCGAGATTTAAGGTAATGCAGAGCAAATACGTCACTTTCTTGGATTTTTTAACCGGGCTTCCTATGATGAGGACTAAATCTTGGGATAAGCACTTAAAAAGCCAAAAGGTTTTATTTTACGATGAATGTTCGCATTTTACGCCTATGGAGGCGGACTGGTCGGGGACTACGAAGCCGACCATATTATGCCTATCGAGGAGAGGACAGCTCGTCGGTTTCGACTTATTCGATTCGCAGTCCGCTTATAACGGTTATATAGTCGCTACTACTGGAGCGGGTAAATCCGTGTTTATTAACCTTTTGAGCCTGTCGTATCTTATACAGGGCAGAAAAGTTTTTATATTCGATATAGGACGTTCTTACGAAAAACTCGCAAAAACGATAGGCGGGCAGTGGATAGAATTTAATCTCGACAATCCGCAGTCTATTAATCCCTTTTCCGAAATAAGAACCGAAAAGGACTTAAAAGAATACGCCGACTATTTAATAGATTTTATCTATTTTATCGGCGCGCCCGCGTCTTTATCGTTATCAGAAGAAATAGTCTATTTTGTAAAGTCTCATATAGAGCAAGGCCTTTATGAATTATGGGCGCAATACCGCGAAGATTTAGAGGTAACCCATTTTTCAAATTGGCTATTACAGAAAGAGGATATCAGGCTATTAGATTTCGGACAGCAGCTAAAACCGTTTACGAGAACCGGGCGTTACGGAGCTTTTTTTATCGGCAAATCTACAATAGATTTCTCGAAGCCTTTCGTCGTAATGGAACTTGACACCGTGGAAAATATGAGGCAATTATTGGACGCCGTTCTTATGATAATGATGTTTCATATATCTAAAACTATATATCTGTCCGGCGTATCGGATAGTAATTATATAGTTATAATGGACGAGGCGCATAGATTCTTAGGGACGTCTCCTAA
>JAJYJI010000003.1:0-116119 GCA_021789605.1 bacterium
CTAAAAGCCTAGAAACCCTTAACTGGTTGGAATTACATAAATTAAGCATTTCCTCGATTATGATTTTTTCCGTCAGCCCCATTATAAATTTGTAAACATCGCCTTCGCCGGTATCTTTAATCTTTTCTATATAATTTTTTATGCGCTGCCTTATAATATTTTCAAATGGGTCGTTTTCTATTTTATTCTCTTTCGGGAGTCTTTCGTCAACCGGAATGCTTTCGTTATTTAAAATTTCTTTGAAATCGTCCGCGTTTAATATATAGGAAGGCGACATTACCATGCATCTCCTTATGGCATTTTCAAGCTCCCTTATATTGCCCGGAAAATTATACGATTGGAGCAGGTTTTGGGCATCCGGGGCGAGCCTTTTTTCCGGAATATTCAGTTCTCTTGCAAACTTTTTTAAAAAAAAGTCTGCAAGAAGAGGTATGTCAGACTTCCTCTCTCTTAAGGGGGGCAAAGTTATTTCGATAACGTTAAGCCTGTAATATAAATCCTCCCGGAATTTAGCGTTTTTAATCATGGATTTTAGGTTTTTGTTTGTAGCCGCGATTATTCTGACGTCTATTTTTACCGGTTTATTCGAGCCTATATGCTCCACTTCTTTTTCTTGAATCACCCTTAAAAGTTTTGCTTGAAGATTTAAAGGCATATCTCCGATTTCATCTAAAAAAATGGTTCCGCCGTTTGCCGCTATAAATTTGCCGTCTTTTTTTTCATTTGCTCCGGTATATGCCCCCTTTTCATGTCCGAATAGCTCCGATTCGAGCAATTCGGAAGGAACAGACGGAGTATTTACGACTATAAACGGTTTATCGCTTCTTGCACTGTTTAAATGTATGGCTCTTGCGACCAATTCTTTTCCGGTGCCGGATTCTCCAAGGATTAATACCGTAAGATTGTTATGGGATAATTTACCGATAGTTTTAAATATTTCCTGCATGGTTTTAGATTCCCCGACCAAAAGGGTATCTAAAAAATCTTCGGATTTTTCGCTTTTTTTATTTACGGAATCCCCTGTCTTTTTTAATTTTTCGATTATTCCGAGAATTTCGTCAAGTTCAAAAGGTTTTGTTATATAGTCGTATGCCCCCTGCTTCATTGCGTCGATTGCATTAACCATTGTGTTCTGAGCGGTCATAATTATAACATTGGGCATGTTAGGCAAAGTTTTAGTATAAGATAAAACTTCCATGCCGTTAATCTTTGGAATTCTTATGTCTAAAAAAACTGCAAAGTAATTATTTTTCTTAATATAGGAAATAGCCTCTTCTCCGTTCGATGCCGTATCTATTAAGAATTCATCTTCAAGGAGTCTTTTTAAAACATACAATAAGCTTTGTTCGTCATCTACGATTAAAATTTTATTTTCTTTCATTTTAAAGCCGTTATAAGTTATTTTATATCAAGTAAATATCCAGCAGTTCATCGGGGTATATTTGAGAAACATTTTCAGGAATAGATACGATTGAATTCATGTAGCCCAAGGAACTTATCATAGCGGGTCCGGATTTTTTATAAATTTCCGAATAATTGCATCCGTTTCTTTCGAAAGTATAGGCGGGAATAAATTCTCTTCTTTTATTGGTTTTAGTATATTTAAAAGAAGACTTGGCATTTATTATTTTTACGGGATTATTTATTTTAATATGCTTATTTATAAAAGGTTTGACAAAAACGGCCAAGCATATATAAAACGCTACCGGATTTCCGGGAAGTATAAAAACGGGTATTTTATTAATGAGTCCGAATGAAAATGGTTTGGCCGGTTTAATAGCCGCCTGTCTGAATTTAATTTTAAATCCGGCAGATTCAAGCGCTTTTCCTGTAAAGTCTTTATCACCGAACGACGCTCCTGCGGAAGTTATTATGATTTTGCTGGTTTTAACCGCGCTCGTCAAGGTATTTCCGATATCCGTTAAATTGTCTTTGCATATCACGTTTTCTACCAACGCGCACCCGTTCGCGGCAAGAAAATTTTCCGCCAATATCCCGTTAGAATTATAAATCTTACCGTATCTGCGCTTTTTATTAAAATTTAATATTTCATTTCCCGTCGAAATTATAGATACGGGTATTTTTTCAAATACTTTTATTTTTTTAACATTGCATGAAACAAGCAGGGCAATAGTTTCCGGCGTCAATTTAGTATTTTTGCTTAAAATTACGTCGCCCTTTTTTATGTCTTCGCCCTTTTTTCTTACGTTTTTGTATGGTTTTACG
This sequence comes from bacterium, assembly GCA_021789605.1. Taxonomy (GTDB): domain Bacteria; phylum SZUA-79; class SZUA-79; order Acidulodesulfobacterales; family Acidulodesulfobacteraceae; genus Acidulodesulfobacterium_A. The sequence goes on from JAJYJI010000003.1 coordinate 2,227, forward strand.
GAGTTGGTTACGGATAAATATTTACCGTAAACAACGGCGTCTTCTATTGGAACTACCGTATCGAATTTTTCGGGCATATATCCGCCGGTCATTATCCTGACCGCAACGTCCCGCCTTGCAGGCTTTTTTAAACCTGCGCCCGCATATGCGACATTTTCGTCTATTTCTAATTTTACGTTTTTTTCTTTTATTTTTGAAACAGCGTTCCAGCTTAAGGCATACCCGTCCATAGCCGAGTTATCCGCTTCCGGGTAGTCGTATTTAGATAAAATGTTTTCCGAAGAAACTCTGTTTAAAGCAGCCTGCAAAGATATATTTTCTGGTTTTAAAGGTATATCTATTAAACTTATTATGGAGGATGCTTCGTCGAACGATACCATTTTTATCTGTATATTTTAAGAATCTCGCCGGGATAAATCGAATTAGGATTTTTAATATTATTGGCAGCCATTATGTTTTTAAGGTTATCGTGGAATTTTGACGAGATAGCGTAAAGAGAATCCCCGAATCTTACTCTATAATATAAGAATCCGCTATTTTGCGCGGGGCGTTTATTTCTTAAATAGGAATATTTATAGCCGTTCTTTTTTAAAAATATTTTCTCGCCTGCATGAATATCGTTTCCTTTTAGACGGTTTAGGGATTTAATAGCGCTCAGAGATACGCCGTATTTTTTGGATATGCCCCACAGAGTCATGCCCGGTCTAACTTTTATATAAGTTAAATTGTAGGATTTTGAAGGCATTCTTTTCGAGCGGAAATTTTTTCTAACGGTTATTCTTTCTCCTACCCTGAGCATGGAGTAGTTGTTAAGCCCGTTATATCTTTCCAATGTTCCTAAGGGCATTCCGTATTTAGAGGCTATCCCCAAAAGGGTATCCCCGGGCCTGACGGTATATATGGTTTTGACGCCGTAATTTCCGGCTTTTGCGTTAACCCCCGGAACGGTTATTCTTTCTCCTACCCTGAGCATGGAGTAGTTGTTAAGCCCGTTATATCTTTCCAATGTTCCTAAGGGCATTCCGTATTTAGAGGCTATCCCCAAAAGGGTATCCCCGGGCCTGACGGTATATATGGTATTATATTTATGCTTAGAGTATGCCGCCTCGGAAGTTCTAGGCTGTTCGGCAACGTATCTTTTAACGCTCTTTAAATTTTTAATGAAAGCGGCATAGTTTTTTGCGGGAATATTTAACATAAATCTCGGGTCGTCCGGAGGCGTAACGTTCCTCAAAAGTTCGGGATTCATTTTCCTGAGCCTGTATTCGGAAATGCCGGCGCATTTAGCCAATGCGTATAAACTGACAGAATATGGAACGTTCACCTGTTTAAATTTTATTGGTTTTTTATATTCTATATTATGAAAGCCAAAATTTTCGGGGTCTTTTGCAATTATTGCCGCCGCAATAATTTTCGGAACGTATCTTCTGGTTTGTCCGGGTAAAAGATAAGGCCTGTTTTGCGAGATTGTCCAGAAATTTCCGCCGGGGTCGACGGATAAAGCCCTTTCTATAGTCAATTCGCCGGAATTATATGCCGCCGCCGCAAGATACCATGAGCCGAACCTGTTAAATAAACCCTTTAAATATTCTCCGGCGGCATAGGTAGATTCTACCGGATTCCTTCTTTCGTCCACCCACCAATTAATGGTTAAGCCGAACAGCCTGCCGGTAGAAGGTATAAACTGCCACATGCCGCTGGCCCCGGCATAAGAATACGCCGTAGGCGAAAAGCCGCTTTCAATCATAGCCAGATAAGCCAAGTCGTTCGGAAGCCCCAATTTCTTAAAAACCTTTTTAATCATAGGTATGTATCTTTCCGACCTTGAAAGGGCATATTTAAAAAACTTTCTGCCGCTGGTTTGATAATAGTGGATGTAATGTATTATTTCTTTATTTATAATCATGGGGAATATATGGGATAAATTTTTTTGATAGTTGTCGAAGTCCCCTTTTTTCGCTAAAAGTCCGGATTTAATAAGATTGGAGGAATCGGTCCGTATTTTTTCCGGAACCGCCTCCGTGCCTTTAATTTTACCCGAGCCTCTTTCCCTGGCTATACGTAAATCGGGCGGATTTTTTTTAACGGGCGCGTTAAGGGATGCCGCCGCGGAGGCGTGCGATACTACCACTATCTGCGCGTGTCCGTCGTTGTCTATTTTCTTTTTATTTTTATTAATCGAGGTTTTAAATTTTATTTGAATAAAATTTTGGCTTTGGTTTTGGCTTGACGCATGACAAACGGGAGATAGAAATGCGGCGAATACCGCGGTTAATAAAATGCCCAATGCCGTTTTACCCGTGGCCATAGTTAACAATACCCTTACATGATTATATTATTTTATATATTTGTTGCAAAGACAATAAAAATTATAATGCTACTAATCTAAAATGTCAAATTTACAAAACTATGAGTAAAAACTTTCTAAAAAAACTTTATAAATTCTTGACAAATTTTCATAAATTTGTTTAAGTAATATATGTAATAATTGCACAATATTATATCACATATATTTTTAATTTTAAAATTTTAATTTTGTTTTAATTTAATATATATAACAATTATTAAGCAAGGGGTTAAAAATGCAAAAAAAGTATTTATTGGCGCCGGGGCCTACTCCGGTACCCGAACGCGCTTTAGCCGATATGGCGCTTCCCATAATACATCACAGAGCTCCGGAATATTCGGTTATTCTTCAAGAAGTTAGGGACAACCTAAAATATCTGTTTCAGACAAAACAGGAAGTTTTGATATTTACGTCAAGCGGAACGGGGGCTATGGAAGGATGCGTTTCCAACCTTCTTTCTGCCGGCGACCGTTCTCTCGCGGTGAGGGGAGGAAAATTCGGGGAAAGATGGTTCGATATCTGCAAGGCTTATTCGGTTGACGTAAAAGCCATAGACGTCGAGTGGGGGCATGCCGTTTCCCCTAAGGCAATCGAGGACGCGCTTAACGGCGACCCCGGAATTAAGGCGGTTTATATTCAGGCGTCAGAAACGTCCACGGGCGTTTACCATCCCGTAAAAGAAATTGCGGATATCGTTAAAAAAAGAGAAAATACCATTCTTATCGTTGACGCTATTACAGCTCTAGGAGTCGTCGATCTGCCTCAGGACGAATGGAAAATAGACGTAGTCGTAACAGGTTCCCAAAAAGCGCTTATGCTTCCTCCCGGACTTGCTTTTGCTTCGCTCAGCGAAAAAGCATGGGGTTTTGTAGATAAATCCACCCTGCCCAAGTATTATTTTAACTTTAAAAAAGAAAAAAAATCTTTGGAGAAGAACCAGAATGCCTATACGCCAAACGTTCAGCTTATAGTCGGCTTAAGGGAAGTTTTAAGGGAAATTAAAGAAGAGGGGCTCGACAAAGTTTTCAAAAGGCATGCGAACCTTGCTAGCGCGACGAGGCAGGCCGTTCAGGCTCTCGGATTAAAACTTTATCCGGAAGATGTTCCCTCCAACGCTTTAACGGCGGTTTGGGCGCCGGAAGGAATTGACGCGGGAAAAATTACAAAACTTATCAGGGAAAAATATGGCATAACGATAGCCGGGGGACAAGATGCCGTAAAAGGCAAAATATTCAGGATAGCCCATTTAGGTTATGCGGGATGTTTTGACGTGATAACCGCCATTTCCGCTTTAGAGGCGGTATTGAAAGAATTGGGCTATGAATTTGAAATCGGCAGCGGACTCAAAGCGGCACAAAAAGCACTTTTCGGCGCATAAGTTTTTAAATTAATATTTTAATTTATCATAGGAGACGGATTAATGTTTAAGGTTATCGTAAGCGATAAACTTTCCGGAGAGGGGATAGATATATTAAACAAAACCGGCAAAATCCAGGTGGACGTCAAAACTGGATTGAAGCCGGAAGAGTTGAAAGAGATAATCGGCCAATATGACGGCATCGTCATCAGAAGCGCGACTAAACTTACCAAAGACATTATAGAATCGGCAAAGAACCTCAAAGTTATCGGAAGAGCTGGCAGCGGTTTGGATAACGTCGATAAGGCGGCCGCGACGTCTGCCGGCATCGTCGTTATGAATACTCCGGGGGGCAATACCGTGACTACTGCCGAACTTACGTTTGGAATGCTTCTTGCCATGTCGAGGCATATACCGCAATCTTTTCTTTCTATTAGAGAAGGGAAGTGGGAAAAGAATAAATTTCAAGGCACTGAAGTTTACGGTAAAACGCTCGGCGTTATAGGAATGGGAAACATAGGGCAGGTGCTTTACAACAGAGCAAAGTGCTTCGGAATGAACGTAATAGGATACGACCCGTTTTTATCTAAAGAAAAAGCCGGGGAACTCGAAATAAATCTGGCGAGTTTAGACGAAATATATGCAAAATCCGATTATATTAGCGTACATACGCCTTTGGCAAAAGAAACAAAAGGTATGATAAACAAGGAAACTATATCTAAAATGAAAGACGGGGTCAAGCTCCTTAATATCGCAAGGGGAGGAATAATAAACGAGAAAGACCTTTTCGAAGCCCTGAAATCCGGAAAAGTTTCCGCATGCGCGCTAGACGTATTTGAAATCGAACCTCCCGTTAATAATCCTCTTTTAACTTTAGACAATCTTATCGCTACTCCGCATCTTGGAGCCTCGACCGAAGAAGCCCAGACAAACGTGGCGGTGGCAATCTGCCATCAAATCGCCGATTATCTTATAAGCGGGACGATAAAGAATGCCGTTAACGTTCCTTCGGTAACTAAAGAAGATGCCGGTATAATAGGCCCTTATCTTAACCTCGGAGAAAAAATTGGAAAATTATTGGGCAGTATTACGAGCGGGGGCATAAAATCCATCAAGATAGATTATAACGGCATCGTTTCTTCGCATAATACGGGCGCTATAACTCCAAATGTTATTAAAGGCGTTCTTTATCCTCTTTTAGGCGAAGATATAAATTACGTTAATGCGCTGGAAATCGCAAAAAAAAGAGGAATATCCGTTATAGAATCAAAATCCGACCAGGCGTTCGATTATACCAGCACGATTTCTATCTCTGCAACGACCGACATTAAAACATTCGGTATTTCCGGAGCGATATTCGGCAAAAAAAATCCGTGGATAGTTAAAATCGACGATTATTCCATAGAGGCTATTCCCGAAGGACATATATTAATTATATTTAATCTCGATAAGCCGGGCGTCATAGCCTCCATAGGAAAGGTTCTAGGTAAAAATAAAATTAATATAGCAAGAATGCATCTCGGAAGACATATGGATAAGGCGATATCTATTCTGCAATTGGATTCAGCAGCCGACAATGCCGTAATTAACGAGCTTAAAGCAGAGCCAAATATAACCGAAGCTAAATATTTAGAATTATAGTGAACAGAAAAAGCGCGATAATTCCTTCTCAGCCTCCGCCGGGCACAAGAGACTTCCTGCCTGCCGAGGCGGAATCTATAGATAGGATTTCCGGTATATTGCTCGAAGAATTTTCAAAATGGGGATACAATAAGGTCGTTACTCCAAGCGTAGATTTTTTAGACGTATTTTTGCCGAGCTCGGAGGCGTCGGAGTTGTTTAAGGTTGCCGATATAAGTACCGGAGAAATGCTTTCTTTTAGAAGCGATTTTACCCCGCAGATAGGCAGGCTCAGCTCGGCTTTAAGAAATTCCGCCGTTCTGCCTTATAAATTTTCTTACTGCGGTCCCGTTCTAAGGAATTTTGACCCTGTTCTTGGCAAGTCGCGGGAGGTCTGGCAAGTCGGAGCGGAATTAGTCGGGCCGGAAAGCCCCGAAAGCGATGCCGAACTTATAATAATGGGCATAGAAGCGCTAAGGCGGCTCAATATCAAAGATTTTAGCGTGGACATAGGAAATGTAGAATTTTTCAGAGGGATTGTTTCCGATATAAACAGGCTTGAAAGAAAAAAAATCGAAGAATTTATCCTTAGAAAAGATTCTTCCGGCTTAAATTCTTTTCTATCCAAAATATCTTTGCCAGACAGTAAGAAAGAAGCTATAAGCGAGCTGCCTTTTATATTCGGGGAAAAGTCCGTTATAAAACGGGCATGGAAAATGGCCGGAAACGAAATGTCGCAAAATGCCCTAGAAACTCTCGAGAGGGTCGTTTCTTATATAAAGTCATATAAGCTCGAAAGATATATTACGATAGACTTAGGAGAGATAAGGGGATTAAATTATTATACCGGAACGATTTTCGAATGTTTCGCGCCACATGTCGGCTACGAGATTTTTGGGGGCGGCAGGTATAATAATTTAATAGGCATGTTCGGCGATAATTGCGCGGGAGCCGGATTTGCTGTCAATTTAGACATACTTGTCGGATTTGCCGATTTTTTTAATCAAAATCGGAAAGACTTTCTTGTTTTCAATAAAACTTCCGATAAAAAATCCGAGGCAGAAATCGTTATGTTTTTGCGCAAAAATTGTTACGCGGTAGAATCTAATTTTATGAATTACGGATATTTGGAAGCTATACAATATATGAAGGAAAATAATATAAAAAATATTATTTATCTGAACGAAAACAAAATTCTGCTAAAAAATATCGATACGAATAAAGAGAAATATTTTAAAACGGTTGACGATATCAAAAGGCATATTAAAAAATAGCTTTAATATTTCCGATAAATTAATTAATTTAATTTTTAAATATAAATATAAGGATATATGAAAAAGAAAAATATTATAGTGGTCGGCCTTCAATGGGGAGACGAAGGCAAAGGTAAAATAGTGGATTTATTAGCCAAGGATGCGGATATCATAGCCCGCTATCAAGGCGGAAATAATGCAGGACACACCGTAGTGAACGGAGATTTAAGCCTTGTATTCAGGCTTGTTCCGTCCGGAATATTGAACGATAAAAAGATTTGCATTCTGGGCAACGGCGTCGTAATCGACCCTGCGGTTTTATTTGAAGAACTCGACGCTTTAAAAAACATAGGAATAGGCATTAAAGACAGATTTTTCATTTCATACAAGTCTCATATTATAATGCCTTATCATAAAAGATTGGATATAGCGAGGGAACGGCTGAGAGGCGCGGGGATGATAGGCACCACGGGAAGAGGAATAGGCCCCACATACGAAGATAAGGTGGCGAGGCTTGGAATCCGCGCCATAGATTTGCTTGACAGAAATTTATTATACGCAAAAATTGTTCTGAGCTTAAAGGAGAAAAATTATCTTTTTAAAAATGTTCTGGGCGAAAATATTTTTAATCCGGATGATTTAATAGAAGAATATTTGGTTTACGGCGAAAAAATGAAAGAGTTTTTGATAGATTCTTCCGCTTTTATAAACGAAAAAATCAACGACGGTTTTAATATTATGCTTGAAGGCGCTCAGGGAACGTTTCTCGATGTCGACCACGGTACTTATCCTTACGTTACTTCATCTAATACCGTAAGCGGTTCCGCCCTTTCCGGCGTCGGTTTGGGCCCAACGAATATCGACGAAGTAATAGGCATAACGAAGGCTTACACCACAAGAGTAGGAGAAGGCTCTTTTCCTACTGAACTTAAAGGGGGAAAAGGCGATTTAATAAGGGACAAAGGCGAGGAATTCGGTTCCGTTACGGGAAGGCCGAGACGATGCGGCTGGTTTGACGTCAATTTAATTAAAGAGGCAAAGCGTTTAAACGGAGCCACGGGTATGGCGGTAACAAAGCTCGACGTTTTATCTGGATTGAAAAAAATAAACATATGTACGGGTTATATGTTAAAAGGTTCCTTTATCGACCATCTTCCTTATTCGCATGCAGATTATTCGGAAACCGTTCCTGTTTATCAAGAAATGTCCGGCTGGGAGGGCAATATATCCGATATAAAATCACTCAAAGACCTCCCCGTTAATTCACAGAAATACATTTTTAAAATAGAGGAATTGACCGGTTTGCCTATTAACATCGTATCTATCGGCAAAGAAAGAAATCAAACTATAATCTTAAAGAGCATATTGCGGGAAGGCTGATTGCATTGCGGGCAATTTTTAAATATGGCGTCGTCGCCTGATTATTCTCCCGATATACGCTTTATGGCTTTTCAATCATACCTGACTGCTCCTCATCTTTTTGGGCAGTTAAACGGACTGAATTATTCTTTTGCCGGTAAAACTGTGGCCGATATAGGCACCGGTTTAGGAATATTGGCATATCTTCTTAAGGATAAAAATGCCCTGAAGATTGTCGGCATAGATATAAATAAAAGTTTTCTAAAAGCCGCGCGGCATTTAATAAAAGATAAAAATACCGGTTTTATAAATGCAAACGGTTTTAAAATACCGGTTAAAGATTGCATATTCGATATTGTTTTTGCAAGATATGTTTTTCAGCATATAAACTTGTCCGGCGATTTTATTTCCGAAATAAAAAGAGTGCTTAAGCCCGGCGGATTATTGGCGGTAATCGACATAGAAGACGATTTAAATATTTCTTATCCAGATTTGCCGGAAAGCACAAAAAATTTATTTAGGATTTATTCGGAATATCAGAAGGAACAGGGAGGAGATAGATTTATCTCAAAAAAAATACCGGCTTTTTTATCTTCCGCAGGCTTTGAAGATATAGAATTAAATCCATGCACCGCCGTTTTTTTTAAAGGAAAAGACGACGGTTTAAACTCCGCCGCATTGAAAAATGCTTTCTTATTAGTTCAAAATGAATTAGGGCTCGTAAAAAAAAATCTTTTAGACGATAAATTCATCGGCCCTGCCGAATTCCATAAAGGCTTAAACGACTATTTTAAGTTCTTAAATATGGAAAATAATTTATTTATTTCTAAAACAGAATTCATAATTACCTGTAAGAAAAATTAAATGAAATCAGAACTGCGTGCTTTTATCGCAATAAATAACAGAGAGATTTTGAAATTTATAAGGCAAAAGTCAAGGCTCGTTACCGACCTTTCCAGGCCGGTTATCTGGCTTTTGTTTGTAGGTTTCGGTATTTCCACCATGGTTAAGATTAAAAGCGGCTCTTACATGCAGTTCATTTTTCCGGGCATATTGGTCATGACCGTTCTTTTCAGGTCCATCTTTTCTTCCATATCGATTATATGGGACAGAGAATTCGGCGTGCTCAAAGAAATACTCGTTTCTCCGATTTCAAGAAAAACTTTTGTTCTGGCAAAAATCACGTCCGGAGGCATTGTAAGCACGTTTCAGGCAATTATAATGCTGGCGTTCGCGCCTTTTCTTGGAATTAAACTGACTGCCGGCGTTATAGCGCTAACCGTTCTGTCCCTTTTTCTCATTTCGTCCGCCATTACCGCATTCGGAATAGTTATAGCTTCGAGAATGACGTCTTTTGAGGGCTTCAATTCAATCATAAACCTGATAGTCCAGCCGATGTTCTTTGTAAGCGGCGCGCTTTATCCTATAAAAAGATTCCCCTTATTTTTAAAAGTCCTTGCCTATATTAATCCTATAACATATTCCGTAGATTTGTTAAAATATATTCTTTTTTATGATAAAAACGTGAGGCTTTTCATACCCGAAACCCCTGTTTTCATAGATTTTATCTTCATTTTATTATTTTTAGTTTTAATGGTTTTTCTTTCCAACTATTTCTTCGAAAGAGAGGATAATTGATTGAATTCCTAATTTAAAATAAAAATATGAAAATTAGTTTTTTAAATATTTTCAAAAAATCTATAAGAAAAATAAAAGTTAAAAAACCGGTCGAAAAGAAAGGTTTTGTGATATTTCAAATCGACGGTCTTTCGTACGAAGCCGCAAAAAAAGCCTTATCGTTAAATTTAATGCCTCATTTAAAAAAAATTATCAAGTCGGGCGGCTTTTCTTTTGAAAAATATTTTACCGGAGTCCCTAGCGATACGCCATTTTTTCAGGCTGGACTTTTATACGGAAACAACGACGATATACCGGGATTCAGGTGGATAGAAAGAGAAACCGGAGAGGAGATAATATTCAAAAATCCTGAAAGCGCGGGACGCATAGAAGAATTGCTCGCAAAAAAAAACCGCGGCCTTTTAAGAGGCGGTTCAAGTTACGTGAATCTCTTTTCGGGCGGCGCATCGCGTTCTACTTTTACCCTTTCTACTTTTTCCATCCGCTACCTGTTTAAAAAAAAGGTTAGGAATTTCGACATTTTCGTGATATTCGTATTTCATATATTAACGTTAGTTAAGACATTTTTTTATGTATTTTTCGAAGCCTTATTTGAGATAGGAGAGAGGATAATCGATTTCGTAAAAAAAAGGGAAGTCCGTCCGGAGGGTTTTTTCCCTTTCGCTAGAGCCATGTCTAACGTCATATTTAAAGAAATAGAAACATTTGGGGCGATAATGGATATATCCCGTTCAGTTCCGTCTATATATCTCGATTATATAGGCTACGACGAGCTGTCGCACCATAGAGGCCCTTATTCTTTTAGCGCGTTAAGAACGTTAAAAGCCATAGACAGAAAAATATATCATATTTATAAGGCAATTTCTATAGCAGAAAGAAAATACGATTTATTTATTATATCCGACCATGGACATACTCCGTCCACGCCGTTTTTAAAATTGAATTTAAACAAAAACCTGAAATTCATCATAGAAGATTATATTAAAAAAGACGGTACTAGTATTTTCGAATTCGATACGGGTTATAACGCGGTCTTCAGGAGGCTATTTTTATACGCCGGAGATTTTTTTAAAAAAGGTACATGCAATAAAATCTTCAATAAATTTTTCGGGCGGATTGAATTGCGCAAAGAATCCAAATTTGACGAAAGGTTAAGCTGGGAAATAGATAAAATTATATATATTATGGATTCGGGGCCTATGGCAAATATATACTTTTCGGGTAAAATTTTAAGAATGACCGTCAAAGAAGTGGAAAAAAAATTCCCCGGATTAATCGATATGCTTGCAAATACTAAAGGAATAGGATTTATCGCGGGGATATCCGATGGCGGGGAAACCGTCATATACGACAAAGATTCGGGAAAATTCCGGAAATTATTCGATTTCTTAAATGATTCCGGAAATTTAAATCTTACGATTAAGCATGTAATAGACGATTATAAAAATAAAGAAAAAATGAACGGCGCGTTTTTATCTGTGGAAAGATTCTGTAAATTTAATAATTCTGGAGATTTAATATTATTCGGAGAATATGACGGTAAAAATATAATTAATTTTGAAAATCAAATGGGCGCCCACGGAGGAATAGGCGGAGAGCAAAATGTTCCTTTTGCGGTATGGAGAAACGACATTCCCTTTGATTTCGCGACGGTTAATAATTCTTGTAAAATTTATGAATTTCTGTATAATAATTATAAGCCTTAATTTTTTCATATAAATAATAATGCCGTAAAAATATATATAGCCTATGTCCGAATTAAGACAAGACCCTACCACCAGAGAATGGGTTATAATAGCTACGGAAAGAAGAAGGAGGCCGCATGAATTCGGCGGCGCTTTTTTATCGAAAAAAGAAAACGACCGGGATATTCAAGAATATTCGAAAGATTGTCCTTTTTGTTCCGGAAACGAATATCTTTCGCCGCATGAAACGGCATCTTACAGGACATACGGAACAAGCCCCAATTCAAAAGGTTGGTGGGTTAGGTCCATTCCAAACAAATTTCCAGCCCTTTCCCTAAATATAGAAAACGATGCTTCTTTATATGAAGGCGCAAGGGGCGGCGTTAATACAGATTTTACCGGTTATTTTTTCCCGAGGGCTACGGAGGTTTTCAGAACTAAGCCTGGGCTGGGAGCGCACGAAGTCGTCATAGATACTCCTAAACATAACGAAAAGCTCCCCTTTTTTTCGGATAAGCAGATACAGGAATTATTTTTAATGTACAGGGAAAGATACCTGGATTTGCATGTCAATCCCAAGTTTAAATATATTATAATATTTAAAAATAACGGAGCCAACGCCGGAACTTCCATTGCCCATTCCCATTCGCAAATTATCGCCACGCCCATAATTCCGTTAACTTTAAGAAATAATATCTCGCAGGCAAGATTTTATTACGACGAGGTAGGAAGGTGTATTTTTTGCGATATGATACAGTCGGAAATAGTGGACGGAAGACGCATTATACTGCAGACCGACGATTTTATAGTTTTCCATCCGTTTGCTTCGACCAGTCCTTTTGAAACATGGATAATGCCCTTATACCACGAGCCTTGTTTTTCCAACGCTTCTATCGATAAAATTAAAGCTCTCGCTATCATCGTAAAAAAAGTTATTAACGGCATGTTTAACGCTTTAAACGACCCGGATTATAATTTTTTATTCAATAATCCGCCCATAGCAGACGAAAAAGAGAATTATTATCACTGGAGTTTAAGGATTATCCCGAGGCTTACTATGAAAGCGGGTTTCGAAATAGGGACGGGCATGTCGATAAATACGGCAATCCCGGAAGAGACGGCCGAATTTATGAGGGGGTTTTAAAATATTAAAAAAATATAATTCTATAATATTCGACTTAGACGGAACGCTTATAGACTCTTTCGAAGCTATCAACGATGCTTTTGACGAGGTTTTCTCCAAGTTTCAAGGAAGAAAGGTAACTTTTGACGAATCAAATTCTTATGTGGGTGTTCCCCTCGAAGGCCTTCTCGGGGAGCTTTTCGGAAAAGAAAATCAGGATGAGGCGATAACCATTTTCAGAAATAAATATAAAGAAGTATGTTTTGAAAAAACTTCTTTAATTAAAGGCGCAAAAGAACTTCTTTTATACCTTAAAAGCGAAGGAAAATCTTTAAACGTCGCGACTAATAAAACCGGTTCTATATCCCGAAAACTTCTTGACCATCTAGAAATAGGGGAACTCTTCGATTATATTTACGGGGTGTATGACGGGCTCGAGGGGAAGCCGTCTCCGGAAATGATAAATAAAATAGTAGAAAAAACGCTTATCCCCAAATCGTCCACTATGCTTATAGGAGACTCCCCCATAGATATTATGGCCGCAAAAAACGCCGGCATACCAATATTAAGCGTGGCTTCCGGCAATCACTCTTATGCCGAGCTTAAGGCGCACTGTCCGGATTATTTGTCCGTTTCTATTTCGGACATAATAAAAGACTTTACGGACGGAACCAAAAAATGATCCGCATCGGGGAAATAAATTATCTTAATGTTTATCCGATATATTATTTTTTAAAAAAAGAAATTAAATCCAATCCGGAATTAAACTTTTTAGAGTTTGTTTTAGGAACCCCAGCTTTTTTAAACAGGGAGCTTAAAGCCGGAAATATCGATATAAGCCCTTCTTCGTCTTTCTATTATATTTTAAATTTCAAATCTTCATATATATTCCGCAATCTTTCGATAAGTTCCAAAAAAAGGGTTAAAAGCATTTATCTTTTTACCCCCAAACCTATAGAAGATTTTAGAATGGGCGAAATTTTGCGCATAACTCCCGAAACGCTTACTTCTTTAAACCTGTTAAAGGTCTTGCTTGCGGAATTTTATAAATTTGATTTAAGCGGGTTCAAATTTATCATATCGCGCCCAAACGAAAAACTTGAATTCGATTCGGAATCTAACAATTACGAAACGGGCAAAGAAATTTTTCTGCATATAGGAAATAATGCGTTAAAATTCAGTAAGCATATTCCTAAAGATTATTTTGCTTACGACCTTGCGGATTTATGGTATAAATTTACCGGATATCCTTTTGTATTCGCACTTTTTATCATAAGAAAGGACTCTTACGATATGAATAAAAAGGAATTCGATATCCTTTACGAATATTTTATAAAATCAAAAGAAAAAGCCGTTTCAGGCTTTAAAGAAGCGGCTTTATCGGTATTAAAGCCGGACGAATATGAATTTATATCTTACGAAGAGCTTATGGACTATTGGACCGAATGTTTAAATTTTAATTTCGGCGGCGAAGAAATTAAGGGATTCAACCTTTATTGCGATTTATTATATAAAAATAGGTTAATATCTTATATCCCCGCCCTTAATTTCGTTTAAGATTTTCTGTTAGCGGTATTATGAATGAAAATATAAAACCGTTTCCTAGACTGCTTTTGATGACGGCGGCGCCTTTAAGAAGCTTAAGAGTGTGTTTCGCAATCGCAAGACCGAGCCCCGTTCCCTTGTTTTTGTCTTTAGGAGAGCCCTCCGCTCTGAAAAATCTTTCTCCAAGCCTTAAAAGGCTCGTGTAATTAACGCCTATTCCTCTGTCCTCTATCGAAAAGAAAAAGAATTTTTCGCAGTTTTCCTTAAGCGGAAGATAATCCCATAAAACATGCGCGCCTTCCGGGTTTAATATAAATTCATACGCGGATTTAGCGTCGATAATAAATCCTTCCAGCTTGACTGCGCCATCTTTTTCCGAATATTTTACGGCATTTTGAATTAAATTTGTAATAATTTGATTAATTTTTGAAGCATCTGAAATAAATGTAATATCGGATACTTCATTATCTATGCCAATATTTTTACCGGATATTTCTTTTCCGAACAGCATTAAAGAATTATCTACGTGGGATTTTATGGCAATCTCTTCGTATCTTACCGGAGATTTCCCCGTTTCGATATTGGCGAGGGTTATTAAGTCGCCGATTAAATAGTTAAGCCTTTTTGTTTGATGTTCTATTATATCTATAAACTTTACGCTCGTTTCGCGATTATCTATCGCCCCGTTTTTTAGCGTCTCGACAAAACCCATTATTGCGGTGATAGGCGTTTTTAATTCGTGGGATATATTTTGAATAAACGCCGCCCTTACATTTTCAATCTTTTGAAGATACGTTATATCCCTAATGATAATGGCATATTCGTTTGAAGAGCCTATTCTAAATATCGTGCAATTAATTATTTTTTCTTCCGCCCTGTCGAAGTGGGAAATTTTTTTTTCTATAAAATCGATATCGTTATTGGAAATTACACTGTCAACTAACCTGTTAAGCTCTAAATTTCTTGTCAGGAAATCAAATTCTTTTATATCCGCGGGAATTTTTACCGACCGGATATTTTTATTTAATGCCCGGTTTACGAATAAAATATTTTTTTTGTAGTCTATAATAGCCAGTCCGTCGCTTAAATTGTTGAATATATAATGATAACGGCTTATTCTTTCTTCATATTCCTTTAGCTTATTTTTTGCGAATAAAATTTTAATCAGTATATTTCTATTTATTTTTTTAGATAAAAAGATGTATAAAAAAAATATGAATAATGATAAAATCAAAAAATAAAATATGTCGGTGATAAAATTATTCATAACAAAATTCTATATTAAATAATAAATATTTTCTATAAAAAATGAAGGCAGCTAAAATAATAAATACAAAAACGGGTATTTTTATAACTCTTTTTTTATCTGCCTTTTTTTTATTTATAAGGCAGTGCAGTTCGCGCGAATTTTTAACCGACGGCATAGCCGCTTCCGTAGATAATACGCCTATTACGTTAAACGAATTATATTTTTTATATAATTTCGGCATGATAAACGATTTAAAATATCGCAAAATAGGCGAAGCGGCGTCAAAAAATGATTTAAGGCGCTCCCTGACAATATCTATAAACAGACTGCTGATTCTGAAACAGGAAAAAAAAATAGGCGGAATACCGGTGTCCGATGCCGATATAAATTCTTTTGCAGCCGATTTTAAAAAAAAATTCGGCATCCTTCATAAAAATATAAAATTCGATGCGTTTTTAAAAACATTTGGATTCGATGAGAGAACTTTCGATATTTACGTTAAAGATATATTGCTCGAAAAACTTTTTATAAACGAAAGATTGCGTCTTTTTTTATTTACTCTGGAAAATGCCAAAGGCATAGATGGCGGCGCATTGAAAGAAAATTACGCCAAAAGATTATCGTCTAAGCTTAAAGACCTCCTTAGCAGGCTCAGAGCCGGCGCTAAAATAGAAATTAACGGCAACTATTAATTTAAACGCTTTATAATAATCGTTTTTATAATTATAATTATATGTACGACTTAAAAATTTTATCCTATTTTTCCTCCGCCCACGCTCTTAAGGGGTATAACGGAAAATGCGAAAATATTCACGGACACAACTGGCAGGTGGAATTGACGGTAAAATCGGAAACGCTGGATGGAACGGGCTTAGTAATAGACTTTAAAATACTTAAGAAATATCTTAACGAAATAATTGAAATGCTTGACCATAAATTCATAAACGAAACTGAATTTTTTAAGCATATAAATCCTTCCGCCGAAAATATCGCAAAATTTATTTACGATGAATTTGAAAAAATATTAAAAGCCAATAAATTAGACGCGATAAGCGTTAAGATGGTTAATGTTTACGAAACTCCTTCATCTATGGCGTCTTTCTATAAAAATGAATTGACTTAAGTTTATTTATAATGTATTAAATATATTAATGTATTATGCCGTGGCGGATTTCGCGGACATTTAAAATTAATTTATCTGTACGATAGTTTACTATTCTTAGTGAATTCAAAAAATAAAAATATTATTTATTATATTGCGGTTTCAATTCTTGCCGCGTCAGTTCTGCTATTTTTTTTATCCTACGGCTCCATTATAGGCAAAGAACAAAAAATAGATTCGAAAATAACGGTCAAACTCGATAAACTTAAAAAAATACAGAAAAAGATAGGCGAAAATATAAAAGGCATCAGGAATATAGGAATTGCCGGCTTAAGATACCGGTATTCCTTTAATGAAAAAAGCGGCTATTTTATCTCAGAAATTGCCCGGTCATCGAAGAAGTGCGGCGTTAAATTAAATCATATTAAATTAATCAAAAAGAATAAGAATAAAGACGCTGTTCATTACATTTTCGATATGTCCGGCTACGGAAAGACCACAAATATTTACTTATTTATAAAATCGATAGAATTTAATTATAAAATAGAATTGAATAAGTTCCGTATAAATAAGGGCGGCGGTGTAGGCGGCGAGCCCGTATTCTTTTCCGTTATATCGGTATATTCTATAAAAAAATCGGCGGTTTTACGAAACGTTTCTAAGTTAAAAAATAACGTTGCGCTCCCCGGCAATGCAGGAATAATAAATCCATTCATTGATATTTCCCGCGTAAAAAAAACCGTTAATAAAAATAAATTTAAACCCCAAAAACGAAAGAAGAATTTTCCGGTATCGCGGAAGAAGATGAAAAAGGTTTACGAATACGCCAATAAAAAATTATCCAAAGAATCGAAATTAAAAGAATCAAATTTTTATAATAAAAAAGGCGTTTCGTTTTTTAGGGGAAATAATTTTAGCGCGGCGCTGCCTGCATTTAAAAAAGCAATCATTTTAAATCCTTATAATTACAAAGCTTTATCTAATGCGGCTCTCGACAGTTACGAAATGAAAAGTTACGACGAGTCTATATTCTATGGAAAAAAAGCGTTAAACCGAAAGAATCTGTGGCAAATTAATTTTATATTAGGGTTGGCTTATCTGCATAAAAGAAATTTTTCCGAAGCGGAATCTTATTTTAAGCAGGCATTAAAGCTTAATCCTTCTAACGTTAATATTAAATATTATTTAAATATCTCAAAAAATAGACGATAAATATTTAATATAATTTTACACCTATTATATATACTATTTATATATATTATTTTTTTTGAGCGGGGAATCTAATTATGAATCTAAGTTTAAGGCAGATTTTAATTTATTGGGCAGCTTTGTTTTTAATGCTGATTCCATTATGCCTGAGGAGCAGCTACGCTTTTACCACGATTACAATAATGCCGGGAAAATTAAATAATTTCAGGATAAACGTTCCAGAAAAAGTTGCCGCCGGAAGTAAATTTAACGTAAGAATAGTCGCCTTAGACGATTACGGCAATATTATAACTAATTTTTCCAATCAATACGAAGGGTTAAACATCGGCATAGACATAGGCGGCATAAATAATGCCGAACGGTTAAGCATTCCCGCGTCGGAATTTAAAAACGGGGCGGTTAATTTTGATTTATCGTATAAAAAAGCTGGAAATATTAACGTCTCCGCTTCTTTCGAAGGCATTCGGAATACAAGTTCGGATATATATATAAAGGCGGCCCCGTTTCATGATTTAAAAATAGTCGCACCCGCGAAAGTCGTCGCAGGCGAGCCTTTTGCCGTAAAGGTTTATGCCGCCGACCAATACGGAAATCCGGTCAGTTTTATACCCAGGCCTAACGGAAATATAAAAGTCTATCTTACCGGCGATAATTTTAAAATTCATCCCAGAATAGTACCGGTAAGCTACATTAAAGACGGTTCAGGCAAATTTAGTTTTATTTCGGATAGGGCAGGTCTTGGAAGGCTAAATTTCGAAGTCGATTACGATGGAAGAACCCACGTTTTTATCAGCAAGAACATAGATATAGGTTCGTCTTATTTTAAAAGATTTCTTATATCTATAAATATCGCAAAGGTTTCCGCAGGCGAGCCTTTTATTATTAAAATTATAGGCGTGGATAAATATGGAAACGTAATAAGCGATTTAGATAAAATTAATGGAAAAGTCAAACTGGTATTAATTTCTAAAAGCGGAATAGAAAAAAGCAGCCTCTTTAGCCTTAAATCTTTTAACGGCGGGGTCGCCTTAATTAAAACCGTATTTAACAGGGTAGGCACGTTTTCCGTATATGCAAAACTCGTCGGAATAAATTTAAAAAAATTTAAAGAATACCGCAGGCGAATAAATGACGGAATACCGGCCAAGAGCCTTCTTTTATATAAATAATAAATAGGCGATAAAAATCTTCATAATTTATTTTTTTATTTAAAAAACAAGAAAAAAAGTGTTATAATAAAATTTGTCGGTAAAAATAATCCGGCGGCATAGCCAAGCGGTAAGGCAGAGGTCTGCAAAACCTCTATGCCCCGGTTCAAATCCGGGTGCCGCCTCCATCTTTATATATTATATTTTAACGAGGAATTAATTAACCATGTATGAAATAATAAGCAAGAAAAGTCTTGGAGAAGGGATAAATTTATACTGCATATCCGTTCCCGACGTCGCTTTTAAGGCTTTGCCGGGGCAGTTTATAATTTTAAGGGTAAATAAAAACGGGGAAAGAGTGCCGATTACAATCGCCGATACGGACAAAAAAAACGGAACGGTTACCATATTAGTCCAAACCCTCGGGAAAACAACCCATATGCTCAGCGAATTAAACGTCGGGGACAGTTTAGCGGATGTCGTCGGACCGCTTGGGGTTCCGTCCGAAACTGAAAAATTCGGAACAGTAGCCTGCATTGGCGGAGGGTTCGGAATTGCGGCAATTTATCCGATAGCCAGAGCTTTGAAAGAATCCGGAAATCATGTTATTTCTATAATAGGAGCAAGGAGCAAAGAGCTTTTATTAATGGAAGACGAGATGAGGTCCGCGAGCAGCGAAATTCTTATCGCAACGAACGACGGAAGCTACGGGACCAAGGGTATCGTTACCGACGTTTTAAGGCATCTTATTTACGAGAAAAATATACATATAGACAGAGTCGTCGCAATAGGACCGGTTATTATGATGAAGGCGGTCAGCGACCTTACAAGGGAAAGGTCCATAAAAACTTTAGTGAGTTTAAATCCCATTATGATAGACGGAACCGGCATGTGCGGCGCTTGCAGGGTTCTTGTGGATAAGAAGACAAAATTCGCCTGCGTCGACGGACCGGATTTCGACGGCCATCTTGTCGATTTCGATAATCTTATGAACAGGCTCAAATTTTACAAAGACGAAGAAAAAGCTTCTTACGAATGTCATATGAAACAACACCATAATGTTTGAATTTTAATTTTAAATAATCATATATGAATATTACGGGACAGCTATTATGAATAAAAGTTTAAACACGGATGAGCAGAATCCTTTAGGCTCAAAAGAAAGGCTTAAAATTAAAAGGCACGAAATGCAATCCCAGTCCCCGGAGGAGAGGAAGCGTAATTTTAAAGAGGTGCCGTACGGATATTCTCCCGAAGAGGCTATGGATGAGGCAAAAAGATGTATTCAATGCAAAAGGCCGTATTGCATTGAAGGTTGCCCCGTCAACATAGATATTCCCGCGTTCGTCAGACTTGTAGAAGAAGGGGATTTTTTGGGAGCGGCAAAAAAAATTAAAGAAAATAATTCTTTGCCTGCTATCTGCGGAAGGGTCTGCCCTCAGGAGGACCAGTGCGAAAAGGTTTGCACAATCGGTAAAAGAAAGGATACTCCGTCCGTTGCAATCGGTAATCTGGAAAGATTTGTCGCCGATTACGAAGCTAAATACGGGGACGGCCGCATAGAAGCGGGAAGCAGAAAAGGCAAAAAAATAGCCGTAGTAGGAGGCGGCCCGGCAGGTTTAACGGTTGCGGGAGATTTATGCAAAATGGGTTATTCCGTATCGATATTTGAAGCCCTCCATGAAATCGGCGGGGTTTTAATGTACGGAATTCCGGAATTCAGGCTTCCGAAGGCGATTCTTTCAAGAGAGCTTAAGGTTCTCGAGGACATGGGCGTTGAAATATTTACTAATGCCGTTATAGGGAAAACTCTTACCGTGGACGAACTTTTAAACGAAAGAGGCTACGGCGCGGTTTTTATAGGAACCGGTGCGGGAACGCCCAAATTTCTTAATATTCCCGGAGAAGAACTTAACGGGGTGTATTCGGCAAACGAGTTTCTTACGCGCGTAAATTTAATGCGCGCATATAACCGGTCGGAGTACGATACGCCTATTAAATGCGGCAGAACGCTTGTAGTATTCGGGGCGGGTAATACCGCCATGGACGCCGTAAGAACGGGGTTAAGGCTTGGATACGACGATGCGAGAATTTTTTACAGAAGGTCCAGGAAAGAAATGACCGCAAGGCTCGAAGAAGTGCATCATGCCGAACAGGAAGGAATCAAGTTCGAGTTTTTAATAAATCCGGTTAAATTTATAGGGGACGAAAACCATAATGTTTCCGCCGTCGAATGCCAGCGGATGGAACTCGGGGAACCCGACGAAAGCGGCAGGCGCAGGCCTATTCCGGTGGCGGGCTCGGAGTTTATCACCAATATCGACGCCGCCGTCATCGCGATAGGCACCAACGCGAATCCAATAGTCCCGTCCACTACCCCGGGCATGCATTTAAATAAATGGGGGCATATAATCGTAGATGAAAATACCGGAAAAACCACCAAAAAAGGGGTTTTTGCCGGAGGCGACATAGTAACGGGAGCCGCGACGGTAATACTTGCTATGGGAGCGGGCAAAAGATCCGCCGCCGCCATAGATAAATATTTAGAAACAGGCATATGGTAAGCTTTGCGATATTCATTTAGTTTATAAATCTTATTGTTTTTATAATAATTTCATATATTCGTTTAATCGCCGCATTTTTATAGCCTAATTTGCCGGGGTGGCGGAAGTGGTAGACGCAAGGGACTTAAAATCCCTCGGAACTTAGTTCCGTGCCGGTTCGATTCCGGCCCTCGGCACCAGATTCATAAAATAAATGTTCATAGAATACAGTCTGCATGAATTAAAGTTTTAAAATTGATTTATAAAAGCTTAATGATATATAACGTTATAGAAAATGATATGGAAATCTTAAACGAAATCGATAAAATTCTTGAAGAGGCCGGTAGTTTATTAAATTCCGCAAAAAGCCGGAACGAATTAGACGACAGGTTCAGGGCGGTTTCCGGTAAAAAAGGCAGGCTGTCGGCTATCTTGCATAACATCGGCTCTTATTCGGCCGAAGAAAAGAAAATTATCGGTTCTAAATCAAACGAAGTTAAAAATAAAATCGAAGCCGTTTACAAAAATAAAAAAAACGAAATCGAGGCGATAGAACGGCAAAATTTTTTAGATAAATATAAAATTGATTTAACGATTCCCGGCGACTACATGGAAAGGCCGCATAAACACCCTATCACCGCAGTCCTGGAAGAGGCCGTAGATTTTTTTTCTTCCATGGGTTTTGAAATCGCGGAAGGCCCGGAAATAGAAACGACCTACTACAATTTCGATGCGCTTAATATTCCGGCAAATCATCCGGCAAGAGACGTCTGGGATACGTTTTATCTGCTTAACGGGTTAGTTCCCAGAACGCATACCTCTAGCGTTCAGGTCAGAACGCTCGAAAAAAAATCTCCCCCGTTCAGGATTATCGCTCCGGGAAGATGTTACAGATATGAAGCAGTCGATGCTACGCACCTGTTTATGTTTAATCAAATGGAAGGACTGTTTGTGGATAAAAATGTCAGGCTGACGGATTTAAAGGGGATACTCGAAGAGACGGTAAAGCATCTTCTCGGCGCCAAGAAGACCCGTTTCAGGCCCGCATTCTATCCGTTCGTCGAACCGGGCTTAGACCTCGATATCGAGTGCGTTTTTTGCGGCGGCAGAGGATGCGGCGTTTGCAAAAATACCGGATGGATAGAGGTTATTCCCTGCGGAATGGTTCACCCCAACGTTTTTAAGTATGCCGGAATAGACCCTCTAAAGTTTAGGGGATTTGCATTCGGAATGGGGTTCGACAGGATTGTTATGTTAAAATACAATATTAACGACCTTAGATTGCTTTATCAGGGCGAACTCGACATATTGAACCAATTTTAACCGCCCCGCTTCTTAATGCCGCAGGCATGCCGCTCTCTTCCGCCATTCCACAGTTAGACTAACCGCCCCGGTATTCGCCCTGCCGCCCCGTTTCCTATTTTTTATTTTTTTATTCCTTACCGTATCAAAAAATCGGATTTTTTTCCCGAATAGGAGATGAAAACTTTTTCTTTAGCTCTTGAAACGGCGACATAAAAAAGTTTTACTTCGTCGTCGTATAATGTTTTTAATTTAACCTCTTTATCTAAAAGTTTAACGAACGGATGCCTTAAGAACTTTAATTCGCCGGCGGCATCGGATTGCATACTTTTTAAATGGGGAATATTTCCCTGCGTTACGTTTGCTATAAATACCGCATCGAATTCCAGCCCTTTGCTCTGATGGATAGTTCCTATAAATGCTTTATCGTTGCAAATAAATGAATCGGCATAAAATTTTTCTATGACCTCTTTAAAATAATTTGCCTCTTTTTTTGTCCTGACTAAAATGGCGGCCGATTTTCCCCGGGAAATAAATCCTTTGAAACCTTCTGCGATAAAGTTTTCCTCCGAATTTTTATTTTTAAATCCAAGAAAATTAAGGGGGTTGCTTTGACCGGTCTGCGCAGTTCTTTCCTCGCCGGTTTTTTCAGACGTCAATTTCTTAGGATACCGGAAGTTAATTTTATTTAGAATTGAATTGCAGAAATCGATTATTTTATAATGTGACCTGTAATTATTCTGAAAAATAAAAATTTTTCCTGACGGATAGAACAAATCGAAGAAAAGTATATTGAAAAAATCCCCTCCGTTAAAGCGGTATATCGATTGGTCGTCGTCGCCGGCATATATAATATTGCCTCTTCCGCAATCTAATTTTTTAATAATACAGTCGCTTAAAAAATCGAGGTCCTGATACTCGTCTACGAGAATATATCTGTATCTTCTGGCTATATCGTAAACAATCGCGTTATTGTTAAAAAGGGTCAAAACATGCGGTATTAAATCGTTTAAAGATATAAATTTTTTATCCCCGCTATTGCAAGAAATATCCTTATTTTCTTTAATTGCCGGAATCGATTCGAAGCCCAGCTCTTTATAAAATTCTTTTATAAGGGAAAAGAAAAAACCGTGGTAAGTAGAAATATTTAAAATCTTATCTTCGGCGGAGCCGTTATTAATTCCTTTTTTTTTAAATTCGGCGAAAATCCTGTTTTTAATTTCGTTAACCGCGTTATTGGTAAACGTTAGGACTAATATCGACCCGAAAGGGATAAAATTTAAAAGGTATAAAAATTTATTTACTATTAATTTTGTTTTTCCCGACCCCGCTCCGGCGATAACAAGATGGGGAGAGTCCAGCTCCTTTAGCGCGGCGGCCTGAATGCCGCTCAAGCCGTCATAGCAGTGCGGCGGTTTTCCGGTTCTTTTATTTTTGCCGTTAATCCGGCAGCGCATACCGCGGCCGATAGAAGCAAATATTTTAATTTTTTTTATCAACTCGTCAGGATAAAAGTAAATTTGCGATAACGATGCGTTAAGGGTCAGCCCGTCTTTCGATATCGATTCGGATTCCGGACGTATAATTTTTTGAAAAGGATTTATCTTAATGCAAATTTCAAAATTTTTTTCGTCGTAAAAGTAAACGCCGGATTTGCCTCTGTCGTTCGATACGCTTTGTTTAGGGCAAAATCCAAGCGAAGATATCTTTTTTACCAAATAGGCTAAAGAGGAGGTGTAGCCGTTATCCCCGTAATCTTTAATTAATCTCGTCGCGGCCAAAAGATTTAACCGGAGGCCGTAAATGTCTGCAATCTGGCTTTCGCGAAAATCTTTGCGTAAATTGCCGTATAAAGAAAATATATCTTCCGCGGCAAACTTATTTGCCGCCTTCAGACAAAAGATTATCCCGTTATTCAAAACGTAATCGCATACGGCGTTAAACAAAACGGCGTCTTCGAGTCCGTTTATCGACAAATCTTTTAAGATGAAAGCTTTGCATCGCAAAAAACCGCTTATGCCTTCAAATGGAAACCCGAGCGGCCCCGCTGCTATTCCGCCCCTAATATTAAAATAAGGCTTAAAATCCTCAAACGAGTATTCCCTGCAGCCGATGTTCGATTCTTTCAGTAATTTTATTAAATCTTTTCCGTCGTTTTCGTAAAAAAATATTGCGCCTATAAAATTCGATAGATTGAAATTGAAATTTTTAAGATAAAGATTTATCATAATATAAAATAATTTATTTTTATAACCTAATATTTAAATAATGGCTTTAAAATATAATATAAATATCGGAAAAAACGGAGAATATTTTTACATTACGGATTATATGCCAAAAAATAAAAAAGGCGAAAAATCCTCCGAGTTCATAAAATATTCGGAAATGATATTAAAATATAAAAAAGGCGACAGGCAAACGATATCGTTTTTTACGAGACTGTTAAGTAATATTATATACGATTATTTTTATTTGTATGATTTAATTCTTCCCGTTCCGCCCAGCAATTCCTATTTAGACGTTTATCCCAACGGCGCCGTCTGCTTATTTCTTTCCGCATTTGGATTAATAGGCACTTTAGACGGGGCCATAGTATGCAGTAAAGGCCATAGGCCGGGTCATATCGACGGCATTAGGGCAAAGAAAGACGATTTAAAATATATTTCTTTTAAGGATAGAGGCAATTTCGAATCAAAAAATATTATAATTTTCGACGAAATTATTACTACTGGAGCAACGTTCGGTTATATTAAAGAAGCTTTATTGAAAAGAGGCGCAAATTCCGTTATAGGCCTGTTTCTCGGGAAAACGGCCGGCGGCGGTAAATACTTATAAAAGAGGATTCCTATGGATGATTTAATTTGCACCCTCGCGTTAAAAAAAATAAAAGGGCTTCAAAACCGTCATATATTTTCGTTAATAAACGCGTTTGGAAATCCGTGCGAAATTTTTAACGCAAAGAAGCCGGATTTTATTCGGGCAGGTTTAAAAATAGAATACGTAAAAATTTTAATTAATCCAAGAATCGTGAGGACCGCGTTTTTCGATGCGATAAAAGAAATAGAGGAGGCTTCTAAAAACGGCATTAAGATTATAACATACAATTCGTCGCTCTACCCTTCCAACCTGAAATTCATAAAAAATAAACCCTTGGTTTTGTACTATAAAGGCAAATTAAAAGAAAATTTAAAATTTGCGGTAGCGATAGCGGGACAAAGGATGCCGCCGGATTATGCCATAAAGCTTACGCAAGAACTTACCGGACAGCTATGCCTGTCGGGTTTTTCGATAATAAGCGGACTTGCCGCCGGCATAGACGCCGCCGCCCATAAATCGGCGTTAAAAAAAAACGGCTACACCATAGCGTATCTCGGCTCCGGTTTGTTAGAGCCGGTGTATCCGCCGGAGAACGCAGATATTTATGAGGAAATTTTAGAAAATAACGGGGCGATAGTTTCCGAACTGCCCCTGCACGAAAAAATCGGGTCTAAAAATTTAGTCGCAAGAGACAGGCTTCAGTCCGGCACCGGACTTTGCACGTTTGCAATGTCTTCGCCTTTAAAAAGCGGAACTATGAAAACATGCAACTTTTCCCTAAGGCAAAAAAGGCCGGTATTCGTTCCCGAATACAATAAAGAATTAATGGATTCAAAAGATAATCTCGGCTTAAAATCCCTTTTCGGCAATATCGGCGTTGCCGGATTAAAATTAAATAATGATTTTTCTTTCGATTTATCCGGGGTCATTGATGAACTAAGGATTGTTTACGATGAAATTTACGGAGAAAAATCCGAGGAAGAGGCTTTATTGTCCGTCCAGCCTCTATTATTCGATTTAAACTGATTTAATTGCTCCGATTCGATTCGATTTGAATTGATTTTTTTATAAAAATAAAAGGAGGACCGCAAAATTGAAAGTTAGTTTAAATTGGCTCAAAGAATTTGTCGGTTTTAATACGGAAGGAGAAAAGGTAGCAAACCTTTTAAATAATAGGACTATGGAGGTGGAAAAGGTTTTCCGCTATTATTCGCAAAAAAAATCTTTCGAAAATGTCGTCGTCGGAGAAATTAAAAGCATAAATGCGCATCCGGCAAGCGATAAATTTGGCATCGCGGAAGTTTACGGCGGCGAGGCCGTCGGAACGAAAAGAATAGTTTTTACAAAGGAAGGACTTGATATAAAAGTAGGCGAAAAGCCGCTAATAGCTACAAAAGGAACGGTATTCGAAAACGGAATAAAAATCAGGGATAAAGCAATCTTCGGCATAGTTTCGGAGGCGGCGTTTTGCTCGGAAAAGGACTTAGGGCTTCAGCTGAACGCATCTTCCATTATAAAATTCCCCGATGAAAAAATAGGCAGAACGGCTTACGATATTTTCGAACTTAACGATACCGTTTTAGAATTCGATTTAGAGCCTAACAGGCCGGATTTATTCGGCATTCTGGGGTTTGCGTACGAAACGGCCGCGATACTCGGCAAAGACGTCATCCAGCCTGAAGTTTACAATGATATCGAGTTCGTACCGGGCAGAAATTATTCTTCCAATGAAGAAGAATTAACGGTAAAAGTACAAAATACGGATTTAATTCCGGCATATATAGCGGTTAAGATTTCCGGCGTCCAAATTAAAGAATCGAATATGGATATAAAAAATAAGCTTATAAAGGCGCAGATAAGGCCGATAAACAATGTCGTAGATTTAACCAATATCGTTATGACGGAAACCTCTCAGCCGCTCCATGCCTTCGACGCTTCTAAATTGGGCGGCAAAGCCATATACGCAAGGCTTGCGGACGACGGCGAAACCGTGGTTACTTTAGACGGAAAAAAGAGGGAGTTGACGAAAGACGATATCGTAATAGCCGCGGACGATAAAATCGTTGCCCTTGCGGGAATAATGGGGGGCGAAAACAGCGAAATAGACGAAAACACTACGGATATTATCGTAGAAGCGGCAAATTTTAACATGTCCAATATAAGGCGGACGTCAAGAGCGCTTTCGTTAAGAACCGATGCCTCCACGAGGTTCGAAAAAGGACTGAGCCCGCTCTTAAGCATATTAGGAATTAAAAGATTTCTTTATCTCCTTAACAAATATTGCGGCGGCGGCTTTAAAATTTCCTGTTACGCTTTCGACCTGAAAGAGCGTGAAAAACCACAAATTTACGAAATTAAAACGGCAGAATTATGCGATTTTCTGGGCGACGAAGCGGTAAAAGACAAAACGTCGGTCTTCCTGTCTAAATTAGGATACGAAATTTCGCCGGAAATTTCAAAAAGCGGAACGGATAAAGAAGTTATTTTCGCAACGCCGCCTTATTTCAGGAGCGACATAACGGAAAGCGTTAATATTTACGAAGACGTATTCAGGATTTACGGATACGACAAGATTAAATCTTCAATGCCGGCCGGTATTTTAACCCCTCCCCAAAAAAACCAAAATTTCGAAGCTTCCAGGCTCTTCAAGAATCTGCTGAGATGCAAAGGGTTTACGGAAATAATTTCTCCTTCGCTTACGGGAGAAAAAGAAATAAAAATTTCAAACGCAGGGAAAAACGGCGTTCTGGAGCTTAGGAATCCTATTTCCGCCGATTATGCGTTTTTCAGGGTAAGCATAATTCCGGATATTCTAAAAGCCGTGTATCAAAATTCGAAAAAATATAAAAACATTAAAATATTCGAAGCGGGAAAAATTTATAGGAATGGAGCGGCGGACGATTCCTCGGTTGCCGAAACAAATCTTTTATGCGGGGCGGTTTGCTCCGGAATTAAATCCGACAGGCAGGAGCCGGAATTTTATCGCGGAAAAGGAGTAGTAGAGTTTTTGCTTAAAGAATCGGGCATAAAAAAATTTGTTTATTCCAGGACGGAAGACGACCCGTTATTTAATTCAAACGCTTCCATGGAGATTTCCGTCGGAAAAAATAAAGCCGGTATTTTCGGGGAAATAAGAAGAGAAATACTTGAAGAATTTAAGATTGAAAGCAAAGTTTTCATATTTGAATTAGATTTGGATTTCATTAAAGATTTTATATCTCTAAGGAAATCGTTTATCCCTCCGAATAAATACCCCGAGATAGAGCAGGATATTTCCATCGTCGCAGATTCCGGCATCGCATACGCCAGCATAGAAAAATCTATAAAGGGGTTTTCCGGATTGATAAAAAACGTAAGATTAGCCGACGTTTACAGAGGCAGGCAGATAGAAGAAGGCAAAATTTCCTTTCTTATAAGATACGATATGATAGCCGAAGACAGGACGCTGACCATGGAAGAGGTAAATTTATTAAGGGACGAACTGTTAAAAGAACTTAACGCAGTTTTCGGGATATCGTTGAGAAACTAAAAAACAATTGCACTTTTAGATAAAAAAAAATATAATATCATATATATTAATCGGCAAAAATTATATAAAAATTTAAAATTAAATTAAAAATATATGGTCATAAACGGAATTTTTTACGACATAATAGCTTTTCTTATAGTCATAAGCATTATTGTTCTGATACACGAGTTCGGACATTTTATAGTCGCAAAAAAAATGGGCGTTAAAGTCGAAAAGTTTTCCTTAGGATTCGGCCCTAAAGTGTACGGCAAAAAGATAGGGGAAACCGAATATATAATCTCCGCCCTTCCTCTGGGGGGATACGTTAAACTGCTTGGAGAAGACCCCTCGGAAGAACTGCCTCCCGAAGACGAAAAACGTTCTTACGGCAAATTGCCCCCATATAAAAAATTTCTGATAATATTCTTCGGCCCCGCTTTTAATTTTATCATTGCGGCGGTAATATTCACCGTAATATTTATGACCGGAAGGCCCGTCTTGAAACCTGTGATAGGCGGCCTGATGAAAGGGCTTCCCGCAATGAAGGCGGGGCTTAAAAAAGGCGACGTCGTTACAAGCGTTAACGGAATAAAGGTTAATTCGTGGGCGGGCTTATCCAGATATATAGAAAAATTAGGCAGACATACTTTAACTTTGGTAGTTAAAGAAAATAACGGATACAGGACGGTAAAACTAAAGCCCGAGCCGACAGAAGGCTTAAATATTTTAAGGCAAAAAACCAAAAGATACGTCATCGGGATAACCCCTTCCAATAAAGCTATTTTTTACAAATACGGCAGTTTATGGAATTCTTTTATCTCCTCCCTTAAGGAAATCTGGTTTATAATCTACATAACCATCGTCAGCCTGTTTTATCTTATAGCCGGCAAACTTCCTGCAAGCGATCTCGGCGGTCCCATAATGATAGCCCAGCTTTCTGGAAGAGCGGCCGGTCTCGGAGTTTCCGATTTTTTTTATTTCGTAGCGTTTATAAGCGTAAATATCGGGCTCGTAAATCTATTTCCTATTCCCGCTTTAGACGGGGGGCATCTATTATTTTCCGTTATAGAAATGCTCAAAAGAAGTCCTTTAAGCGTTAAATTTCAGGAAACGGCGGCTAAAATCGGCTTTGCGATTTTGATACTGCTAATGCTGTTTGTTTCATACAACGATATAATCAGGGCTATAAAAACATAGGGTATGCCTTTATTATCCATCGACAGTTCAAACGGGTATTCAAACGTATTAATAACGGACGATAATTCCGGTAAGATTTACGAATCCGTTTCGGATTTTCATGAAAAACATTCTGTATTAATATTTAGGCAATTAGACGAAGCGATGCGGAAAACGGATATCAAGCTAAAAGATTTAACCGGAATAGCCGTTATTTTAGGCCCCGGTTCTTACACCGGAATCAGGGTTTCATTGACCATAGCAAAAACGTTGTCTTACGTTTTAGGAATAAATATCGCAGGCATAGGAAGCTTATTCGCCTGCGCGTATTCTCTTGCCAAAAACGGCGAAAATTACGAATATATCATAGCCGCGAAAAAAGGAATAAAAGATAACTATTACGTATCGGAATATACCGTCGAAAATGGAAATATAATTCCGCATCTTAAGGCGGACCTTTTAAATTTAAACGAGATTAAGTCTCTTGCCGGCGATATGCCGAAGAAGCCGGCTTTGGTTTACGGATATAATAAAATGGACGATTACGATAATTTTAAAGCCGAATTTGAAAGCGCCTATCCGTTAACGCCTTTTGATTTAAAAGAAACGACGCGTTTTGCGTCTATATATGCCGCGGAGAATAAAGCGGACAAAGGATTAAAATACACGGAAGAACTTTCCCCATATTATGTTTACGGAGCGGGGCCGTTTTAAAATAAAAAATATCTAATTTAATCAATATAATACTATTTTCATTATATTGCCTCAAGGGGGTCTGATAATGCAATTTTTAGACGAAGCCGAAAAAAAGATGGCGGATTTACTTATCGCTACGGACGAAAGTTTCAAAAAGATATTCGACGAGCATAAAGAAATAGAAAAATTATTAAACAAATACAGCACTAAGCCTTTTTTGACTCCGGAAGAGCAAAAAGCCATAAAAGAACTTAAGCTAAAAAAGCTTAACGGAAACGATATTATGAAAAAAATAATAAAAAAAAGGATAGCAGGTTAAAAAATTTAATTAAAATTTAAATTAAAAGGAATAAAATTTATGAAAAGCGGCAATATAAAAGATGGCGTGGACAGAACGCCCCACAGGTCGCTGCTCTATGCTTCCGGATTAGCCAAAAGCGAAATGAAGAAACCTTTTATAGGAATTGCGTCGAGCTTTACCGATTTAATTCCGGGGCACGTCGGCATAAGGGACTTGGAAAGGGCGGCGGAAAACGGCGTGTACAGCAACGGAGGGCATCCTTTCGTTTTCGGTATTCCCGGAATTTGCGACGGAATTGCGATGGGGCATATCGGCATGCATTATTCCCTTCCGTCCCGCGAACTTATCGCCGATATTATTGAAACCATAGCCGAAGCGCATTGTCTAGACGGCCTTATTCTTTTAACAAATTGCGATAAAATCACCCCCGGCATGCTAATGGCTTCTTTGCGGCTCAACATACCGTCTATCGTGGTTACGGCAGGCCCTATGCTTTCCGGCCACTATCACGGGAAAAGACTTTCATTTGTAAGAGATACGTTTGAAGCGGTCGCAAAATACAGAATAAGCGAAATAACGGAAAAAGAACTTAGCGAGCTGGAAATGTGCGCTTGTCCCGGGCAAGGTTCTTGTCAGGGCTTATATACCGCAAATACTATGGCATGCCTTACCGAAGTTATGGGCATGTCTATGCCGGGAGCCGGAACAGCGCTTGCCGGTTCGGCTATAAAGAAGCGGATAGCTTTTGAAAGCGGAAGCAGAATAGTCGAGCTTGTTAAAGAAGGAGTGCTGCCCCGGGATATAGCCACTATCGATGCCTTTAAAAATGCCATAGCGGTCGATATGGCATTAGGGGGTTCGTCCAATTCCGTATTGCATTTACTTGCGATTGCAAACGAAGCCGGTATAAAATTAGATTTAAAAATATTTGACGATATTTCAAAAAGGACGCCGCAGCTTACCAATTTAAGGCCTGCGGGGGAGTATTTCCTAGAAGACCTGGATTTTGCCGGCGGAATACCTTCGCTGCTTTATGAGTTAAGAACGGTCATAAATGTTAAGCCGCTTACGGTTAGCGGCGAATCTATCGGCGAAATAATTTCCAACGTCAATTACGTCAACAATGAAGTAATCAGGAAAATTGACGACCCTTATCGCAAAGAAGGGGGAATCGCCGTGCTTTTCGGCAATCTCGCCCCTAACGGAGCGATAATCAAATCAAGCGGAGTCGCTCCGTCGATGATGAAATTTACCGGAAACGCGGTTACTTTCGACAGCGAAGAATCCGCAATGGAAAATATTTCCAAGGGCAGAATTAAAGAAGGAGACGTCGTCGTCATAAGATACGAAGGGCCTAAAGGAGGGCCGGGGATGAGAGAAATGCTTGCGCCTACATCGCAGATAGTGGGCATGGGTCTCGGAGATAAGGTCGCTCTTATCACCGACGGGCGTTTTTCAGGCGGAACCCGCGGCCCTTGCATCGGACATATTTCGCCGGAGGCGCAGGAAGGCGGCCCCATAGCTCTCGTTAAAAACGGAGATAAAATAGAAATCGACATACCGGGCAGAAAATTAAATATTCTTGTTCCCGATGAAGAACTTGGCAAAAGAAAGCTATTAATATCTAAAAAACCAAAAAAAATAAGCCACGGCTATCTTTCAAGATATGCCGAGATGGTTTCGTCTGCCGATGAAGGGGCAATCGTCAATAGAAACATAAGGAAATAAAAATATGATAACGGAGAAATAAAAATTTTGGCATCCGCGCTCATATAATAAATATAACCCAAAGAAACAAAGGATTTAAAATGGAGCATAATCCAAAAAAAAATTTAATGACCGGTTCGAAAATTATCTTGGAAAGCCTTGTCAGAGAGGGCGTGGATACCATCTTCGGTTATCCCGGAGGCGCGGTTTTAAATATTTACGACGAACTTTTAAATTATAAAGATAAAATAAAGCATATTCTCGTCAGGCACGAACAGGGCGCGGCGCACGCCGCCGACGGTTACGCAAGAGCGTCGGGAAAGGTCGGCGTGGTTCTCGTAACGTCCGGTCCCGGCGCTACCAATACGATAACCGGAATTGCTACGGCAAATATGGATTCCGTTCCGATGGTTATCCTTACTGGGCAGGTTACCACAAATTTAATAGGGAACGACGCGTTTCAGGAAGCCGACACGGTAGGCATAACAAGACCGTGCACAAAGCATAATTATCTGGTTAAAGATATAAAAGACCTTGCAAGAACAATTAAAGAAGCGTTTTATATCGCTTCTACGGGAAGGCCCGGACCGGTACTTATAGATATTCCCAAGGATATCACCTCAAGCGTCTATGAATTTGACTATCCCGAAACTGTCGAATTAAGAGGATACAGCCCTACGTATTTCGGCCATCGGGTGCAGATTTCAAAACTTGCCGCCGGAATATTGGCCTCAAAAAGACCCTTGCTTTATATAGGCGGAGGGGTCATCAGTTCAAACGCCTCCGGCGAACTTAAAGAATTGGCCGAATTGCTTGATTTGCCTGTTACGTCCACGCTTATGGGGCTCGGCGGCTTTCCTTCCGAACATTCGCTGTTTTTCGGGATGCTAGGAATGCACGGTACTTATGCGGCAAATATGGCGATATCTAATGCCGATTTTATCGTTGCCGTAGGAGCAAGATTTGACGACAGGGTCACCGGCAAAGTAGAAGAATTCGGCAAAAAAGCAAAATTCGCCCACATAGACATAGACCCTTCTTCCATAGGAAAAAACGTAAAAATAGAAATCCCGGTAGTAGGCGACGTAAAATCTGTTTTAAACAGCCTTCTCGAAATTTTAAACAATAAAAACGAAGAAATTTCGTCAAACCGTTACGACAGGCTAAGCTGGCTCGAAGAAATAAACGCATGGAAATACGAACACCCTCTTTTATATAAAATGAATGACATAATAAAACCGCAATACGTAATAGAAAAAATAAACGAACTTACCGGAGGAGATGCTATAATAGCGACTGAAGTAGGCCAAAGCCAGATGTGGACTGCGCAGTTTTATAAATTTAAAGACCCAAGGACTATTTTGACTTCGGGCGGACTCGGCACCATGGGCTATGGATTTCCGGCGGCAATCGGCGCCCAGATAGCCTGCCCCGACAAAACGGTTTTCGATATCGCCGGAGACGGCAGCATACAGATGAATATTCAGGAGCTGGCTACCGCCGTTCAATATAATCTGCCTGTTAAGATTGCGATAATAAACAATAATTTTCTTGGCATGATTAGGCAGTGGCAGGAATTATTTTACAATAAAAGATACTCGTTCTCTGAAATGAACGTTAATCCCGATTTCGTTAAGCTTGCCGAAGCTTACGGCGCCGTAGGCTTAAGGGCAAATACCCCTGATGAAGTGGGCCCCGTAATAGAAGAGGCGTTATCTATAAATAAGCCGGTTATAATGGATTTCGTAGTGGACAAAGAAGAGGGGGTTTATCCAATGGTAGCCCCCGGTTCTCCTATTACGGGGATGTTATTGGTATAAGCCAAGATTATAATATTTAACAGGATTAAATTATTATGGAGAAAACCCACATTCTTTCCATTCTCGTAGAAAATGAAGCGGGAGTGCTTACCAGGGTTGCCGGGCTTTTTTCGGCTAGAGGATTCAACATAGACAGCATTTGCGTCGCAAAAACGCTCGAAAAAAACGAATCAAAAATGATAATCGCCACATCGGGCGATACGCAGATTTTAGAACAGATTACAAAACAGCTGAACAGGCTCGTCAACGTAATAAAAGTGCAGGAGTTGTCTGATGAAGATTCGGTAGTCAGGCAGACCGTTTTAATAAAAGTAAACGCGGACGAAACGACCAAGGGCGATATATTCAGGATAAAAGACATATTCGGCGGCCGCATTATAGACGTATCAAGAAATTCATATACGCTCGAGGTTACCGGTTCGGAAAAAAAGATAGAATCGCTAATAGATATTTTAAGGCCGTTAGGCATGAAAGATATAGTCAAGACGGGAATAATAGCAATACAGAGGACAAGAAAGTCAAGCTAATAAATAATTTTGTCAGGAGGATTTAATGAACATTTTTTACGAAAAAGACGCGGATTTAAAACTCATCCAATCCAAAACCGTAGCAATTATAGGCTACGGCTCTCAGGGGCATGCCCATGCCTTAAACTTAAAAGATTCCGGCGTTAAAGTCATTATAGGCCTAAGGCCGGAAGGCGGCTCTTTTGCGAAAGCTAAGAATGCGGGCTTCGACGTATATCCCGTCAGCGAAGCTGCGGCCAAGGCCGATGTTATAATGATACTTCTTCCCGACGAAATTCACGGGACGGTTTATAAGCAGGAAATAGAACCGGGTTTAAAAGCCGGCAAATATCTTGTCTTTGCCCACGGTTTTTCCATTCATTTCGGGCAAATAGTCCCCCCCAAAGACGTAAACGTCTTTATGGCGGCGCCGAAGGGCCCCGGACATCTCGTCAGGCACGAGTTCGAAAAGGGCGGCGGAGTTCCGGATTTAATCGCGGTATATAACGATTATTCCGGAAATACCAAGAATATGGCATTGTCGTACGCTGCGGCGATAGGAGGCGGCAAAGCCGGTATTTTAGAGTCCACGTTCAAAGAAGAAACCGAAACCGACCTTTTTGGCGAGCAGGCGGTTCTTTGCGGCGGACTTGCGGCCCTTATGACCGCGGGCTTCGAAACGCTCGTCGAAGCCGGATATCAGGAAGAAAGCGCATATTTCGAATGCATACATGAAATGAAACTTATAGTTGACCTTATATACGAAGGCGGCATTTCCAACATGAGATATTCCATAAGCAATACCGCCCAATACGGCGATATAACCAGAGGGCCAAGAATAATCAACGAAAAAGTTAAATGCGAAATGAAAAAAGTTCTTGAAGAAATCAGAACCGGAAAATTCGCGACAGAGTGGATGCTTGAAAATAAAGCCGATAAACCTTCCTTTAACGCCCTTACGAGAATAGGAGAAGAACATCAGCTTGAAAGGGTGGGCAAGAGGCTAAGGTCTTTAATGCCGTGGATTACCAAAAATAAAATCGTCGATAAATCCAAAAATTAATATAAACATATAAAACATTAAAAATTAAATGCGTAAGAATAGCGGGAATGAAATATATTGCAAAAGAAGGAATTAAATTTGTATTGGCGGCGCTTTTTTTTTCCGCCGTTTTTTTATTTTTCTATGTTTATTCGACGGTTCCGCTTTTAAAATATCTTTTTTTAGCGCTATTTTTTTTGTTTTTTTTGTTTTTTGTTTTTAATATTTATTTCTTCAGGGACCCCGAACGTAAGCCCGACTCTATCTTAAGCGCGGACGAAATCGTTTCGCCCGCGGACGGCAGGATTATATTTTTGCAGGAGGTTGCGGACGAAAGATTTCTTAACGGCGAAGCCCTTAAGATAAGCATTTTTATGTCGCTTTTTAACGTGCATATAAACAGGATTCCCGTTAGCGGACGCGTTGAAAAAATCATATACAATAAGGGAAAGTTTTTTTCCGCTAATTTAGACAAGGCGTCTTCGGAAAACGAGTTTAACGGCGTTATTCTGACTCTTTCAGGCACGGGCGGCCGAAAGTCTGAAAAAATTGCGTTTGTTCAGATTGCAGGACTTATCGCAAGAAGAATAGTATGCAAAATTAAAGAAGGGGACGAAGTCGGAACGGGAAACAGATACGGCCTGATAAAATTCGGTTCGAGACTGGACGTCTATCTCCCCTTAAGTTTTAAACCTAATGTTAAACTTAAAGACAAAGTCTATTCCGGAAAAACTGTTTTAGGAAAAATAGCATAACAATTATTAAATGATAACGTTAAATAAACAGAAAAAAACTTATCCGCCGATAAAAGCAGGTTTAGACACGGCAAATTTATATAGAAACAGCATGACGAAAGGAATTTTTCTTTTGCCGAATCTGATAACCAGCCTTTCCCTCCTGTCGGGATTTTATTCAATCATTAATTCTATCGAGGGCAGATACCAAATAGCCGGTTGGCTTATAATCGCTTCTATTTTTTTCGATGGAATAGACGGAAAAGTTGCAAGACTTACCAATTCAAGTTCTAAATTCGGCATAGAATACGACTCTCTTTCCGACTTGATTGCGTTCGGAGTCGCTCCTTCAATATTATTATTCAAATCTATCCTTATTGTTTACGGAAGGCTTGGATGGGCGTCGGTTTTCGTTTATCTTCTGGGAGCGGCGCTGAGGCTTGCAAGATTTAACGTACAGCGAAATTCCGTAGAGTATAACAAATTTACCGGACTTCCTTCTCCCGCCGCCGCGGGGACCGTAGTTTCGTTCCTTTTTTTTCTTACGGGAATTTCCTTAAAAATTGCCCTGCTCAGCAAAATCATACTAGCCTTAACCGTCGTTACCGGCCTTCTTATGATAAGCAACATAGGTTATTTCGCGATGAAAGATTTAAGCATTTTTAAGCGGAGGCCTTTCGAATTACTTGCCCTGCTTTCTTTAGCCCTGATTATAATAATAATTAAACCGGTAGAATCTCTATTTGCGATTTTCTTTCTGTATTCTTTCGTTTCCCCTCTATTGTATTTTTATTTTGTTGGTGCTAAGATAAAAAATAATAAGCAAACAGGCTAAACGAAGCGCAAGAGGCTTTATGAACGACAAACAATTAAAAAAAATTAAGATTTTCGATACGACCTTAAGGGACGGAGAACAATCCCCCGGCGCAAGCATGAATATCGAGGAAAAATTAAATCTTGCGCGCCAGCTTGCAAGGCTCGGCGTCGATGTCATAGAAGCCGGTTTTCCCATCGCTTCCGAAGGAGATTTTGAGGCTGTAAAGGCGATAGCGCAGGAGATTAAAGGCATAGAGATTGCCGGACTTGCAAGGGCAAACGAAAAGGATATTTACAGGGCGTATTCCGCAGTTAAATTTGCGGAAAAACCGGTTATACACACTTTTATAGCGACGTCGGACATACACCTGAAATATAAGCTAAGGATGAGCCGCGACGAATTATACGAAAAAGCCGTAAATATGGTAAAGTATGCTAAATCTTTAACCGAAAAAGTAGAATTTTCCGCCGAAGATGCCGCCAGGTCAGACTTTAATTTCTTATGCAGGGTGATAGAAGGCGTTATAGAGGCCGGAGCCACCTCCGTTAATATCCCGGATACCGTGGGCTACGCAACCCCTTTCGAATTTTTTGATTTTATAAAAAAAATAAAGGAAAAGGTTAAAGGCATAGGCGATATTACT
Organism: bacterium; assembly: GCA_021789605.1. GTDB lineage: Bacteria > SZUA-79 > SZUA-79 > Acidulodesulfobacterales > Acidulodesulfobacteraceae > Acidulodesulfobacterium_A. Next base: position 40,474 of record JAJYJI010000003.1, read on the forward strand.
TTAAGCGTCCATTGCCATAACGATTTAGGACTCGCCGTCGCCAATTCTCTTTCGGCGATACTTGCCGGGATAGGCCAGGTCGAATGTACCATTAACGGCATAGGAGAGAGGGCCGGGAATGCCGCGCTAGAAGAAATAGTCATGGCTTTAGAACTTAGAAAAGATATATATAACGCGGTTACCGGCGTTAATACGACCGAACTTTATAGGACGTCCCAGCTTTTAACTCATATAACGGGTATTTCCGTACAGCCAAATAAAGCGATTGTGGGTAAAAACGCTTTTTCCCACGAAGCCGGTATTCATCAGGACGGCGTATTAAAAGAAAAAGCCACGTATGAAATTATGACTCCGGAACGCGTGGGAAGACAGGCCAACGAACTCGTTCTCGGCAAGCATTCCGGCATGCATGCATTTAAAGAAAAGATTATATCCTTAGGTTATCTATTAAAGGACGAAGAAATCGAAGCCGCTTTCGTAAAATTTAAAGGATTAGCCGATAGAAAAAAAGATATTTACGACGAGGATATCGACTCGCTTATAGCAAAATCTCATCCGGCGGAGAAGTATGAACTTAAATACTTAAACGTTGTCTGCGGCGATACGGTAACGCCTCTTTCTATGGTCAAAATTATGGTTGACGGAGAATTAAGGCAGGATTCTTCTTTCGGAAACGGCCCAGTAGATGCCGCCGTAAATGCGATAGAAAAGATTGTCGCTTCAAAATCCAAGGCGATAGCTTACGAAGTTAAATCCATAAGGGGAACGACGGAGGCGCAAGGCGACGTTTCCGTGACTATAGAAAACAGCGGAATCCAAATTACGGGAAGAAGCGCCCATACCGATATCGTGGTTGCCAGCGCAAAAGCTTACGTCAACGCTTTAAATAAACTTTACGTCCGCAATAACAGCGTCGATAAATCGGTTTGCGGCATGGAGATGCATTCGTAAGCCGCATATTTCCCTAACACGCAAAAATAAGCGAATACAGATATCGGAGGACGATAATATAAATCGAATGCTTATTATGCATGGATAAAAACTCTTTTTAATTATAAATATTATTCGTTTGACTCATGATTTGATAAATTTTATATTATATCAGTTTCTGTTTAATTATCAGTTTTAATCGAAAATTTATTAAATAATCGGAGGTAAGTTTAGTGAAAAGGAAGTTAACCGTCACAGAAAAAATAATATTAAACCACACCGGTCTGGATACGGTATCGCCGGGCGATATAGTGAACGCAAAAGTGGATATCGCGCTCGGCAACGACATTACCGCTCCTATTGCGATAAAAGAATTTGAAGCTATAGGCATAGACAGGATTTTCGATAGGAAGAAAATCGCCCTCGTTCCTGACCATTTTGTTCCGAACAAAGATATTTTAAGCGCAAAACAGGCAAAAATGCTGAGGGAATTTGCAAAAAAGCATGATATCGAATATTATTTTGAATGCGGTGAAGCAGGCGTCGAACATGCGCTTTTGCCCGAAAAAGGAATAGTTTTGCCCGGAGACCTCGTCGTAGGAGCGGATTCGCATACATGCACATACGGCGCATTAGGGGCTTTCGCTACCGGGGTAGGCTCGACGGACCTTGCATACGCCTTTGCATTCGGGGAATTATGGCTAAAAGTTCCCGAATCCATAAAAGTAGTTTTTGACGGCAAGCCCGGCAAATGGGTATCCGGCAAAGATTTAGTGCTGTACCTGATAGGGAAAATAGGAGTAGAAGGCGCAAACTATATGGCGCTTGAATTTTCGGGAAGCGCGTTTAAACATCTGGGAATGGCGGATAGATTTACCATATCGAACATGGCTATAGAGGCTGGAGCAAAAAGCGGTATATTCGAGCCGGACGAAATTACGGAAAATTATGTTAAAGGAAGAGCGGGCAGGGCGTATACTTTTTATAAAAGCGACGAAGGCGCGGAATATTACAGGGTTTTAAATTTTAACGCCGAATCGATAAAACCGCAGGTTGCTTTTCCGCATCTTCCAGAAAACAGCATAGATATCGACGAAGCTTCCGCTAAAAATATAAAAATAGACCAGTCCGTCATAGGTTCGTGCACAAACGGTAGAATAGAGGATTTAAGGATTGCCGCCATGGTTTTAAAAGGAAAAAAAATAGCCAAATACACGAGGCTTATAGTCATTCCTGCGACGCCGGAAGTATACAGGGCGGCAGAAAAAGAAGGGCTTATAGATATATTTATGGATGCCGGAGCGGTAGTCAGCACTCCGACCTGCGGCCCTTGCCTAGGCGGATATATGGGAATACTTGCTGACGGCGAAAGGGCAATTTCTTCCACCAACAGGAACTTTAAAGGAAGAATGGGCGATGTTACGAGCGAAGTTTATCTTGCAAATCCAGCAGTTTGCGCCGCATCGGCGATACTCGGTAAAATTTCCGGTCCCGAAGAGTCCGTATGAATGCCTAATATTAAATATTAAATGCGGCATCAGGGCGAAAGCATTAAAACCGGCAAAATATAAATCAATCGATATAAATTTTATAAAAGGAGCGATTATTTATGATATTTAGCGGAAAAGTTTTTAAATTCGGAGACAATATAGATACCGATGCCATTATACCTGCAAGGTACTTAAACGATTCTAACGACGATAACCTAAAAAAGCATTGCATGGAGGATGCAGATGCGGGATTTGCCTCCAATGTATCTAACGGCGACATAATCGTTGCCGGGAACAATTTCGGCTGCGGCTCTTCAAGAGAGCACGCTCCGAGAGCGATTAAGGCATGCGGAGTCCCCGTCGTAATCGCCAAGAGTTTCGCGAGGATTTTTTATAGGAATTCCTTCAATATAGGCTTGTTTATTTTGGAAGCGGATACCGCCGGCATAGATAGCGGGGATTTTTTGGAAGCGGATACCGATACGGGAGAGATTAAAAACAAAACAAAAAATACCGTTATCAAAGCGAAACCGATTCCAAAGTTTATGTCCGAGCTTGTTAACGCGGGCGGTTTAATTGCGTACGCCAAAAAAAAGATTAAGGAGGGCAGAATATAAATTATGATAAAATTAGCGCTTTTTGCTGGAGACGGAATAGGAACGGAGGTTGCCGGAGAAGCGGTTAATGTCCTGAAATTTTTATTCGACGCAAACTCCGTGCGTTATGAAATAGAAGAAGACCTTGTCGGAGGCGCTTCCTACGACGAATATAAAAAGCCCATTACCGAAAAAGCCCTTAAGCTTGCGAAAGAGGCGGACGCCGTTATTTTTGGAGCAGTCGGCGGACCGAAATGGGAATCCCTTCCCATAGAACTAAGGCCCGAAAAAGCCCTTTTAACTTTGCGGTACGACCTTGGACTTTATGCAAATTTAAGGCCGGCAAAGATTTACGACGAGCTCATAGATGCTTCCCCTTTAAAAAGAGAGGTTGTTAGCGGAACAGATATGATGATAGTCCGCGAGCTTACCGGCGGAATTTATTTCGGTCAGCCTAGAGGCGTTTTCAATATGGACGACGGACAAAAAAAGGGAGTCAATACTTTAGTTTACACTACGAAAGAAATAGAAAGAATCGCAAAAATAGCTTTTGAAATTGCAAGAAAAAGAAGGAAAAAAGTTTTATCGGTCGATAAGGCAAACGTCTTGGAATGCACGGAACTTTGGAGGGAGGTCGTTGCCGAAACTTCGAAGGGATATCCCGACGTCGAATTAAGCAATATGTATGTAGATAACTGTTCGATGCAGCTCATAAGACAGCCTAAATCCTTTGACGTTATAGTTACCACAAATATGTTCGGAGATATATTGAGCGATGAATCTTCAATGGTTGCCGGATCTATCGGCATGCTTCCGTCGGCAAGCCTTAACGGAAAAAAAGGGATGTACGAACCAATTCACGGCAGCGCGCCGGATATTGCGGGACAAAATAAAGCCAATCCGATTGCGGCTATTTTATCGGCCGCAATGATGTTAAAATATAGTTTCGATATGGATAATATTGCCGGAAAAATTGAAAACGCCGTAGAGAAAGTCATTAAAAACGGATACAGAACCGCCGATATTTATTCGAATGCCCCCGGAACCAAACTTGTCGGCACAAAAGAAATGGGCAAAGCGGTTATAGATGAATTAAGAAAATAAAAAAACGGGAAAAATATGAAAAAAGAAAAATACAATATCGGCATTATGGGCGCGACCGGACTTGTAGGCAGAGAATTTTTAGAAATATTAGAGGAAAGAAAATTTCCGACGGCGGAACTTTATCTTTTCGCCTCGGAAAATTCTCTCGGCGAAACCATTAAGTTTAAGGGCGAAGATTATATCGTCGATGCCCTAAAGGAAGATTCTTTCGAGAAAAAAAAAATCGACATAGTTTTATCCAGCCCCGGAGGTTCCGTCAGTTCTAAGTTTGCCCCGATAGCCGCGAAAGAAGGAGCGGTAGTTATAGACAACACTTCTTATTTCAGAATGGACGAAGACGTTCCTTTAGTCGTTCCAGAGGTCAATCCGGAAGATATAAAATATTATTCTAATAAAAATATAATAGCAAATCCAAATTGTTCGACCATTCAAATGGTCGTGCCCCTTAAGCCGATTCACGACAGATATAAGATAAAAAGGATAATCGTTTCGACCTATCAGTCGACGTCCGGCGCAGGCAAAAGAGCTATGGACGAATTGTTTTATCAAACAACCGGCATAATAAACGCAAAAGGGGATATATATCCGGAAAAATTTCCCGTCCAGATAGCTTTTAACTGTATTCCTCAGATAGACGTTTTTAGCGAAGACGGATATACGAAAGAAGAAATTAAAATGGTCAGGGAAACGCAAAAAATAATGCACGATAAGAACATAGCCGTATCCGCTACGACAGTGCGGGTGCCTGTATTTTTTTCTCACGGAGAGTCGGTAAATATCGAAACGGAAAAGAATTTCGATATAAAAGATATCAAAAGAATCTTATCGGAAACCGGCGGCGTAAAAATTATAGACAACGTTTTAAGCGCCAATCCCGAAGAAAGATATCCCTACCAGACCTATGCCGCGGGAAAGGACGAAGTTTTTGTCGGCAGAATAAGAAAGGATTTTTCTATACCCAACGGTTTAAATCTTTGGATAGTAGCCGATAACGTGAGAAAAGGGGCGGCGCTCAATGCCGTACAGATCGCGGAAATACTTATTCAAAAGTTTTTATAAATGCCTTCTCAATCCAAAAATCATGAGATAGTCAGGAATTTATCGGTCGTTTCTTTTTTTACCCTGATAAGCAGGATTTTAGGCTTATTAAGGGATATCTGCATAGCATATTTTTTCGGCGCGGGAACTGCCACGGATGCTTTTTTCGTAGCTTTCAGGATACCCAATCTGTTCAGGAGGCTTTTCGGAGAAGGAGGTATTTCGTCTTCTTTTATTCCCGTGTATTCGGAAAGTCTGGCCAAAAATAACGAAAACGAATCGGCCGGCCTTTTTAAGACCGTTTTTACCGTATTATTTTTTATTCTTTTGATTCTTTCCGTTATCGGTTTCCTATTTTCTTTTGTTTTCGTGGCTGTAACAGCTCCCGGATTTTTGCACAAACCTGCTGAATTTCATCTTGCCGTATTTCTTACTAAAGTCATGTTCCCGTATATTTTTTTAATAGGGCTTGCCGCATTTTTTGCGGGGGTTCTTAACGTTCACGGCTCTTATGCTCCGGGAGCGATGTATCCTATAATCCTGAATGTTTTGTTAATAATCGCCGCCCTTTTTTTAAGGCCGTTTTTTCATCCGGGCATATATGCGCTTGCTGCGGGGGTCATGCTCGGCGGCGTTTTACAGCTTTTATCCCAAATTTATTATATCAGAAGAAAGAAAATTATTCTTGGATTCAAATTTAATTTTAGAAACAGAGAAGTGAAATCCGTCTTCAAACTGCTTGCCCCGTCTCTTCTGGGAATGGCCGTAATTCAACTTAATCTTATATTCGATACCTTTCTCGCATCATTTCTGCCGGCCGGCAGCATTTCCTATCTTTACTACGGCGACAGGCTTTATCAGTTTCCTTTGGGCGTTTTCGCCATTGCGATGCAGACGGCAATTTTCCCCGCCCTTTCGGCTTCGTTTGCTAAAAACGACCTCAAAGAAGTCGGAGGCGCTTTTAATTTTTCATCGTCCCTGATGTTTTTTATAATAATTCCTTCAAGCATAGGATTAATACTTTTAAGAAACAGTCTTGCAAAATTAATATATATGCACGGAATATTCAATGCGGCGGATGCGCAAAAAACGGCGGGCGTTCTTATGTTTTTTATCGTCGGGCTGTGGGCGTCCGCGCTTTTAAAAACCGTAATTCCGGTTTTCTATTCGATGAAGGATACTAAAACGCCGGTAAAAGCTACAATAATTTCGCTGATTATAAACATTATATTTGCGGTTCTGCTTATGCGGGTTATGGGCGTTTACGGGCTGGCCCTGGCTTCAAGCATTTCATTAATTTTTAATTATCTTTACCTTCTAAGAAAACTTCGGCTAAAAAAGGGCATCGGCTTGGACGCGGGTTTCTTTAAATCGTTTGTCAAAACCTTAATCGCTAGTCTTATTATGGGGTTAATAGTAGAATTTTTAATAGTTGCTTTAGGGAAGTTCGATTACGGTTCTTTAACGATAGTTTTAGCTTCTCTTGCCGCAGGCGTTTTAGTTTATATATTTGTTTCTCTTGTCTTAAAAAATGATTCCGCAAATATCGTAAAAAACGCAATAGTTAGGAAGCGGTAAAAATATTCAGGAATAAATTTTAAATATAGTTTTATGTCCTATGCCGGCAAAATGATTGTTTATAATACGGTATAATCGAAAAATAGGAAGAAAAATAGAAAAAGCTTATAAAGGCGAGGTAGATTATTCATTTTAAGAAAGGGATTTATCGTTAAGGATTTATTGGAAAAACGAGGCATAAAAATAAATCCGGGCCGTTTTTGACTTTTCTTCCAATAATAGTTATAATCAAAATATTGGTTTGACGAGCCGCGACGGACATAGTCCTTTGCGCCGGCGACGGCAGGGCAATATTTTACCGATAACAATATATGCGGTTAAGGAGTTATTAAAAACAAAATTTGGGAATAACTAATAAAACAAGGAAACGGGGTTCGTCTGCGGCGGTTAAAATGCGCGATACCTTTGGCGGCGTAAAAACAATCACTAAGGTTCCTAAATCGCGGTTAATATCCGGCGGCGGGAAAGAAGCCGTCAGCATAGAAAAGATAGAACTGGAAGACATCGACCTTTTTAATAAATTTTCAAGCCCTTCCGCCAATATAAAAGATATTATCGAAACCCAGTTTGAGGTGGATATATCCGTCAGAGGCAACGTATTGCTGATTAAGGGCAATGAAAATAATGCAAGGGCATGCGGCAGATTCATATATGACCTCTTAAGTTTATATAAAACAAACGTTCTTATTACGGATAGCGATTTAATCAGATTAGCCAAGCTGAAAATTGAGAATCCCGAAGCCAATATAGCCGCCCAGATTTATCCTTCCATCCTGGTAACTCCGCGAAAAAAGGTTATAGCTCCAAGAACTGCAAATCAAAAAAAATATACCGACGCAATTTATAAAAACGATATAGTTATCGGCGTAGGGCCTGCCGGAACCGGCAAAACATACCTTGCCATGGCATGCGCCATTGCATTATTTCAAAGAAAACTGTTCGACAGGATAATTTTAACGCGTCCCGCCGTCGAAGCAGGCGAGAAATTAGGATTTCTTCCCGGAGACATTTCGCAGAAAATTAATCCTTATTTAAGGCCTCTGTACGACGCCCTTTACGAGATGTTCGAGTTCGAGAAAGCGCTTAAGCTTATAGAAACCGACGTTATAGAGGTCGCCCCTATAGCCTTTATGAGAGGCAGAACCCTTAATAATTCTTTTATTATATTGGACGAAGCGCAAAACGCCACAAACGAACAGATGAAGATGATGCTTACAAGAATAGGCGCCGGCTCCAAGATTGTCGTAAACGGCGATATAACCCAGACAGATTTGCCTGCCGGCAAGGAATCCGGACTTGTTGCGGCAAGTAAAATCCTGAGGAATATTGAGGGAATAGAAATCGTAAATTTTAAAGGAACGGACGTATTAAGGCATAAACTTGTCCAAAATATAATAAAAGCTTATGAAGCGAACGAAATTCCTAGAATTTCTAAAAAATAACACTTTAGAAATCAAAAGCCGATATTCTTCTCTTTTAGGACTGCTTTTAATATCCGCCGTATTTTTAACATTTTTGCTTTATAACGGGGTGGAGTTCATAAAGAACAAATATAAAGCCGGAGAGATATCTACAAAAACCATAATAGCAAAAAAAGATTTCAGGTATATAAATACCAAGGCGACCGATGCCGTTTTAAAAAACAAAATTAGAAACAGCCCCGACGTTTATTTATATTATCCTGAAGTTAAAACGACGGTATCGAGAAGAATCATAAGAGCTTTTTCCCTTGCGAGGGCTTATAAGTCAAGCCATGCGCCGAACCTTAAAAATATGGAATTGTCCGAAAGTATTTTTGCTTCAAAACTGGGCATTGATTTGGGTAAGGCCGCTCAAGACGGGTTTTACTTCCTGAATTACAATAAAAATATCGAATCGTATGTTTTAAATATAGTTTCAAGTATTTATAAAAGAGGAGTTCTCTCTAAAACGCCTCCCGCCAATAAAAACATAGAAATAAACAATGTAATAACAAACAGGTTAAAGCTTATAGGTTATCCCCAGATATTTTTTACTTTGAAAAAAGAAAAAGGTTTTGCATATTACTACACTAGAAAGTATCTCGGTTTTTTACCGCTTTATATGCAAAACGATATATACAAGCTGGTTTACCGCGTCATAAAACCCGATATCGTATATTCAAGGTATCTTACCCTAAAAAAAATAGAAAATATAAAGAAAGAAAATAAGCCTATTTATATCCATATAAACGAGGGAATGCTTTTGGCAAGTTCAGGGCAGCTTCTTACTAAATCAAAAGCTCTCGAATTAAATACGTATGAGGCCAAATTTAAACTAAAAAACAATATTCCTTCCCTCGTGGGATTATTTTTCCTTATAGTTATGCTTTTGTCCCTTTCTTACGTGTTCCCGTATAAATATATAAGAAAATTCAGGACGTCCGTGGATTTTAAAAATATCGTCTTTATTATCGCCGTTTTAGTGTCTTCCATTCTTATAATTAAAACCGGAATTATTTTTTCCAACGCGTTGTCTATGTATTTTCCGTTTATAAACAAAAACGATATTTACTATTTAATCCCGTTTGCGTTCGGACCTATGCTGATAAGAATAATATTAAATTCAGAGGTTTCGGTAGTTTATATAGCGCTTTTTTCTATTTTAACCTCGATAATTTTTAAAAATTCTATTTTATTTATGATATATGCCTTCGGAGGCAGTTTTATAGCTTCTTACGAAGTTTTCGACTTTTCTTCATGGAGCCGCGTCGTTAAAGCGGGGGTCGTTACGGGGTTTTTAAATAGTTTTATGGTTCTGGCTTTTGCTCTGGTCGGGCTGAACCTTATAAATATACAGAATATTTACGGCGTTATTCTGGCGTTTTTATCCGGAATTATTTCGTCGATTATGGTTATAGGGTTGATACCCTTATTGGAAAGGATTTTCGGTTTTACCACCGATTTTAAACTTTTAGAACTTTCAGGTTCGAATCATCCGCTATTAAGGCAGTTTTCCATCGTTGCGCCAGGAACTTACCAGCATTCGGTAATGGTAGCGGCGTTAGCGGAATCGGCGGCTTCGTCGGTCGGCGCAAACCCCCTTCTTGCAAGAGTCGCAAGCCTTTATCACGATATAGGAAAAATCGCCAAGCCAAACTATTTTATAGAAAATATGGCAAATTCCGAGAATCCCCACGATAAACTTGCTCCGACTATGAGCAGCCTCATTATAGCGTCTCACGTCAAAGACGGACAGGAGCTTGCAAGAAAATACAAATTGGGCGACAAGGTCGAAAGCATAATCGGCCAGCATCATGGAACGTCTATGATAGGGGCTTTTTACGAAAAAGCCTTTAAGGAGAATAAAGAAGGCAGTCTTTCCAAAGATACTTTCAGATATAACGGCAAAAAACCGCAGACTAAGGAAGCCGGCATAATTATGCTTGCGGATTCCGTCGAAGCTATATCCAGAACGATGACCAATATTTCCCCTTCGAGGCTGGAACTAATGGTCAGAAAGACGATAAACAGAATTTACAGCGACGGACAGCTTGACGAATGCGAACTTACGTTAAAAGACCTTCACTCCATAGGAGACGCTTTCGTGAAGGTTTTAAATTCGGTTTTTCACCAAAGAATTCCTTATGCCGGCAAATCTACCGAGGAAGATGATAGCGATGAAGGGAAAGAAATCTATAATAAATATAGCGAATATCCAAAGAAAGTCGAAAATAAACCAAAAGTCAGTCCGTTATATCGTTAAGAAGTCCATAGAAAATCTTTATTGCGGCTCTTACGAAATCGGCATTGTTTTTTGCTCTCCCGCGTATATAAAAAAATTAAATAAGGCTTACAGAAATAAAGATAATCCGACCGACGTCCTGTCTTTTGAACTTAAAGAATGGACGGGAGATATTTTTCATATAGGGGAAATTTATATAGCCCCGTCCGTCGCCGGCGATAACTTTTTTAGATACGAACATTTTTGGGAGAAGGACGAATGGGTCCTTCCCCAAAGCGAAAATAAGGCCAGAACTTATATAAACGGATTAAACAAAGAACTCTCGCTTTTAATAATACACGGTATTCTGCATCTTTTCGGATACATGCATGACGAAGAGCATAAAATTGGCATAGAAGACGCCGGCTACGACATAGATATGAAACGCATGCAGAATTTTATGTATAAAGAGTTATTAAGATAATGCATTATGAAACAAAGCCGCCAGAGCTTTTTGGAATCTTTTAACGCAGCTATCGAAGGCGTAATATTGGCAACAAAGACGGAAAAAAACATGAAAATCCACTTTGTTGCGGCCATTTGCGCAATCTTGCTCGCCCTTTTTTTAAGGATGCCCAAAATAGACGTTCTTCTCATAATCGTTTCGGTATTTTCGGTCTTGTTTGCGGAGATTTTTAATACCTCGATAGAATATTTAGCGGATTTCGTATCTAAAGAATATTCCCCAAAAATTGCGGCAATAAAAAATTTAGCCGCGGGGGCGGTTCTTTTATCTTCTTTCGGTTCTTTTGCGGTAGGATATATAATATTTTCAAAATATCTTTATTATATGATATACTATTTCTTGCTTATGATAAAAACCGCAGGTTCCGATATCGCAATAATAGTCGTTTCTGTCGTTTTCGTCTTCGTGATAATTATAAAGGCCGCATTTAATAAAGGAACCCCATTAAGGGGCGGGTTCCCCAGCGGGCATGCCGCAGTCGCTTTTTCTATATGGCTTATGGTTTCCCTGCTGACCTTAAATCCCGTGGCCTCGCTTCTTACCTTTATTCTGGCGTTTCTGGTCGCGTTGTCCAGAATAAACAGCGGTATTCATACAAGCTCTGAGGTCTTTGCCGGCGGCCTCGCGGGCATTCTGATAACGGCTTTAATATTTAAACTGTTTTATTTTTAATTTCAAGATATAAAGGGAAATTTATGCAGGATGAAAAAATTTTGGAACTTAAAGAATTAGTATCTATAGTTAAAAAATTGCGCTCTAAAGAAGGATGCCCGTGGGACGGGAAGCAGACGGAAGAAACGCTCAAGCCTTATGTGATAGAAGAAGCTTACGAGGTGGTCGATGCGATAAGTTCCGGCAATAAATCCGAAATAATGGAAGAACTTGGGGATTTGCTGCTTCAGGTCGTTTTTTTATCCGATATTTATGAAGAAAAAAATGAGTTTGCTTTAAGCGACGTCATTAAAACCGTTAACGAAAAATTAATAAGGAGGCATCCGCACGTTTTCGATAAAAGTTTTTCTTTAAAAGAAGGGGAGTGTTTCGAGGACGCAATTCTTAAAAATTGGGAAAGAATCAAAGGGGAAGAAAAAAAAGAAAAACTTAAAAACGATTCCGGCACAGCCGAGAAGCCTTCCGTTTACGTATCGGGAAGCATGCCGGCGCTTCACAGGGCGTATATGGTACAAGAAAAGGCTAAAAGACAGGGTTTTGATTTTAAAAATACAGGCGGCGCCATAGCTAAAATCGACGAGGAAATTTACGAACTTAAATCCGAACTTGAAAAAAAATCGCCCGAAAAATTAAATGAAGATAAAATCAAAGAAGAATACGGCGATATTTTGTTTTCGCTGGTTAATCTCGGGAGGTTTTTAAATATACATCCCTGCGGTGCGCTAAACGAATCCTCCGATAAATTCATTAAAAGGTTCGGCTATATGGAAAGAAACGCCTCTTCTCCAATTTCGGAAGCAGGCGAAGGCAGCCTCGACGCTTTATGGGAAGAATCGAAAAAAGTTTTATAATTAAGATGCCGAAAATCTCCGAAGAAAAATTGGTCAATATCGCCTTGGCAATTTTAACGGGCATATTATACGCCTTTTTGTTTCCGGATTTCAATCTCGAATTTCTTGCATGGTTTTTTTTGCTCCCTCTTTTGTATTCGGTAAACAGAGCCAAAAATTTCAAAGAGTCCTTTTTATACGGTTTTATATCCGGCGTTACCGCGTACGTCGTCATTTTATACTGGATAGCCTATACGGTTCGCGTTTACGGCAACCTTTCCTATTACGAGGCCGTTTTCGCCCTTTTACTGCTTTCTTCTTATTTAGCCGTTTATATCGGTCTTTTTGCCGGTTTCGTCAAAATTCTGCTTAATAATTATAAAAAGTCGGGCATAATTTTAATTCCATCCTGCTGGGTCTTTTTTGAATTTTTAAAATCCAACCTTTTAACGGGATTTCCTTGGGAAAATTTGGGTTTTTCCCAATTCTTAAATATTCCTTTTATACAGATTTCCGGCGTAATCGGAGTTCTTGGGCTATCTTTCGTCATAGTCCTCATAAATTACGCCTTATTCAGCTTTATTTTTTTAAAAAATCAAATTTCAAGAAAGCAGGCGTTATCCGAACTATTTTTAGTTTTATCCGTTTTTATTGCGGTAGCATTATACGGCTACTATAATATTTATTCCTTAAATACTTCGCTTAAAGGGAAAAAGCCTATAAGAATCGCATTGATTCAGGGTAATATCGGCATGTTCCAGAAATGGAGAATCACCAAAAGAAGAACTACGCGCATATATTTAAATTTATCGGAAAAAGCATTAAAATATAAGCCTCAAATCGTTATATGGCCCGAAACCGCTCTTCCCTATCCCGTTTTTGCATATCCTTATTACGAGAAAAAGGTCGAGGATTTCGCTGTAAGAAATAAAATAGGCCTGATTTTCGGATGCATAGGATTAAGGTTTTTTAACGGGAAATATCGTTATTATAACAGGGACTATATGTTCAATCCCGACGGCAAATATTCTTATTACGACAAGCATCATCTTGTTCCGTTCGGCGAGTATATACCTTTGCGCCGCCAATTCCCCTTTTTGGCCCATATTTTAAGGGGAGCAGGAATAGGCGGTTTCACTGCCGGCAAAAAGTTTAGGATTTTAAAGGAAAAAAATATAAGGATAGGTTCTATGATATGTTATGAAGCATATTTCGACTCGCTGGTAAGAAAATTTTCAAAATACGGAGAAAACCTATTGATTAGCATTACCGACGACGCATGGTACGGAAGAACCTCCGCGCCGGAACAGGATATGGCCATGACAGTTTTTTCCGCCGTAGAAAACGGCAGGTATATAGCAAGAGCCGGAAATTCCGGCATAAGCGGCATAATATCCCCGGAAGGGAAAATTTTAGCGGAAACCGCAATTTTTAAAAGGACATATATCATAGGTTACGTAAAATTAATTAATAAAAAGACATTTTTTGCATTATATGGTAATATATTTACTTATATAATTAACGCCGTTTTCATATTATCGCTGGTATATTTATTAACGCGCAGGTTATTTTCGAAAAATATTTGACGGAATAAAGGGGGTTTTCAGATGCCTGATTCGCCGGCCGATGCCGTTTTGAACATCAGTCTTTTAGACAGAAGCATAAAGGGACTGAATGATAAATTAGAAAAAATACGGAGGATGCTTTGAAGTCTCCAAATTAGAAAACAGGCTGAAAGAAATAGACGAAATTTCCAAGGAAGAAGATTTTTATAAAAATATTTCTTATTCTAAGGAGATATTAATAGAAAAGTCAGGGATATCCAACAGGTTAAAGCCTTTTTACAACATATACGAAGAATTTAAAAATATTAAAGATTTATACGATATTTCTTTGGCGGAAAACGACGGAAAAATGCTGTCCGACATTTCGGATAACGTCAAATCGTTGGAAAAGGACGTTTTAGGCTTGGAAATGGGACTTACGCTTTCCGGTAAAGACGATAAGCTCAATTCAATCGTCGAAATTCACGCAGGGTCCGGCGGAACAGAGTCTATGGATTTCGCCGGCATGCTTCTAAGAATGTATTTAAGATGGGCGGAACGAAAAAAATTTAAAACTACAATAATGGATTATAACGCAGGCGAAGAAGCCGGCGTTAAAAGCGTTACTTTCGTAGTGCAGGGAAAATTTGCTTACGGTTATCTCAAAGCCGAAAGCGGGGTGCACAGGCTTGTAAGGATTTCGCCTTTCGATGCCAACAAAAGAAGGCATACGTCTTTCGCTTCGGTTTTTGTTTATCCGGAAATCGACGATTCCATCGATGTCGTTATAGACGAAAAAGATTTAAAGATAGATACGTACAGGTCTAGCGGGGCGGGCGGACAGCATGTCAACACCACGGATTCGGCGGTAAGAATCACCCATATCCCTACAAACATTGTGGTCGCCTGCCAAAATGAAAGGTCTCAGCATAAAAATAAGGATTCCGCCTATAAACTTTTAAGAGCCAGGCTTTACGATTATTATAAAAAGAAAAAAGAAGAAGAAGAAGACAAGGTAAATAAAACTAAAAAAGAAATATCGTGGGGTTCTCAAATAAGGTCCTATACGCTAAATCCCAACCGCGTCATAAAGGACCATAGAACGGGAGTAACCGTTTACGACGATAAGAGCGTTTTCGACGGGGACATAGACGAGTTTATAGGCGCATATCTGCTCGGAGCCGGCGCTAAAGGGCAAAGAGAATAGCAAAATACGGCAAAATGTAAAGAGCGGCATCCGTTTTAAACCGGGCGCCGGCTCACGGGAGGATGTTTTGGAACAGGAATTAAACATTATAGAAAAAAACCGTTTGGATAAATTAAAGAAATTAAAAGAAAACGGCATCGAACCTTTTTCCAACGGTTTTAAAAAAAAGGAAAATATAAAAGATATTTTATCCAAATACGGAAATAACGATAAAGAATTTTTTGAAAACAATATAATCCCGGCCGAAACGGCGGGCAGGATAATCATCGTAAGGAGTTTCGGAAAAGCGTCTTTTTTCAGGCTGAGGGACGGGTCGGGAGAAATTCAGTGCTATATACAGAAAAGCGAGGTTTCGGCGGAAGATTTCGAACTCTTTAACGAATATATCGATGCCGGCGATATCTGCGCGGTAAGCGGGCATCTTTTCAGGACAAAAACGAACGAACTGACCATAAAAACAGAACATATATCAATTCTTACCAAATCTGTTCTGCCTCTGCCGGAAAAGTGGCACGGGCTTAAAGATATAGAAGCCAGATTCAGAAAAAGATACGTAGATTTAATCGCGAACGGAGAAGTAAGGGAAATTTTCAGAAAAAGAGCCGAAGCCGTTAATTTTATCAGGTCTTTTCTGGATTCCTACGGTTTCTTAGAAGTAGAAACCCCGATTATGCAGTCTAATCCCGGAGGCGCGACTGCAAGGCCGTTCAAAACGCATCATAACGCCCTGAATTTAGAACTTTATATGCGGATAGCGCCGGAACTATATTTAAAAAGGCTGGTCGTCGGCGGATTCGACAGAGTTTACGAAATTGGAAGAAATTTCAGAAACGAAGGCATATCGCTAAAACATAATCCCGAATTTACCATGCTTGAGTTTTACTCGGCATATTCCACTTACGAAGATTTAATGGTTTTTGTTGAAACAATGCTGTCGGAATTGACAAACCGCATCCGCGGTTCGTTTGAAATAGACTACGGCAGCGAAAGGCTTAATTTTAAACCTCCCTTTAAAAGAATAAAGCTAATCGACAGCCTTTACGCCGTAGCCGGATTTAAACCCGAAGAGATAGACTCTCCCTCTAAGGTTTATACCATTCTCAGAAGGAGAAATACTTCCGGCGTTAGCGAAACAGACAGCCTCGGCGAATTGTTGACCATTTTATTCGACGAAACCGTAGAGCCAAAACTTATTGACCCCACTTTTATAACGGAATACCCGATAGAAAGTTCGCCTTTGGCCAGAAGAAACGATAAGGACGGGTCCGTCGCCGACAGGTTCGAGCTGTTCATAGCGGGCAGGGAAATAGGCAACGCGTTTTCAGAACTTAACGACCCTTTCGACCAGGAAGAAAGGTTTAAACTACAGATAGACTCAAAAATTAAAGAAGGGCTTCCGGCGGATATGGACGAAGATTACGTCGAGGCGCTTAAATACGGCCTTCCGCCTACCGCGGGATGCGGCATTGGCATAGACAGAATCGTCATGCTTCTTACAAATTCACATTCCATCAGAGACGTCGTATTGTTTCCGCTCCTTAAACCTTTAAACAGATGAATTTTCATACGAATATAGCCTTACATTATTTAAAGCCTAAAAATAATTCGTTTATATCTTTATTGAGTTTTATATCCGTTATGGGTATAATGATAGGCGTAATGGCGCTGATAGTCGTTATCTCGGTAATGAACGGATTCAGCCATGCACTGGAAAAAAGAGTAATTGGGATAGAATCTCAGATTATAGTATTAAATTATAACGGTTTCATAAACAACTATAAAAAGACTGTCGGCAAGATATCTTCTGTTAAAGGCGTAAAGAGCGTTTCGCCGTTTATTTATACCGATATAATGATATCTTCGGCTTCTACTTCTACCGGAAGCGTCCTAAGGGGAATAGACGTTAAAACCGAAGAAAAGGTTACAAATCTTAAAAAATATCTTGTCGAGGGAAATTTATCAGGATTAGACAATAAAAGCAAAAATGAGATAGTTATCGGCAAAGTTCTTGCCCAAAACCTCGGCGTTTCCATAGGGGGCAGAGTAAAAATAATTTCTCCGGAAGGACAGGTTACCCCGTTCGGGGTTATTCCCAAAACGGAAAATTTTACCGTTTGCGGCATTATAAACAGCGGAATGTATAATTACGACTCTACGTTTTCTTTTATTTCGGTTAAAAACGCGCAGGAGTTTATCGGATTAGGCGCAAATACCGTTACCGGATTGGAGGTCAAGCTTAACAAATTAAGTTTTGCCGGCGCGTTTGCAAAAAAAATAGAAAATATACTTAATAAAAATAAAACATCTTCTTCTTTTTATGCTTTAAGCTGGGAAGAGCTTAATAAAAATTTATTTTCCGCAATAAAATTAGAAAAACTTACTATGTTCGTTATCCTGTTCCTAATCGTGCTGGTCGCGGCGTTTAATATTATTTCGACTCTCATAATGGTCGTTATGGAAAAAAGAAAAGATATAG
Organism: bacterium; assembly: GCA_021789605.1. Taxonomy (GTDB): domain Bacteria; phylum SZUA-79; class SZUA-79; order Acidulodesulfobacterales; family Acidulodesulfobacteraceae; genus Acidulodesulfobacterium_A. The sequence goes on from JAJYJI010000003.1 coordinate 58,146, forward strand.
CCATATTAAAATCCATAGGCGCAAGTTCTAAGGATATAATGTTTATCTTTATGGCGCAGGGCGTAATAATAGGCGTAATAGGGACCTCGCTGGGCCTTTTGTCGGGATTTTTAATCGGTTATTTAGAAAAAACATATCATATAATAAGCCTTCCGCCGTCGGTTTATTATATAACGACCCTCCCCGTAAGAATGACGCTTGCCGAATTCATAATTATAGGTTCGTGCGCTCTTTTTTTAAGTTTTGCCGCTACGCTTTATCCGTCTTATAAAGCCGGTAAAATAGACCCCGCGGAAGGCGTAAGGCATGAATAAAGAAGCAACTGAAACAGGCGAAAAGAGCGGTTTTGCCGTATCTTTAAAAAAAGTAAGCAAAACGTTCAGGGCGGGGAACGAAACGGTCAATATTCTTAACGAAGCCGATTTGGAGATAAAAGAAGGAGATACTTTTGCCATAACGGGCGAATCGGGAACGGGCAAAAGCACCCTTCTCCATATAATAGGGACCCTTTTAAAGCCTGATTCCGGAGAAGTCGGATATTTCGATAATTCCAATATATACGATTTGCCGGACGCAAATCTTTCAAGATTCAGAAACAAAAACATAGGCTTCGTTTTTCAGTTCCATTATCTTTTAAACGAGTTCAGCTGTCTGGAAAATGTCGCCATGCCGTTATATATAATGAAAAAAACCAAAAGCGACGCCCTTAAGATAGCAAAGGATTATTTGTGCGAAATGGGACTTGCCGGCAGGCTTAACTTTAAGCCTTATATGCTTTCGGGCGGGGAACAGCAAAGAGCCGCCGTGGCAAGGGCACTGGCATGTTCTCCCAGAGTTATATTAATGGATGAACCTACGGGAAATTTGGACCCGCGCCATGCGGAAAAATTACATAACATAATAATCGACCTTAATAAAAAATACGGTAAAACGCTGGCGGTCGTTACCCACGACAGGGAGTTTTCCAATATGATGAACCATAAAATTAGAATTGCCGGCGGAATAATCGAACATATAAATTGACATAAAATCCAATATTTGATAGTTTATTAAGATGAAATTTTTTAAATCCGTTTTCTTAAATGCTTTTATTTTTATTGTTTTAGCTTTAAATGCGTCTAATGTTTATGCAGCTTTAAACAACAGAAATGTTTTTACGGGATTTTTTCATCAAAAAGGCGCTCCTTCGTCCTCAAACGTCAAGAATGCTTTTGCCGCAGCCTTCAAAGGCTATTTAAATTCGGGGAAGCCCTACTTTGTTATCGCATATACTTTTTTGAAGAAGCCCCCGTATTTTAATTTCGATAAAAAAATAAATCTTGTAAGGATAAGAAAACTGGGCTTAGCCTATAGGTCCAATTATATAATTACAGGAAGCATTTCAAGCGCAGGCTCTAATTTTACGATTCATGCAATGCTCGTAGATATTTCGGACATTTATAATTCTAAAACGCTCGAATATTCCGGCGCAGGCGCTGCCGCTTTTAAAAAAGACCTGAATTTATTATCCGGCAAGGCGTCGGATTTCATATACGGACATATAAGGAAAAATGCCGCAGGCAGGCATAATTCCGCGTTAAATAAAAAGGTGTACGCCGTCAGAATAAAAGGCAATATAAGAGTGGGGGCGGGTTTTATAGCGAACCGCATTAAATTAAAAAAAGGAAGCCGGTATTCCATTAAGAAAATAAACGAAAGCGTCAAGGCGCTTTACGGAACCGGATATTTTAAGAATATATTAGTCAACGCATCTTCGTCCGGCGGCAGGCTTATTATTACTTTTATAGTTTCCGAAAGGCCTTATATAAAGTCCATTAAATATACTGGAAACGGTTCCGTTTCCGTTAAAAAAATAAAAAAGGCGATAAACATTAAAGCGGGAAAGCCTTTTAGCTCCTACGACCTCGACAGGGCTGTTAAAATGCTGAAATTTATATATTCCGTCGAAGGTTATTATAATGCAAAAATAAAAGTAAAAAAGAAAATCGTGCCGGGAAATTATATAAAATTGCATTTCGTTATAAACGAAAATACGCCTGTAATGGTTAAAAAAGTGGAATTCAGAGGCAATAATTCTTTCTCTTCGCCTAAGCTCGAGTCCGTTATGGGCATTAAAACCATAAATCTTTTAACATGGATAACCGGAGCGGGAAAGTTCAAGAAAGCCAAGCTGAATTCCCAGATAATTAAATTATTGGGCTTTTATTATAACCACGGCTATATAAACGTCAGCGTAAAAAAACCTAAATATATATTTTCTAAAGATAAAAAATACGTTACGATTATCATAAGGATAGTTCAGGGCACCCAATACAGAATATCCAAGGTCAATCTCGCCATAAAGGGCGAAAAAAACAATTCTAAAGAATATAAAGAAGCCGATAAGTTGGTCATAACTAAAGTCGGCGATATTTTTAACAGAAAAAACATAGAAAAAGAAATTCTCGGCATAACCGAATATTTTACGAATAAAGGCTACGCTTTCGCAAACGTCGAGCCTTCTATTAAAATCGCCAGCAAGACCAGCTCCGTTATCGTAACGCTTATTGTCCATAAAGGCGGTATAGCTAAGTTCGGCAAAATTACCATTACGGGAAATAGCGTTACTTACAGTTACGTCATACTCAGGGCGCTCGTTCTGCATCCGGGCGAAAAATACAATCCGAAACTTATAAAAATATCGAGGCAGAATTTAAAAAATCTTAATTATTTTAAGCACGTTACCATAACCACCGAAAAGGTCACCGGCAAAAGCATATTGAACGTCAAAGTGCACGTTCAGGAGCAAAATACCGGCAAGTTTACCATCGGCGGCGGTTATAGCTCCGCGACGTCCTTTATGGCGATAACTTCCATTTCCGAATCCAATCTTTTCGGAACGGGGGTTACGGCTTCTTTCAACGTTCAAGCGGGCGGCCCGTATCAATCTTACAGCATTAATATCCTACAGCCTTATCTTACTTATGTTTTTGCAAGGCCCGTATCGTTTAACTTATCGCTGTACGACACGTTTAACAGCCTTTATTATGAATTCGCCTATCGTTCCGTCGGCGGTTCGGTTACCTTAGGCTATCCTATTTACGGAAATATACTTACGGAATACGTAAGGTATCTTCTGGAGGAGGATAATTCCGTTATAATTTCCGGCCTTTCGAATATTTTGCCGCAAGGAGAGGTAACGACGAGCGAAGTTTCGCTTACCACGGTTTATAATACGCTAAATAATCCGATAGTCCCTACGGCCGGAGACATGGACAGTTTTAGAATTAGCTATGCCGGACGTCCGATAGGGGGCAACGACGATTTCGTTAAATACGTCGTTCAGGGCAACCATTATATTCCGTTATGGTGGGGAACGTCCCTTATGGGCGGAGCTCAGTTAGGCTATATAACTACGACTACGACTTCCGAACCGCTGCCGATTTATCAAAGATTTTTTGTAGGCGGCATAATGAATACATATCCTCTTCTGGGATTTATGTACGACTCCGTAGGCCCGAACGACGGAAGCGGCAATCTTATAGGCGGAACGAAGATATTTACGGTTCAGGCGAAATATTTTATACCGATACTTAAAAGAATGAAATTTTACGGATTTTTATGGTGGAACGCCGGCAACGACTGGGAGCAGAGCGATTCCGTGTTTCCTTTAGGCCTCGTTCAGGCGGCAGGAATAGGTTTTAACTGGTATTCCCCTTTCGGCCCTATTACTATTACCTACGGCGAGATTCTAGGAACCGCGATAAACGGAAACAACCAGACGAGAGTGCAGTTCAGCCTCGGCGAAGGTCTGCCCGGATTATAGCCTAAAATACGAAGGAATATTGTTGCATAAAAAAATAAAAAAATAAGGAGATTAATTTATGAAAAGAACTATTTTAAATTTAAGCATTGCCGCAGGTTTGATTTTAACCGCCATGGCGGTATTTATTCCCGGAAACGTCCTTGCCGCAGGTTCGGATATAGCCGTAGTGAATATGCAGAGGGTAATTTCCGCGTCCAATCAAGGAAAAGCGGCTCAGAGCGAATTAAAATCTTTAATCGAAAAGTATAACGCAAAATTGCTTGCTATGAAGAAAAAAATTATGCAGGTTCAGGCAGACCTTAAAAACAACGGCTCTATAATGTCCGCGGACGAAAAGGCCAAGAAAACTAAAGAATTCGAAACCGAAATATCTAATTTTTCTTCGGAAGAAAAACATGTTCAGGGCGTTATGTCACAAAAAAGGTTTGAACTTTTAAAAGGAATAGTAAATAAAGCCACGTCTATCGTGAGTTCAATCGCCAAGAAAGACGGCTATATAATAGTTATAGACAGCCGCGGCGTCGTTTACAAAACCGGTTCCATAAATATTACGGACAAAGTCTTAAGCGAGATGAATTCAAAATGATACCCCTTAAAGAAATTGTTTCAAAACTTTCTTTGAATGTCATAGGGAATTTTCCCGATAGCCTGTCCGTTTCGGGAATAGGTTCGCTGGAAGCGGCAAAAGCCGACCAGATTTCTTTTGTCGCCGGTTCCAAATACATTAAGTTTCTTGCGGGAACCAAAGCCTGCGCCGTAATAATGGACTACGCAAACTTAAAACCGGAATTGCCGCAGGACTTTAAATTCATCGTATTAGACTCTAAAAACCCTTATTTGGCATTTGCCCATGCAACCCAGCTGTTCCGCAAGCCTTACGGCGACGGCGAATTTAGCGGGCGGTTTTTTATGGACGAAACTTCGTCCGTGGGTAAGAATACGGTTCTTTTCCCCGGCGTTTTCATAGGCGAAGGCGCAAGAATAGGAGATAACTGCAGGATAATGAGCAATTCCGTTATCGGAAAAAACGTCTCGGTGGGAAACAATGTTACCGTTTATCCAAACGTTACCATTTACGACGATTCGGAAATAGGAAACAACTGCGTTATTCATGCCGGCGCTGTTATAGGAAGCGACGGATTCGGATACGCGAAGGATAAAAGCGGATACGTAAAAATAATTCATTCCGGTTACGCGATACTCGAAGATAATGTCGAAATAGGAGCAAACACTACGGTAGACAGGGGCGCCGTCGATTTTACCAAAATAGGCGCGGGAACGAAAATAGACAATTTAGTGCAGGTCGCCCATAACGTAATAATAGGGAAAAATTGCGCTATAGCGGCGGGGTCGGGTATAGCGGGCAGTTCGACGGTGGGCGACGGTGTTACTATTGGCGGACAGGTCGGCATATCGGGGCATATTTCCATAGGAAACAACGTTATGATAGCCGCGCAGTCCGGAGTGGCCAACAGCGTAAAAGACAACGAGATAATATCCGGTTCTCCAGCATTTTCCATAAAAGATTGGCGCAATTCCGTCATACTCTTTAAAAAACTCCCCGAGTTGTTTAAAAAAATGAAAGAAATTTCAAAAATCAAGGATTCGTAAAATGAGTAAAGAAGAAAATGCAGGTAAAGAAGGCAATGCAGTAATGGGAATAAGAGAAATATTAAATCTGCTTCCGCACAGATACCCTTTTCTTATGGTAGATAAAGTAATAGCTTTAGAGAAAGGAAAATCTATAGTGGCGGTCAAAAATACCACGATGAATGAACAGTATTTTCAAGGGCATTTCCCTTCCTACCCGGTTATGCCCGGGGTTCTTATCCTTGAAGCGCTTGCGCAGGCAGGCGGCATTCTTGCTTACAAAACCGAAGAAGACGACGATCTAAAAAATAGGCTGACCTATTTTATGGGCATAGACAAAGCAAGATTCAGAAAGCCTATATTTCCGGGAAGCACAGTAATGCTTTACGCGGAACTCGTGAAAAGAAAACAGTTCGTGTGGGTTTTTCACGGCAGAGCAGAGGTGGAAGGAAAGTTATGCGCCGAGGCGGAGCTTATGGCGTCTTTTCTGCCTAAACAGGATAACGGAAACTGAGTCCGCTTTTTATATATAAAATTTTATAAGGAAGCAAAGAAAGGCTATGATTGATAAAACAGCGATAATTTACGGCGGCGCCGCGATTGACCCTTCTACGGATATCGGACCCTTCAGCGTTATAAAAGACGGGGTAAGAATAGGCAAAGACAATAAAATTGCATCCCATGTAGTTATCGAAGGAAACACGGAAATAGGCGACGGCAATAAAATATTTCAGTTCGCATCGTTAGGCTCCGCTCCACAGGACCTTAAGTATAAAGGAGAGGATACGAAGCTGGTAATCGGAAATAATAATATAATAAGGGAATACGTTACTATGAATCCCGGAACGGTAACCGGAAACGGCATCACAACGGTCGGGGATTACAACCTGTTTATGATGCACGTCCATATAGCCCACGACTGCGTTATAGGAAGCCGCACCGTTCTGGCAAATAACGCCACGCTGGCGGGCCACATAGAAATACAGGATTACGTTATATTGGGCGGTTTATGCGCAATCCACCAGTTTGTAAGAATCGGGGAATCGGCGCTTATCGCCGGAGGTTCCATGGTCGTTCAGGATATCCCCCCATATCTTGTAGCTTCCGGAGACAGGGCAAAAATTTACGGCATCAACAGAATAGGACTTGAAAGAAGGGGCTTTCCCAAAGAAGAAATAGAAAAGATAAAAAACGCTTTTAAGATTTTATACAGGTCTAAGGTTACGGTAAAAATAGCCGTAGAAAAAATATTTCAGGAAATAGGCGGCGGCGCTCAAATCGAAAAATTTACCGACTTTATTATTAATTCTAAAAGAGGCATCACCAGATAAGATATACCTGGCGGATAATTTATTATTATAATTGCAAATTTTACAGCGGCCGGTCCTGCAACGCGGACGTAAGGGGCGCAGCGGATACAATAAATCGGACTTCTAATTTATGGAAAATAAAAATATAGGGATAATAGCCGGTTACGGCGATTTTCCTTTAATATATGCAGGCGAATTGAAAGCCGCCGGTTATTCCGTAAAAGTTTGCGCTATCGAAGAGGAAGCGGACAAAGCTCTTTCCGAAATCGCCGATTCAATAACATATATTAGCGTGGGACAGCTCGGAAAGTTAGTTAAATTTTTTAAATCCGAGGGCGTCGGAGAGGTAATAATGGCGGGAAAGGTCCCCAAAACCCTTATGTTTAAAAAAATTAAGCCAGATTTAAAAGCCATTACCCTTTTTTTATCGTTAAAAGACAAAAAGGACGACACAATTCTAAACGCTATCTGTAATTTTCTTGAAAAGGAAGGGATAGTCGTAGTTCCGCAGACAAAATATATTGCGTCCGTTTTTTTGCCTAAAGGTGTCGCTTCCAAAAGAGCGCCCAACAAAAAAGAGCTCGAAGATATCGAATTCGGCGTTAGCGCCGCAAGGTTAATCGCAGGTGCGGATATAGGACAGACTGCGGTCGTAAAAGATAAATCCGTTATGGCGCTTGAAGCCATAGAAGGAACCGACGAAGCCATAATAAGAGGAGGCAGGCTTGCATTCGGGGGCGCCGTGATAGTCAAAGTGAACAAGCCCGGACAGGATTTAAGATTCGACGTTCCTGCGGTCGGGCTAGATACCTTAGATGCGATTATTTCCGTAAACGCGACCTGTATAGCTTTTGAATCCAACACCATAGTCCTGCATAAAGAAAGATTTATCGAAAAGGCTAACCTTAATTCCATCTCCGTATATGTTTTTTAATATAATTTTAATTTTCGGAAAGTGGCTAAAGTACTCATAATTTCGGGAGAGCCTTCCGGAGACCTATATGCTTCCGGCCTGATTAAATCCTTAAAAAGTCATAACGGAGCCGTCGATTTTTTTGCGGTGGGAGGAGAAAATTCAGGTTCTGCGGGGGCGGAATTGATTGCGGATATAGCGGGATTATCCGTTATGGGCTTTACGGAAGTCGTCTGCAAATTGAAAGCTATCAGAAAGATTTTAAATAGAGTATCCGGCTGGATAACGGCCAATAAGCCGGACGCAGTCATATTGGTAGATTTCCCCTCTTTCAATTTTAAAATAGCGAAGTTGTCTAATAGGCTGAAGATTCCAGTAATTTATTTTATCCCTCCTAAAATATGGGCATCGAGATATAAAAGAATTAATTTCATAAAACGATACGTAAAGTTTGTGATAGTGATTTTTCCCTTTGAACTAGATATTTACAGAAACGCGGGAATAGAAGCGTATTATTTCGGCAATCCTTTATACGGGCTATTCGGCAAGGAACAAAAGGAGGCCGAAACAGGAGGCATAAAAAACTATTTAAGCGGCAGGCATCCGGTGGTTTCATTCCTGCCGGGTTCCAGAAAGGCCGAGCTTAAATATCATGCGGACCGCATAGCGCGGTCGTTGATTTTAATAAAAGCCTCCCATAAAAATGCTTTTTTTATTTTTCCTTTCAGGAAAGGAATAGATTTTTCATATTTTTTATCGGTTATAGAAGATAAAAATATACCCAAAGAATGGTATGCAGTTACCGATTCGGTCAGAGATGCGCTGCATTATTGCGATATTGCGGTAGTCGCCAGCGGAACGGCTTCGCTGGAAGCCTGTTTTTATAATAAACCGGTAATAATCGTTTATTATTTGAATTATTTAACCTATATTTTAGCTAAAATTTTAGTAAAAGTAAAATACATAGGCCTTATCAATATACTGGCAAACGATTTAATCGTACCGGAACTTATAGAATCGAAATTTACCCCCGAAAATGTTTATGAAGAAATAGATAAATTTTTAAAAGACGATATCTATAAAAAATCAGTTCTGGATAAAATATCCGGCGCGGTTTCCACTCTTAAAACCGGCGACGACCCATTTGAAGCGTCGGCGGGAATTATATACGATAAGATATTGAAAAATATAGCAATTTAAAACGATATTCATTTTCATGAAAGAAAAATACGATAAAAAAAAAGATATAGCCGTTTTAAAAAGATTGCTGCCGTATATATATCCTTACAAAAAAAGGCTGATAATGGCGGTAATAAGCATGACGGTCGTTTCGGTTCTGACTGGAGCGCTAGCCTATATAGTAAGGCCGCTGATAAATAATATATTCATAACTAAAAGCTATAACGAGCTTATGCTAATCCCGTTTCTCGTCATATTGCTATTTCTCGTAAAAAATATTTTCTATTATGCTGAATTTTATTATATCGGTTCGGTAGGACAGAATATCATAAGAACGCTAAGGGACGAAGTTTACTCGGCCATAGTGAAATTTCCGGTTCAAAAGCTTAATAAAATTCCCACCGGCGTCCTTATTGCAAGAATTACATACGATATAAGCATTATTCAGAAAACGGTATCCGATTCCGTAAGCGCGGTAATGAAGGATATTTTGACTATTATAGTGCTTGCCGCTGTAATATTTTATATGGATTTTGAACTTGCAGCAGCCGTTTTAATATTGTTTCCTATCGCAGTTTTTCCCGTTTCCGTTCTCGGTAAAAAGGCAAGAAAAACAAGCACCGATACCCAGACCGAAATGGGGAACGTTACTAAATTTTTAGACGAAACCGTTTCCAATCTTAGAATGGTCAAGGCTTACAATATGGAAGAACTCGAGATAAGCCGTTTTAGAAAATTATCGGACAATCTTTATAAATTTTTCATGAGAATGACAAAAATAAGGGGATTGACGGTTCCTTTCGTCGAATTAATCGGAGGAATATCCGTTGCGATAATTATATTTATCGGAGGATTGCAGGTAATAAAATTCGGCTATACTCCCGGCAGTTTTTTTTCTTTTTTAACGGCGGTTCTTTTGCTTTACGAACCGGTTAAAAGTTTATCGCGCCTGAACAACAGCCTTCAGGAAGGCATTGCCGCAGGCTCCAGAATTTTCGATATATTAGACGAAGAGCCGGAAGAAGCCGGCGGCGGAACGCCGGTGCCCGCGGAAATTCAAAGCCTCGAAATAAATAAACTTTATTTTTCCTACGATAAAGGCAAGGGTGAAAATTACGATTTAAAAAATATAAATATAAAAATTAAAAAAGGGGAAATTGCCGCCATAGTCGGTTATTCCGGCGCAGGTAAAACCACGATTTCTATGCTGATACCGCGGTTTTATAAGCCGGATGCCGGCGAAATAAAGCTTAACGGAATCGACATTAACGAATTTAATTTAAAAGAGTTAAGAAACTCCGTTTCTTACGTATCGCAAAATGTTATTTTATTCAACGAATCCATAAGATTCAATATAGAATACGGAAGTCCCGGCAAAAGTTTAGACGACGTTGTAAGCGCTGCGAAATTGGCTTTTGCCCACGATTTTATATCCGCTCTTCCTTCCGGATACGATACCATAGTCGACGAGGCTGGCTTAAGGCTTTCCGGCGGCGAAAAGCAAAGGATTTTGATAGCCAGGGCTTTTTTAAAGAATTCCGGAGTGCTGATTCTCGACGAGGCTACATCTTCGTTAGACAGCGAATCCGAAAAAGAAATTCAAAACGCCTTATTCGGTTCCGATAAAAATCCCAGCGGATTATGCAAAAATAAAATTGCGGTAATAATCGCTCACAGGCTTTCTACGGTAAAAAAAGCCGACGCTATTTACGTTCTGGAAAAAGGCGAAATCGTCGAAAGCGGAAGCCACGAAGAACTTATAAAGAAAGCCGGAATTTATAAAACTCTTCTTGCAAAGCAGATGGAATGAACTATTTTATTTATGAAAAAAATCTTGTTTTCCTTTTATAATATTATATTATTAGTGTTTTCCCCGTTTTTTTTTATAATTTTATTATTTCTGGGTTTAATAAAAAATAATAAAAGCGCAGGTTTTTTCTATAAGTTTTTTCCTTTTGCGTATAAGCCTTTGAGAAGCGCCGGCAATAGAGCCGTATGGATTCACGCCGTATCGTTGGGAGAATTAAGGGCGTCCGTTAATTTCATCGGATTAATCAAAGAAAGAACCGGCAAAAATATTTATCTGTCCGTTACGACCAGGACCGGATACGATTCTGCAAAAGAACTTTATAAAAATAATAAATATGTCTCGGTATTTTATTTTCCCTACGATTTTAATTTTTCCGTCAAAAGTGTTTTAAAATTACTCGAACCGGTGCTGTTTATTTCCGTAGAAACAGAGATATGGCCGAATTTATTTAATATGCTTAAGGAAAGGAATATTCCGGTCGCGGTAATAAACGCAAGGATATCCGATTCATCCTATAAAAATTATTTGAACTTTGCTTTTTTTTTCAAGCACGTTTTCGGTAAAATAGATTTAGTTTTATGCATTTCAGGGGCTTATTGCGAAAAATTTTCCGCTCTCGGCGTTAAGCGGGAAAATATGCACGCTACCGGCAATATGAAATTTGATTTAGATATTTCCTCAGTCGCAAAAGACCTCGAAGAAAAAAGCCGCAATTTAAAAAATATATTTAAAGCCGGCAAAATAATAGCGGCGGGCAGTACGCATAAAGGAGAAGAAAGATTGATAATAGATGCGGCCGCGAAACTGAACGAAAGCGAAAGAAACGAAAAAATATTTCTTTTTATCGCGCCGAGGCATCCCGAAAGATTTGCGGAAGTCGAAGGCCTGCTAAAAGATATGGGCGCCGAATATTATAAACTTTCATATATATATTCGCAGGGTTGCGGCGCGGATATTTTAAAATCCGGCGCACAAACGCCGGCAGTCATTTTAGTGGATATAATCGGAGAACTGCTTGCCGTTTATAATATATGCTGCGTCGCTTTTGTGGGCGGAAGCATGGTAAGCGCGGGCGGCCATAATCTGTTGGAGCCTTTATTTTTTGGCAAACCGGTAATTTTCGGCAGTTATATAGAAAATTTTAGGGAAATTGCAGACGAAATCATAAAAAACAGAGCCGGCAGAAAAGTCCGTACCCCCATGGAATTGCGCGATGCGCTATACGAGTATTTATACGACGAGAAATCGTCGGACGCCGCTTCTAAAAACGGCTTAAGCCTTATAGCCCGCAATAAAGGTTCGTCGATTCTAAACTTAGATTATTTATCGGGATTAATAGAATCTTTTAACGTGAATTCTTAGCCTTCCGATATTTCTGCGTTATCTCGCGGAGAGGAAGCAATAGGAAAGAGTTCGGTTTTAAAATTTAAATGACAGGGAAAAAATAATTGTTGACAATATGGGCGAAACCCATTAAAATTAAATATTCATATTTGGGCGTGAATTCGGCTTAACGTTTTGTCGGCAGATATTTAATTTTAAGCAAAGAGGGGTATTAATGAACAGTTATGCGGTTATAATTTCCGGTTCCAAGCAATACACGGTTGCCGCCGGAGACGTCATAAGAATAGAAAGCGCGGGCAAAGAAAAAGGCGACGAGATGACTTTCAGGCTTTTAATGTTAAAAAACGGCGATGAACTATTAATAGGAGAAGAAGTTTTAAAAGATAAAAACGTTAAAGGCGTCGTGGTAAGAAACGGAAGGGCTAAAAAAATAATAGTATTTAAAATGAAACGCCGTAAAGACGAAAGAAAAAAAAGAGGACACAGGCAGAACTTTACGGAAATTAAAATAACGGATATCCCATAGCCGTTTTCTTAACAAGCTGTTTTTAAAATTTCAATATTAAAAATCTATTATATAAAATATTAGGGTGATATCATGGCGCACAAAAAAGCCGGAGGCAGTTCAAGAAACGGAAGAGACAGTCAAGGACAGAGAAGGGGCGTTAAAAGGTTCGGCGGTCAATTAGTCAAACCGGGAGAAATTATCGTCCGCCAGGTAGGTTCTTCTTTTCATCCGGGAAAATTCGTTAAAGAAGGAAAGGATTACACCCTTTATTCCATTATAAAGGGATTCGTTAAATTTCATGCGGGTAAAAACAACAGAAAATTTGTCAGTATTATTCCTGCCGAATAAGGTGAAGCCTATTTTTTAATTCTTCGGAATTCCCGCCCCTTGTCCATATTAACGGAGCATCAATTTTAATCGTTTAATCGCAAACAGTTTTATGAAATTCGTCGATAATGCCGTAATCACCATAGCTTCCGGTAACGGAGGCAGAGGCGCCGTAAGTTTCAGAAGGGAAAAGTTTATTCCTAAAGGCGGACCCGACGGCGGAGACGGCGGAGACGGCGGAGACGTTATATTTAAAGCATCCCATAATATAGCGAGTCTTCTCGATTTCAGATATAAGCCAAGATATATCGCCGGGAACGGAGGCAGCGGACAGGGCAACAACAAAAAAGGAAAGGACGGCAAAGATATCGTTATCGCCGTTCCGGCCGGCACTGCGGTAATGGATTGCGATTCCGAAGAAATTATCGCCGACCTTAAAAAAGACGGCGAAAAAGTCGTTTTGTTAAGGGGCGGAACCGGCGGCAAGGGCAATTCCTTTTTTAAAACATCCACAAACAGAAGGCCGCGTTTTGCCCAGCCCGGGCTCTTCGGACATGCGCGGAAAGTCCGCCTTGTGCTGAAAAGCATAGGAGATATCGGCATAGTAGGCCTTCCTAACGCCGGCAAATCCACTCTTATTTCTAAATTGACGGGGTCGCGGCCGAAAATTGCCCCTTATCCTTTTACTACGAAAACACCCAACCTTGGCGTTTTTCGCGATGAAAATTCAGGCAGGACTTTTACCTTGGTGGATATACCCGGAATAATAGCCGGAGCGTCCGAAGGCATCGGACTGGGATTAAAGTTTTTAAATCATGTAGAAAGGTCTGATATGCTGCTCCATTTAATAGAAATAGGGGACGCGGAAGAAATTAAGGAAAGATACGAAGCGGTTGCAAAAGAAATATCGGCATATAAAGAAGAAATATTTAAAAAAGAACATATAGCCGTAATAAATAAAATAGATTTGATACCGGATGCGAAAAAACTAAATAAAATTAAAAATAAAATTAAAAAATTTTTTGCCGGAATAAACGTTCCCGTGTTTTTTATTTCCGCTTACGACAATACAGGCGTGGAAGAGCTAAAGGAATATTTAAGCGGCCGGTCGATTTAAAAAACGTTAATTTTTTTTTTACGCTGCGGAGATAATCTCTGCGGATAACATCAAAGATAGAAATGTCTATACACTAAAAAGCACCTTGTCAAAGAATCAAGAAGCCTCGTACGAAAGGGCGGGGCAGTTCGCAAGTCGAGTTATAATTAGCAAATATAAAATAAATGCAAGGCGTTCGGAAAAATAAGTGGACGATAACAATTTTAAAAAATATCTTAGCGGAAAAAGAAGAATCGTTATAAAAATAGGCTCTCAAGTTCTTTTAGACAAAAACGGGAAGCCTTCGGCAGGCGCATTTAAAAAAATCTGCGAATTTTCTTTTTCTTTAATCAAGCAAAAAAAAGAAGTAATATTGGTTTCGTCCGGCGCAATCGCCGCCGGAAAAGATTTGCTAAAAATAAATTCGGACACGGACAGCGGCTTTACTATGCCTCAAAAGCAGGCCTTTGCGGCTTGCGGCCAGGCTGTTCTTATGCGCAATTATAATGCCTGTTTTAAAAAATACGGGATTAAAACCGCGCAGATTCTCTTAACCAAAGAGGACATATCCATTAGAAAAAGATTTACCAATGCCAGAAATACTATCTTTGAATTGCTGAACAGGGAAGTGGTTCCGGTTATCAACGAAAACGACACCGTTTCGTATGAGGAGATTAAATTCTCGGATAACGACCATTTGTCCGCCCTTGTTTTAAATCTGGTATGCGCCGACCTCCTCATAATACTTTCGAACGTAAACGGCGTTTACGATAAAAATCCAAACGTATTCAAGGGCGCAAAGCGCATTCAAATTATCGACGATATAAAAGATTATATTAAAAATTTTAAAGAAACTTCAAAAAGCCGGCACGGCACCGGAGGAATGAAATCTAAGCTATACGCGGCTTTCATAGCCTCCAGCGCAGGAGTGGACACGATTATCGCTTCGGGGAAAGATAAAAAAAGCCTTAACTCTTTAATTTCGGGAAATTTAACCGGCACTTTAATTGCCTCTTCTCAGGATAAAATAAATAAAAAAAAGCATTGGCTGCTGTTCGGCATGGAAAAAGCCGGAGAAATAGTCGTGGACGATGGGGCGATAACGGCGATTACGGCCTGCAACAAAAGCCTTCTTGCAAGCGGCGTTATTAAAATAAAAGGCGATTTCAAAAAAGGAGACGGGGTTTTTATAGTAAACGGCAAAGGCGCGGTCTTTTCCAAAGGGGTCTCAAATTTAGATTCTAATGATATAAAAAAAATTAAGGGTTTAAGTTCCGGAGAAATAAAAGCAAAATTCGGCAAAGAAGGCATTTCCGCCTTAGTCGTCCATAAAGACAAAATGGTTGCGTCGATATAATAAATAATTAAAATATATTTTACGCGTTATAAATAAAAAAATAAAAAAGAAAAAGGGAAAGGCAGGCTATATGAAACATATTGATGAAACGTTATCCGTAAAGGAAATCGCAAAAAAGGCATATGAAGCAAGCGGTTTCATAGCGAACGCGGGTTCGCGGACAAAACTGAATATATTTAAAACGCTTCGCGGGCTTTTAATAGAAAATAAGAAAATTATTGCGTCCGAAAACGCCAAAGACGTCGAAGAAGCAAAATCACGCGGTTTAAGCAAGCCTATGCTTGACAGATTGGTTATCTCCGATAAAACATTCGATTCTATAATAGAATCGATAGAAGACGTTATGAAAATAGACGACCCGGTCGGAGAAATAGAGAGAATAGGAACGAGGCCCAACGGGCTTATGGTCGGCAAGATGCGGATACCGCTGGGCGTAATAGGAATAATTTACGAATCGAGGCCAAATGTTACCATCGATGCGTCGATACTGTGCCTGCTGTCGGGAAACGCCGTAATCCTTAGGGGCGGCTCAGAAGCGATTAATTCCAATAAAATACTCGCGTCTTTTGTGTCGAAAAGCCTTGAAATAAACGGACTTCCCTCCGAAACGGTTTCGATAGTTCCTTATACCGACAGGTCTGCAGTAAAAGAACTAATTTCCCAGAATAAATATATAGACCTCATAATACCCCGGGGAGGAGAGGGGCTTATATCATTTGTAACCGAAAATTCTAAAATTCCGGTAATAAAGCACGATAAGGGAATTTGCCATATATACGTTGATAAATATGCCGATATCGAAAAATCTTTAGGAGTAATTATCAACGCAAAAGCGCAAAGGCCGTCGGTATGCAACGCCCTGGAAACCCTTCTGGTGCATTCGGCGGTATCGGAAAAATTTATGCCGGAGATGCTAAGAGAGCTTAAAAAAAACAACGTGGAAGTAAGGGCGGACGGAGAAATTTGGCATATTTTCAAAGATAAATTTAACTTTATCGTCCCGGCAAGCGACGCCGACTGGGACACGGAATATTTAAACCTTACCTTATCGGTAAAATCTGTTAAAAATATGGACGAAGCGATAAAGCATATAAAATTGCACGGCTCAAACCATACCGAAGCAATACTTACCGAAAATTATACGCGAGCCCTGGAGTTTATCAGGAAGGTAAATTCTTCCTGCGTTTTAATAAACGCATCCACCAGATTCAACGACGGTTTTGAGCTGGGGTTGGGCGCCGAAATAGGCATATCTACTTCAAAAATACACGCATTCGGGCCTATGGGGGCAAAAGAACTTACCTCGTCAAAATTTATCGTCTTTGGAAATTATCAAGAAAGATTATGAAAATCGGAATTTTCGGAGGTTCTTTTAATCCTCTGCATTACGGACACTTAAGGGCGGCCGAAGAGGTTGAACAAAAATTTATGCTGGATAAAATCATCTTTATTCCGGCAAACGCTGTATCAAATAAAAACGAAATTCTGCTTGCTCCGGAAAAAAGATTGGAGATGATAAATATTGCAATAAAGAACAATAAAAAATTCGAATCTTCCGATATCGAAATAAAAAGGGGCGGTTTTTCTTACTCTTATGATACCGCTATTCAACTGCAAAAAATATATCCTGGGGGCGAATTATATTTTATCGTAGGAACAGATGCGTTTTGCGATATAAAAAATTGGAAAAAAGGCGATGAAATATTCGATATAATTAATTTTATCGTCGTAAGCAGAAACGATGCCCGCGCCGGTGCGGACATTAAAAATTTAATAAAGTTTGCAGGATTTTTACCCGATAAATTTAAAGAAGCCATCGGCATGGATTATTCGCAAAATAAAATTATTACACTGAAAAATAAATTTATCTATTTTCTAAAAATTACAAGATTAGATATTTCATCGACGTCTTTAAGAAATAATTTTAAAAATAATATTTCGAATCTCTTTTTGTTGCCAAACGAAGTTATTAATTATATAATTAATAATAAGCTTTACAAATAATTTATCGTTAAACGTCCCGGTGATAAAAACAATCGATACCTTAAAAACAGGAAGAAAACCGCTTAAAAGAACCAACAAAAATATCAGATTAATTATCGGGGCCCTTTTAGACAAAAGAGCTCACGATATTATAGTTCTGGACGTAAGAAAGATTTCTGGAATTACCGATTTTATAATCGTGGCTGGCGGCTCGTCCGACCGCCAGCTGAAAACCATAGCGGATAATGTCATAAGCTCTTTCAAACCGCGCCCTCTTGGACAGGAGGGTCTAACCGCGCCGAGCTCCAGATGGATAGTTATAGATTACGGCGATATGATTATCCACTTAATCCACGACGATTTAAGGCTTTATTATAATATCGAAGGTTTATGGCCGGACGCAAAAGAACTGCTGGTCGAATCGTCTTTTGAAAAAAAATCTTTTTAGTTGCGATTCTATTTTTAACATTTTAATATCATATAATATATGTATATAATTACTATAATTATAGCGATACTTATATTAGTAGCTTTTTTCGAGTATCTTTACGCGTTGAACCCCGCTAGAGTTCCGCTGCATTATGCGCCCGGACACCATCATATAATAACGAGCTACCTTATAATTTATATTTTTTCTGCATTCTTTGCGGGAATAGGCATAATATTAATTATAAACATATTGAAAGATTCCGTTTCCCAGATAAAAAACCTTATATATAAAAGAAAACAATATATAAAAACCGAGCTGGACAACTCCGTCGGCAAGGCATACGAATCATATATTAAAGGTCAATACGACGACGGTATAGACTTAATAAAAAAATATTTGTCGAACTATCCCGATAATCTCGGCGCCTATCTTCTTCTGGCAAAAATATATAAGCACAAGGGCAAGTTCAAGGAATCCGAAACCGCATTAAATAAAGCGTTGGAAATAGAAGCGGGCAATATACACGTTCTTAACGAAGCCGGAAATCTTTACGAATTTAATAAGGATTACGATAAAGCCGTTTTTTATTTCGGCAGGGCGCTGGATTTTTCGCACGAGAACCTTTACGCGATAACGCGGCTCAAAGATATATATATAAAAAAAGGGGAATGGAAAAACGCTTACAAAATGGCGAAACTTTTTCTTTCCGAATCCAAAGATAAAGAAATAAATAAAAAAGAAGAAGAAGTTATGCTCGGCCTTAAATATGAATTCGGGAAATATCTTCTGGAATCCGAAAACGATACCGAGAGGTCGGCTAAAAGGTTTAATCAGGTCCTAAGCCAGAATAAAAATTTCGTACCGGCATATATATCGCTGGGAGACGTTTTTATAAAAAAAGGAAAATTTCAGGAAGCTTTCGATTTGTGGAAGAAGGCGTTCTTAAAGACCGGCAATCTTGCCTTAATTATTAAGATAGAAGATACGTCCATAAAAACAAGTCATCCGGAAAACATAATCAAGCTTTATCAAGAGCTGATATACGAAAATCCGGAAAGATGGGAATACAGGCTTTTCCTCGGAAAATTATACATAAGGCTGGAAATGATAGACGAAGCTCTTTCGAATCTCTCCGCAATACCATCGTCCATATTTAAAGACAACTCTCTAAATATGCTGCTGGCGGAATGTTATCTTAAAAGAGAAAAATATTACGACGCCTCAATAAATTTCAGAAAAGCCCTTAAAAGCCAATTTCCTGTTAAACTGCCGTTTGCTTGTTCAAACTGCGGGTTTGTTTCGTATAGCTATTTTTCCATATGTCCTTCATGCAATTTCTGGAACACATCCAATATAAAAACGTCCGGGACTCTTTATGAAACTGGTTCCAAAGACGAATTTAAAAATATATCCTCTTTCATTTCCGAATAAAACGAAACGGCAAGAAAAATCTAAGAAAATTTATGAAAAAATTTAAAAAAGCTATATTGATTATTCTGGACGGGTTTGGAATATCGGAAGAAATCAGCGGCAATGCAGTTATAAACTCTAAGCCGGAATTTATAAATTCTCTTTTTAAAAATTATCCGTTTACTACTCTGGCGGCCCACGGCCTCGACGTAGGTTTGCCGGAAAATACCATGGGCAATTCGGAAGTCGGCCATTCCAATATAGGTGCGGGGCGCGTGGTAATGCAGGATTTGACTAAAATAGATTTGCTCATAAAAAACGATGCCTTAAAAAACAATAAAGTTTTAAAGGAATTTCTGGAAAAGATTAAAAACGGCAATTCAAGGGTCCATCTTATGGGATTATTATCGGAAAGCGGGGTGCATTCCGAATTGTCCCATTTATTATATTTAATCGATTTTTTTTATAATAACGGGGCAAAAGAGATTTATATACATCCGTTTTTGGACGGCAGGGATTCTCCGCCTCAAAGTTCCGGTATTTTCTTAAATAAACTGAACACCCATATAAAGCCTTTTTACGGCAGGGTATTTATATCGACCGTTTGCGGAAGATTTTACGCAATGGACAGGGATACCAGATGGGATAGAATTGAAACCGCTTTTAACGCGCTGACCCGCTTAAAAGGCGAAAAATTCGACGACCCTTTGAGCGCCGTAAAAAAATTTTATGCAGACAATATAACGGATGAGTTTATGCCGCCCATAACCCTCGGCGGCTTTGGAAAAAACTTCGGCGGAATAAAAACGGACGACGGAGTTCTGTTTTTTAATTTCAGGGCCGACAGGGCAAAGCAGTTGACCATGTCGCTTACCTTCAAAGATTTCGATTATTTTCCGAGAGGAGATTTTGAGCCCGTCAAAAATTTTATAACAATGACAAAATACGACGATTCGTTCGAAAACAAATATATTATAGAACCTGAAAACTATAAAAATATTTTAGGAGAGGTTATTTCCGAATCGGGCTTAAACCAGCTGAGAATAGCCGAAACCGAAAAATATGCCCATGTAACTTATTTTTTTAATTGCGGAAGGCAGGAGCCTTTTAAGAACGAGGACAGGATATTGATACCTTCCCCTAGAGATTTTAAAACATACGATTTAATACCGGAAATGAGCGCATTCGGGATTAAAGACGCTCTTATAGAAAAAATAAAAACATGCAGATATCAATTAATAGTCTGCAATTTTGCAAACTGCGATATGGTGGGGCACACCGGAAATTACGCCGCCGCCGTAAAAGCCGTTAAGGCGGTTAATTCCGTTATAAGCGAGATAATTCCGGCCGCTTTAAATTTTAATTACGCGTGCATAATAACGGCTGACCACGGAAATGCAGAAACTATGACGGACGCGGACGGAAAACCTATGACCAACCACACCTTAAATCCCGTGCCGTTTGCCATAATTTCAAACGGCGCAAAAGAAATTCCGCCTCTAAAATCCGGCAGGCTTGCGGACATTGCCCCGACGATACTTAAACTGTTAAATTTAAGCCTGCCGGAGGAGATGACCGGACGCGTTTTATGGGAATAATTTCCATGATATCTTCTGACGGCGGCATCAGGCTTGACGTATTTTTAGCGGAACGCTTCAAAAGCGGCACGAGGTCGTATATTAAAAAATTAATATTAAGCGGAAATGCCAAGGTTAACGGGCTCACCGTAAAAAAACCGGCTTATATGCTTAAAGGAGGCAGTTCGGTAACCTTGGAAGAGCCGGAAATAATTAAGTCAGGCTTAAAAGAGCTAGACCGCGATATAGAAATTATTTACGAAGACGATTATATTGCGGCGGTAAATAAACCGGCGGGTATTGCGACGCACCCGGGAAAAGGAAATTACGACAATACGCTGGCAAATATTTTGGTTGGGAAAATATCGAATCTTTCGGGCATAGGCGGCGTGGAAAGGCCGGGAATAGTCCACAGGCTGGATAAAGATACGTCCGGCATCATGCTTGTGGCAAAAAACGATTTTTCGCATAACGCTCTTATGCATAACTTTAAAGAACACCAGATACAAAAAACATATCTTGCCGTATGCTACGGACTTATTCATCAAAAAAGCGGATGCGTCGAGGGATTCATTAAAAGGAGCCCTAACAGCAGGCTCAGAATGGAAATGACGGCAGAAACGGGAAAATATTGTTTTACCGGCTTTGAAACCTTAAGCCATATAAGGGGCGCGGCGACATTGCTTAAAGTGATGCCCAGAACGGGGAGGACGCATCAAATCAGGGTATCGCTTTTAGAAAAAGGCTGTCCTATAGTCGGAGATAAAGTTTATAAAAGAAAAGACATTGCCGATAAATATAAAAGCCTGAATTCCGTAAAAAGGCAGATGCTTCATGCCTACATGCTTGAGTTCGTTCACCCGAAAACTAAAGAAAACATGCTTTTAAAGGCAAACGTTCCAGAAGATATGGAATGGGCAATCGACGCGGACGCCAGATTAAAATTATAGGCATGGGCAATGGGCAATGGCTTCGGCTTGCCGGCGCTGAACTTATAATAAGCTAAAGAGGCTGTATAAAATGGTAAAAATAGGCCTGACCGGCTCAATAGGTTCGGGGAAAACCACAGTTCTCGGTTTATTTAAAAATCGCGGGCTTTTTACCATCAACCTTGACGAAGAAGCAAAAAAAATAATAAAAAAAAATGGCGCAGGGTATAAAAAAATTGTTGATTTTTTTGGAGAAAACATTTTAAATAATAATTATGAGATAGATAGTAAAATTCTTGCCGGTATTATTTTTTCCGATTTATCAAAAAAAAGGGCATTAGAAAACATAATCTATCCCGTTTTAAGGGCAAATATCGACCGTATGCTTAAAATAAGCAGGGAACCCGTTGTAATAATCGAAGGCGCAGTTATTATCGAATCCGGATATTATCTTAATCTAGATAAAACCGTCCTTGTTACCTGCGATTCCTCCAAGAGAATTAAAAGAGCGCATAAAAAATTCAATCTCGACGATTTCATGAGGAGAAACAAAAATCAATTAAGCGAAAAAGAAAAAATTAAGAAATCGGACTTTATTATAAATAATAATTACGGTTTAAATTTCTTAATCCCACAGGTCAATCTTTTTCTGTATTTTTTAAATAACGTATGCAATGTTAACTTTCCCGCTCAAAACAGCTTAAATAATGCCTAAATAATAAAAAAAATCAATGGAGGCGCGTCGCTTATGGAATCATCATACCTTAAATTTATAAAAGAGTTTTTGGATTTCGTACGCCAAAAAAAATCGATAGAAGAATCTATGCATTTTATCGATATCGGTTTCGAATACACGTTCGGTGCAACGGCAATAATGTTTATTCGTAAAGAAAAAAATTCTGAAACGGAGGTGGAAATTTCCAGAGGGTTGTCCCAAAAATATATAACGAAAACGAACGGAACCCCCCCGTCCTCCTTATTGGCCGATATAGCGTCCATGAAAAGCGGATTATATATCGATTTTAGAAAAGACGGCGGAAAATATCCGGAATACGCTTACTTATTCGAGCATGACGGCGTATCCGAATTTTATGCGTACGAATTAAAAACCGGCTATTCCGATTCTTATTCCGTAATAATGTATTCCGTGCCGGGATTTAAGAATTGCGGCGATAACAAAACGGAAGTCTTCGACACTATTTTTTCCATATTAGCTTACGTCTTAGGTTTTAAAAGGTGCATGCGGTCTACGAGCGACAGCTTGCAGGCAGATTCAGTATCGGGACTGAATAATTTTAAATATTTCCATGAAAAACTTTTTCAGGAAATACAAAAAGCGGTTAATGAAAAAGGACGGCTGTCCGTATCCTTAATCTCCATAAATCAATTAAACAAGTTAAACGCCATAAACGGACACGGCGCGGGAGATAAAAATATCGCTTTGATAGGAGAAATCATCAGGAAAAATACGAGGATGTTCGATATAGCCGCAAGATACGGCAACAAATTTATAATCCTGTTTCCGGATGCGGACGGCGATAAGGCGAAGGGCATCTTAAAAGCAATCTTTTCCGAAGTGGAATCGGAGTTTAAAAAAAGCGGTCAGGATATTTTATCTTTAAATTCCGGCGTTTCGACGTTTCCCTCCGACGGCGTTAACGAACGGGATATTTTAGACGCCGCCGAAGGCCGCCGCATCGAAGCAAAGAGGCATGATAAATGGGCTATACGGTAAAAAGGCGCGTATAAAATATTACGCTAAATTAATTAAAATTTTAAAGGAATATTTATGAACATTAAGGAATTATCCGTAAAAAAGATTAACGAGCTGTTGCAGATAGCAAAAGACTACAATATCGAGGGAGCTTCGGGGATGCGCAAGCAAGACCTAATATATGCGCTGCTTCAGGCCGAAACCGAAAAGAATCAGCAGGCCGAAAAAAACGGGTTGATTTCGGGAGAAGGCGTGCTTGAAATCTTACCCGACCAGTATGGATTTCTAAGGTCGCTGGAGGCAAATTATCTTCACGGTCCGGACGATATTTACGTATCTCCGTCCCAGATTAGAAAATTTGGGCTGAGAACGGGCGACACGATTCGCGGAGTCATAAGGCCGCCTAAGGACAGCGAAAGATTTTACGCTCTTTTAAAAGTCGAAAGCATAAATTTTGAAGACCCCGAAATCGCAAAGGAAAAGATTTTATTCGATAATCTGACGCCTTTATATCCCGAAGAAAGGATAAAACTTGAGTTCGACTCAAAAAATTTATCGACGAGGCTTATGGACCTTCTTATTCCCATTGGAAAAGGGCAGAGAGGACTGATAGTCGCCCCTCCGAGAACCGGAAAAACCATGCTCTTAAAAGATATAGCCCATGCCATTAATACCAACCATAAGGAAATTTTCCTCATGGTTCTCCTCATAGACGAAAGGCCTGAAGAAGTTACGGATATGCAAAGGTCGGTCAACGGAGAAGTAATCAGTTCGACTTTCGACGAACCGCCTCAAAGGCATATCCAGATTGCGGAAATAGTCATAGAAAAGGCAAAAAGATTGGTGGAAACCGGAAAAGACGTCGTTATTTTGCTTGATTCCATAACGAGGCTCGCAAGGGCTTACAACGTGACCATCCCCTCTTCAGGAAAGGTTCTGTCCGGCGGCGTCGATTCCAATGCCCTGCACAAGCCCAAAAGATTTTTCGGAGCGGCGAGAAACATAGAAGAAGGAGGCAGTCTCACCATAATAGCTACCGCTTTAATCGACACCGGTTCCAGGATGGACGAGGTAATTTTTGAAGAGTTTAAAGGCACCGGCAATCTGGAGGTAAATTTAGACAGAAAACTTTCCGAAAAAAGAATATTCCCCGCCATAGACATTAATAAATCGGGCACTCGAAAAGAAGAGCTTCTCGTCGATAAAGACCATTTAAAAAAGATATGGATATTAAGAAAAGTTTTGTCCAATATGGACACCCCCGAAGCAATGGAATTCCTGATAGACAAAATAAAAAATACCAAATCCAACGCGGATTTCTTAAACATGATGAACCAGTAACAGCCTTCCGGCAATATTATTATTGCCTTAAAAGCCGTCGGATATCTTAATCCGGCGGCGGCCCCGTCTAAAATCCGGCTTAACCGCCAACCTCTTTTTATAAAATCTTTTTATAAAAAATAAAAATATGTAAATTTATGGTATATTATTAAAGATATACAAAAAAATTTATTTCATTTTTTATACTAAATAAAAATATGGATTTGCCTTTTAACAGGGACGACATACTCGATGCGATTAACGACGGGATAATCGTCATAGACGAAAATTATAAAATAGTTTATGCAAACAGGCGTTTTTTGCAAGATACCGGCATGTCCGCATCGGAAGTTATCGGCAATTATTGTTATAAGGTAGCCCATTTCAGGGACGACCCCTGCGACCCTTTGCTAGAATCGTGTTCCGTGGAAGAGGTTATCAAAAAGGGCAAGACGGTAAAAGTTATTCACGGCCACTACGGCTCCGAAAAAAAAGAATTTGCCGTAGAAATTAATTCCGCGCCGCTTTGCGACGATTTAACGGGTAAAAAATATGCCGTTGAGATATTAAGGCGTCTCGGCAGCGGTTCTAACGCCCAGTTAAAATTTAATCTTTCGCAGAGGCTTTCCGAAGTGGGCCTTTTGGCGGAGGGGGTAGCGCATGAGATAAATAATCCGCTCAATAATATTATCGCTTCCATAGATATGATAAAGATGTGCGCGGACGGCGGTTTAACGCGGAACGGCGATATCGAGGATATCGAGAAAAAAGGCGGCTGCGATTTAAAAAAATACTTTGAATTAATGAAGCAGGAAATCGAAAGATGCAAGGATATAACAAAAAAACTTCTCATTTTATCGAGGCCGGTGTCAAATCTTTCCGATATAGTAAACGTAAATAATTCGGTGGAAGAAAGCCTTTCGCTGCTGTCTTTTACTGCAAATAAAAAAAATATAATGATAAAAAAAAATCTTGCGCCGGATATTCCGCTGACGGGTTTTTCGGAAGCCGGGTTAAGGCAGGTTTTATTAAATATAGGGCTCAACGCCATACAGGCCGTTCAAAACGATTCGGGAATAATTTATTTTATCACCAAAAAGATAAAGGAATATATTTATATCCTCATAATTGACAACGGCCGCGGCATAGAACAGGAAGACATCAAGAAAATTTTCGACCCATTTTTTTCAAAAAACAAAAATTCGGCAAGCACCGGACTCGGCCTTTCTATATCTATGAGCATTATGAAATCCTTGGGCGGTTCGATAGAAGTCAGGTCAAAACACGACCTCGGCACTAAATTTGTCGTAAAAATTCCTATATCAAAAAATTTTTCGGAAAGTAAAAAAAATAAAACGGGAATAGAACTTGCTGTAAATTAGCCAAAAATTATTAATTAATTATACATTATATATGGACAACAATTCGATTTCGATACTTATCGTTGACGACGATATAAATTACAGAAACATTCTTTCCGATTATTTAAAAAACTTAGGCTACGACGTGGCGACGGTTAATTCCGCAGAAGATGCCGTAAACAGGCTGGAAAAGGATTTTTTTAATATTATAGTATCGGATTTGAAACTTCCAGGAAAATCGGGGATAGAGCTGTTAAAAACCGTAAAATCAAGGTCCAAAGACGTCGAAATGATTATTTTAACGGCTTTCGGAAGCGTGGATTCCGCAGTCGAGGCTTTAAAGATGGGAGCCTGCGACTATTTAGTCAAGCCGTTAAGTCTGGAAGAGCTGAGCCTAACCATAAAAAGGCTTATAGAAAAAATAAATTTAAAAAATTACGCCTCTTATTTTAAAAGGGAAATATTCAGAAGATTTTTTATAGGAAAATCGAAAGCCGCGGCAAAGGTGATAGACGATATTACAGTCGCGGCAAAATCAAATTTGAACGTGCTTATTACCGGAGAATCCGGCACCGGCAAAGAACTTAGCGCAAATCTTCTGCACAGGCTTTCGCCAAAAAAGGACAACCCCTTTATTATCGTAGATTCCTGCAATCTTTCGGAAAATTTATTCGAATCTGAGCTGTTCGGCCACGAGAGAGGTTCTTTTACTGGAGCAGACGTCCTCAAAAAAGGGCTTCTCGAATATGCCGACAAGGGAACCCTTTTTATAGACGAAATAGGCGAAGTGAGCGGGATAATACAGGCGAAGCTCTTAAGAATAATAGACACTAAGAGCTTCAGGCGGGTGGGGTCGTCCAAGAACCTTTCCATAGATACTAGAATTATAACGGCTACAAATAAAAATCTTAAAAAAATGGTAGAAGACGGCAGGTTCAGGGGGGATTTATTTTACAGGATAAGCGGATTTATTATCGAACTTCCTCCCTTAAGGGAAAGAAAAGAAGATATCCCGTATCTGGCCCATTATTTTATGACAAAGGAAAATAAAGTCCAGTTCTCAAAACACCTTTCTGCTTCCGCCGTAGATAAACTTTTAAATTACGGCTGGCCCGGAAACGTCAGGGAATTAAAAAACGTAATAGAAAGGTCTATCGTTTTATCGGAAGGCATGGAGGAAATCTCTCCGGAAGCCATACAGCTCGAAGTTTCCGATTCGCAAAATTCTTACGGCGGGAAAGAGTTTGAAATTTTCGATAAAAAATTGTCTTTAAAGGAAATTGAAGAAAAATATATAGGATATCTTCTTTCCAAAGGGCATACCAAACTTGAAATTGCCCAGATTATAGGAGAAAGCGAAAGGTCGGTTTACAGGAAACTGTCCGGAATAAAAATTTAATTATTTCTATTTGTTATTTATATTCATTTTATTTTTTTAATAGATAATTGTAATATATTTTTTTTTCTTGGTTTAAAATTAAAAATATTTAGCATATTATAATATATATCGCCGTTCTTTAATTTTAAGGAAATAATTTGTTTTTTAATTAAAACCTTTATGCGACAAGGAGGATTATTTTATGAATCTATTTTCCATAAAAAAGCTGTCAATTAAAATTAAACTGCTTTTTACTATTTTTACTATTTTAATCTTAGCGCTTTTATTTTTGGACTATTATTCTTTAAGTTCCCAAAACAAAATGTCCGTCAAAATGGCCGAACTTGATGCCGTTATTACCGCTAAAACAATGCTTTCGAGCTTAAACGCCATGATGCTTAACGGAACTATAACCAGCAAATCCAGCAGAAGACAGTTATTAAGCATATACGGCAAAATCCGGGGCATCAAACATTTCAAAATAGTGCGGGGCGGCACTTTCGGCCCCGGCCTTAAGCGGGAAGTCCCGACCACGAAATTCGACCAAGAAATACTGTCTTCCAATAAAGAAATAGTCAGTGTTTACGAAGAAAACGGGCAAAAATATTTAAAAATAGGAGTTCCTTTCGTAGCGGAAAAGATGTCAAGAGGCGTAAACTGCCTTATGTGCCATAACAACGTTAAAGAAGGAACCACTTTAGGGGGCGTCGAACTTGTTTATTCGCTTAAAAACGCCGTGAACGCTTCGGATATCTTCATGAGAAATATAATCTTTTTTTCTATCCTGCTTATCATTTTATTAATCGCCGTCATATATGCCCTGTTAAGGCAGACCTTTATAAAGCCTATAAATATTTTTTACGAGAAAGTCAAGGATATATCCAGAGGCGAAGGAGATTTAAGCAAGTTAATCCCGATGAGCCGGTTAGACAAGACCTCCATAATCGCCGTCCGCCATAAAAACTGCATGCTGAAGGAAGACGAACTCGGCGAGAGATGCTGGGACGCCCAGATAGAACAATTCGGCGAAAAAGGGGAAAAAATCTGCCGGCAGTGCAAAGTTTATAAAAATTCGGTTTACGATGAAATCACCGCGGTGGTTAACGAATTCAACAAATTTATCATAGATATAAGAGAAATAGTAAAATCCATTCTAGAAGAGGCTATGACTATCGTGGACGTCAGCACGTCTATCGAAGGGCACGTGGACGAAATCAGCGGAAAGGCAAAAGAACAGGCGGAGCTTACGACTCACGTCGCGGCGGCTTCCGAAGAAATGTCCCAGACAATAAAAGAAATCGCCAAAAATGCCCATAACGTCAGCTTTATCGCGAAAGAGGCTTCCGGCAACGCCAAGGAAGGCTTCGACATAGTAGAAAAATCTATTTCCGGAATTAAAAACGTCGCCGCCCTTACACAGCAGTTGGGCGCTCTCATAAACGGGCTGGAAAAAAGCTCTTTCGAAATAGGCGAAATAATTTCCGTCATAAACGATATAGCCGACCAGACAAACCTGCTCGCCCTTAACGCCGCGATAGAAGCCGCGCGCGCCGGGGAATCCGGACGAGGATTCGCGGTAGTGGCGGACGAGGTAAGAAAGCTGGCGGAAAGGACGGTTAAGGCCACCAAGGAAATCGTTTCCAAGGTTCAAACTATTCAGCAAAACACTCAGGATACCAAGAAATCTATGGATTCCACTTTGCAGGAGGTCAATTTATCCGTTAATTATGCGTCTAAGGCTGGAGAATCGCTTGACAGCATAGAAAAAAATATAATAAGTTTAACCGACCAGATAGGCTCCATAGCCGCCGCGTCCGAAGAGCAAACCGCCGCCACCAACGAGATATCGCAGAACATAGAAATGGTTTCCAATCTTTCGGTGTCTAATTCCGAAAAATCTTCCGATACGGCTAAAGAGGCCGGCTCAATTTATGCCGAATTGGAAAAACTCGTAAACGTCGTTAAGAAATTTAAATATTAAACATTAATCGTTAATATTGAGGGCAGGCCAGTGGAAACTTTTAACAGTTTAGCATGCGAAAAAGACGTATATGCGCCTTCCAAGGAAACTTTAAAAAACAGCTATCTTACCGACTATGACAAGCTTTACGAATATTCGTTAAGGGAAAACGATAAGTTCTGGGACGAAATTGCGAAACAATTAGAATGGTTCAAACATTACGATAAAGTTGCAGACTCTTCCAATCCCCCGTTCTATAAATGGTTTACGGGAGGAAAAACCAATATAGCGCATAACGCGTTAGACAGGCACATAACCACTTTCCGTAAAAATAAGCTTGCGATTATATGGGAGGGAGAAGACGGAAGCGAAAGGGTTTATACGTATTTTTCCCTCTATAAGGAAGTAAATAAATTTGCCAACGTGCTTAAAAGTTTTGGAATAAAAAAAGGAGATACGGTTACGATATATCTTCCCAATATTCCCGAAATCGCGATAAGCATGCTCGCCTGCGCTAAAATCGGCGCGATTCACAGCGTCGTATATGCCGGCTTTTCCGCCATGGCGTTAAAGGACAGGATATTGGACGCGCAGAGCAAGCTTCTTATCACCTCCGACGGGGCATACAGGGGAGGCAGGGTTATAGAGCTTAAAAAAATAGCGGACGAGGCGGTTACGAAAGCTCCCGTTGTCCAGACCGTAATAGTCGTTAAAAGAACGGGCAGGGAAATCGCCATGGACACTTCGCGCGATTTTTATTACGACGAGCTTATGAAACTGCCCATAGCGAATCCTTACATAAAAACCGAAGAAATGGATTCGGAAGACCCACTTTTTATACTTTACACATCGGGAACTACCGGCAAACCCAAAGGTATTCTTCACGTCCACGGAGGATATTCCGTCGGAACCTACATAACGGCGAAATACGTATTTAATATTAAAGACAACGATACTTACTGGTGCGCCGCAGACCCCGGGTGGATTACGGGACATTCCTACATTATATACGGGCCTTTAATTAACGGCGCTACGACGCTTATGGCCGAAGGTTCGCCTTACTATCCTTATCCCGACAGATGGTGGAAGATAGTCGAAAAGCACGGCGTTAATATATTTTATACGTCGCCTACGGCAATAAGGGGCGTCATGAGATTCGGCGAAAACTGGCCCAACAGGCATAACCTCAGTTCGCTTAAAATTTTGGGCAGCGTGGGCGAACCCATAAATCCTGAGGTTTGGCGCTGGTATTACAAGCATATAGGCAAGGAAAGATGCCCCATAATGGATACATGGTGGCAGACCGAATCCGGCATGTTTTTAATAACGCCCGTTCCGTCGCTTTCTTTAAAGCCGGGTTCGTGCGGAAAGCCGTTTTTCGGGATAGACGCCGATATTTTTGACGAGAAGGGCAATAGCGTAGAAGCGAACAAAGGCGGCTATCTTGTCGTAAAAAAACCTTGGCCCGCGATGATGAGAACTATCTATAAAGATGAAAACAGGTATAAGGAAACGTATTTTTCCAAATTTAACGGCGCATATCTTGCCGGAGACACGGCTAAGCGCGACGAAGACGGATATTTTTACGTTATGGGCAGAATCGACGACGTGATAAAGGTTTCGGGATACAGGCTGGGAACCGCGGAGATAGAAAGCGCGATAATTACCCATGAATCCGTAGCGGAATCCGCCGTTATAGGAAAGCCCCACGACATAAAAGGCAATTCAATAAAAGCATTCGTGGTTTTAAAGCCCGCCGCCGAAAAAGGCGATGCGCTGGCGGAAGATATTAAAGCCGCCGTGGGGAAAACATTAGGCCCTATCGCAAAACCCGACGAAATTGAATTTGTAGATTCCCTGCCCAAGACCAGAAGCGGCAAAATCATGAGAAGGGTTTTAAAAGCGCGGGAAATGGGCATAGACGAGGGCGATTTATCGACCATCGAAGAGGATTAGATTGGCAAAACGCGCGTTGCGGCAAGGCTCTATAAGCAGCCTTGCGGCGGCGCATAATAAAATTAATATGGAGGATTTTAATTTGAAGTTCAAACTAACAGATTCTATAGAAAAAACTTTGAAAGAGAAAAGCGTTAAAGAACACAGCCGTATTTTTGTTTTCGGAGTTTTTCAGGGAGACGAAGATAATTTTTTGCAAAATAAAAATCTTAAAGAATTCTCTTTTATTTACAAAAGAATTAAACGGCTTGATTTCAAAGCAAAAAAGGGGAAAAATATAGCCGTCGAATATCCCATACATTCCTTAGTTTACGGGCTCGATAAAAAAGATAAGTTTAATTACGACGCCTTAAGAAATTTTATATCCGGCTCTTTAAAAATAAGCAGGACGAATAAAATAAAAGAGGTTATTTTTATAATTCCGGAGTTGCCGGCGGAATATTATATAAAGGGCGGGTTGTTTTATTTATCGGCTTCCGTCGTTGAAGGAGCCGAATTAGGCATGTACGAATTTAAAAAATATATTACTAAAGATAAAGAGAAGAACGACGATAAGATTATCTGTCCCGAAACCGCGGGCATATATTTTAACGGCTTAAAAATAACAAAAAATATAATAAGCGAGACGGATAAAGGCTTCGATTTCGGCAGAAAAACGTCTATGGCGGTCAATTTTGCAAGAAATATCGCAAACGAACCCGGCAACGTCGTTACGCCGGAATATTTGGCTAATATCGCCGTAGAGATATCGGCCTCGGAAAATATGGAATGCGAAATATTCGACGAAAAAGTGATAAAAAAGAAAGGAATGAACGCTTTTTACGGAGTAGGACAGGGGTCTAAAAATCCCCCAAGATTTATTCATTTGACCTATAAGCCTAAAATTAAGACAAAAAACGGAAAAACCAAAAAAATTGCCGTGATTGGAAAAGGCATAACATTCGACAGCGGCGGACTTTCTTTAAAGCCGGCCGATTTTATGACCACCATGAAATCCGATAAATCCGGAGCGTGCGCAATCCTCGGCATAATGAAATATATAAAAGATTTCGAAGTAGATTCGGAAATTCACGGAATTATAGCCGCATGCGAGAATATGCCCGACGGAGGCGCCCAGAGGCCGGACGATATAGTCAAAGCTCTTAACGGGAAAACCATCGAAATAGAAAATACCGACGCCGAAGGCAGGCTGACCTTAGCCGACGCATTGACATTCGCCTCCAATCTCGGAGCCGACGAAATAATAGACCTTGCGACGCTAACTGGCGCGTGCGTCGTGGCTCTCGGAGAATATACCTCTGGAGTTATGGGCAACGATAAAGAATTGATAGGCGATATAATAAAATACAGCCGGATTACGGGCGAAAGAATGTGGGAACTGCCTTTCGACGACAATATGAGGGAAAAACTGTCTAGTCCGGTAGCGGATATAAAAAACGTCGGCAACAGATACGGCGGCGCCATTACGGCGGGAATGTTCCTGGAAGAATTCGTATCCGCTAAAATTAAATGGTGCCATATAGATATCGCCGGACCGGCTTTTACGAAAACGGGATTTGCGTATAATTCCAAAGGGGCTACCGGGGTCGGAGCAAGAACCTTGCTGTATTATTTAAGCCGGCGCAAAAATTAAAATTATTTTTAAATTATTTTTGTTGATTAAGTAAATTTCTATGTTATAATTTAAAATAATCCGACGGTAAATCCGCTCAAATTATATTGAAATTAAGCACAGAAATTAAAAAATTTCTATGAATTCTTTTCTGCCCATTCTGATAATGCTTGCGGTATCTATTTTATTTGCCGTTATTACCATAACAGCGTCAAATTTTATAGGAAAAAAGACTTACGAGCCGGGAAAGCTTAAGCCTTACGAATGCGGCGTAGAACCTACGGGCGAGCCCCACATAAGGTTCGATATCAAATTTTATCTTATAGCTATTTTTTTTCTCCTTTTCGATATCGAAGCCTTTTTTTTATTTCCGTGGGCCGTAATTTTTTCTAAATTAGGTTTTTTAGGTTTTATCGAAATGCTTCCGTTTATCGTAATATTAGTTTTAGGGTTATTGTATGTCTGGCTTAAGGGAGCGCTTAAATGGGAATAGAAGAGCATTTCGGCGACAATTTTATCGCCGAATCTTTGGATAAAATAGTTTCGTGGGGCAGAAAGTGGTCTTTATGGCCGGCTACATTCGGATTGGCGTGCTGCGCCATCGAAATGATGTCGACCGCTTCCTCGAGATACGATTTCGACAGGCTGGGATTAATATTCAGGTCCAGTCCAAGGCAGGCCGACCTCCTAATAGTATCCGGCAGGGTTTCCTATAAAATGGCTCCCATGGTAAAAAGAATTTACGACCAGATGCCGAATCCGAAATGGGTAATCGCTATGGGTGATTGCGCTTCGTCCGGAGGGCTTTTTAACGTTTACAGCATAGTTCAGGGAGTTGACAGGATAATTCCCGTCGACGTTTACGTTCCCGGCTGTCCGCCAAGACCGGAAGCCCTTATATACGGCATAGTCAAACTTCAGGAAAAAATAGAAAAAGGAACGCTTAAGAATGAAGAGCCTCCGATGGTTCTAAAATAAAACGGGTAATATTTGCATATAAATTTATATATAATAATCTGAAAACTTTATGGATACAGCATCTTTGTCGGCAATTATAAAAGAATCCAAAGAAACTTCCGTAGTTTCGGCCGATACGATTAACGGCGATTTGCACCTGCTTATCCGAAGGGAAGATTTGAGCGAATTCGCAAAATTTTTAAAGACGCATCCGAGGTTGGAGTTCGACATGCTTAGCGACTTATTTGCCGTGGATTATCCGAAAAGGCCCGAAAGAATCGAAGTAATCTACAATTTTTATTCCGTAAAAAATAATTTAAGGGTTTTTGTGAAGGTCAGAAGTAAAATAGACGAAACCAAACATTACAGCCTGACCCCTATCTTTAATTCCGCTAACTGGTTTGAAAGAGAAGTTTACGATATGTTCGGCCTGAAATTTAAAAATCATCCCGATTTAAAAAGAATATTAAATCCCGACGATTGGGAAGGGCACCCTCTTCTTAAAGATTATCCTTTAAGAAAAAGACCGGAGCCGGACGAAATTAATCTTGAAGCGCCGGGGTATATAGATTTAGAAAAAATATAACAACTTAAAAACCATTTCGACGATGTTTGAATATAAAGATTTTCTTATAGAAGTAGATAAATTTGCCCTGAACATCGGCCCTTCCCACCCCGCCACTCACGGCGTTTTAAGAGTCTTAGTCCAACTGGACGGCGAAACCGTTATCCACGCCGAGCCTATAATAGGCTACCTGCATACAAGCATGGAAAAATATGCGGAGTTCAAAACTTATCATCAGGCCGAAGTCATTACCGACAGAATGGATTACGTTGCCGGAGCGTCGAATAATCTCGGTTATATCCTTGCGGCGGAAAAACTTTGCGGAGTTAAAGCGCCCAAAAGAGCCGAATATATAAGGGTTATTCTTGCCGAGTTCACGAGGATAAGTTCGCATCTCGTATGGCTGGCGACGCATGCCGTGGATATAGGGGCGTTGACCGAGTTTTTATACTGTTTCCGCGAAAGAGAGCTGATATTGGACATCATAGAAACCGTTACGGGCGCCAGGATGACCCCTTCGTTTTACCGCGTCGGCGGCCTCGCTATGGACGCGCATAAAGATTTTTTCGATAAAACAAGGGATTTCATTAAAATTTTTCCAGAAAAAATTAACGAATACGAAGCGCTGCTTACAAAAAATAAAATATGGCTGGAAAGAACCAAAAACCTGGGCATAATTTCTGCTGAAGACGCCGTTAACTGGGCATTAACCGGACCGTCCCTCAGGGGCAGCGGAGTAAAATACGACGTAAGAAAGGCAAATCCATATTCAAGCTACGAGGATTTCGATTTTGAAATTCCCATAGGCGACGCCGGAGACGTTTACGACAGATATTTAGTCAGGATAGAAGAAATGAGGCAAAGCCTTAAGATAATAAATCAGGCGGTCGAAAATGTTCCGGCTGGGGAATATTTAAGCTACGACGAATATCCCCAATACGTTATTCCTCCCAAAAAACGCGCGCTGACCTCTATGGAAGGCATGATATCGCTTTTTAAATACGGCATGGAAGGCGTAAAACCACCTAAAGGCGAAGCATACCAGTCCATAGAAAATCCCAGGGGAGAGCTGGGTTTTTACTTGGTATCCGACGGTTCGGCTTATCCGTACAGGATGAGGGTAAGGCCGCCTTCTTTCTGCAATATCAGCGCCTTAAATAAAATGGCCGCGGGACATTTAATCGCCGATTTGATTGCTATCATGGGAAGCGTCGATATACTGCTGGGAGAGGTTGACAGGTAAAACAATAAAAATGAAAATCATTGACAAAATTGGTCCAAAATTAGACGTAAATGCTTTTGAACGCAGCGGACGAAAAAAAATAACGTCCGTATTAAACTGGAGCGGCGTCGCTTTATTGGACGACGGCGACAACAAAGTCGACCTGGCAAGATGCTATATGCGCGAGCTCCAAAAACTTTCCTGCGGAGTTTGCATACCTTGCAGGATAGGAACGTCCGTCGCAGGAGAAATACTCGAAAATATGTGCACAGGCAAGGCCGGCGACTATGACATAGACAGGCTTAAAAATCAGTGCGAATGGATTTTATCGGCCTCTAAATGCACCGTGGGAAGCATAGGTCCAAAGGCCGTATTGGAACTTATCGAAAATTTCAGGGACGATTTTATTAAAGCCGTATCAGACAAGGAAATAATACCGGAAGGCGAGTATATCGTTAAAACGACGGCCCCTTGCATAAACGGCTGTCCTTCAAAATTGGACATTCCAAACTGGATAGAAAGGGTAAGGGACGGCCGTTACGAAGACGCTTTGGAATCCGCCAGAAGAAACACCCCTCTTGCGGCCATTCTGGGCAGAAGCTGTTTCCATCCGTGTCAGGATAACTGCAGGAGGGCAAACGTCGATGAGCCGATTCAGATTTGCCTCATAAGAAGGTTTGCCGCCGATAACGAATTTTACTCCCAAGTAAGACCTGTTTTCGACATAAAAGATAACGGAATTAAAGTTGCGATAATAGGTTCGGGACCGGCAGGTTTAAGCTGCGCCTATTATCTGCGTTTAATGGGTTATAAGCCGGTTATTTTTGAAGCTCTTCAGGTTTTAGGCGGAATGATGACGGTAGGCATTCCAAGATACCGTCTTCCTCAGGAAATTTTAGACAAAGAAATAGGCTATATACTTTCAACGGGCATTGATTATGAACTGAACAAAAGGCTCGGGACCGATTTTAACGTTAAAGATTTGTTTGAACGAGGATTTAAAGCAGTTTATCTTGCGGTAGGCGCGCATAAAGGCCAGAACATAGGCCTGCCTGGGGAAAAAGACAACCTTAAAGGCTGTTACGAAGGCGTCAAATTTTTAAGGGATTCCGCTCTGGGAAATAAAATAGAAGTAAGCAATAAAGTCGTCATTGAAGGCGGCGGCAATGTGGCTATGGACTGCTGCAGGACGGCCGTAAGGTTGGGATATAAAGAAGTAATAGTCGCGTACCGCAGGGCAAGGGAACAGATGCCCGCCGCGCCGTATGAAATAGATACCGCTATCAGCGAAGGCGTAAAGTTCGAATTTTTAACAAACCCCATAGCCATAATTCATGAGAACGGGAAAGTCAAAGGATTAAGGTGCGTCAGAATGGAGCTTGGAGAACCCGATGCAAGCGGCAGGAGGAGTCCGGTCGAAATAAAAGGAAGCGAATTCGATATGGATTGCGATTCTTTTATTATGGCGGTGGGACAGGTGTCGGAGCTGGATTTTCTTAAAGACGCGCCGGAAATTAAAACCTATAAGGGCAAAACGATAGCCGTGGACGATTATACGCATATGACGGATATGCCCGGAGTTTTTGCCGGAGGAGACGCCATGACGGGACCGATTAGCATCGTGGATTCCAACAGGGACGGCAAAAACGCGGCGAGAAGAATAGACGAGTATATCAGGACGGGTTCTTTCGATATTACCGACGAAGATATTTTTGAAAAATTGCTTATGAAAATCGGCGTGTACGATAAAAATGAAATAATAGATTACCCCGATTTTCCCGCAGGAAACTATGCGCCAAAGCAGGTTGAAGAACCGGTAGGCAAAAGGATAAACAATTTTTCCGAAGCCGAAAAAGGTTTTACTTCCGGCGACGCCGCTTACGAAGCCCTAAGGTGTATGCGGTGCTATATGCTTATGCTTCTTAAATTTGAGGATTAAGATAAATTGGACGTAGAAATAACAATAAACGATAAAAAGCTGATAACGCAGGACAGCCTGACCATTTTGGAAGCCGCTTCGCAGGCGGGCATAAAAATTCCTACGCTCTGCTACCTAAAAAGATTGATACCCATAGGCTCATGCAGAATCTGTTCGGTCGAAGTTAAAGGAATAGAGCGTCCCGTACCTTCCTGCGTCGCAAAGGTAAAAGAAGGATACGAGATTTATACGGATACCGAAAAAGTCTGGCGCGTAAGGAAAGAAGCCCTATCCCATCTCCTGTTGGACCATCCGCTCGACTGTCCCGTTTGCGATAAATCGGGATTATGCTTATTGCAGGATTTAACGTTTGAGTTCGGACTTACCAAGCAGGAAAATAAAAAATTATATCCCGACAGAACGCATATTTTTGAAAGCGAATATATCGAATATATGGCGACGAGATGCGTTATGTGTTCCAGATGCATAAGGGTATGCTCCGACATGTACGGAAACCCTTTTTACGAAATTAAAGGGAGCGGCTACGACAGTTACATAGGATTAAGGCACGAGGACAAAAAACAATACGGCGGCAGTCCCGCGGGCAGTTCCTTTAAAGAGGTTAAAAAGGAAACTAATATTTTAAAATGCTATTATTGCGGAAACTGCATAGAAGTCTGTCCGGTGGGGGCCCTTATTTCCAAACCGTCTAAATTTAAAGAAAGATACTGGCAGGAGTCTCCTTTTTCATCCGTGTGCGATAAATGTTCGGCCGCTTGCAGAACCGAATATTACAGATATGCCAACGAGGAATCTTTGGTCAGGACGGAATCTTTATTCGGCGGATATTTATGCAAATCAGGTTTTTTTTACGAAGGCATAGGAAAAAATAACGGCTATTACATTTCGGCGTCTTATATTAAAAAGAAATCCGTTTCCGAAGAAACAGCCCCCGAAAACGCAATTAACGAATTTGCCTTAAGAATTAAAAAAATTTCCGAAAAAGGCGAAATGGAAAATACCGCGGTTTTAGTTTCTTCCGCCGTTTCCGAAAACGACGGTTTTGCCGTATCTAAATTCGCAAAAGATATTTTAAAACCCGGATATTTCGATATTGCCGAACCGGAATTATACAGGTCTAATTTTCTTAAGTTCAGGGAGCTGTTTAAAGGCGAGGATTATTTCGATATTAAGGCCGTCAGGAATTCCGAGGCCATGCTCTACATAGGAGACATCGAGAACGAAATTCCCTATGTTTCGTATAATATTATGAAAACGCATAGAGAACAAGGCGGCAAACTTTTGTCGGTGAATATAAAAAAAGAATTAAACCGGCCGCTCTCGAGATTCGAAGATATCGCGTCCGAAACCATAGTTTCCGATATTTCTTCGGCGCCGGGTTTTCTAAACGGATTAAAGGAA
Organism: bacterium; assembly: GCA_021789605.1. Lineage (GTDB taxonomy): Bacteria > SZUA-79 > SZUA-79 > Acidulodesulfobacterales > Acidulodesulfobacteraceae > Acidulodesulfobacterium_A. The sequence goes on from JAJYJI010000003.1 coordinate 97,099, forward strand.
TCTATTTTCGGAACAGGACGCGGCGGCGGCGGCGAAATAGCGAAAAATATTCTCGAAGCAGATTCAATTTCTATTATATTAGGCGATTATTTTATGTCTTCTCGCGCTCTGGACGAGGAATTTTTAATATTAAAGGAAATAGCGGGATTTTTAAGAAACGAGCAAAAAACCTTATATATTTTTCCGCTTATAAAACCCTTTAATTACAGAGGGTTGATGAATGCCGGCGTTAATCCCGCCGCCGGTTCCGGATTTAATTCAATCTGTTCCGGTTTAAGTTCCGGTAAAATTAAAAATCTCATATATATAGGCGACGTTTCCAAAACGGACTCTTCCAAAGAGTTCATTAAGCACGCCTCGGACATGGAATTTTTAGCCGTTTTTTCCTCCAAGTCAAGCATTGTGTCTTCCATGGCCGACGTCGTTATTCCCGTTAAGGATTTTCTTGAAAATAATAATTCTTTTTATGAAAATTTCGAGGGTAAAACGATAAGCTTAAACAACGAATTTAATTTAGGCGGATACAGATACGGCATTTTACCGCTTCTCGCCGAAATTTCCGGCAGGCTCGGATATTCTTTTAATTATATAAATAATGAATTATCCGGTTTTATTGATTCATTAAAAAATAAAGATGTGATATATTATAATAAAATTAAAGGCAGAAGCAGGTTTTATTATAACGATAGAACCAAAAATTTTTATTAAAAATTTAAGGTAGCTTAAGATTATGATATTCTGGCTTATAGCGGAAATTATAAAAATAATCGTCGTTTTTGTCTGCCTGCTGCTTTCCGCGGCTTATCTGACGCTTTTAGAGCGCAAAATAGCCGCCAGGATACAAAACAGGATGGGACCTATGGAAGCGGGTTTCCACGGATTGCTGCAGCCGATAGCCGACGGAATCAAGCTATTTTTTAAAGAAGATATAATACCCGGAAACGCCGACAAGCTTTTATTTCTTTTGGCGCCGATAATAGTCGTTATTCCTGCGTTAACGACCTTTGCCGTTATTCCTTTCGGCGCTCCCGTAAAAATTATGGGGCATACCGTTCCCCTCCAGATAACCGACGTAAATATAGGCGTACTCTTTATACTGGCATTGACTTCGCTGGGCGTTTACGGAGTCGTGCTGGGCGGATGGGCATCCAACAGCAAGTATTCTTTGCTTGGCGCGATAAGAACCGCGGCGCAAATGATAAGCTACGAAATCTCCTTGGTTCTTTCTATCGTAGGCATAATAATGCTCGCGGGAGATTTAAGCTTGGCTAAAATAGTTTCCGAGCAGTCGCATATGTGGTTTATAGTATATCAGCCCGTAGGGTTTATAATCTATCTTATAGCATCTACCGCCGAAATGAACAGGGTTCCTTTCGATTTGGGAGAAGCGGAAGGAGAAATAGTCGGGGGTTTTCATACGGAATATTCCAGCATGGAGTTTGCGTTCTATTTTATCGGCGAATATGCACAGATGGTCGTAAACAGCGCTATAATAGTCACGTTGTTTCTGGGAGGCTGGCAGGGCCCGTTTCTTCCGTCCGTTTTATGGTTTTTAATAAAAGTATTTTTTGTTATACTCGTCTATCTTTGGCTGAGATGGACGTATCCAAGGTTAAGATACGACGAGCTTATGGACCTGGGATGGAAATTCCTGTTGCCGCTGGCTTTAGCCAACATTATAGTTACCGGTTTTATAATGATTTTATTAAACAGGTAAAAACGAAAAAGATATGAATACCGAAAAACAGGAAAACTCAATTATAGAAATTTCCAGGAATTTCTTAATAGGGTTAAAGACTACTATAAAAACATTTTTTAGCAAGCCTGTAACGTTTCAATATCCTAAGGAAAGGCTCAGAATAGCCGAAAGATTCAGGGCGTTTCCGCATCTTAACGTTAACGGAGACGGCTCGTTAAGATGCGTAGCCTGTTTTTTATGCCAGACGGTTTGTCCTTCGGAAGCTATTAAAATAAAAAGCGGCTATGTGGATTACGGATTCGAGCACGAACTTACCGAAAGGCAAAAACATAATCACAGCTTAGATAAATTAGGCGGCGGAATGTTTAGCGACGGAAGGCGGCACCCCTCTTCGTTCGAAATAGATTTATTAAGATGCATCTGCTGCGGATACTGCGAAGAAATTTGCCCCGAAGAAGCGATAAGTTTGGGCAGCGATTACGAAGTGGCTTTTTATTCGCGGGACGAAGGAATTTACGGAATAGAAAAATTAATAAAATCAAGGTAAATATAAAATTTTAAAAAATATTAAATAATAAGAGGATTATTTTGGAAACGCTTTTTTATATTTTTTCGTTTATCGCAATCTTTTCTGCCGTAATGGTCATAACGATGAAAAATCCTTTAACCTCCGCCCTCTATTTAGTATTGTGTTTTTTTGCGCTTGCCGGCTTTTACGTAATGCTTGATATGCAATTTCTTGCCGCCATGCAGATTATTATATATGCGGGCGCGATAATGGTTCTCGTGGTTCTGGTCATAATGCTGTTAAACTTATCGAAAATAAGGCATATTAAGGCGGGGCTTCATCAGATACTTATCGGAATATTTATTTCCGCCGTTTTATTTGTCGAAATAGTTTTATATATTTTTAACGGAGAAAGTAGAAATTCTTCGGGAATATTTACGCGCGCGTTAATTAAAAAAATAGGGAATACTCAGGTTATCGGAGAATTTTTATTTACCAGGTATATGCTGCCTTTCGAGATGGCGTCGGCTCTTCTATTCGTCGCCATAGTAGGGGCGTACCTGTTCGCCAAAAAGAAATTATAACAATCAGGCAGGGTGATATATATATGAACGGCTGGATAGATATGAACAGTTACTTAATAGTCGCAAGCGTGATTTTTTGCATAGGAGTTCTCGGGGTAATTATCCGTAAAAATTTAATAATAGTATTTATGAGCTTAGAGCTTATGTTCAATTCGGCCAATTTGGGGTTCGTAGCTGTTTCCAATTATCTTAATCTCATATCCGGCGATATATTCGTTATTTTCGTGATGGTAGTCGCCGCCGCCGAGGCGGCAATAGCTTTAGGAATCGCCATAGCTTTCTACAGGGAAAAGGGAACGGTCGATATAGATGCGGCAAATGAATTAAAAAATTAAAGGATAATATTTATATGGATTTAAAAATATTAATAACATGGCTGATACCGTTATTTCCTTTATCCGGCTGGATTATCTGGGGGTTATTGGGAAAATATTTCAAAGGTTATTCAGGGTATCTTGCCTCGGCTTTCGTGTCCGCGTCTTTTATCTTATCCGTCGTTCTTTTATTTATCGTAGCTAATTCTCACGGATATACCGATACTATTTATCCGTGGATTCGCGCAGGAATATTTAAAGCGGGCGTATCCGCAGTCATAGACAGGCTTTCGGTAATTATGCTCGTCATGGTTACGGGAGTCAGCGCGCTCGTGCATATATATTCCATCGGGTATATGCAGGGAGATAAGGGCTTTTCCAGATACTTTTCCTTTCTTAACCTTTTCGTGTTTTCTATGATAATGCTCGTAATATCCAATAACTTACTGCTCCTGTACGTTTTTTGGGAGGCGGTAGGTTTCTGCTCCTACATATTAATAGGATTCTGGTACGAAAAGAAGTCGGCGTCGGATGCCGGAAAGAAAGCCTTTATAGTCAACAGGGTCGGCGATTTCGGTTTTGTGACCGGCATTTTTTTATTATTCGTTACGGCAAAAACGCTTAATTACGAGGCCGTATTTAAAATGGTTCCGTCTATGCCCGCCTCTGCAGTAACCGTTATAGCCATTCTTTTATTTGCCGGCGCCGTCGGCAAGTCGGCGCAGTTTCCGCTGCATGTCTGGCTGCCGGACGCCATGGAAGGGCCGACGCCGGTCAGCGCTCTTATTCATGCCGCGACTATGGTTACGGCTGGAGTTTATATGATTGCAAGATTCCACGTCATATTTTCGTATTCTCCTTTTGCCTCAGAAGTAGTTCTAGCCGTAGGAACGTTTACCGCATTTATGGCGGCGTTTATTGCTTTAACGCAGTTCGATATTAAAAGGATTATCGCTTATTCTACGATAAGCCAGTTAGGGTATATGTTTATGGCGGTCGGAATAGGCTCGTACACGGCCGGCATATTTCACCTTGTTTCCCATGCCGTTTTCAAAGGTCTTCTTTTTCTGACCGCCGGAAGCGTCATGCACGGTCTTTCCGGAGAATTAGACCTAAGAAAAATGGGCGGGCTGTATTCTAAAATGAAAACTACCGCTATAACTTTTATAATCGGCGGACTTGCTTTATCGGGCATACCTCCGTTTTCCGGCTTTTTTTCAAAAGATGCGATATTGGCCGATATTTACAATAAGGGCTTTTATTTCGCATGGGTCGTCGGAGAAATAACCGCGCTAATGACCGCCTTCTATATCTTCAGATTAATATTCCTCGCTTTTTTTGCAGGTTCGGGAATGGATAAAAAACTGCATGCGCACGAATCTCCTAAAATTATGACTTATCCCATGATAATTCTGGCTTCGTTTGCGGTTCTAATAGGATTTTTAGGAATGCCGCCGTTTAACGATTCCATATTCTATAATTTTTTACATGCCGATTTTAAAAACGCAAATAATTTTGCGCCTGCCGTTAACGGCTTTCCATGGTATATCTTAAGCCTCATATCCGTTCTTGCGGGATTATCGGGCATATATATAGCCTATCTTTTTTATATCAAAAAGTCCTCGCTTGCGGAAAAAATCAAGACAATTTTCAAGCCCGTTTACGCGCTATCATATAATAAGCTTTACATAGACCGCGTATACGATGCGGTAATCGTAAAGCCTTTGCTGTCATTTGCGGGCTTCTTATGGCAGGCGGTAGATATCAGGCTTATAGACGGTTCTGTTAACGGCATCGCTTCGGCGTTTGCCCTTTTCTCGGCCAAAACAAAGAAAATTCAGAACGGCATGCTAATGAGCTATGTTTTAACGCTTTCAATCGGAGTCGCGGCTCTGCTTTTCTATTATTTTATAAGGTAAAATCGATATAAGGACAATTATTATATGGCATTTTTCATAAAGCATTTATTATCTATACTGATATTTTTTCCGGCGGCTTCGATTCTTTTACTGCTTCCGGTCAATAAAAAAAGCTACGGAATATTAAGAAATCTTTCCTTATTTTTTTCGTTGGCCGAGTTTGTTTTTTCCGTCTATCTTTTCGTTTATTTTAAGCCGGACACCTATAAATTTCAGTTCGTCGAAAAATTACCGTGGATTCCTTCGTTCGGTGCATCTTATTATCTAGGGATTGACGGAGTAAGCCTTTTCCTGATACTGCTGACCACCCTCCTTACTTCCGTTTCTTTATTGTCCAGTTACAGGTATATAAAAGAGCACGTTAAAGAATTCGTCATTTTAATGCTGCTTTTAGAAACGTTTATGATAGGCACCTTTGCTTCTTTAGACGTTTTATTGTTTTATCTGTTCTGGGAATTTATGCTTATTCCGATGTATTTTATCATAGGAATGTGGGGCACTGGAAAGAGGGTGTATTCCGCGGTCAAGTTTGTTCTTTATACCCTTTCCGGCTCTTTGGTTATGCTTTTGGGATTAATCTATATATTTATGCTTCATTATCATCAAACCGGGAATTTTACGTTTAATATATTAAGATTATATAATACCCATATTCCGGACGGCCTCCAGTTAATTTTATTTATAGCCCTGTTTCTGGGCTTTGCTATAAAAATCCCTCTTTTTCCTTTTCATACATGGCTGCCCGATGCGCATACCGAAGCTCCTACGGCCGGCAGCGTCATTCTTGCGGGAGTTTTATTGAAATTCGGCGTTTACGGATTTTTCAGGTTTGCCGTTCCTCTTTTGCCCGCCGCGGCTTTATTGCTGGCCCCCCCTGTTATCGTCCTGTCGGTTATCGGAATTCTTTACGGAGCGTTAGTTTCCATAGTCCAGAGGGACCTAAAAAGATTGGTCGCTTTTTCCAGCGTATCGCATATGGGATTTATAATGCTCGGTTTGTTTGCGATGTCTGCGGTTAGCGTGGACGGTTCCGTTATACAGCTGTTAAATCACGGAATTACTACCGGAGCTTTGTTTCTTTTCGTAGGAATGCTTTATGAAAGAATGCATACGAGGCAGATTAAAGATTTTGGAGGAATCGCAAAAAAAGCGCCGATACTTACAGCGCTTTTTATGATTCCGGTTCTTGCGTCCATAGGCCTTCCGGGTTTAAACGGTTTTATAGGAGAGTTTTTAATATTGGCCGGTTCTTTTCATAGCTATCCCGTCTTGACGGTTATCGCCACTAGCGGTATTATTTTTGCCGCGGTTTATCTTTTATGGATGTTTCAGAGGGTTATGTTTCAGAAGAACGTCAATTCTGAAATGGAAAATTTCGAAGATATGAACTTAAGAGAAATTGTCACGGTTTTGCCGTTAATATTATTGATGTTTTTTATAGGATTTTATCCTATGCCGTTTTTAGAAAGGATAGACCCGACAGTTTTGCATTTCGTTTCTATGGTGCAGCACCATAAGGCCGTTTATAACATAATTAAATTAAGAACGGGGTTGTCCAATGCATAATATTGCGGAGGCGTACAATATATATTTCATGGAAAAAAGCATGCTCGGCATTATGCCCGAAGCCGTTATCATAACGTTTGCCTTTTTGGTCATTATGCTGACATTTTTCGGAAAACTTTCGAAAGGCAGAAGTTCATACTATATTTCCATTATAGGAATAGGCTTTTCCATTTTATCCGTTCTGATGCTTTCCGGCAGGAATATCGACGGATTCAGCGGGTCCATACTGTTTAACGGGTTCGACGTTTTTTTATTCGCCGCCATTCTTTTATCCGGCCTATTTACGGTTTTGATGTCGAAAGACTATATCGAACGCGCCGGAATGCCCACGCCCGAATATTACAGCCTTATTCTTTTCGGAATCTCTGCGATGATGTTTTTAGTTTCTTCCAATAATCTTATAATGGTATTTTTATCCATCGAGTTTATGTCTATCGCCGCCTACATACTTACCGGATATATCAGGGGCAGCGCAAGAAGCACCGAAGCGGCTCTTAAATATTTCGTGCTGGGAGCGTTCGCGTCGGCATTCTTGGTTTTCGGGGCGGTTTTTATCTATGCGGCTTCCGGACATCTAAATTTATACGGCATACATTCTTTCTTAGAAAATATTTCCTATAAAGATTTATTAAGCCGCGGCGGAATCAAGGTTTATTTTTCCGTAGGATTAATTCTATTTCTGGTCGGGCTTGCTTTTAAAATGTCTTTATTTCCGTTTCATTCATGGACGCCAGATGCTTACGACGGGGCGCCCACTCCGGTAACTAATTTTATGGCGACCGGAATAAAGATAGCGGCTTTTGCAATATTTTTAAGGATTTATTCCCTTATATACGATTTTAATATAATGAATTTTAACGATATACTGTGGCTTCTTGCGGTTTTTTCTATGACGTTCGGAAATCTTGCCGCGCTTTTGTCCTCCAATATAAAAAGGCTTTTGGCATATTCATCGATAGCTCAGGCGGGTTATATGCTGACCGGCATTATAGGCGGCGGACTCTACGGTTATTCCGGCACCCTCTTTTACCTGCTTTCATATGTTTTTATGACGGCCGGGGCTTTTTCCATAGTCATAATATTCGAAAATTCCGATTTAATATCGTTGGACATAAAACAATATTCAGGAATGGGGTATAAATATCCTTTCATCGCCGCCTCATTTTCGCTTTTTCTGCTGTCTTTTGCTGGAATACCTATAACTGCGGGATTTATGGGGAAATTTTACGTATTTTCTTCGGCAATTAAATCGGGCTACAATTTTCTCGTGCTTATAGCGCTTTTAAATAGCGCCTTTGCCGCATTTTATTATATTAAAATAATCGTCTTAATGTATATGCCGGACAAAGAGGCCGCCGGCGATAATGCGGTCCGCGCCGGCGATAATTGCGGAATTGCCGGCATCGGGGCTGACGGCGGATTATTGATTACGGTTATAATATGTTTGATTTTTACGATATTGATGGGAATATATCCGCAGGAATTTATAAATTTTGCAAATAATTCAGCCGGTTTTTTATGGAGAGTCTGACCTGCCGCGCTCCCGCCAAAGTTAATTTTTTTTTGAGGGTCGGCGAAAAAAAATCCCCAAACGGTTTGCATAAAATTCAATCTTTAATCCGGAAGGTGGGAATTTTCGATAAAATTTATTTTAATATTACCGGCGGCGATTATAATGTAAAGGTAATTGCGGGTGAAAATATAAAAAAAAGCCGGATAAAATTCGATATAGAATCGATTTCAAACGAAAACAATATAGCCGTAAAAGCCGCAAAAAGTTTTTTTGAAAGGGCGGGCATATTTAATAGGGGAATAGATATCCTAATAGAAAAAAATATCCCGTTTAATGCGGGACTGGGAGGCGGTTCAAGCGACGCCGCCGGGTTGTTGCTAAAGTTAAACGAAAAGTTCGGCGGCATTTTAGATAAAACGGAATTAAGGGAATTGGCGTTGAAAACAGGTTCTGACGTACCGTTTTTTCTATCGGAGGGCGACGCGATAGTATCCGGTTTCGGAGAAGATATCGAGGAAATAAAAGCGGGAGAATTGCCCAGATATTATATAGCCCTTATAATTCCCGATTTTGGGGTAAGCACGAAAGAGGCATATTCGGACTATGACGATTTTATATTGACAAATAATATAAATTATTATAATATTCATTTCTTAGACTTTAAACATTTGGAATTTATAAACGATTTCGAACGGGTAATTTTTGATAGGCATCCTGTTCTTAAGGAAATTAAAGAATCTCTTATTCTTAGCGGGGCGGAAGGAGCCCTTTTGTCAGGCAGCGGTTCGGCAATATTCGGGGCGTTTAGAACCGAAGAGAAAGCCCGCTTATATTTAGATAATTTAAAATCGTTTCTTTTTTACGAAAGGATAAATTTAAGCTTTTTGACAGCAACTTTATAAACTATCTATTACCCAATTTATTTTTTGGAGGACTTTGTTATGCAAGTTACGGAAGTTAATGTTTTCCCCGTTAATGAAGAAAAATTAAAAGCTTATGTCACAATCACGTTCGATAACTGTTTTGTCGTCAGGGACCTTAAGATAATAAACGGAAAAGACGGGCTTTTTGTCGCGATGCCAAGTAAGAAAAGAAAAGACGGCACGTTTAAAGACACCGCCCATCCTTTAAACAACGAAACGAGGGACATGATAGAATCTGCCGTTCTTGCGGCATACGAAGCCGCGCTTAATATTCAGGAATAATGAACTCTATTTCTTGCCATTAGCGTCGGATACACAATATTGGGGCGTCGACAAGCGGCAAGTCACAGGATTTTGATTCCTGCATTCGGAGGTTCGAATCCTCCCGCCCCAGCCAGTACAATGTTTGTAAAAAAATAAATGGTTGGTTAATGCGCGGGTCGCAAAGTCGGCCGCGGCAAAAGGGAGCCATGCACCCGTCTCAGCCGGCATTATACTATAATATTCTATTCGTAAAAAAATAATTATAATTATATGTTAAACAAATTAAAACTGTTTACCGGGAATTCCAATAAAGAGCTTGCGGAAAAAATGGCCGGTTATCTTGGCATTACCTTGGGAGACGCCGAAGTTTACAATTTCAGCGACGGCGAAACTTTTATCAACATCAGGGAGAACGTCAGGGGATGCGATATATTCCTTATACAGTCGACGTCTAATCCAGTCGATAAAAACCTTATGGAGCTCTTAATAATGATAGATGCCATGAAAAGGGCATCGGCTAACAGGATTACCGCGGTCATTCCATATTACGGATATGCGAGGCAGGATAGAAAAACGGCTTCGAGGGTTCCCATCACGGCAAAGTTAGTCGCGGACATAATTACCACGTCCGGCGCGGACAGGATGCTGTCGATGGATTTGCACGCCGGACAGATACAGGGCTTTTTTAATATTCCGGTTGACCATTTATATGCCACGCCGGTTTTACTCGAATATATAAAAGAAAAAGATTACGAACCGGCCGATATCGTCGTAGTTTCTCCCGATGCCGGAGCGGTCGAAAGGTCGAGGTTATTCGCAAACCATCTGGGGGCAAATCTTGCCATTATCGACAAAAGAAGGGTTAAGGCAAACGTCGCGGAAATTATGAACGTTATCGGCGACGTTAAAAATAAGATTGCGATTATGCTGGACGATATGGTAGATACGGCAGGCACTATTACTCAGGGAGCAGTCGCCCTTTCTAATAACGGCGCGCGCGAAGTGATAGCCATGGCGACTCACGGGGTTTTATCGGGAGAAGCTATAAATAAAATAGATAGCTGTCCTATAAAAGAACTTATAATTACCGATACAATAAACAGAGAGAACAGGCGGACATCGTCAAGCAAGATAAAGATTTTAAGCGTTGCGAATATTCTGGGAGAAGCCGTCAAAAGAATTCACGACGAGGATTCTGTCAGTTCGCTTTTTATTTAAATAACTTTTGGGCATATAACGGAACATATAAACATATATAACAAAATAATAAGAAAAAAAGGAGATTTTCATTGGAAATAATTAATTTGAATATCGAGGCAAGAAAAAAAGAAGACAATATCAAATCTTTGAGGAATCAGGGCATTATACCCGGGATATTATACGGAAAAAAAACCGAGCCGGCCGTCGTCTTATTGAACTATAAAGAATTCCTTAAGGCTTTTGCAAAACATTCCATATCTTCGTTTATCAATATAATCAGCAAGGAAAAAGCCGTGAACGGTAAAACCGCCGTAATAAAAGAAATTCAAAAGGACCCGGTTACGGACGCCATCATCCATATAGATTTCCATGAGATATCTATGGACGAGAAAATTGAAATAGAGGCCGTTATCCACTTTGTAGGCAAGCCAGAGGGCGTTAAGCTAGGCGGAATCCTTGAACCGCTTATGAGGCATATTACTGTTAAGGGCTATCCCAAAGATATAGTCGATACCGTCGAAATAGACGTATCGCCCCTTAAAATCGGCGATATAGTCCATGTCAGAGATTTAAAATTAGGCGATAACATAGAAATAATGGTCGAAGGCGACGCGCCGGTTGTTACAGTAGCAGAGCCCACGGTCGAGGAAGCCGCTGCCGAAAAGACGGCTGAGGCCGAAACGGAAGCGCCGGCTAAACCTGCTCCCGCGCAACAGCCTTCGACTAAGCCTTAAAATTTTATTATAATGTCCGCTGATATATTTATTTTCGGCCTTGGAAATCCGGGACAGGAATACCGGCTTTCCCGCCATAATTTTGGTTTTATGGCCGTAGACGGCTTTTCCGAAGAAAATAATTTTCCGCCGTTTATTAATAAAAAAAATTATCAGATTTCCAATAAAATTATATCGGGCAAAAGCGTTTATTTAGTTAAGCCGCTTACCTTTATGAATTTAAGCGGGAAAGCCGTGAAAGAGGCGTTAAATAAATGCGGAGTTTTTAAGATGCCGGAAACGGCTGACAATAGCGGCAATTCAAATCCAAATATCATTCTGCTTCACGACGACCTCGACCTTGTTTTCGGAAGTTATAAAATAAAGTTCGGGGGCAGCGGCGGCTCTCATAACGGCGTAAATTCGGTAATAAATTCGCTTAAAAGCAGAAATTTTACACGGATTAAATTGGGCATAAACTCTTCCGACAGGGCAAAATTTGACACGGGCGCGGATTACGTGCTGTCAAATTTTTCAAAAGACGAAATTAAAAAAATACCCGGCATTCTGAAAACGATAAACGAAATCTTATCTATTTTTATATCGGACGGCATAGCGAAGGCAATGAATAATTTTAACCGTAAATAAATATTCTAAGCCGGTTCCGACTCGTCGGCGGAAATCCCGTCAAATAATATAATAATAGCATCTGTTCTTGCTGAGGATAATAAATATGGGACTTAAATGCGGCATCGTAGGCCTTCCTAACGTGGGAAAATCCACTATATTTAACGCCATTACTTCGGGAGGGGCGGAAGCCAGCAATTATCCTTTCTGCACAATAGAGCCCAATATAGGCATAAAACCGATTAAAGATAAGAGATTAGAAAAACTAAGGGATATATTTAATCCGGATAAATATACCCCTACCTATGTCGAGTTTGTAGATATCGCAGGACTAGTTAAGGGGGCTTCTTCAGGCGAGGGGTTAGGCAACAAATTTCTTTCCCATATCAGGAACGTAGATTTAATAATACAGGTCGTAAGGGTTTTTAAGGAAAGTTCCGTCGTCCACGTGGAAGGAGATATTAATCCCGGCAGAGACCTCGAGATTATTAATACGGAACTCGCCCTAAGCGATATAGAAATACTTTCCAAACATCTCCAGAAACTCGAAAAAATTGCCAAAAGCGGCGATAAGGCCGCCGCGTCCTCCGCCGTTTTTCTAAAAAACATAAACGAACGGCTTTCCGAAACGGGGAGCATAGACAATAGTGAATTCGGCGAAAACGAAAAAAATCTTTTAAAATCCTTAGGAATTATATCTGTAAAACCGGTTATATATGTTCTTAACGTAGACGAAGAAATGCTGTCCGTAAATTTTTCCAATAACGATATAGAAGAGATATCCAATATCGCCAAATCTAAAAATATACCGGTAATAAGATTATGCGCAAAATTAGAAGAAGAATTAGCCGCCTTGGAAGACGAAGATAAAGGCGCTTTTCTAAAAGATTACGGACTCGAATTTTCCGCCCTGGATACGGTTGCTTCCGTCAGCTTCAAGCTTTTAGGCTTAATTTCGTTTTTTACCGCCGGCAAGCAGGAGGTTAGGGCGTGGGAGGTTATAAACGGCTGGAAAGCGCCTCAAGCCGCAGGAACGATTCATTCGGATTTCGAAAAAGGCTTTATAAGAGCGGAGGTTATTTCTTACGACGATTTCATCAGGGCAGGCTCCGAGGCAAACGCTGCAAAAATGGGGCTTTTAAGGCTTGAAGGCAAAGATTATACAGTTAAAGACGGCGATATAATGCATTTCAGGTTTAACGTTTAACCTGCCGCCGTCGGGCGTCTCCCGTTCTTTCGTTCGTTTGCCGTTAAATTCACGTCCTTCACCCCGCGCTATGAGCAATATGTTTTATGTAAACCGATACCGTATTTATAATTCCCGTCCTCATCATCATAACGGCGTATGCGGCAAGCAAAAGAGCTGCCAGTTTTCCCGCGGCGTTTGAACCCGTTTTGCCGAGATATTTTAAAATCGTCCTTGTATTTCTAAGGACGGCATAGACGATTAAAAGATTAATTATAAACGAAATAGTAACGACCCAGTATCCGTAAATTCCCGTAATAATTAAAAGCGTAGTCAGGACACCCGGGCCGACTATTAAAGGGACGCCTATGGGAACGACTCCCAAATCGGCCTTGTCCGCCGATGCGAAGATTTTAGGTTTTTCAGAAAGCAGATTGTTTATGGATATTATCAATAAAAGCACGCCGCCGGCTATCTCAAAATCGTAAATAGAAATGCCCATAACGTCGAAGAGGGATTTTCCAAGCATAAGGAAGCCTATCCCGACGCTAAAAGCGGTAATTAAAGAGTTTTTTCTTATTTTTTTCTCTTCGTCTACGGCGGCGTCTTTCACGAAATCCAGATAAATCGGCAGGACGCCGAAAATATCTATCGCCACGAAGAGCGGCACTAAAGCGAGAAATATGTTCTTTATAAAAATTATAACGTAGTTTGCCATGGCTTATTATTAGCTTTTGTTTTTTAAATAAATTATAATAATTTTTAACCGCGGCCGCATTTGCTATGCTCTGCCCCGATTTAGATAGATTATATCAGCGAACATATTAATTTTAATCGTTATGGATAAAAAAGGCAAATTTAACATACTTCATATAGACGGCTTTAAAAATTTCGGCGGAGCTCAAACAGATATCGTCGTGCTTCTTAAATTCATTAAACTTTATCATGGCGAAAAGTTCAATATCTACGTTATACATAACGGCAACAAAAGATTGAAGCGCGAACTGGATATGTACGGCATCCCGGAATTTTCTGTAAAAATGAGAAATTTTGCCGATGTAGCCGCAGTTATTAAAATAAGGCGGTTTTTAAAAAAGCGCGATATAGATTTAATAAATTTTCATTCGCCGCTGGACCATTTTTTGGGCGGCATAGCCGCTATTTCGATTTTTAAAAAAAAAATAATAAAGGTTCTGACGAGACACGTCGCCTATAAGATAGATTTTTTAAAGGGATTCCTGATTTACCTTTTTTTAACCGATAAATTTATAGCCATATCCGATTTTATTAAAAAAAGCTTGATTAAAAATATGAAAATTAACCCTAAAAATATTCAAACTATTTACAGCCCAAGAATTTATAGCGAAGCCGGCGGCCTAAACGGCGAGGAGTTTTATCGCGAAGATATAGAAAAAGTTAAAAGCGGACTCGGAATCGGTCCCGGCGAAAAAATGGTTTCGCTTATAGGAAGGCTGTCTAAAGAGAAAGGCCATGAAGTATTAATAAACGCGGCGGAATTGATAATAAGGGAACGAAGCGGCATAAAATTCGTTATTATAGGCGAGGGCGGGCTTTACGACTATATCGCGGATTTAATAAATAAAAAAGGATTGAAAAAATATTTTATTATAACCGGTTTCAAAAATGATATAAAAAAATATATAGCCGCATCCGATTTAATAATAGTTCCTTCCGGACTCGAAGGCATGGGGAGCATCATAATAGAAGCGTGCGCCTTAAAGAAAGCGGTTATCGCATCGGATACCGGCGGGATTCCGGAGATAATAAAAAATAACGAAACGGGGCTTTTATTTAAGAACGGAGATTACGAACAGCTTGCGGGCAAAATTATCGCTTTGATAACAAAGGCGGATTTGATTGAAAAATTGGGTTTAAATTGTTATAATAAAGTCGTTAAGAATTTCGACGCATGCAAAATAGCATCGGAAACGGCCCTGTTTTACATGGATTCATTGAAAGACCCGGAGTAAAAACGAAAATATGAGATTATCCGCCCGGAAATTATCGAAAAGCCTTATCATATTCCTTATTATACTTTCGTTAGCCTATTGTATATTTTATTCATTTGAACGCGTAGCGTATTCCAAAAGAAACCTAAGTTTTAAGCTCTCGTCTTTATTAAAATATTCGTCCATAAAACCTGAATTTTTAAAATTTATAGATTTAAACTTCGATACGCTTTTTTCCGATTATTTTTGGATACTTTTCGTTCAGGAAACTTCGACTTTAAGATTGGCAAGGATGCATTATCCGTATATGTATAGAATATCCCTCATCACCGTTTCCCTGAACCCAGATTTCAATTACGCTTACCAGGCGGGTGGAACGCTCATAGGTTTAAGCGGCAAACCGCTTAAGGCCATTAAACTGCTTAAAATGGGAATGGGGCATCTTAAAGGGAATTGGAACATACCGTTTCTGATTGCGTTCAATTATTTTTACAGCCTTAACGATTATAAGAAAGCGGCATATTATCTTAAATATGCGGTAAATATGAAAAACAGCCCGAAATATCTTGAGTTTTTATATATGAAACTCCTCAATAAATCCGGAAACCTGGGTCAGGCGTTAAATTTTCTTGAGGATATGTATAAAAACAATAAAAATCCATATATCAGACGGGTAATAAAATACCGGATAAATGCGGTTAAAGAAGAGATGCTGTTAAAGAAAGAGCATAAAAAATACAAGATACCTTATTCTTTAAAGCTGTTTCTTAGGCATAAAATTAAAACCGCCAAAAATAGATAAAAACCTATTTTTTTATTTATTTATTATAATATTTTATTATAACGGTAATTATAACGGTAATTATAACGGTAAATTATGATTGAATTAAACGGCGTAACGAAATATTTCAGAATCGGTTTTTTCGGGATTAAAAAAAATGCGGTAGAAGACCTCTCTTTTACGGTAGAAAAAGGAAAAGTCATCGGATTTTTCGGACCTAACGGAGCGGGGAAATCGACCACGATAAAAATGATGGTGGGCCTGATTCATCCTTCAAGGGGCGGCGTTAAGATAAACGGCTATGAAGCTAAAGATTGCAGGTCGCGCGTTAAATTGGGCTATCTGCCCGAAAATCCAAATTTTCCGCGGGGGATTAAAGGGATAGAAATTATTAATTATTATGCTAAATTGTTAAATGCAAAAATAAGCAAAGAAGAGATTTACGATTCGTTGAAACTTGCCGGCATTTTTTATGCAAAAGACCTGCACGCGCATAAATACTCGAAGGGTATGACCCAGAGGTTGGCTTTAGCCGTTTCAATTCTAGGGGACCCCGAAATTTTAATTTTCGACGAACCTTTATCCGGCTTAGACCCGATTGGCAGAAAAGAATTTAAGGATATAATATTTAGGTTGAAAGAAAGAAAGAAGACCATATTTTTTTCATCTCACGTGCTTGCGGACAGCAAGGAATTATGCGATAAAATAGCCGTTCTGGTAAACGGCAGGCTCATTAAAAACGAAGATACCGCCGCAATAGAAAAAGAAGCCGAAAGTTACGCCGCGGAAAAAATTAATTCCGCACAAAACGGCGATTTTCATTTAACTTCGGAATACAATACATCTCTTGAAGTATATCTTTACGATTTAATGCTTAAGAATAAGAAAAACTAAACTAAACTAAACTAAACTAAACTAAACTAAACTAAACTAAACTAAACTAAACTAAACTAAACTAAATTTAGCGGTTATTTATATGAAAAAAATTTTATATTCCGCCTTGTATTCTTTTAATGAAATTAAAAATTCCAAAATTTTTTATTCTTTTTTGATTTTTGCCCTTATTCTTATTTCCGGCAGCTATTTCGTATCTCAGACCAGTTTCTTAAATCAGGGTAGAATTATGGTAGATTTTTCGGTTTTCGCAATATCTATTTTTAATATTTTCATAGGTATTTTTATAGGAGTATCCGTTGTCTTCGACGATATAGAAAAGAAAAGCATTTTTTTAACTATTACAAGGCCCATAAAAAGAGCGGAATATTTAATGGGAAGATTTTTAGGATTAAATATTGCGATAATATTTTCCACGGTTATTATGATGGTAATTTTTTATTTCGTTCTTTTGATTATGCATAAATTTATAGTGCCGGTTAAGCCGTTTGCCGCGCAACAAGCCAAACCCGCCGCATCCGGTTCAAAAAGCGTTTCCGGCGTTCGCGGCAAGCCCGTCAGAAAAGCCGGAAATACGCATAATGTTTTTTTAATTCAAAAAACCAAAGCGGAGCCTTTCAGATTTTATTCTTTGCCCCAGCCTTTGCTTATACAGGCGCTTTTTATTATAATAGAGTCCGTTTTTATTTCCGTTATAGCCTTGTTTTTTTCCCTAATAACTTCCAAGGCTTTAGCCTCGATATTTACGATACTCGTTTTTTTCATAGGCAACGTTTCGAGCAGAATGAACGATTTAGTTAGGCCCGTGAAAAAGATTATAAACGGCAAAGTCTTTATAGCGCATCAGGCTAACCCCGCCTTGGTCCACATAATACGGTTTATTTATACCGTCCTCCCAAACTTTTCCATATTCAATATAAGTTCGCAGGCGGCATATAAAGTAAATATTTCCTCAGGCGTTATATTTTACCGCATTGTTTACGGGATTTGCTATACGGCCTTGCTTTTTATTATATCTTCTCTGATATTCCAGAGAAAGGATATAAATTAAGGCATCATTGCTAAATATATAAACAGTAATATATATATCAATGCCGTATAACATTAAACCAAATTTGCTATCTATTAAGATGTAACGAAAGATGCAAGTAAAGATGTAAGTTAAGATGTAAGTTAAGATGCAACGAAAGATGTAACGAAAGATGTAAGTAAAGATGCAACGAAAGATGTAACGAAAGATGTAACGAAAGATGTAACGAAAGATGTAACGAAAGATGTAAGTAAAGATGCAACGAAAGATGTAACGAAAGATGCAACGATACAATTTGCGGATAGATTTAGAATCGGCGGGTATTTAAATAAGTATAAAACTCCCCTCCTTTTTAAGGAGGGGTGCCCGTCAATGATACAAGGCATAGTGCAGGATGTTATAAAACTCCCCTCCTTTTTAAGGAGGGGTGCCCGTCAATGATACAAGGGCATAGTGCAGGATGTTATAAAACTCCCCTCCTTTTTAAGGAGGGGTGCCCGTCAATGATACAAGGGCATAGTGCAGGATGTTATAAAACTCCCCTCCTTTTTAAGGAGGGGTGCCCGTCAGGGCGGGGTGGTTTTAATATAATGCAGAATAAAATCAGCGACATCCCAAACAATAATAAAAAATTAAAAACATTGCGTAAATGTTTACGCAAAAATTTAACGCCTGCAGAAGCTAAACTCTGGAAGTATCTACAAAATAAACAATTAGACGGCAGGAAATTTCGCAGACAACATAGTATTAATAATTATATATTAGATTTTTATTGCCCATCTGAAAAATTAGCTATTGAATTAGACGGCGAGGTTCATAATATTGAGACGCAGGCCGAATATGATAATGAACGCGATTTGTTTTTATTTAATTGCGGAATAAAAGTTTTAAGATTTGAAAATAAGTTGGTTTTTGAAAATACCGAGTACTTGATTGATTGTATAAAAAAAGAATTTGGAAAGGCGGCTCCGTTATTCCGAAACCACCCCGGCAGGCTGAAGCCTGCCTCCCCTCCTTAAAAAGGAGGGGAGTTAAAAGATAGAATTTGTGCGGCTTAAGAGAGAGGGATGAGCGTCCTTTAAAGGACGCTAAAAGCGACGAACCCCCAAACGCGCTTCGCGCTGCGGGTGTTCGAATCCAAAAACCCTTTATCGCATAACGCCTTGTTCATAAATGTTTACTTTTAACCGGCTTAAGAGAGAGGGATGAGCGTCCTTTAAAGGACGCTAAAAGCGACGAACCCCCAAACGCGCTTCGCGCTGCGGGTGTTCGAATCCAAAAACCCTTTATCGCATAACGCCTTGTTCATAAATGTTTACTTTTAACCGGC
>JAJYJI010000003.1:116129-130560 GCA_021789605.1 bacterium
GGATGAGCGTCCTTTAAAGGACGCTAAAAGCGACGAACCCCCAAACGCGCTTCGCGCTGCGGGTGTTCGAATCCAAAAACCCTTTATCGCATAACGCCTTGTTCATAAATGTTTACTTTTAACCGGCGGAGAGAGAGGGATTCGAACCCCCGGATGTTTTAAGCATCAACGGTTTTCAAGACCGCCGCCTTAAACCGCTCGGCCATCTCTCCATAGGAATGTTATCGTAATATTATAAATATTGATTTCCATTATTGCAATATAAAACTGGCGGGACCGAATTAAATCATAATACGGGCGAATATTTCCGAAGATAAAAGCGCGCCTTTTAAAGTCAGTATAATATTTTCTTTAGAATTCTGCATAAAGCCTTCCTTTATGAACTTATCTATAATTTCCCGGCCGGTTAATTCCGACAGTCTTTTTGCGTTAATTCCGGAAGCCGTTCTCAAGGATAGAAATATTTCCTCGTTTATTTTATCTTTATCGGTAAGGATTTCGATAAAATCGCCGTTATTTTGTTCAATGCCTTTATTATCGTTTCCCTCACAGTGAAATTTTTTAGAAATATTTTGTATATATTTTTTTAAATCAGCCGTATTAGTTTTTCGTATCTCCTTGCCGCTTCCAAGTTTCAAAAAGGAAGAAGCCGAGGGACCAAATCCTAAATATTCGCCCCTTTTCCAATAGTTTAAATTGTGCCTGCTTTCGTATCCGTCTTTTGCAAAATTAGATATTTCATAGCGCGCATAGCTGTTTTCGGCTAACAATCCGCATAATATTTCATAATACTCGGCTGTATTTTCTTCGGATATAAATCCCGAACCTTTCTTTTTGTTATAAATTTCATAAAATTTCATACCTTTTTCAATGCCGAGCATATAGGCCGAAATATGTTCCGTTCCGGCATCCGATATTCGTCTTGCGTCGTCGTAAAAAATATTTTCTGTTTGTCCGGGGAGTCCGATTATCAAATCAAGCGATATATTGTTAAAACCGGCTCTTCTCGCATTATTTACGGAATTATAAATATCCTTTTCATCGTGAATTCTGCCCGCCGTTTTTAGCACGCCGCCGTTAAAGCTCTGCGCCCCGATAGACAAGCGGTTTATTCCAAGCGGTTTTAAGTCCGATAACTTTGCGAAACTTCCGCTTTCGGGATTTATCTCTACGGTTATTTCGGCATTATCCGCAATTTCAAAGTTCCTTTCGACGTTTTCAAGTATGTTCCGGAAAAAATCTGCCGGCATAACGGACGGAGTGCCGCCTCCAAAATATATACTGTTTATACGCGAACCCTCCAGTGAAAATTCTTCGGATATTAATCCAGCTTCTTTTATTATAAAACTGTCGTAGAGTTCAAAATACGACGGATTAAATTTCAGGGATTTTTTTGCCGCGGATTGTATTGTCTTAGCCGGAGCGGGAAACGGTTCTGAAATAGGCAGGGAATAAAAACTGCAATAGTTGCATCTGCTTTTACAGAAGGGTATATGAATATATATGCTTAATTCTTTCAATTTCACGGCCGTATTCTTATTTCTTCCCCAAATCCCGATTTGGAAAATATTTATATATTCCGATGCTAAGTAAATCTGGATTTCTGATTTATCCGGAATGCGCCCAACGGGTGAAACGTTCAATCCTCTCAAAGCCGTTCCCGCGCAAGCGGATAAGATTTAAAGCCGTCTTTATTCAGACGGCTCATCCATTAAAATAAATTTCTAAATCGGGATTTGGGTCTTCTTTCATCCTTATAATTAATAATTATATATGATATAATAACAAAAAAATAAATTAAATTTTATATAATTACCTTAATCCTGCAATAGAAAATATTTAGATGTTTCTTTTATACGTAAATCCAGAAAATAAAAATTCTATTGCGGTATTAAGATAATTATCAAATTTTATATCTTTAAAAGGAATGTTTTTATTTATGCCATCCGATTATGAAGACGAAAACGATTTGACCGGCAAGCCGCCTTTAACCCCCGGGAAATCCTTAATCTGGGAAGACAATGATTTTAACTTTTTTACCAAAATAGACGGAAAAGAAGTTTTTATTGGAAGAGGCAGGGACGTGCCTTATCCTTTGGAAGAAGGCGACTGCTGGTTTTTGCCGAGCGGCAAAGCCTTTGTTTATAAAAACGGCGCCGTAATGTACGCCGAATCATTCGGCGGGAGAAAAAAATTATTAAAACTAAAAGAATGTTTGGAAGATTTATACGACAAATATGAAGAGTCTTACCTTTATTCGGACCCGCTTGGTTTCGTCCATAAATCGACCGACCCTAAAGATATCGAAGTTGCCGGTTTTATAGCCGCCGGATTTGCTTTCGGCGGCGTCGGACAGATTCTTAAAATCTTGGATGAAATAGATAAGGCGGTAAATCATAAATTTTATGATTTTACGGTTAATTTCGCTCCTGCCGAAGGGATTAAATTATTTAAAGGTTTTTATTATAGATTTATTAAAGAAAAAGATTTTTCCGCTCTTTTTTTAGTTCTGAGCGAAATTCTTAAACAATACGGGTCGATAGAAAATTTTTTTCTTAGAGGATACAATCCTTCGGAATTAAATTTAAAAAACGCGATAGCGAGTTTTTCGAAAAGAGCGCTCGAACTTGTAGATTTTTTCCCTGTTTACGGAGCCGCCGTTCCGCCCAAAGATTCCATGGTCCGCTACTTTTTTACGTCTCCCGCCGGCAACAGCCCGTGCAAAAGAATAAATTTATATTTAAGATGGATGGTAAGAAATTCGGATAATCTCGATTTCGGAATATGGCAGAAAGGCATCCAGCCCTATCAGCTGATAATTCCGGTCGATACCCATATGGGCAGAATAAGCAGGTATATCGGCTTGACGGCCCGCAAGAATCCTTCTTTTAAAATGGCGGAAGAAATAACGGATAACCTTAAAAAACTTGACGGTTTTGACCCAATAAAGTATGATTTTGCCATTACTAGATTGGGAATATTAGATTTATGCGCAAAAAATAAAAAGGGCGTTCCCGCCGAAAATTGCGAAAAGTGTTCCATTTACGATATTTGCGGACTAAAAAATCAAAGCTAAAATTAAAAAAAGCTATAATAATAAAGGGTAAATATAGAAGGCAATAATAATGAAAATAATAATGAAAATGAAAAAAATAATAAAAATGAAAAAAATAAAATCGTTTTTATCGCTTCTTATATTTTTTGTAGGAGCAACTATTTTAATTTCTTTAAGCCTGCCGGGTTCTTACGCCTTTGGTTTAAACGGAATAAAGAATAAAAATAAAAATTACGGAGCGTATATACTTAAAAAAGAAATAATAATGAAGGTAAATAAAAATTTCGCTTTTAAAACATATATAAAGGAATCGGTAAAAATATTATCCCAGAGAGGAATTAACAAATATTCAGAGGTAGTGGCGCCTTTTTCGACGAAATACCAGAAAGCCACATTGCTTTATGCTTATACCCTTCTCAAAGGAGGATTTAAGGTTCCCGCGGGAAAACATGCCGTTAATATCGTTTCTCCGGATTTCGCGGTTAATAATCCGGCTTATTCCGACATAAAATATCTGACCGTTTCTATGCCGGCCGTAGAAGCAGGCTCGGTAATAAATTTTTCTTACGAAATTAATAATTTTAAACCCGCAATCAAAGGCGGCGATTTTTATACAGGTTATTTTTCGTACGACATTCCCATAAATAAGATTGATTTTACGCTGTTTTATCCTTACGGCTTAAATCTCAACCTGTATCTTCACAAATTAAACGAATCTGCAATACATAGAAGAATCGTTTATATCGGAAGACTGAAATACGTTAAGGTTTCTATATCTATTAAGAATATAAAAGCGGTAAAAAGGGAATCCAATATGCCGTCCGCAAAAAATTTCAGGAAATATATCGCCGTTTCTACTTATACTTCTTGGAACGGATTACTTGGGAATATAAATAAAATGTTCGTAAAGTCGGAAATGCCGTCTGAAAAAATCAAGAAATTCGTTAAATCCGCCGTTAAAATCGGCAAGGATAACGATAATAATGATGAGAGCGCGGGCAAAAAGCAAAAAGAGGCCGCAATCGCAATTTACGGCAACTTTGTTAAATCCTTCAGATATATAGGAATAGGCTACGGCGTAAACGGCTACAAACCCGAACCCGCAGGCCTTACCTTTACAAACGGTTACGGCGATTCTAAATCCTTGGCGGCGCTTTTGATAACCATGCTTAGAATCGAAGGAATAGAAGCCGAACCCGTTTTAATATCTTCTATAAATACGTCCGAACTAAATATTAAAAGCGTTTCCCCCAAACAGTTCGACTCCGTTATAGTAGGATTGACCTTAATGGAAAATGGAAAATACCGCAGATACTATTTATACCCCGATTCCGCATCTTATAAAGCGTTTAAGATACCGTTCAGTTTAGCCGGAAGAAAAGGCGTATTATTAAATAAAAACGGATTCAAATTTATTAAGACTCCTCCGGAAAAATCCCGCCAGAATGAAAAGATATTTTTATTCAGGGGAAAATTAAATAAAAACGGAGATTTAAAAGGTTCGGCGTCGTTAATATATAAAGGTTTATATTCAAATTTTGAAAGGTCGTTCCTTAAAGAAGCCGATAATTATAATAAAGAGATTAAAGTATCGGATTTTCTTTACGATTTCATTCCCGGCGCTTATATTAAAAATTTTAAATACGCAAATATTAAAAACGTTAATAAAAACGTAAGATTAAAAATAAAATTTTCCGATAAAAATTACGGAAGATTAAACGGGGATAAGTTATTATTCCATCTTTCGGCTCCGGCGGATATGGAGCTTATACGCTTCGTTTTAAAACAAAAAAGGCTGTATCCGTTGATAATAGGGTATCCGTTCGAACATATCGCCAAAATTAAGATTAAACTTCCGGAAAAATCGACCATATATTATATGCCGCCGCCTTTAAAAATAGATAATGAGGCGGGGGCGGTTTATTCGGGATGTTTTTACGACGGCCGCAGCCGCATATTAAACTGCTTTAATAAATTTAAGTCGAAATCTTCCGCGATATCTGTTAAAGATTATAAACTTTACAGGCGTATTATAAGGGCTTATCTTGCGTATTTAAAAAATTATTTCATAGTCCTTTCAAGCGTTTATTTCTATTGATTAATTTTTTTATGTAATATTATTTTATGTTATGGGGGATTTAAGGATTTTATTATAGAAAGAGCAAAATATTTTTAACGAATATTTTTTAGCGCGGGTTCGGGGCGTTATTTAAAAATGTTATTTAAAAATTGACAATATATTTTTTTGTGATATTATAAATGTAGGGCAATGTATATTATATAGATAACGTTTTTAAAAAGGAGGCAATCATTATGATTCAGGGTATAAATAATAATCCTACGGCATCCCAGCTATTCCAGACCAATCAAGCCGATGCCAATAACGGACAATACCAAAATATTTCAGGCCCCAACGACGTCGCCGATAAGACCGCCGCATTAGCCTTAAATACCGTAAGCACTATCAATAACGGTTTAGTCAATGCGCTTAACCAGTCGCTTTCGAGCATCAATCAAAATGCGCAAAGCCTTCAGGCGGGCGGCAACGCGGTTAATCAACAGCAATACAACAATAACGGTCAGCCTGTTACCATAGGCACAAATCAAACGGGCAACGTACTCAGCAAAATAGTTTAATTTTCTTTTACGTTCAATGTTAAAAAAATTAAACGACCTGCTCATAAAGGCTAGTTTTTTGCCGCCCAAAAGGGCGGCGGTAGTCGTCGCAGAGGATGCTCTCGCCATAGACGGCGCTATTAAGGCTTATAAAAGCCGCTTAATAATTCCCCTACTAATCGGAAATAAAAATAAAATAACGGCTCTCCTTAAAAAAAAACATAATAAAGCCGCCGGCAAGAACGAAAACGGATTAAACGCCGTAAAGCATAATAAAGGCGGCGCCATAGATATCGATATGGAAATTATCGATGCCGAAAACGATTCTTCGTCCGCTTATATCGCGGCTAAACTTGCCTTAGATAAGAAAGTGGATATGATAATAAAAGGGCATATCCATACGGATGTTTTTATGCATCAGCTTATTCTTAAGGAAAACGGTTTAAGGACAAACAGATATATTTCCCATATATTCTTAATGGAAATTAAGACATATAAAAAACTAGTCTCCATAACCGATGCGGCTATAAACATCAGCCCGGATATAACCCAGAAAGCCCAGATACTTCAGAACGCGATAGACCTTGCCGCAATACTGGGCGTTAAATCGCCTAAAGCCGCAATACTTTCGGCGGTTGAGACGGTCAATCCTAAAATTAGTTCGACTTTGGATGCCGCAATAATTTCCAAGATGGCTGAAAGAGGTCAGATAACCGGCGGAATAGTCGACGGCCCTCTTGCTTTCGATAACGTTATTTCTAAGAATGCGGCCATAGAAAAAGGAATAAAAAGCAAAGTTTCGGGAAATGCGGACATAATAGTCGTACCGAATATAGAAGCGGGCAATATACTCTTTAAAGATTTGGAATATCTGGCAGGCGCGAAGGTTGCCGGAATAGTCGTGGGGCTTAAAGTTCCGGTCGTTCTTACTTCGAGGGCCGACAACGTCGAAACGAGGTTAAATTCAACGGCGCTGGCTTCTATAGTTTCGGAAAATTACGATAAATTTTTGGAGTATAAAGCATGGATATAAATTATGTTTAAAGGGATAGAGGACTTTATTGAAATGAAAGCCGCCGGAAAAAAAATCGTGATGATTACGGCATACGATTTTATTCAGGCGGGCATAGCCAAAGAAGCCGGCGTCGATATAGTTCTGGTCGGCGATTCTCTCGCAACCACGGTACAGGGAAAAGACAATACTTTATGCGCAACTCTGGAAGATATGATTTACCATGCGGGAATAGTCAAGAGCGCGTTGAAAGATATGTTCGTAGCTTGCGATATGCCTTTTATGTCCTACCAGGTAAGCCCCGAACAGGCTTTAACAAATGCCGGCAGGATTCTTAAGGAGAGCGGAGTAAACGCCGTTAAAATGGAAGGCGGCAGGGCTGTTGCGGAAACCGTTAGGAGATTGACGGAAAACGGCATTCCGGTCATCGGGCACATCGGCCTTATGCCGCAATTTATTAATGTATTGGGCGGATATAAGGTTCAGGGAAAAATAGAGTCCCAGATAGAAAAATTGGTATGCGACGCTAAAACTCTGGAAAAAGCGGGCGCGTTCATAATAGTCCTTGAAGCTATGCCCGAAGAGGCCGCCTTGAGAGTCCAGAGAAATGTCAGGATTCCGACAATAGGCATAGGCGCCGGCAGATATACGGACGGACAGGTGCTTGTATTTTATGATGCGGTAGGAATGTCGCCTCAAAAACCTCCTAAATTTGTCAAAAAATTTGTGGATTCCCGTTCGTTATTGGTGGAAGCGTTAAGAACATACGGAAACGAGGTCAGAAGCGGGGTATTTCCGGCCGATGAAAATATTTATAAATAATTATAAAATAAATTAATATAATTAATATAATAAGACATCCAAATATCGATTGAGAAATTTATTTTCTTTATAAGCCGCCTGCATTCAGGCGGCTTATAAAGAAAATCGGCTGTTTTTTTCCGTACGCTAACTATCCCTATGCGGGCATCGACAAGATAAGCGAAGGCGAAAATATCCCGTAATTGCATTGACAAGAGTTATCGGTTCAATAATAAATTAATAAATAAAATAATAAACTTTTAAAGAGGGAAAAAAATGGATTTAACGGAATGTATTCTTACACGCTCGTCCAAAAGGGATTTTAAAAATATACCTGTACCCGAAGACCTGATAAAAAAACTGATAGAAATTTCCTCTCATGCGCCTTCGTGGGCAAATTCCCAACCATGGAAAGTCGCCGTTTCATCGGGGAAAACGTCGGAATTTATTAAAGAAAAAATTTATAAGATGGCCATGGAAGGCGGTCAAGGAAACCCGGATTTTCAGTTTCCTGAATTTTGGCCGGAAGAACAGTCTAAAAATATAGCCGAAACGGGCAGGAGCAGATATGAAATTCTCGGTATCCCGCGCGACGACGCGGAAAAAAGAAAAGATATATCTCTCAATAATTATCTGTTTTTCGGTTCTCAAACGGCCATTTTTATTTATATGAACGAAAAATTGGGGCTCTGGTCCGCTTTCGATTGCGGAATGTTTGTCCAGAATATACTTTTAACTGCTCACGATATGGGTCTTGGCGCATGTCCGCAGGCATATTTAGTTAGATACCCCGATATCTTAAGGGAAGCGTTTAATCTCGGAAGCGCCCAAAAATTCATTCTCGGTATTTCGATTGGCTACTATAAAAAAGAAAGCCCGATTAATAACATAAAAACAGAACGAATGCAATTAAACGATATATTGAAATATTATATATAATTATTAATTATATTAATTAGTTATCGGAATTGCCGGCAGAATGCAAATTATTTTTCTGGTTCTATACTTTAGGATAACCTGCGAAATCCTTTCCTTTTCAAAGGAGAGATGAAAGCCGTCATACGTTGAAACAAGAAGCCTATCAATTTATTGATAGGTAGTTCACCGGAAGTGAATTTGCAGGTTTTTCAGATTTTCAAGTTTTTTAAAAATTTACATGGAGAAATTTATGAACTACATTTCTTATTTTAAATTTAAAGGCACTTTAAACAACGACTCTAAATACCCCGCACTTTCTCTTATCGCTTTTATTTTGAAAATTATCGCCATAGTATATCTTGTCGTAGGTTTATTAGGGACGCTTATTATGTCTTTCGTATGGGCGGACGAAGCCGGGGAAATGGCGCAGCTGCTTGGTTATCGCGGGTTTAATTTCAAGTCCGCCCTTTCTTCGTTTTTCTTTTCGCTATTCGGCGGAATTATCATAACGATACTAATCTTCTTATTAATATGGGCATACGCCGAGCTGATATTGGTTTTAATGGACATCGAGAACAATACGTCAAAAAAATAGAAATACCCTTAGGTTAACATAATATATGCGCATTTCGGTTTAACTATTCACTCATTTCGGAAATTACCGGAAATCATAATTTAGTCAAAATGTTCCGCTATTCCGGAATCGCTTTTAAATACTTTTCGTAGGCATCTATCCCCATTTTAGGCCATACGATAAAGGCGTACCGTTTTCCAATAATAAAATGTTTCGGTATCTTCTTTCCGATGCCGGGATTATCAGGGGAAAAAGGAATAAACTTAAGGACGACGACTCATTAAGATTATTATGCAACACTTAGGTTTAATAAATTTTATAAATTGGGATTCGTAAATATTATTAACAGACCTACCCGTGATGCTTCTGAGATTCATACCGGCGAAGAATTACCGGGACTTAAAAAGATTTTATGCCATGCCTTTTCCGTTGAGAGGGGGGGCTGTTATAAGGATTAATGAATTAAAAGAAATTGCGGCGGCAGCTATAAAACAAAATATTCGTTAAATATTGTCCAGTTGCGACCGAAACGGGTGTCCAGTTGCGACCGAAATTTACAATCTGCAATTTTGGGAAACTTTAGCAGTAAACTTTAAATTCTTGACTTTTATCTATGAATCTATTATTATATATTTCTTGTAAGCCATTACTTCTGATACTAAAGAATATTTTTATTTATCGCATCTTTTTCATCTTTTATTTTTTTTACGGGGCTGTAGTTCAGACGGTTAGAACGCCGGCCTGTCACGCCGGAGGTCGCGGGTTCGATCCCCGTCGGCCCCGCCACTTAAAACCGCGCAGTATTTAAGCGTTTCAGCAAATATCCTATCTTGACATAATTTCTAAATTTTGATAAAATTTAATTAATTTTAACGAATTTTACATACAAAAACGCATACGGTTTTTAGGGTAAATAATGAGAATTTAGAACCTTCATTCCCGCGTTAATGTAACGAGTCATTAAAAAACACCAGTCAATACAGAGTTATATATACGATTCGATTCTTAAACCCTTTATATAATTTATATGCCCGCTGTTTACCGATAACATGGGACTATATGCAAGAGCGTCCTTATAAAAAAGACGCGCTCAAAGAAGAAAGGCGCATCTATCTGCACATTTATTATTCCCCCGAAAGGGCGACAGAGAAAGAAAACGCTTTTAACGTATTGCTATCCGACTTGCAAAGCGAACTTATAAACAAAGAAATGCAGGCCGAACGCCAAAAGCTGTATGAAAAATACTTTGAAATATCAAGCGCTCCCGCAAGAGGTTTAAAAATATTGCCGAAAGAAGACGCAATTGCGTTCAGGGGTATTTATTTTCAAAACCCGTTCCCGAAAATGAAATTTTAGAGTTTTTAAAAGCATAAAATGGGACAAATTTTATACAAAAGGTTAAATTTCGCTTATTCGTTTGCGGCTTTATCCCGATACTCTTTATCTCTGAATTTCATACGGACAAATATATCGTATATCCTGTCCATTATATCGGATAACTTGTCCATTCTGTCAGACAGCCTTTCTATTTTGGCAGATAATTTATTATCGACTTCCGTAATTTTGTCGGACAATTTTTCTATTTTTCTATCCGTATGAACATAGACCCCTATGACAAGACCGATTATAATTAAAAGCAAGCCTAAATTTACGTAATGCATAATGCCCCAAGTCAAATTAATTTATTAATGTTATTATATCAAAGTTTTTCAAAAAGAAAAATGCAAAAATTTGGATGCAAAAATTTGGATTTTTCCTTGAATTTCTCGGGGGGGGGGGAGGGAGGGGTATAATTAATAATGTTAATATATTCTAAAAACATGAAAAATTCGAGACTGTTTGAAACCGGCGTTTTGTTGAAGTTATTAAAGTCCCGCATATTTAAGACAGGCCTGCTTATTCTGTTTCTTTACGCCGGTCTTGCCTTTGCCGTTTACCGGTTTTTTTTATTAAATCTGGAATCGCACATTAAAGCCGACGACTATTTAGAATTAAGAGCCGTTACCTTATCTCACGGTTTATCGAATGTCATAAGCGCGACGAAAGGCGTTATTTCATATACCAAAAATAACGACAGAACAAAACTGAACGCCTCTTTGATAAAACTAAAAAAATCTATTCCCGAAGTATCCGAAGATTATATTAAAATCATGGCGTCCCTTAGAAAAAAACCGGATATGGGCGGAACTATCCTGTCTTATATGAAAAAAGCAAAACGCCACTGGAATTATTATACGGTTCCTATTCTTTTAGTTTTAATTAAACATCATAAGTTAGTCGCAAGCAGGATTTTTTCGAGAGGCGCGCTCGGCAGTCTTTATAAAAGCACCCCGTTTTATGCGCCGGGCGGCGTTAAAACTATCGAAAACCATATCAAAAGAACGTCCGGGTTTTGGAGAGATTTCAATATTGTTTTTATTTTAGGTTCTCTTATTATATTCGGCATTACCCTTATTTTTTTATTTATAACCGCTTATAAAAATGAACTGATAAAAGAAAGCGAGGCAAAGTATTTCCAGATATTTAAATCGAACTCGGCTCCTATTATTATGCTCGATATTAAAACGGGAGACATTAAAGATGCCAATTATTCCGCCGTTAATTTTTACGGCTATTCGGAGCAGGAATTGAAAAGTATGAATATAACCCGGATTAATCCTTTTGTTTCCGAAAAAGAGCTAAAGGAGTTCTGGACAAAATTAAGAAATGCCGGGGGCAGGGTAATTACGATGAGGCACAGGCTTAAAAGCGGCGAGGTTAAAGACGTAGAGATTTATGCCACCGTGTTAGGTATCGGCGGAAAGACTTATTATATCGATATTATTCACGACGTTACGGAAAGAAGGATACTTGAAAACAAGATTAAAGAAGATAAGGAATTATTCGGAACGATAGCCGAAAATATGATAAACGGCATTATTATTTACCGCGAAAAAATTGTTTATGCCAATAAGTCCGCGCAAAACATAATGGGCTATACCGAAGAAGAAATGTTCAATTTTCATATATGGGATATATGGGATATATATGATACGCTCAACCCTGCCGGGAACGACGAAAAAAGTATGATAAAAGAAATTGCCGGAAGAAGATTAAAAGGCGAAAAATTCGACACAAAATCCTACGAGTTAAAAGCGGTTGCGAAGGACGGCAAAGAATTATGGCTTTTAATACATGCGACTACTATTTTATACAAAGGGGATTGGGGTGGCCTCGTCACTTTTATAGATATCACGGATAAAATAAAGTTAGAAAAAGAAGTCGAACAAGAAAAAGAATTATATAAAAATATTTCCGAGAAAGACGACCTTACCGGCATCTTTAACAGAAGGAAGTTCGAAAGCTCCCTTAAAGATTCGATAAAATTGGCTTCCAGATATAAAAGGCCGCTGTCTTTAGTAATGTTCGACATAGACAGGTTTAAAGTGATAAACGACAACTTCGGCCATCAGGCAGGCGACTCCGTTCTCCGCGAATTAACCGCGCTCGTCGGAACAGCCCTGAGGGATACAGACATCCTTGCAAGATACGGCGGGGAGGAGTTTATGGTCATAATGCCGGAAACGGATATTAATGATGCGGAAAATATTGCCGAAAGGATAAGAAAGACGGTCGAAAACAGTATATTCAAATATGTAACGGCGGTAACGATAAGTCTCGGCGTCAGCCGGTATGCGGACGGCGAAGATGCGGACGGGTTTATAAAAAGGGTTGACGGCGCCCTGTATAAGGCTAAACAGGCTGGAAGGAACAGGGCCTGCGTATCGTAAGATAAGATAAAAGAGGTTCTTTTCAGGCAAGAAAACAAAATATTAATAATTACTGTGTTTAATTTTATTCAAAATAAAAAAATGTAAAAAATACTTGACAGGCTATTGTTTTTATATACTATAATAAAATTATTAGTAGCGTGCGGTATATTTTTTAAATTTGTCATTAAGGTGAATACCTTAGACATTTTATAAAATATACGACTTGCATATCCAATCGCAATACATCGCGAAAAGGACGAATTTAGGGTAAGCAGACTTACATCTTTCCTATCTCAAAAGCGTGTGTAAGCACCTAATTTTGTTTCATTCAGGGTTCTTAGCCGTCCCTGTCTTAATTTTAAACAACCTTTACGGAAAGCGACCGTTGACTTCTACGGACAGGCTTGTCCAAAAAATCCAATTATTTAAAAAATCCTTAAAAAATTAAATCATTCTATTTGTTCATGCAATTTTTATTTGCAAATCTTTACTTCTTCATTTATTAAGATAGCCTGGAAAAGGCTTATTTATCAGGTTTTTAACTGGTGCCCCCGACCGGAATCGAACCGATGACCAAAGGTTTAGGAAACCTCAATGACAGTTTGCAACTTATTGATATGATTAAGATATTGTGCTGTGTAAATTTTTATGTGCCTAAAAATGTGTGGATATAGAATTAATCCTTACCGTAGACGGTTTTATGTGAACAAACTTTTATAAGTTTAATAACTTTAGGTTCCGAGATTTCTATGTCGTAAGCAATTCTGTCGGAATAATTAAGGTCTAAGGCATAGAAATTCAGGTTTTTCTTTTTCTCCCCTAAAGACAACGGATTTTTTGAAGCAGCTAATTCTTTAAGTTTCTCTTTTATTACGCCCTGTTTTATTTTTTCTTTCTTTTTATATTGTTTCTTAAAAGAATTAGACCATATGAATTCCCAGCACATTATATCTATGAATCCAAATCTGCAAGCAGTTCTTCGAGGCTGCCGGATTTATAATTTCCGACAGCATAATCCGACAAGCTTTCGTTTATCTGCTCTATTTCCCAATCAGTAAAATAGTTTTTGCTGTCAAATATGCCGTATCGCGTGGGCATCCTATATTCATCACTTTTTAATGGCTGAATATAAGGGATAACAGTTTTTGCCCCTAAAAAGGGCTGATTATTGGGATGTATAGGAGTATAATTGTAGGGTATTGTCGTAATCATTTTCTCACCTTTTTGACTTTAGTTATGGATACGGAACCGATATCATTCACAGTAATATGCCATTTTGAGCCTATCTTATACTGACATTCGTTTTCCTTGGGTATAAATAAAATAATCTGATTACTTGCAGCGTCTGTTCCATCTGGCTGTCCTGACAGGCCGCTTTTCAATTTAGTATATTTTCCAAAGATTACCTGATAAAGCGTTTTGCCATTAATAGAGTCAAAAGCCGGATTGACTGAAATAACCTCTATATTTTCTTCGTATTTCATTTTATAACCTCGTGTTAATAATAATTATATTTTGATTATAATATTATGCGGCAACTGTGTCAAATTCTATATCGTCAAATAATAAAAAACACTTTGGTTCTCAAACAGCCGTTTTTATTTATATGGATGAAAAACTGGGACACTATTCCATTCTTGATTGCGGAATGCTAATTCAAAATATATTGTTAGCTGCCCATGATTTAGGGTTAGGCG
Source organism: bacterium (assembly GCA_021789605.1). Lineage (GTDB taxonomy): Bacteria > SZUA-79 > SZUA-79 > Acidulodesulfobacterales > Acidulodesulfobacteraceae > Acidulodesulfobacterium_A. The sequence goes on from JAJYJI010000003.1 coordinate 130,555, forward strand.
CATGTC
>JAJYJI010000021.1 GCA_021789605.1 bacterium
CGAATTAAAAAAACTAAAGGTGAATTACGCGCAAGGATTCTTCGTAGGAATGCCGTCCGAAAACTTTTCCGCGTAATCATTTGCGTAATGCGCGTAAAATCCCTTTATAATATTTTAATTTATTTTTATATTATTAAATATCTTATTATATTATCCGCAATCCGAGTATCCGCAATCGAGACAAACCGTACAGCCTTCCGCATGTTTTAAATTAGAGCCGCCGCATGAAGGGCATGCGCCTCTTCCTTGGACGGCGCGGCCGCGGTTATGACGGCTGCCGTCGCCGTTGGGGCCATGGTCGGCTCCCTTTTCCATCCCGGTTTCCGGCGTTTTGCCGCGCGTTTTTTCCATAAGGCTTTTTTCAAGGGCTTTTCCTATGGCATCCGCGCACGAATGTATTATTCCAGCCCCGAAACCGTAAGGGATGTTGCACCTTATTCCTTTCAGCTGTCCGATTATTTCTTCTGCGCCTATTCCCGACCTCAGGGCAAGACTTACCATTCTGCCGGTGGATTCGGTTTGGGACTGGGCGCAACCGCCGGATTTGCCTATAGAGTTAAATATTTCGAAAGGCTTTCCGTTTTCGTCGTAATTTATAGTAACGTATAGCGGTCCGCAGCCGGTCGTCGTTTTAATAGTAACCCCGCGTATCATATCCGGGCGCTTCCTCGGTTCTATTTGCCTGTCTATTTTTTTATCGGGATTATTATTTTTTATATTTTCGGAGATATTATCGCCGGAAACGGGCTTCATGTCGATAGGTTCCGATATATATGAGCCGCAAACAGGGCATGCATATTTGTTCTCCGCGCCGCCGCCTCCTACGGAAGAGCCAGACGTTAAAACCTGCTCTCTCGAACCGTCTCTGTAAACGGTAATGCCCTTCAGGTTAAGGTTATAGGCAAGCGTATAAACCTCTTTAATATCTTCTTTTTTTGCCGAATTAGGAAAGTTAACGGTTTTACTGACGGCATTGTCGGTAAATTTTTGAAAAGTGGCCTGTGTCATAACATGCCATTTAGGCGCAATATCATGCGAGGTAATAAATATTTTGCTTAAATATTCGTATTCTTCTTTGGCCAGCAATTCAGCGACGTCTTTACCGTAATTTTTTCCGAGGCTGCCGTTTTTTACGATAAAATCTATTAATTTTGCGGAATAAACCCCCATAGACTCTAAAACGCCTTTAAGGTTTTTGTCGATTTCTATCAAAGTCTGTTTGTCCAATACGTGCCTTTCGTAAGCTAATGCAAACAAAGGCTCTATGCCGCTCGAAGCGCCGCCGATTATGCTGATAGTTCCGGTAGGGGCTATAGTGGTGGTCGTGCCGTTTCTCATAGCCTTGAACCCTTTTTCTTCCCAGAGGGAGCCTTTAAAGTTCGGAAAACTGCCGCGTTCGATGCCGAGCTCTTCAGATTTTGCCTTTGATTCTTTATCGATAAAGCTCATTATGCTTTCCGCAATTTTAAGCGCGAGTCCGCTGTCATAGGGTATTCCCAGTTTTATAAGGGTATCGGCGTATCCCATGATGCCCAGCCCTATTTTCCTGTTAGAAAGCGTCATCTGTTTTATTTTTTCAATAGGATAATTGTTCTTGTCGATTACGTTGTCTAAAAAATGAACCGCGTTGCGGACGGTTTTCTTAAGTCCTTCAAAGTCGATAGAATCCAGATAGCCGGATATTGCGCCATCGGGATTATTTTCGAGTTTTTTCAGCGCTTCCTTGAGATTAAAGCTATCTTTTTCAATTTTATTTTTTTTTATAAATTTTCCGATGTTGATAGAACCTAAGTTGCATGATTCGTAAGCGACCAGGGGCTGTTCTCCGCACGGGTTGGTGGCTTCTATTTTTCCTGCCTTAGGTATCGGATTCAGTTTGTTTATTCTGTCTATGAAGATAATCCCCGGTTCCCCGCTAGACCATGCCATTTCGACTATAAGTTCGAAGACTTCTTTTGCGTTTATATATTTTACTGTTTCGTTATTCCTTGGATTTATCAAAGGATAGTCCTCGTTTTTTAACGCATGTTCCATGAAATCTTCCGTTATTGCGACGGAAATATTAAAATTATTCAACTTAGACGTATCTTTCTTCGATATTATGAAATCCATAATGTCGGGGTGGTCTATTCTTAAGATGCCCATATTTGCCCCTCTTCTAGTACCGCCCTGTTTTATGGCTTCGGTAGCGCTGTTAAATACCTGCATAAATGAAACCGGCCCGCTCGAAACGCCCTTAGTCGAATGGACGACGTCGTTTTTCGGCCTTAACGACGAAAAGGAAAAGCCCGTTCCGCCGCCGCTCTGGTGTATAAGCGCAGTGTTTTTTATCGTTTCGAAAATAGATTCCATAGAATCTTCTATGGGAAGAACGAAACACGCGGAAAGCTGCTGCAGCGGCCTGCCGGCATTCATTAAAGTGGGAGAATTCGGAAGAAAACGCAGATACTCCATCTCGTTTAAAAATTCGCCTGCGGTTTTTTCCGCATCTTTTCCGGTTTTTCCGTAATTCAAATCTGCTTCGGAAATATTTTTTGCGACTCTTTCGAAAAGTCCGGTTACGGTTTCTATAATTTCGCCTTTAGAGTCTTTTGCCAAATATCTTTTCTTTAAAACGGTTACGGCGTTTTCTGAAAAATTTTCGGCAAGCCGCCCGCCCGTATCGCCTTCGTTTTGTTTTTTCATCTGTTCCTCCCGCAGGATTTCTAAATTTAATAATATTAATAATAAAATTTAATTATATGCGATATAATACAATATATAGATATTATTTTTTATTTATATACAATATATTGTAATTTTTTTTTTGTCAACAGATTTTTTTAAAATGTCGTAAAATAATATCGGGATTATTTAAGGATATTTTAAAAATCGAAAAATCCGTTAAGAATCCGTTAAGAATCCGAATTAATTGTAAATTATTTGAAAAAGTTTTATAATCTAAATAATTACGCCGCGTTATTTATAGACATTAAAAGCATTTAAAAAATTAAGGAGGAAAAAACTTTAGACAATGCCAAACCTCTATACCGTGAATGCCATGAACGGCATGAATATCTTTTCGCATATTTTAACCACTAATATCGTAGTAAAATTGGTTTTGCTGCTGCTGTTTTTGTTCTCTTTAATATCGTGGGCCATTATATTTTATAAGCTAAGGTATCTAAGCAAAGCGAGAAAAGAAGATAAAGAATTTCTCGACGTTTTCTGGGATTCTAAAAGATTGGACTATGTATTCACCGCGACTAAAAATTTAGATTACAGTCCGATTGCGTTTATGTTTAATATAACATACAAGGAGCTTTTAAATATCAAGAAAAAAACTACGGAAGGGGAACAGCACGTAAATAAAGAAAACATCGAAGAGAACCTGTCGTACGTAGAAAGGGCTTTGAAAAAATCGCAGCTCTCGGCTATCGCAAAACTCGAAATTTCCCTTCCGTTTCTTGCTACGGTAGGCTCTACCGCCCCGTTTATAGGCCTTTTCGGAACGGTATGGGGCATTATGACGTCCTTCGAAAGCATTCAAAGAGCGGGAACCGCCGGACTCGCTGTGGTGGCCCCTGGCATAGCCGATTCTCTCGTGGCGACCGCGGCAGGACTTTTTGCCGCTATACCGGCCGTTATAGCTTACAACTATTATTCCAACAAAGTAAGGGTAATAGTAAACGAGATGGTCGATTTTGCTTATGAATTTATGACTATAATAGAAAGGCAGATTTTATAAAAATAATTAAATTAAAGATTCGGCGGTTATTATTATGTTTACTCCTTTCGACGATAAAGACGATAAAAAAAACGGAGTTTCCGGCTACAGGCTTATGTCCGATATCAATATTACCCCATTCGTAGACGTTATGCTGGTGCTTCTGGTAATTTTTATGGTAACCGCTCCTATTTTGGTTCACGGCATAAGGGTTCATTTGCCATCCGCAGCGGCGCGCGCCTTAAAAGCTCCGGAAAAAACTGTGGTCGTGGCTGTAACGTCCGACAGGAATGTTTATATCAATAAATTTAAGGTCGCTTTGCCAGTACTGACTCAAAAATTAGGCGCTATATATAAAAACAGAAAAGACAAGCAGATATTCCTTAAGGCCAGTTCTTCGCTTCCTTACGGTTACGTAATAAAGGTTATGGCCGCGATAAAAGACGCCGGAATTACGAAAATAGGAATGGTTACGGCAAATCCTAAATTGGCAGGCAGGTAGGCGCCTATGTTTAAGGAAAGCGATAAGCGCATCGGCGTATATATCATATATTCCGCCATATTCCATATTGCATTAATCGGCTTAATAATTTATCTTTCCATAAGATACAGGCCGCAAATTCAATCCATAGGTTCTAAAGTCGTGGTAAGCGTAGTAAGCAGGGTTCCGGGGCCTCTTGCTTCGATAAGGTCGGTCATTTATCCTCCCAAGCCTAAGCCTGAATCCGTTACGCCTTTGCCGGTCAAATCTCTTCCGGCCAAAACGCAAAAACCGGTTTACGCGCCCGTTTCCAATAAGCCTTCTTCGATGGTTTATCCAAAAAAAACCGTTCAAACTCCCGTTCAAAATAAAAAGCGGCTCCGGCAGCGGCCTTACGTTCCGTCCCTTAATTCCAACGCTTACGCGCATATACAAAATATGGCCAGGCTTAACAGCGCATACGGCAAGATGCAGCAGTCTTTAATAAGGGGAAACATACATAAATTTCGCGGTTACGTTAATAAGATAGTGTCCGTTATAACATCCAATTTCGATATTTCTTTAGATAAATATTTAAATTATAAATCTATCGTGGCTTTTCAAATATCTAAATCAGGCAGGATTTATGCCGTCAGATTGGTTAAATCTTCCGGAAACGGATATTTCGACTCCCAATCGGTGCAAGCCGTGAAATTATCCAGCCCCCTGCCGCCTCCGCCGGCCGGTTTTATGAGGTTTGTAAATTCCAATAACGACGGCAGAGGGGCGTTGATAATTTTTAATCCCAAAGAAATACTGCAAGACAGATAAATATGTTTCTTGCCTCGGAGCATTAAGCGCCAGCGGGTTAACCCGGGTTAAGTTTTTGAATCGCAAGTTTTCCGCGGCGCTGTTGCCGCGGCTATTGATAAATTTTATCAATTTAATATATAATTAAAAAATTATGAAAAAAAAATCTTTCGCTCCATTTTTATTAATTTGCGTATTAGCAGGGGTTTTAACTTTGCTTGCGAAGAATTCGCGCGCGCAGGTCTATATAAACGTTTATGCCGCCAGAATAAAAAAAATAAGGGTCGCGGTTCCAGATTTCAGAAATATTTCCGCATACGGACAACATAAGAGAATAGAAAAAAACGCGGCAGGCGCTATACGGCACGACCTTTCGGTAATAGGATATTTTCACGTGGCAAACCCGCTTTCCTATCTTGAAAACTCTCAATTCGATTCTATAAGCCCTAAAAATATAAATTATTCGAACTGGAGCGTTTTAAGCGTCCAATATTTAATCGCCGGAGAATATAGGACGTCTAACGGCATTATAAAAATGAAGGTAAATCTTATAAGCATATATACCAAAAAATTGCTGTTTTCCGAAAAACTTGAAGGCTTGGACAGCCAATACAGGTTTCTTGCAAACAAATTTGCGGACGACATTTTAAAATTTTTAACGGGCAAGAAAGGACCTTTTGCTACCAGAGTATTTTTCGTAGGAGAAAACGACGGTTCCAAAAATATTTTAGCGATGGATTTTGGAGGGCACAGGGTTAAGAAAATCACCGACGACGACTCTATAAATATTTTCCCCTATCCTTCCCCCGACGGCTATAAAGTCGCTTATATTTCTTTTAAAGAAGGGAACCCGGCGGTTTTCATAAAAAATTTAAAAACAGGCAGGACGACGAAGCTTAATTTGCCCGGCCCGGCGGATTTCGTAGCGTGGTCGCCGGCGGGGGATAAATTGGCCGTTGCGCTTACCGCCGACCATTATAATACCGAATTATACGCCGTAGATACCGACGGCGGAAACCTGAAAAGGCTGACCTTTACTGACGGAATCAATACTTCCGCATCTTTTTCTCCGGGCGGCGGCAGAATCGCGTTTGTCTCAAACCGCGGAGGCTCTCCGCAGATTTATATAATGAATTCGGACGGAAGCGACCAGCGCAGAATCACCTACAATAAAAGCAGTTATAACTCGAGTCCCGCGTGGTCGCCGGACGGCAAAAAAATAGCTTTCACTTCGCTCGTAAACGGTTCGCGCCAAGTATATATTATGAATCCGGACGGTTCGGGCGAGAGGCAGATAACAGACACCCCTTACAGCGCGCAACACCCGGAATGGACGAGGGATTCCAGAATAATCACCTTCGATACGGAGATTGCAGGAAGGCAGGAGCTTTACATGATAGACGTGAACGAAAGCGGCATGATGAGGCTTATGCCGAGGATATTTCCGGAAATGCGCAATTATTACGACGCTCAGTGGACGCTAAAATCGTCTTACTGAACAGGCTGCCGGCCTACGGTTGAAAAATGACGTCTTATATGGTAAATTCAATATATCGATATATATTATCGCAAATGACGATTAATTATAATTAAAATTTGAAAAATAATAAAAATTAATCGGAGATTATTAATAAAACTTACGGGGTCGCATATATCATGAAAGAAGAATACGGAAAGGCTTCCGGCGCAAACGGAAGCGAAGAAAAGTACCGCGGCAACGTTCCGGACGTTTCCGGACGGCGTTCCGCAGACGCAAAAAATAAAAAAATTTTTAAGCTGATTTTTTTTGCTTTGCCGGTTTTGCTTTTTATGCCCGTTTTATTTTCCGGATGCGCTCCCATGGAACCGGACGTAATTCATCATTTAAAAACACAGGTTAAAAAGTTGAATAAGAAAACTGCGGAATTATCCAAGAGCAATAAATATTTAGAAGCAAAACTTCGGCAGATGCAGTTAAATCTGGCTAACAACGGCGTAAAAATTTCAAGTTTAGATTCAAAAATCAGCGATATTTACGGAAGATACGAGGTGGAATCGCACGAACTCGATATATTGCAGAAAAGATTCGGCGAATACCGCATAATGGTAAATAAAGAATTAATCAGATTATTAAAGCTTGCCAAAGTGCAGCCGGCGCTTCCAGTAAAAAAATCGTTAAGAACATCGCCGGCCGAAAAAGCGAATTCCCGCGAATCGAGTTTTAAAAAAGCTATGGAATTTTATAATAATAAAAACTATGCGGGTGCGGCAAGGGCATTCGGCGAATTTTTAGATAGGCACCCGCAGTCCCGTTATGCCGCGGATGCAATGTTCTATAGGGCAGAGGCAAATTTTAACCTTAAGAAGTATCCGGTTTCCATTCTGGAATTTCATAAATTTTCTCAATTTTATCCAAAAAATTCGCATGTTCCAACCGCGATATATCTGCAGGGCGTCGGTTTTTTAAAGGTTTCGGACCCATCGGACGCTTCAATTTTATTCCGGCAGGTAATAGCCAAGTATCCGGCTTCTGAGGCGGCGGGACTTTCTAAGAAGGCGCTTAAAAGACTTTCCCGATAAAAGCCGATGAAAGATGCCGATGCCTTTAATTTAGCATTTGAATCAAGCTGCGACGATTTTTCATGCGCGGTGCTTTATAAAAACGGAAAAGATGTAAAAATACTTTCCAACGTAATTTACTCGCAGGATTTTGTTCACGGCATTTACGGGGGCGTCGTTCCGGAGCTTGCTTCAAGAAATCATATAAAGGCTTCCCTGCCGGCTCTAAGGATAGCCATCGACAAAGCCGGCATAAAGTTGGAAAACGTCGAACTTATATCGGCTACTTCCGGTCCCGGACTTGTCGGTTCTTTATTGATAGGCCTTATGGAAGCCAAAACCATATCCTTTGCTTTAAACATTCCCATAGTAAAAATAAATCATATTGAAGGACATATATTCAGCCCCTTTCTGGAAACGGCCGAAAGATTTCCGTTTATAGCGCTCGTTATTTCGGGAGGGCATACCCATATATATATCGTGAAATCCCACGGCGATATCAGACTTATCGGAAGAACGAGGGACGATGCCTGCGGAGAGCTTTTCGACAAGGTTTCCAATTATTTAGGCTTCGGATATCCCGGGGGTAAAATTATAGACGTGCTGGCGGAAAAAGGAGATAAAGAAGCTTTTAAGTTTCCGCTCCCTATGTTCCACAGCCGTAATTTAGATATGAGTTTCAGCGGGCTTAAAACCGCCGTTATTTCCGCCATAGACAGTCTAGGCGGCCCCGGTAAAATAAAAAAAGAGACGGCTTGCGATATTCTTGCTTCGGTTCGCGAAGCCGTAGCCGCAGTTTTATATAAAAAGACGGCGGCCGCCTGCAGGATGTACGGTATCGATACCGTCGCAGTTTCCGGAGGGGTTTCCGCAAATTCGAGGATAAGGTCGCTGTTCGGCGATTATGGAAAAAATGACGGTTTAAGAATAATTTTTCCTTCCGTTTCTCTTTCTACCGATAATGCGGCTATAATAGGTTATGCCGGTTTTTTTAAGACCCCCGTGGACCCCGTTAAAAACAGGGAAGAATTTTTAAATATTAACGCCGATTCTTCTTGGGAACTATGAAAAAATCGCCCAAAGGACGCAAGGTAATTTACGGCCAGAATTTTTTAGTCAACAGGGAAACCGCCCGCAGTATAGTAGATTCGTGTAATTTTTCCGCCGAAGACGACGTGCTGGAGATAGGGCCGGGAGAGGGCGCATTAACGAAATTTATCGCGGGCAATACGAAAACTTTTACGGCGCTGGAAATAGATTCTTTTTATTATGAACTGATTAAGGGAAAATTTGATTTAAATAAATATCCGGGCGTCAATATATTGAACGAAGACGCCTTAAAGTTTAATTATAATGCCCTTAGCGCCGGGCTTTCTTCTAAAATAAGAATAATTTCCAATCTTCCTTATGAAATCTCCGGTCCCGTTATTGAAAAATTTATTAAGGAAAAAGACGCTTTTGCCGATTTAACTCTTATGTTTCAAAAAGAATTTGCGGAAAGGCTTTATTCGAGAGAGAACGATTCCGGAAGAGGGGCTTTAAGCGTCATAGCCGAACTCAATTTTGATATCGTAAAAATTTTAGATGCGGATAAGTCCGATTTCAGCCCCGCGCCGAAGGTCGATTCGACGGTTCTGAGGCTTACGCCGAGATATCATACGGACGAAAGTTTCGCATGGGCGGCCGGCGACCCATTTTTCGGCTATTTTGTCCATCAGATTTTTAAATTAAGGAGAAAGAAACTTAGAAATTCTATATACGCTTCGTTTTTTGGGGTGCCTCCTGATGTAAAAGAAAAAATATTTTCCGGTTTAAATATAGATTTAAACAAAAGGCCGCAGGAATTGACGGCGGAGGAGTTCATAAAAGCCGCAAAACAATACGACGGCTATTTAAAAGCGGCCGAAAAAAAGTCTAATAATGCTTTAACCGGACGCCGGGAACCGTAAAAATTGCTTTAAATAATTTATAAATCCCTGCGGCGGCTTAAGGTATTGTATTATAATATATAATTAATATAAATCGGGGCGGCACGTCATTATGGAAAAAGCGGTTATCGCGCTTGACCTTGGCACCACTGGCAATAAGGCAATAGCGTTTAACGAAAAAGGCGAAATAGTCTGTTCTTCTTATAAGGTATTTTCGCAGATTTATCCGAAACCGGCATGGGTCGAGCAAAATCCTTACGATATTTTAAACGCCGCCGTAAAAGCGCTTAAAGAAACGATAGAAAAGTCCGGTTCGCGCGTTATAACCTCCATCGGAATAACAAATCAGAGAGAAACCGCCATATTGTGGAATAAAAAAACCGGAAAGCCGGTTTATAACGCAATAGTCTGGCAATGCAGAAGGACGGCAAAAGACTGCGAAGATTTATCGGAATACCGCAAAACGGTTAAAGAAAAGACGGGCTTATTTTTGGACCCGTATTTTTCGGCGACAAAAATTAAATGGATACTGGATAACGTCGGCGGCGTGAAAAGTATTGCGGAGAAAGGCGAAATAGCTTTCGGAACTGTTGACAGCTGGATTTTATGGAATTTAACGGATGACAGGGTTCATGCGACTGATGATTCCAATGCCTCCAGAACGCTTTTGTATAATATAAACACCTTAAAATACGACGAAGAACTTCTTAAAATTTTCGGCGTACCGGAATGCATCCTTCCGGAAGTTTTTGACAGCAATCATATATTCGGCCGCACCGATAAGGCTGTAACCTCGAAGCCTATACCGGTCGTCGGAATTTTGGGCGACCAGCAGGCTTCGCTTTTTGCCCACGGCGGCTTTGAAAAAGGCATTATAAAAAACACTTACGGAACGGGGCTTTTCGCAATGATTGAAACGGGGCATAAGATTTATAACGCGGATAAATTGGTCGCGACCGTTGCGCGGAAGTTTGACGGCCTGCCTTATTACGCGCTGGAAGGCAGTATTTTCACGGGCGGGGACATTATACGTTTCATTAAGGAAAATTTGAATTTTATAAATTCTGCGCAGGAATCTTCGGATGCGGCAAAGAAACTTAATTCTAACGGCGGAGTATATTTTGTTCCGGCATTGTCCGGCCTCGGCGCGCCGTTCTGGGACCCTGACGCGAGGGGGCTCATTATCGGCTTAACCGGAGCGGCAACCAAAGGACATATAATTAGAGCCTCTTTAGAATCATTGGCCTACCAGACAAAGGATGTAATCGCAGAATTTGAAAATACATTAAAAGGGAGGCTCGATTTATCGGAATACAGGCTCAGGGTTGACGGCAAGGCAACCGAAAACGATTTTTTAATGCAGTTTCAGTCGGATATTTTAAATATGAGGGTGGAAAAGACCGTTTTTACAGAAATGACGGCTTTAGGAATTGCCGGTTTAAGCGCGGTAACCACAGGTTTCTGGACTGAGGAATCGTTCCGCGGAATTAAAAAAATCGAAAAGATATATAATCCGGAAATCGACGACGATTCCAGAAACGCTTTGTACGCTAAATGGCGGGAAGCAGTTTTAAAATCTTTAAAATGGGCATAATCCGATTAGCGGCGGCTGCGGAAGTAGAATTACGATTTTTTATATGCTACAATTAAATATAGGTATAAAATTCGCCTATAAAAATGAAATACTGAGGTCGAAAAAATGAAAAAAATCATCGTTTTAGGATTAATATTGATATTGCCCATGATTGTATTTTCAAAGAACGCCTTTGCGGTTAAGACGTCTGCCGGAGCAAATGATCCGGTCAACATTCACAGCGCTAAATTTCAATATAATAAAGCTCTTACGGCTATGCAAGGAAAATATTATTACTCCGCGGTTCAGCATTTTCAAAAAGCAATCCTTATTAAGCCGCATTTCGCCCTGGCATGGGCGCATATGGGAGTAGCGCTGCACAGGCTCGGTTTTCCTTCCCTCGGCATAGTCAGTCTTAAGAAAGCTTTAGAATATAATCCGAATATAAAGTGGGCAAAAATTAAATTAAAAAAATACCTTGCCAGCCCCAGAAGGTAAAGCGGATAAATGGGTTTTAACGGTTTTGACGCGTTTGCGGAATCGCCCGTATTCGAAAATATTATAAAAAAAGAAGCCTTAAGCTTGAATATCGCTTTTGCCTGCTTTTACGGGTCGAGGAACTATAATCTCGAAACGGATAAAAGCGATTACGATTTTTTTATAGTATATTACCCCTCATTCGAAAATTTTTATACGCATATGTTTTCAAGGTCGTCCGTTATAGAAAAAGATTACGATTATTTTATAACGCCTTTCCATGAATACTTCCGGCATGCTATGAACGGGAACATAAAATTCATCGAACCTTTGATATGCGGCACTTTTGCCTATGGAATAAAAAATTCCGAGAGATTTTCCGACGTTTTAAAATTAACCGAAAAAATAAAAAAATTTATATTAATAAATTTTAAAAAAAATTTCAATGCTATTTCCGGAATAATAAAAAATAAAAAATTAAATATAGTAAAAGGGGAATATACGTCTAATACCTTAAAATATAAGGATTTATACGGTTACGATATTAAAGAGGCGATTAATTCTTTAAGATTGGCTTATTTACTGGAAAATTATATAGAAACCGGAGAGTTTTCTTTTACGGTAAAACAAAATCCTATTTATGAAGAGTTTGAAATTTATATGAACGATATTAACGCCCGTAAAATATCTAAAAATTATTATTTAGACATAATAAATAAAAAAATTAAAGGCTTGGCAGGTTTAGAACGAATTTTAATTTCTAAAGAAGAATCCGTAGAAACGGAATTTACCGGAATAAAACATGGGTTCGAAAAAGATATTATGGATATATGCAAAGCCGAAGCCTGTTTTGGATTTGAAAAAGGGGTTTAAATATATTATAATATATCTTAAATATGCAAAAAATTTTACTTAAATCTAAAATACACAGGGTAAAGATAACCGACGCGAACCTCGAATACGAAGGTTCTATTTCCATCGACGAAGAGCTGATGGAGCAGGCGAGAATCCTGCCGTACGAAAAGGTCAGCGTATGGGACATAAACAACGGCGCCAGATTTGAAACATATGCGATTCCGGCGGTAAAACACTCCGGCGATATAATAGTTAACGGTGCGGCTTCGCGGTTAGTGCAGGTCGCAGACATTATAATTATCGCCACGTTCGGAATTTACGACGAAAAAGAGCTGGACGGGTTCAAACCCGTATTGGTTTACGTTGACGGAAAAAATCATGCCGCCGATATAGTAAAATAAAAATTTTAATGAAAAAATATTATGCCGATTACATACTGACTTCGGCGAAATCTTCCGATTCCCTCCCCGCCTTTATAATAAACGGCAGCCTGACGGCAGATGAAACAAACGGCAATATCTTAAGCGTAGAAAAAATAGAAAAAAATGGCATAAAAAAAAAGAAAGGTCGGGATGCAGTTCCTTTCAAAACCTTAATGGTTCCCGGATTTATCAATGCCCATACCCATACCGACATTACTTTTAAACCGGACGACGATAAAACCCCGCGGATTTTTTCCGGATGGGTTCTATCTCTTATAGAAAAACGCAAGTCCTTAAATTGCCGGGAAACCACAAATTTAAGGCTCAAAGCGTTTAAAGAGTTTATCGAAAGCGGAACAACCTCGATAGGCGATATTATAGACCCCGCTTCTTTCTGCGATTTAACCGGCATAACGGGGCGCGCCGAATCCGCTCCAAGAGTTAAAGGCTTTATAGAATTAAGGGGGCTCGACCCTTCTTGTGCCGCTCAAAGAATCGAGGAATTTAAGAATTTCGTCAAAAATAATGCCGAAGCCTTTAAAAATAACGAAAAATATTTTTCTCCCGGAATCTCTCCTCATTCCGTATATTCCGTATCCGAAAATTTATTCAAAGAAATATTAAAAGCTAACGAAGGATTAAAGCTTAAAATATCGGTTCACTGCGCGGAGCATGCATCAGAAAAGGCTTTTATGGCCGGAAACGGCGGAGATATTGCCGAAAATCTTTTGCCGGCGCTTAATCTTTCAAAATTTTCGGTTCCGCCGGCGGCTTTCTTATCGCCCGTTTCCTATCTTTATTATTTAAAAATTATAAATAAAAATACGTCCTTAATACACGCAAACGGGGTAAGCGGCGAAGATATAGATATAATAAAAGAAACCGGAGCGGACGTCATCCACTGTCCGAGAAGCAACGCTTTTTTTAATTCCGAAAAACTTCCTTTAAAAAAAATTATAGAAAAAGGAATTTCCGTTTCTTTGGGAACCGACGGTCTTTTTTCGAATGAATCCTTAAATATTTTAGACGAAATTAAGTATGCAAAAAAAATCCATCCCGAAGTGAAAGCGAAAGAGCTGTTTTATATGGCTACCGAAGGCGGCGCAAAGGCCATTTCTTTCAAGGGGGTTACCGGAACCCTAAAACCGGGTTCGTATGCTGATTTTACCGTTTTTAAAATACCTGAAGACAGGATTCTGAATGAAGAAAATATCTATGATGCCGTTATTTCGTTTGATAAAGCGGATATATTAAAAGTCGCGATAGGAGGCGGCATAGTTTACGGAGAGGCCGGAGGCGGGAAATGAAAATTATAACAGATATAGATGAAATGAAGGAGTTTTCGCGTAATTTAAAGAAAGCGTCAAAGAAAGCCGCTTTCGTCCCGACTATGGGCAAGCTTCACGCCGGACATAAAAAACTTGTCGAAGAAGCGAAAAAATACGGCGAAACGGTAGTTTCCATATTCGTCAATCCCCTGCAGTTTGCGCCCAACGAGGATTTCGACAATTATCCGAGGGACGCCGAAAAAGACGCGGAAATACTGTCCGATATGAACGTATCCTGCCTTTTTTATCCGCCTCCGGACATCGTTAAAAATACCGAAACTTTCTTAATAAACCCCAAATATTCGGGAATATTAGAAGGGGTTTTCAGGCCGGAGCATTTTCAAGGCGTTCTTACCATAGTTATGAAGCTGTTTTGCATAGTAGTTCCCGATTTTGCTTTTTTCGGGCTTAAAGATTATCAGCAGTATATTTTGATTAAAAAGATGGCGGAAGATTATTTCTTAGGCGTTAAAATTATTCCGGTAGAAACGGTCAGGGAAAAATCCGGATTGGCGATGAGTTCCAGAAACGTTTATTTAAGCGAAGAGGATAAAAAAAAGGCGTGCGCGTTTTACGGCGCGTTAAAAAAGACCGCGGATTTATTTAAAGGCGGCGAAAAATCGTCCGAAAAATTAACTTCTTTCGTTATAAAAGAATTAATCAACGCCGAATTTGCGATAGATTACGCAAAAATTACGGATGAAGGGCTGGGCGGCGGGAAGCCTGATGCCGAATGCGGAGATATTTTGCTGGCGGCCGTCAGATTTAAAGGCGTAAGACTTTTAGACAATATTTATTTTATATAATTTTTTTTATTTGAATTAATTGAAAAAACAAATTTTCATGATATTATAGTAATATATAGTTTAATATAGCTTTAAATGTTCCGGCAATCTTCAACTTTCCTGAAAGGTGACAGAAAATGAAAAGCGAATTTAAAATCGCCGTTATATTCGACCCCGAAACAATACATGAAAAAAGAACGTCGGCGAATAAAATAATTTATTCAAAAAACCCCGACGAAAACAGAAAAAATAAAATCGTAGAAAAATTAGAAAAAAAAGCCGCGGAAGACAGCCTAAAGTTCAAACAAAGACGGCTCTCCAGCTTATTTAACCCCGTATTTAACGGCTGTATTTTTTTATCGGAAGGAATAAAACTTAACGGAGAAGAATTTATAAATTTCGGAGACGCGTTTTTCTGCTCGATAGAAGAAAATTTCGGAATAGACGTAGTAAATTATAATCTGATAGACGCCGGCGGCAGGAAAAAAGCGGAAGGCTATAAGCGCAGTTTTTTTGATTTCGAAATTTTTAATTACAATTTCGATTTGCACAAGGCGGTAAAAAGCGAATTTATAAAATTGCAGAACATAAAAAAAATCAACGAAATTGCCGAAGCCGTTTTAAATAAAAATAAACCGTCCGCGTCCGCACGCCCCGAGGCCGTTAAAAAACCGGCGATAGAACCGGAAAAGCATATTAAGGGCAAAAAGCCGGAGAAACTCGCGGTAAAAGCAGGCGGCAAGAGCAAGCCCGGCTTAAAAACGGAAAAGGCGTCCGAACAAAAACGCGCCGATTTTGAAGCCGCGAAAGCTGGGAGATATGCGGAATCCCGTGGACAGGAGGAAGAGGAGATTCCGCAATACGGAATTTCGAAGAAAGAAATTTCAGAGACGTGCGAGACGGAAACAGAAAAAAATATCGGCGAGCAGATAGATATTATTTCGTCAAGCTGGAAACTGTTGAGTCCGGTTGAAGACATTCCCGTCCTCGAAGCCGGCAAGCCCGTCGAAATAAGCAAAGAAAGCTCCGTAAGGATTTATTTTCAGAAGCCCGGCGTCAGGCAGGTAGTCTGGAGATTCAGAAAAAAACCGGAATCCGGCGATTCAATGCCCATACTAAGGGTTTATAAAGACGGCGATATGTTATGGTACGAAGTTCTCGAAGGCATGCGCGGAAGCAGGTATATAATTTTTCCGGAAGGGCTCGAGTTGTCGCGGACATGGGTAGAAATCGGATATTTAACCAAAAAGGGCGGTTTTATCTTTATAGCTAGAAGTCCGGCATGGCCTCCCGATTGTTTATTAAAAAAACTGCCTGAATTGAAATTGGATAGGAAACTGCCGAAAAGCGCCGTTCTTATAGGGGCTACGGAAAGCATACCCGGCGGCAAGAATCTTCCGGTCAATTTTACCAATTCCGGAGCCGGATTTTCCGGTTCGGGAGCGGGCGTTACGGCTTCCGGCAAAGGAATAAAATAGAGGCGGATTAAGAAAATACTTAATTTATTTTATATAAATTTATAAAAAAAGGATTTTTATGTACGACAAGGCTCATATTGCGGGCAAATGGATGCCCGTTTTACATTTTCATCTCCCGTTCGTTCGGCATCCCGAAAGTTCTAAATATTTAGAAGAAGAATGGTATTTCGAAGCGGTCACCGAAACGTATCTTCCGCTTCTCGAATCCTTCGATAATCTTGAAAACGACAATGTGGATTTTAAGCTGACCATATCCCTGACGCCGACCCTGCTTAGCATGATGAACGACGATTTGCTGTCGGAGCGTCTTAAAGATTATGTAAGAATAAGGCTTAAGGTTTTAGACGAAGAGGCTTTCAGGACGGAAGGCGACCCGGATTTTCATCCCGTTACTTTATTTTACAGGCAGAGATATAAAAACTGGTACGAAAAAATTAAAAACGGCGGCGGCAGTTGCCTTATAAACGGATTTCTGAAGCATTTTCAAAAAGGGCATTTAGACATAATAACCTCGGCGGCTACCCACGCATTTTTAATTTCCATGGTCGGAGAGCCTGAGGCGATAACGGCGCAGATAGAACTCGGAATAGAAACCCATAAGGATATTCTCGGCATTACGCCTAAAGGCATATGGCTTCCTGAATGCGGATATACGGAAGGATTCGACGCAATCCTTAATAGATACGGAATTTATTATACTTTTTTAGACCAGCACGGCATAGATATGGCAAATCCGGCGCCGGTAAACGGCTGTTTTTCCCCTATCGTTTCCCCTTTCAACGTGGTTATGTTCGGCAGGGACCCTGAAAGTTCAAGACAGGTCTGGTCTTCTAAGGAAGGATATCCGGGAACGCCCATATATAGGGAGTTTTATAGGGACGTAGGTTTCGACTTAGATTTGCCGCATCTCACCCCTTTGAGGCACGGAAGCCTTAAGACGTTTACAGGGCTTAAGTATTATGCCATTACCGGGCAGGGCAATTATAAGGACGCTTACAGGCCGTCGGCGGCTAAAAGGCAGGCTTATGAGCACGGAGCGCAGTTTGTGTACCACAGGGAACTTCAAACCGAATATCTAAAAGATTTTATGGACGAGCCGATAGTAGTGTCGATGTACGATGCCGAACTTTTCGGCCACTGGTGGTTCGAGGGCCCATGGTGGCTCGAAGCCGTTTTCAGGAGAATGGACGAAAATAATTTCGTAAAACCGGCAAAAGCCGCCGATATTTCCGATAAAACTATTTCCAAGCTAGAAGCCCTGCTGAAAAAGTCAGGCGCCGCGAATTCTATCGTTTCGCCGGATATTTTAAAGGAAATTAACATAAATAATGCCAGAAACGGCGTATTTATCGCGCAGCCGGCTACGTCGTCATGGGGAGGCGGGGGATACGCCGAGGTATGGCTTAACGGTAAAAACGACGCGCTTCAGCCTTTTTTGTCCGATACCGCGGCAAGGTTAATAGATATTTGCAAAAATGGATATAATCGTGTAAAATATCCCGAAGTTCTAAATCAAGGGGCAAGGGAGCTTATTCTTGCCCAATCAAGCGACTGGCCGTTCATGCTTACGACTGGACAGGCGGTCAGTTATGCCGAAAGAAGAGTCAACGCCCATATCGTTAGAGCGGAAAAATGCATACTGATGTCGATAGGCGAAGAGCCTTTCGACAAAGAGTGGTTCGAAGGCATATCTAAAAAAGACAATCTGTTTCCGCGCCTGAACGCTAAGGATTTATACGGGAAAAACGTGTGTTAGAATTTTAGAATCTGCGGAAGGAATAATAAAGGGAATATATAATAGATGAACTTGGTATTATGGTGGCATATGCATCAGCCCGACTACAGGGATATAAACGGCGAGTTTATGCTTCCATGGGTTTATCTCCACGCAATAAAAGACTATATAGACATGCCGTTAAATATAGCGGCCTGTTCCGGCATGAAAGCAAACATAAATATTACCCCCGTTTTAATAGACCAGTGGCAGGATTATAATTACCGCATAGAAAAAGCTCTCGGCGAAAGAAACGCGGCTAAAGCCGCAGGCATTTTACCCGACCGCTTTTTAAGGGCGCTTCTTCTTGAAGAATTGGACGAAGATGCGAAGTCGTGGATGTTAGACCATTATAACTGGGCCAACCATGAGCGGATGGTATCGCGATACCAAAACTATAAAAGGCTTTACGACCTTGCCTCGGACTACGACAATCGTTACTATCTGAACGACGTTTTTTATTTTGACCTTTGCGTATGGTTTCATCTTGCATGGTGCGGAGAATGGATTAAAAAATACGACCCCGTTATAAATTTTTTTCTTAGAAAAGGCTCTAATTATACGTTGAACGACAGAAGGCTTTTGCTTAAAAGGCTTTTAGAGTGGATGAAATACGGACTTTCGCTTTACGGGTTTCCCGCAAACAAAAATGAACCGGCTCCGGCTTCATTTCCAGAATATCCCGATTTAATCGAAAACAGTAAGCTAAACGAGCTAAACGGCAAAAAAAAAGGAGAATACTCCGTTACGCATTCCCCGCATTATCATCCTATTATACCGCTTCTTTTGGACGTCCACTGCGGGGCCATATCCGCCCAGATGACCGACATAGCCTACGAACCGCTTTATATCGAAAAATACGCCGGCGGGCTCGAAAGCGCGAAAAGGCATTTAGACTCGTTAAACGGCTATTACCGGTACGGCAATACTAAAATAAAAGCATTATGGCCGTCCGAGGGAGCGCTTTCTTCGGAATCGCTCGACCTTTTTAACGATTACGGAATAAATATCTGCGCAAGCGGGGAAGAACTGCTTTCTTCGTCTATGGGCATCGATACCCATATGCCCGCATTTGCTCAGGGAAAAAATATAATACCTTTATACAGGGTTTATAAATGGAAAAATACCGGACTTAAAATTATATTCAGGGATTCCGGACTTTCCGACCTGATAGGTTTTACGTATGGAAAATGGCGCGGAGACGATGCGGCCAAAAACCTTATAGACAAGCTTAACAGGATAGACGATTTCGATAAAGGCGCGGTCGTTTCGATTATATTGGACGGCGAAAACGCATGGGAATATTATTACGAAAACGGCTTCTATTTTTTAAACGATTTGTATTCCCTCATATCCTCGTCCGTTAAAATAAATCCTATGCTGTTAAACGAGGTTTTCGACGCGTACGCAGAAGACGACTGCGTTAAACTCGACTATATAATGCCGGGCTCATGGGTGAACGGGAATTTGCGGATGTGGGTCGGAGAAGAGCAGAAAAATAAGGCATGGACATTGCTGAACGAAGCAAAAAACATGCTTTTGCGTTCTATCGAAAACGAAAAAATTAATAAAAAAGATGTCCAAATATGCCTAAAAAACCTTATGGCGGCAGAAGGTTCCGACTGGTTCTGGTGGCTGGGCGAGGACCAGCCGCTTTTTTCGCAGTCTTCCATGGAGCAGATTTTTAGGAATTTTTTAAAGAACATATATTCAGCGGCAGGCGAGCCTCTTTCTTTACAGCTGTTCGAGTCCTTATCTTCGACTAAAAAGATTATAGCGGAAATGGGCGGCATGATGAAAAGGGGCCATGAGCAATAACAAATTATGGCTAATTTTATTTTAGGTTTCCACTGTCATCAACCTATAGGAAATTTTGATTCCGTTTTCAAAAGCCTTCACGAAAAATCTTATTCCCCGCTTATAAAAGTTCTTACGAAGTTTCACGTAAAATTTTGCTTTCATGCCTCCGGAGCGCTTTTCGAATGGTGGGGAAAAAACGACCCGGAATTTATAAGGTTAATTGCGGACGGCGTCGAAAGCGGAGAGATAGAGCTTATAGGCGGCGGTTATTACGAGCCGATACTTGCCATGATACCTCAAAAAGACAGGATAACCCAGCTCGAAATGATGAATAAAACTTTAAAAAGGTTTTTCGGAAAATATCCCGGAGGGGCATGGATTACCGAACGCATATGGCAGCCCGACATAATAAAGGATTTAAAAGAGGCAGGTTTAAATTTTGCTTTTCTGGACGACTTTCAGTTTTTTCAGGCTGGAGTATCGGAAAACACCGTCGATAATATATTCAGGACGGAATATAACGGCGAATATTTAGACGTTTTTCCCATACACGAAAGGCTGAGATACAAGCTCCCGTTTGCCGAACCCGGCGAATCTTTAAATGAAATATTATATTTAAACGGGAGGCATTCCAATATTTCCGTGATGTTCGACGACGGCGAAAAGATGGGTGGATGGCCGGATACTTACGAATGGGTTTACGGCAGAGACGGAAAAAAAGGCTGGTTAGAAGATTTTATTAATCTGGCGAATTCCGCCGCCGGTTTTTCCCGTATAAATTTTATTCTTCCTTCCGATATTTTAAAGACAGAGAGCGTAAGAATCCCCGTTTATCTGCCAATTTCAAGCTACAGGGAAATGGGCGAATGGACTCTTCCGCCGGAAAAAAGACGCAGCTATGAATCGATAAAAGCAAGAAATTCTAATGCGCCGCTGAGCGGAGGCATATGGCATAACTTTTTAACCCGTTATCCCGAGGCAAACCTGCTTCATAAAAGAATGGTTAATTTAAGCTATAAAATGAATTGCGCGGCAAAAACAAACGGCGGATATCCCGAAGAAGCGTTAAACGAACTTTTGAAATCGCAGGCTAACGACGCATACTGGCACGGCGTTTTCGGAGGAATTTACCTTCCGCATCTCAGGAGGGCGGTGCATAAAGCATTTATAACGGCGTACCGCTTATACATGGATGGGCTGGGGAAAGGCTCGGAAAAAGATTATTACGATTTTGACATGGACGGGGAAAAAGAGATTTTTTTTTACGGCAATTGCTGGCTTGCCGTATATAAACCTTCGGCGGGTTCTTTTATAGCGTTAGATTATGCCGGAAAAGATTTGTTCCATTCGTTAGGAGACGTGTTCTGCCTTCATAGCGAGTACGATATCCTTAAACTTAAGGAAAACGCCTTTAAAGTAACCGCGGATAACGGAAATACGGATAACGGAAATCCGCGCCCAAAAGACGGCGGAAATAACGCGGAAATCCCTCCCGAAACTATACACAGGGACGTAAAATACCCTTCGGATTTATCCGAAAAGGATTTAAAAATATATCCGGATTTGCTTCCGGCATTTGAAATTTTATTTAACGAAAAGCGGATTTCTTTTAAAAACGAGGTTGTAAAAGAAGACCCGGATAAAAAGTCCGTTTTCCTCGAAACTTCCGGTTTTTTGAAAGAAGATTCTGAACCTGCGGCTTTTAACGGCGTCGAAGCGCTTGCGGACTTAAAGATAAAAATAGGCGAAGCTTTAGAATTTTCCGTAAATTATAAGCCGCAAGCGTGCGGAAACTTAAATATTATTTTTAGATTTGCGTTTCCCGCGGGAGACGGACCGGCTTCGAATATCGATATAGGCGGAGACGTAAAAGGGCTAAACAGTTATATAGAAAAAGAGTTCTGCGCCGGCGCCGATAATTTTATATATTTAACTGATTCGTTCTGGGGCGGCAAAGTTATTTTAAAGGAACGCACGGAATGCGATTATTTAAAAAAATACGGCATGCTTATTAAGCCCATAACTACTATTTCTCTTTCGGAAAGCGGATACGAAAGGATTTTTCAGGGAGTAGAACTTAAATATAATTTCAATTTAACGCCGGAAGGCGGTTTTAGTAGTATAATAATATTAGACATAGAAAAAATATCCGTTTAACAAAAAATAGCATTAGGGCGGGAAAGTCAATGCGGCTCAAACGTAACTTAAAAAAAATAAAAACGTAAATTCGGGAAAAGCGGGTCTAAAAATGGGAGAGTTCAACGGCGATATATGGTTTGTAGGGGCGGAAATGGCTCCTTTGGTTAAGGCGGGGGGGCTAGGCGACGTAATGGGCAGCCTGCCGAAGGTTTTGCTGAAAGCCGGCATAAACGTCAGGGTAGTTATTCCTTACTATAAAAATATAATTCCAAAAAATCTTATAACCATAAAAGAGGCTTATCCTGCGGGAAAAGTAAATTTCGGAGAAATTCCTTTTGAATTCGGGATTAAAACGGGTTTTGCGGAGGGAGAAATACCCATCGTGCTCATAGAGCAGAACCATTTTTTTAACCGCGAAGACGTTTACGGTCCCCACAGCGGCGCCTGCGGCTACAAGGACAATCTCTGGAGATACGCGATGCTTGCCCACGGGGCGGCTTACGCGATGAAGATTTTAGGAATTCCTCTCGTCGTCCATACCCACGACTGGTCGGGCGGACTCGTTCCCGCGGTTATAAGGCAGACGTTCGGCAATAAAAAAGTTCAAATCGAAACGGAAGGCGTATTGAAGGCAAAGCTAAGCCGGCATATAAATGCAAAAGGGCTGAGACCCGCCGTCGTTTTTACCGTCCATAACCTTGGATATCAAGGAGTTTACGGCATAGACGATTTTTACGATATCGGCATAGATTTTAAATATAATTCTTCGTCCGCGTATGAACATTTTGGGACGCTGAACAGCCTCAAAGGCGGAATTAAGCTCTCCGATGCCGTTACTACGGTAAGTCCGGCGTACGCGAATGAAATTACTACCCCCGGTTTCGGTTTCGGACTCGACGGCGAATTGAAAAACCTTCGGAACGAAGGAAGGCTCAAGGGAATACTTAACGGAATAGATTTGGATTACTGGAATCCGAAAGCGGATAAATTTATAAGCCGCAATCTAAACTTAAAAGAAGAAAGATATAGGCTTAAAGATTACGAGGATTGGAAGGATTTTAAGCTGGCAAATAAAAAAGCCCTTTTTTCGGAAATTTCGCTTCCTCCCAAGAAGGACAAAAATGGAAGGCCCTTTCCGCTGGTGGGCATAGTAAGCAGGCTGACGGAAGAAAAAGGCATAGACGAATTTCTGGATTCCCTTTTTAAATGGAACGATTTTCCGTTTCAGGTCGTTATTCTGGGAAGCGGGAAAGACTATATAGAAAAAAAAGCGGCATATCTGGCGGAATTATACAGGGATAGGATTTATGCTCAAACAGGCAGATACGACGAGGCTTTGTCCCATAAGATATATGCGGCGGCGGATATCTTCGCGATGCCTTCCAAGTTTGAACCGTGCGGATTGTCGCAGATGATAGCCATGAGATACGGCTGCGTTATTTTAGCGGGCGATACGGGAGGACTGCACGATACCGTTTCGGATATAACGGACAGGCATGCCAAAGAACCTTCGGGCGTTTTGATAAAACATATAGACGCCAACGCCGTTTCGTGGGGGCTTAACGAATTGTATAATATTTATATAAACGAAGGAGAAAAATGGCGGAATATCGTAATAAACTCCGCTAATAAACATTTTGGCTGGGACGATTCGGCAAAAGTTTACGAAAATCTTTATTACGACGTTCTCAAAAAGAATTAAACAGAAGGAGCAGGCATTGAACCTTTGGCTTTCGGTCAAAATTGCATCCTTGATATCTGCCGCAGCAATTTTAATTATACTTGCGATAAAAAGAACGGAGTTCGGCGGTTTTTTTGAAAAAGGAGGGCTTTCAGGGCTTTTTTTATTTGCGGTTTTTATACCTATTAACGACGGATTGGCTATTTTCGGCATGGTTGCGGCAATAATATTTTTTATTGCCTATAAAATTGCCGGACGCGATAAATCTATTACTAAAACCGGTTTTAATGCGCCGCTTCTAATTTATGCCGCAATAGTCCTGTCTTCGTTTATCTGGACATACAGCTTTAAGGACAGCTTAAACGAAGGCGGAGAGATAGCCTATTTCACGCTTTTCTTTTTTGCGGCGGCGGGTTTTTTAAATTCAAAGAAAAGAATAGATTTTATCGTTTACGCGTTTACTTTTTCTATAAGCGCCGCTATAATTTACGGTTTTTTTCAGGGATTTTTTATAAACGCCCTTCATTCGCCGAACAGGCTGACCGGACCGATAGGAAACTGGACGGGTTTCCCGGTACAGGTATCGTACGGCTTAGTCGTAATAATCGCTTATTATATATTAGATTTTAAAAAGGAAAGCAAAAAATTAACCGGTATACTTAAAAAAATTCCGGGCAAGGCGCTTGCGGTTTTTTTCGGATTTATTCTTTTTGCCGGGTTTTTAGATATAGTTTTTGCAAAGGCAAGGTCGGCATGGTTTGGAATTTTGGCGGCGGTTTTTTTGTTGATGTATCTAAAGTCCAAAAAACTTTTTTTTACGGTTTTGATTTTAATTTTAGTTTTAAATATCGGTTTTTTTTCGATTTCAAAAACGTTTAAAAGCAGAATTTTTTCGATGTTCAATCCAAAGATTTACAAATTAGAACTTAAAAATCACGGCGATATAGAAAGCCACATAGCTTTAATAGAATCCGCATGGGCGGTTTTTAAAAGATATCCTTTGACCGGCGTCGGAGCGGGCGCATTCTCCAAATATTTCGACGAGCATAAAGAAGTCAGATTCCCATGGTATTATAATCCAAAAACAGGCAAAAAACTTTACGATTTATACGACGACTGGCCGGAGAACGGCTATATGCAGACGCTTGCCGAAACCGGAATATTCGGCTTTATAGCTTTAATGTGGCTTTTTTTCCTTGCGTTAAAGATGCCGTATAAACTTTTTAGGGATTCCGGCGATAAATTTAAAAGAAAAGCCGCCGCAATGACCATGGGAGTCAGCATAGTTTTTTACGGGTCTTTTGCCGGAGTTTCCAATATGTCCAACGACGAGCTTTCCAACCTCTGGCTTTTTTTTCTTGCGGTATTTGCGGCGGTTAACGCGCTGCCGGATTCGGGAAAAATCCGGAGCAATAATCGTCGGCAATAAACAGTACGATAAATTAAGATATGTTATCCCAAAGAAGCAAAATCCTTGCGCAGTATTTTTATGTTCTATCGGCGGCTTTCGTCTGCGGCGCTTTTTTTACCGCTTTTATCACATATAATCTGACTGCTCCTTTTATTGTCGGATACAGGCTTTATCCTATTTCCGATTATTTATGGCTGTTGCTTCCGATAGCTTTCTTTTTTTACCTGCTGCTTTTTTTATTCGGAATGTATTTGGACCTTAACGCCGAAGGGATAAAATCCGACTCGTTAAAACTTTTCGAAATAACGGCCGTATCCGTTTTCTTGATTTACGCCTTTCTTTTTATGCTCAAAGTTTCATACGTTTCGAGGCTCTTCATAGGGTATTTTGCCGCATATTCATATTTATCGCTTATTCTGGCCGATTACGCGGGGAGAAAACTTACCGCCAACCTTAAAAGAAGGGGTTATTCCATCAGGAATATCGTAATAGTTAAAGGGGAGTTTTCAGGCTTGCGGCCCGACAACGGAAAAAACGTTTCCAAAAAAAGCGGTATAAAAGATATCGTGGTATCGAGCGGATACCTCGGCGTAAAATTAGTTAACGAAATAGATAAAAAAGATTTAGGCGGCCTTATCGAATTTGTATCGAATAACCCGGTGGACGAAGTTATATTCGATATTAAGGGCGAAGAGTTCGCCGATATAAAAGACGTCATTCTGCTTCTCGAAGAAAAGGGAATAACCGTTAAAATACCCACAAATTTTTTACCGTTTAAATATTCTAAGGTTTCGTTCGAAAAAGTCGGCGAATATCCGGTTATTTCGTTTTACACCTCTCCCGAAGACGATATAAAGCTTTTTGCCAAAAGACTTATAGATATAACGGGTTCTTTTATCGCTATCGTTATTTTTTTTATTCCTGCGTCTATTATCGCAGTTTTAATAAAAATAGATTCTAAGGGAAGCGTTTTATATAAGAGCAAAAGGGTCGGCAAAAACGGAAGGCTCTTTACTTTTTATAAATTTAGGACTATGCATAAAGGAAGCGACGAGTTAAGAAAAGAGTTCATCGAAAAATACAGCAAAGACGGAATAGAGATAAAACTGAAAGACGACCCCAGAATAACGCCCTTTGGAAGATTTTTAAGAAAAACGAGCCTCGACGAACTCCCTCAGTTTTATAACGTGCTCAGAGGCGATATGAGTCTCGTAGGTCCTAGGCCCCCTATGCCGGACGAGGTTTCCAAATACAGCATAAAACAGAGGAGAAGGATTTCAATGAAGCCCGGCATAACCTGCCTATGGCAAATAAGCGGACGAAGCAGGCTCGGCTTTGACGACAGGGTCGAATTAGACTTGAAATATATAGACAACTGGTCGCTGAAGCTCGATTTCATAATTATCCTAAAAACGCTGCCGGCGGTTATATTTGCCAAAGGAGCGCTGTAATTAATAAACGCGGCAAACGCCGGCAAGTAAGGGGAAAAGGCTTTTACTTTAGTCGATAAGGAGGTTTAAAAAAGAGATTTAATAACCCGCGTTTCAAAAATGCGTCCGTGTTTAAAAACCTGTTTACTTTTTAAAAAAATTGTTTTAAAATAAAAAAATATTCCGTATTTTTTTATTTTAAAAATACGAAACAGCCTGCAGGAAGCAGGTTTTTCTCTTAGTCCGTCTGTTGCCGTTAGTTTATCTAAAAATCAAACGCCTGTTTAATTTTCATTGCATAAAAAAATTATTGATAAGTTTTTGCATTAATATTAATATTAATAATTAAATCGGGAGGATTTAATTTATGGGACAAAGTTTAACGAACAAAATTTTAAGCTCGCATCTTGTAAGCGGTAGTTTAAAACCCGGCGAAGAAATCGCCATAAAAATCGACAGAACCCTCACGCAGGACGCGACCGGAACGATGGCTTACCTACAATTCGAAGCTATCGGCGTGCCTAAGGTCAAGACCGATTTATCGGTCAGCTTCATAGACCACAATACCCTTCAAACCGGATTTGAAAATGCGGACGACCACAGGTTCTTGCAGACCGTCGCCGCAAAATACGGAATATTTTACTCTAAGGCCGGAAACGGCATATGCCATCAGGTTAATCTCGAGAGATTCGGCGTTCCCGGAAAGACTCTTTTGGGTTCGGACAGCCATACGCCGACGGCGGGGGGCGTCGGGATGATAGCTATCGGCGCCGGCGGACTCGACGTTGCGGTGGCAATGGGCGGCGGAGCGTTTTATATGACCGCTCCAAAGGTCGTTTTGGTTAAACTTTCCGGAAAACTGCCGGGCTGGGTTTCCGCAAAAGACGTTATTTTAGAGCTTTTAAGAAGACTTACCGTGAAGGGCGGCGTAGGGAAAATTTTCGAATACGGCGGAGAAGGCGTAAAAACGTTGACCGTGCCGGAAAGAGCCGTCATTACCAATATGGGAGCCGAACTCGGAGCCACGACCTCCGTTTTTCCGAGCGACGATATGACCATGGAATTTTTAAAAGCCGAAGGAAGGATAGGCGATTATGCCCCGCTTTCAGCCGACGCGGACGCGTTTTACGACGAAGTCATAGAAATTGATTTAAGCTCTTTGGAGCCACTTGCCGCCAAACCCCACATGCCTGACCAGGTTGCCAAGCTTAGCGAATTGAAAGACATAAAAGTTGACCAGGTAGCCATAGGAAGCTGCACCAATTCTTCATATGCCGACTTAATGACCGTAGCGGGTATATTGAGGGGCAAAAAGGTCCATCCGGATGTCAGCCTCGTGATATCTCCCGGTTCCAAACAGGTTTACGAAATGATAGCAAAAAACGGCGCGCTTGCCGAATTGATAGCCTCCGGAGCGCGCATACTTGAATCTACCTGCGGACCCTGCATAGGCATGGGTCAGGCTCCGCGTTCGGGAGCGGTTTCCTTAAGGACGTTCAACCGTAATTTCGAAGGAAGAAGCGGTACGAAGGACGCCAAGATTTATCTTGTTTCCGTTCAAACCGCGGCCGCTTCGGCATTGACCGGCTATATAACCGACCCAAGAACTCTCGGGAAAGCTCCTGAAATTAAAATGCCTGAAAAATTCGATATAGACGATTCCATGATACTAAAGCCTTCTACAAATCCGGAAGAGGTCGAGGTTTACAGGGGGCCGAACATCAAACCGCTTCCTATACAGCAAAAACTTTCTGAATCCATGGGGGGGAAGGTCCTTCTCAAAGTAGGAGACAATATAACCACCGACCATATAATGCCCGCTGGTTCTAAAATACTCCCCCTGCGTTCCAATATACCCGCCATATCGAAATATGTTTTTGAACCGGTCGACCCCGCTTTTTCGGAAAGAGCGTTAAAAGAAAAGGGCGGTTTCGTAATAGGCGGAGAAAATTACGGGCAAGGTTCAAGCAGGGAGCATGCCGCACTTGCCCCCATGTATCTTGGCGTTAAGGCCGTTATAGCAAAATCTTTTGCAAGAATTCATTTTGCGAATCTCGTTAATTTCGGAATTTTGCCTCTTACGTTCGAAAACCCCTCCGATTACGATAAAATAGACCAGGGAGACGAACTTTACGCTCCCGATATTTTAAAAGAATTGAACGCGGGCATGCCGATTAAATTTATAAATAAAACAAAAGGGAACGCGGAATTAAAATTTAAATATAATTTAACCGAAAGGCAGGTTAAAATAATTAAAGAGGGCGGATTATTAAATGAAACGAAAGCCCTTCATTAGCGTTAGGCAATTTTAATGTTTTCATCGGAATTCAATAAGAATGTCAAAAGGGTTCTTGTCTCCTATAAAAAAGGCGCCGAGGAAGCAAAGAAATCCGCGGATTACGTTTGCGGACTATTCAGGCGCAACGGCATAGAAGGCGCAGTAAGGCCGAGCATGGGCATAACGGCTGCAGACGCCAAAGACGTCGGACTGGTGATAGTTTGCGGAGGGGACGGAACTCTTTTGATTACGCTTGGAAAAATTTTCCCCTTAGAGGTTCCGATTATAGGAATAAATTTCGGCACTCTGGGCTTTCTGGTTGAAATTTCCGAAAGCCAGAAAAAAGAGGCGGTCGAAAAATTTTTCGACGGCTCTCTCGAATTTATTCCTAGAATTGCCCTAAATATCGAGATATTTAGAAAAGGTAAATCTATCGAAAAATTAGTTTCGTTAAACGAAGCAACCATAGCAAGGGAAAAGAGCATTCACGCAAGAGTGATTAATTTAACCGTTTCCGTCGACGGCGCATGGCTTAACGATTTTAGGGCAGACGGATTAATCGTCGCCACTCCGACCGGTTCGACGGCATATTCTTTATCGGCCGGCGGGCCTATAGTCCAGCCGGACATGGACGCTTTTATTCTGACCCCTATCTGTCCGCATACGCTTTCTAACAGGCCGCTGATAATAAATCCTTGCGAATTAAGGGTAAAAATTTTGCCGCAGGAAAGAGATATTTTTATATCCGCCGACGGCAGGGACGGATTGAAACTTTACGACGGAGACGAGATTGTAATTAAAAAACACCCGTCTAAGGTTTTCCTGTCCGTATCTTTAAATTTTGGCTACTGGGATATATTGAGAACGAAATTAAACTGGTGAAAGCCGGATAAAACCCGATAAAGCCTTTTATGCAATGATAAAAAAGATATATATAAAAAATTTTGCCACGATAGACTCTTTAGACATAGATTTTTGCGGCGGCTTAAATGTTTTGAGCGGGGAAACGGGAGCGGGGAAAAGTATAATAATAGAGTCGATTAATTTTCTATTCGGAAGAGCGAAAGGAACGGATATTATAAGAACCGGCGAAAAAGAAGGTTTGGTAAGCGCCGTGTTCGAAACGGGCGTCGGCGGCAAAGAAGAAAAAGATTTAGGCGATATTTTGAAAGAATGCGGCATCGAACCGGAAATATCCGGTTTAGAAGGCATATTCTTAAAGAGGACGCTATCCGATGCCGGAAAAAGCAGATATTTTATAAACGGCGAACAGGTTAATAAAAACATACCGGAACGAATCAGCGAAAATTTGGTTAAAATATTCGGACAGAACGACAGGCGCTTTCTAATCGACCCGGACAGCCAGTTAAATTTTCTGGACGAATTTGCCCAAAATCAAGATTTATCTGCCGCCGCCGAAAAATTATATCACGATATAAAAAAAATACATATAGAAAAAGAAGGCCTCGGAAAAAAGATAAATGAAATATCGAGAATAAAAACTATTAATTCTTACATTGTAAGCGACGTTGAAAATCTTGAAATTAAATCCGAAAATTACGACGAAGTTTTAAAAGAAGAGCTTAAAAGGCTTGAGAATATCAACAGCATAAAAGAATATATTTTATCCTCGATAAATTTAATAGACGGCGAAGAATGCGGCATTATTAAAAAATTAAATCTTTTAATACACAACCTTTCCAGGTTGTCGGAATTAGACTCTGGTTTTAAACAAAAAGAAGAATTGCAAAACGGGGAAACAGTTAAAATTTTGCTTGAAGATATACTTTTATCGTTGGAAAAACATTCTTCTTTCGAAGAGGACGCCGACAGGCTGAACGAAATAAGGCTTAAAATAGATAATATAATAGGCATAGAAAATAAATACGGCGTTTCCGATATCGAAGGACTGTTAAATATTTACGATAAAGCAAAAAAAGAATTAAGCGATATAAGCGGATTAGAAGAAAGGATTTCCGCCATAGAAGACGAATATAGCAATTTAAAGGAAAAGTTCCTTGGCGTTTCGGCCGAATTGCGCGACAGAAGGGCCAAAGCCGCCGCCGTTTTAGAAAGGGAAATCGAAAAAGAGCTTTCATTCCTTGGCATTAAGCCCGTCTTTAAAATAGCTCTGACTCTATTAAATTTCGAGGAAGGTTTTTCGGGAAACGGATTGGACCGCTGTGTTTTTATGTTTTCGGCAAACCCCGGAGAAATTCCTAAACCGCTGTCAAAAATCGCTTCCGGAGGCGAACTTTCCAGAATAAGCTTGTGCATGCTGAAGATTTTAAATAAAAAAAAGGACGACGCTACTTTTATATTCGACGAAATCGATGCCGGAATAGGCGGAGACGTGGCTAATTTCGTCGGAGAGGCGCTAAAGGCTATTTCTAAAGCCAATCAGGTTATTCTCATAACCCATCTTGCGCAAGTGTCGTCGTTTGCGGACGAACATTTTTTTGTTTATAAAGAAGTAATAAACGGAAAGACATATACCAGAATAAAAAATCTTTCGCCGGACGAAAGGATTTACGAAACGGCAAGAATGCTTTCCGGCGATTCAAAAGGCGGGGCGGCAATTCTTCATGCGAAAGAAATTCTTAAAAGGAGAGGCGTTATTGTATAGGACCGGCAGACAAAGATACGAGAAAGGCGGAGCCGCGATTTATTATCCCACCGAAATAGAAATAGAAATAGGCGGGGGCGTTTTAAATCAAAATAAAAATCGTCCGGCAAAAAAAACGGGAAGAACGGTCGAAAGCGGAAAAAGCGCCGCGGTCGCCGTAAAAGCTGTATTAAGGAAAGCTTTGATGTGCGACGTCAAATCGCTCTACGGTTTATTTCTGGAATACTCTAAGGCCGGCGAAATGCTGCCACGCTCTATGAGCGATATATACGAACATTTGCGCGATTTTTATATCGCGGAAATAGAAAACAAAGACGCGGCAGGTTCAAACGAGATAATAGGCGCGTGCGCGCTCACGATAGTATGGGAAAATCTCGCGGAGGTCAGGTCTTTAGCCGTTAAAAGGCCTTACACGAGAAAACGCATCGGAACCGAACTTATAAAAAAATGCGTCGAGGAAGCAAAATTTTTTAAAATCACGAACATTTTTGCACTTACCTATAAGCCGCAATTCTTTGAAAAATCAGGTTTTAAAATTATCGACAAATCCGAGCTGCCCCATAAAATATGGAGCGATTGCATAAATTGCGTAAAATTTCCGGATTGCGACGAAACTGCCGTAATGTTAAAGTTGCAAACCCCATAGACAAAGCCGGAACTTTGTATTATAATGAATAAAGACTTAGCATGAAAATTCTTACAAAAAGGGGGAAATACTCAGCATGTTTAATATTTTTAGAATGGGAGGCTTCTTTGGAGACGGAAGCGAAAACATAGAACAGATAACTCCGGAAGAAGTTCTTAAAAAATTATCGGATGATAAAGGAAAAAATAACGTTAAAATAATAGACGTAAGAGAGCCCAAAGAATTTAGAGGCAATTTAGGGCATATCGAAAATGCCAAACTGATTCCCATTAAACTTTTGCCGTTAAAAATTAAAGAAATGGAAGCGTGCAAAGATAAAGAAATTATCGCCGTCTGCCATACGGGCGCAAGAAGCCGTTCGGCTTGCTCCATACTTAAAAAGCACGGGTTCAATAACGTTTATAACCTTAAAGGCGGCATGCATTCATGGAAAAAATACGGATTCAAGACTAAGATTTAAATTTAAATAAAATATAAAAATGAATAAGCAAAACAACCCGAATAAAGAATTCTATGTTTTCGTCGTATCCGATTCAACCGGAGAAACCGCGGAGAAAGTCGCAAGAGCCGCCATTTCCCAATTTTCGATATACGAAGTCCATTTAAAAAGATTTCTTTTAGTCGATTCGGAATTAAAAATCAGAGAAATAATCACCGAAGCGGCCGATAAAAGGGCGCTGGTCATTTTTACCTTAGTCGAAGACGGGCTTAGAAACATCATGCTTCAGGAATCCGCCGAAAAAGATATCGTCGCAATCGATATCATAGGTCCGGTTTTAAATTCCATATCGAATATTCTAAATCTGTCCCCGGAGAGGAAACCCGGATTGATTCACCGTATTAACGACGAATATTTCAAGAGGATAGACGCATTGGAATATGCGGTAAAACACGACGACGGACAGAGGGCAGACGAAATGCCGGCTTCCGACGCGCTGATTCTTGGAATTTCCAGAACTTCGAAAACGCCGCTGTGCCTGTTTCTAGCGCAAAGGGGATTCAAAGCGGCCAATATTCCGATAATAGACTCTCAAAGCATAGACGAAACGGCTTATAACATGCCGAAAGAAAAAATATTCGGCTTGATAGCGAGTCCGGTCAGAATTTCCAATCTTAGAAAAGAAAGGCTGAAAAGAATGGGACTTCCTCTTTCGCAGGATTATGTATCTAAAGAATCCATCGAAAAAGAACTGAACCATTCAAAAGAAATATATTCCAGATTAAACGCTTACGTTATAGATATTACGGAGAAATCCATCGAGGAAGCTGCCGCCGATATAATCTCTCGCATTAATAACAAGTAAACTAAAATAAAAAGGCGCTGCAAAGTCAAACGGCGGCCGCAGCTTCCGCCTTTTTATACTTTTTATATTTATAAAATTTTAAATAAAAGGAATATATTGCAGATGAAGGTTTTAAAAAAATTTCAAGAAGCCGCAGACCGGGGGGGAGGCGGTAATTTTGACGCCGTAATTTCTCTGGTAAACGATTATTGCGCAAAGAAAGGGGTAAAATTCGAGGCTTATTTATTTGACTCAAAAGTATTAAAGATGGAGTCGGAAAACGGCGAAGTGTCAAATTTTACCAATGCCGAAACATCGGGATTGAATTTAAGGCTGTACAGCAATAAAAAGGTAAGTTTTTCTTACTGCCTCGGACTCGAAGAGCAAAAAATCATAAATGCTTTGGATAACGCCGCTTCTCTTCTAAAGTTTATGGACGAGAACGAATATTTCGATTTTGCCGCAAAGGAAGAAAGCGGACAGGTTACGACTTCTCCGGAAAAATTAGGTATTTATTCCGGAGATTTCGAAAGCATAGGCATAGAAGAGAAAAAACTCCATCTCGCAGAATTAGAGGAAACCGCCTATTCTTACGATAAAAAAATATATAAAGTCGATAAGCCTACTTATTCCGAAACTTTAATATCCAAAAGGTTTTATAATTCCAACGGGCTTGACAGGTTTTCCAAAAAAACTTTTTACGAGATATTTTTATCGGTCGCTTCGCGGAACGGCGCCGATACCGGCTCAGGCTCAGATTTTGATTTTGCCCATAGCTTCGGAGCGTTAAAGTTTAAAAAAACGGCTATGAATGCGGCAAAAAAGGGGGTGGACCAGCTTGGGGCAGCCGCGGCTGCAAGCGGGAATTACGACGTAATATTCGATAATTTTACTTCGTCCGAACTTCTTAGCATATTAAAACAATCCTTTTACTCAAATAACGTATTTAAGAAAAAATCCCTGCTGGAAGGAAAA
>JAJYJI010000022.1 GCA_021789605.1 bacterium
ATTTGGGCGGTATTTACCATAAACCATTCAGAAGAAAACGTTTTCGACCCTCAACTTAAAGAGCTTTTAGAACAGATTAGCAGGGATATCGGTTTCGGACTGGACAGAATAGATATAGTTAGACAGGAGAAGTCGGCCAATGCCTTAAAAGATGCCTTGCTGAGAAACACTACGGCGGGCGTTGCGCTGATAAGCTATCCCGAACGCGTTTATATTCAGGTTAACCGTTCGTTTTTAGACATAATGGGTTATGCGAACGAAAGCGACCTTTTCGGCGCCAACGTACGCAATCTGTATCCAGACGATAAAACTTACCGAAAGGTAGGTTACCTCGTAGAGGAAATACTCGCTAAAGGGTACGGAGAAATGAAAGACGTTCCGTATGTGCGTTCCGACGGCAATATTATTTATGCCGATATTTCGGGAAATAAAATTATGGCGGAAAACTATGAAACGCGTATAATTTGGACTCTGATAGACGTCACGGAAAGGCGCCGCTTAACGGAAGAATTGGAACGCCAGGCTTTATACGATACCTTAACGGGGCTGCCTAACCGCCGTTTCTTGGAAAAAGAAACGGAAAAAGCCGTGGCAAGGTCGAAACGCCATAATAATATACTTGCGTTAGCTATATTAGACCTCGATAACTTTAAACCCGTCAACGATACTTACGGGCACGAAGCCGGGGACAAGGTTCTTCAGATAATTGGCGGGCGCTTAAGGAAATCCCTCCGTAAAAACGATTTTGTCGCGCGTCTCGGCGGCGACGAATTTGTGCTTCTTATAGAAGATTTTGCCGGAAAGAGCAATCCGGAGCCTCTGTTCGCTAAGATTGAAGAAAACGTCAGAGAGCCTATAGTATTGGACGGCAACGTCAAGGTTGCAGTCGGCATAAGCATGGGCGTGTGCGTTTATCCATATGCCGGCGCCGAAGACTTCGATACGCTAATTCGTTACGCCGACAAAGCTCTGTATGAAAGCAAAGAGAACAAGCTTAACCGCGTTAATTACTGGAAGGAATATTGCGAACCCCGCATTTAATTTACCGGCTTATCGGCCTGCATATCTATATCGTTAATAGAATTGCCGGTAAAAAATTATGCAAATGCGTTTACGCTTTAAACGCCGCTTAATTATGTCCGCTTAATTATTGTTGCTTATAAAAATAAAAAAGCGTATAATAAATTAAATCATTAATTATTAATGACAGGGCATATTAAATCTTTTTCTAATCAAATCGGCCGACGGCAATATTCCGGACCCGATGAGCGTTTCTTTTTATTACTCGTTTTTGTCGAGCCTTCAAAAATACCTCTCAAAAATTAGACATAGTTTTCATGTGCGTAAAAATTTTAAATGTGTATTTTAAATGGAGGTTTGTTCAAAATGTTAAAAAACAAAAAAAATTACGTTCCGGAAGAGGATTTATTTATGCAGGGCGGTTGTCCCGATAAAATTGCCTTTGATAGTTTAGAACTATCGGAACCTTTAATGCGCGCTGTTTCCGATTCCGGGTATTCGGTTCCGACGCCGATTCAATCCAAAGCTATACCCATAATATTGTCCGGACGCGATTTGCTGGCCGGAGCGCAGACCGGAACCGGAAAAACAGCCGCTTTTACTCTTCCGATTTTGCAGCTTCTTGCCGGAAGAGCCGCCGTTAATCCTAAGCCGGGTCGCCCCCGCTGTTTAATCGTGGCTCCGACCCGCGAATTAGCCGCTCAGGTAGAAGAATCGGTAAGAACGTACGGCAAATATCTGTCTGTAAAATCAACCGCGGTGTTCGGCGGCATAAGCATCGTTCCGCAGATTAAAGCTTTGCGAAGAAACGTCGATATATTGGTCGCAACGCCGGGACGGCTGCTTGACCACGTAGGACAAAAAACGGTAGATTTGTCGGGAGTGGAAATATTCGTGCTTGACGAAGCCGATAGGATGCTTGATATGGGCTTCATTTTAGACATAAAAAAGATTCTTGCGCTATTGCCTAAGCATCATCAAAATTTATTATTTTCGGCAACGTTATCCGACGAAATAAAAACTCTTTCCGACGGCTTGATGCATAATCCGGGCTTAGTAGAAGCCGCTCCCCGCAATACTATGTCCGAATTGGTCGAACACAGCGTTCATTTAATACCGCAGCGTCTTAAGAGCCACCTGTTGTCGCATCTGATAAGGCATCACAAATGGAAACAGGTTTTAGTGTTTACCCGCACCAAGCACGGCGCCAACAGGCTGACCGACAAGCTAATTTCCGACGGTATTCCTTCGGCCGCCATACACAGCGGCAAGAGCCAGCCGGCGCGCACTAAAGCATTGGCGCAATTTAAGGAAGGCTCTCTGCCCGTTCTGGTAGCTACGGATATTGCGGCCCGCGGGCTAAATATCAATCATCTGCCCCATGTCGTAAATTTCGAACTGCCCAACGCGCCGAAAGATTACGTGCACCGGATAGGACGCACCGGACGCGCGGGCAACATAGGCGTCGCAATTTCGCTTGTCGATAAAGAAGAATTCAAGTATCTTAAAGATATAGAGAGGCTGATAAAATTAGAGATTCCGAAAGTCGCGTTTAACAGTTTTGTGCCTCCGGCCAATCTTCCGGCCGAACCGTTACGTAAAGAAAGCCGTCACGACGGAAAGAGGTTTGGGGAAAGCAGCGGCCGGCCGTCTCGTTCCGGTTCCGGCAAGCCCTATGAGCAGAACAGATTTGATTCCGACAGGAAAGTAAGGCCGGACAGCCCGAAACATGCCGGACAAAAGCCGGCAAGACCCGGTTTATCGGAAATATCTTACGGCGGACCAAGGCGTTTGCCGGAAGCGGCAACCCGCAAAGCCTCATCAAAATATGGAAAAACAAGCCGTACGGATAAACGGTACGGAGCATAAAAATTAAAAGCGGCGCTTTTATATTAATTTTATATTAATTTTATATGCGCCGCCTTTAAGTATGTTCAGAATATAAAACAACCGTTAAAAACCGGGGATTCTGGGAATGTTGTTCAATTTGGAATTTTTATAGTACCATCCCCAGAACTTTTTTAACCAGTGTCCTACGACGGGAAGATATATGATTTTTTCGCTTTTGGAATCCCTTCGGATATATGTCGCTCCTTTTCCGTTATCCATAATGCATAAAATATGAACGTGCTCTTTATAGCCTTTGTAATTTCGCGTTCCCTTTTCTTTTTCATTTATGTTGTATGCGGCCGTCCTTGCCATAAGTTCGGCAACGTGGCCCTGTTTTCCTTTGAAAGAGGGGCCTTCGAGGTTGGCGGAATCGCCTATCGCGTACATATTGTTACCGCCTTCGACCGCTAAATCGTCCCCTGTTTTTATGAATCCGGCTTCCGTTAAAGGCAATCCGGAAACTGAAAATATTTTATGCATGCTTCCCGCGGGAACGAAAACAGTTAAATCGCTTTCCAATTTAGAATCGTCTTCGAATATTATCCCGCCGTTTTCAAACCTTTTAATTTTTTTTCCGAAATATTTTTTGATTTTAAGGTTTTCGTAAAGTTCGTTTAGCATATTATAGGCTTTATCGCCTAATCTCTTGCCGGGAGTTTCCATTGGGGAGAATATATTCAGTTCAAAATCGTCCCTGACCCCTTTTTTTCTTAATAAATAATCAAAATTAAACAGAAGTTCAAAAGCCGGACCGCCTCTCATGGCCGAAGGGTCTTTGGGATTTCCTCCTATTCCTATCGATATTGAGCCTTTTCCGCTTTTAATCAATGAATCCACTTTTTCCTTTATTTTAATGGATTCGGCGGGGGTTCCGCAAATCGAAAGCGTGTTTTCGACCCCTTCGGGGTTGGCTTTTCCGGCGCCCAACGCTATTACTAAATAATCGTAATTATAGGAGCTTTTTTTGCCGGAAACAGTATTTGCCCCGCCATCTATTTTGACTATTTCGTCCGTTATAAAATCAAATTTATGAACGGCGCTTAATTTGCCGAGAGGCAGCCTCGCGCTTTCGGGATTAATCCCGCCGGTCGGTATCCATATAGAAACCGGATATATATACATAAAATCCCTGTCGGAAATCAACGTTACGCCGAAACCGTATTTTTTTAAGCATATCGCGGCTTCTACGCCGGCAAAACCTCCCCCTAAAACAACGACTTTTTTCATACAATCCTCCGCTTTTTATGAGTTCATCATAAATTCATCATTAAATCATTAATTTTAATATTTATATTTTTAGCAATATTATATTATATGAATATTCATATTTTTATATTATAAACTATTGACGGAATAATTCAATATAAAAAATTTTATATATTATAACGATTATAAAGTAGAAAAATGAAATTATTATATATGGGGGCGTTTAAACGCGCCTGACAAACGCGCTTAATATTCTTGACAGTTTTGTTTTTTTATGTTGTATTATATAATATTAATGCGGCAAGTAATTTTAAGCGGTAAAATTTATGAGCAAGGCAAACATTCTTGTTATCGACGACGAATCTGACCTCGTAGAACTTTTAAAATATAATCTTGCGAAAGAAGGTTATAACGTCGAATTTTCCTTCAACGGTTTCGACGGCATTAAGGTCGCCGAAGTTGTCAAGCCGGATATTATAATTCTCGATTTAATGCTTCCCGATATCAACGGTTACGAAGTATGCAAAAGAATAAAACAGAATGCCGACCTATCGAAGATTCCGGTTATATTTCTATCCGCTAAACAGGAAGAGGTAGATAAAATTTTAGGTTTTGAATCCGGCGCGGAAGATTATATAATTAAGCCTTTTTCCATAAACGAACTTTTAGCGCGCGTCCGCATCATTTTAAAAAGGATACTTCCCGCTAAAACAGTCAAGCCGGCAGTCGGCTCGGACGAATACAGGTTCAGAAATATTACCGCGAATATCAATAAGCACAGCGTAACCGTGAATGACGCGGAGATAAAACTAAGCCCCATAGAGTTTAAAATTCTTATTTTCTTAATGACTTACGCGGGGGATGTTTTTTCGCGGGAAAAACTTTTAGATAATATATGGGGGAACAATTCATTTGTGGAACCCAGAACCGTCGATGTTCACATAAGAAGATTAAGGTCAAACATCGAAGTAGGCGATTCGCTTAAATTTATAGAAACCATAAGGGGCGTCGGCTATAAATTTATTGATGAAAAAATATGAAAAAAGATTTACGGCATATATATTATTTTTTTTACTGCTTATCGCCGCAATTTCCTTAGGCGCCGTTTTATTTATCGGGTCGGCTTATTTTGCTTCGCAGGCAAAAAAATATTTGTCGGTAGAACTATCCGGGATTCTGCAAAAAAAGGTAACGATAAAAAAAATAAGAATTTCTATATTTTCTCCACAGGTAAGGCTTTACGGCTTAAGCATTAACGACGCCGCAAAAATAACCCAAATAAATATTTCTTTCGGCCCCTTCGATTTTATCCGTAGAAAAATAATAATATACGGCATAAATATTATAAATCCAAGCATAAATATTCTAGTAAAAAATAATAAAATTAATAATTATAAAAAAATTAATTCGGTTATAGCATATTTTGCCGGAAAGCATCCCTCCTCTTTTATATCGGTTTACTTAGAAAAGTTAAAAATAACGGGAGGAAATTTAAATTTTAACGACGCCGACAAAAATATTTTATTAAAATTAAAAAATTTTAATTTCACGTTCTATAAAAAGCCCGGGCTTATACCGTTTTTATATAACGGCAACGGCATATATTTTAAATACGGAATGCCGTATATATTTTTTAGATACGAAAAATTTAACCTTCCCCGCGTCTTTAGCTCAAAAGCATTTAAAATTCATTATTTTAACGGGTTTCTGAGATACCGCAACGTAAGCTTCGGTAATTCAGGTTTTAAAACCATGTCTAACGGCGTGTTGGACCTGCGCAAAAATTCCCCTATTTCCGCAATCGCAAATAAAATTAACGATACAACCGAAATTAAAGTTGGCCGGCTATCGTATATTTCGGAAAATTTTACCGCCCTGCCTTCCTTGAAGGGAAAAATGCAAGCCAAAGCGTCCGTTATAGGGGATTTTTACGGAAAAATCAGGACGTCCGCCTTCATCCGCCTTGCCGGTTTAAATTTTTCGGGGGGGGATATTGAGAAAGGAACCGTGCAATGCAGCGGCAATTTCGATTTAGGCAAAGTAAAAAGCGGCATTTTAAAATTTAACGATATCAGCCTGGATATGTTCGGAGGAAATTTAAAATCTAAAGGCGCCGTCAATTTTAAAAGCGGAGAGGGGAAATTTAAATCCGTCCTAAAAAATATCGATGCCGGAAAGCTCATAGATTTCTATGATTCGGAAAAAATCCCCCAATTTAAAGCAATTGCGGGTGGAAACGTAAAAACAGTTTTACATTTCGGAAAAAAATTTTATATTTCAAACATAGAAAAAATAGAGCTTAAGAGGCCGGTGGAACAGCTTAAATACAGGAACGGCAAGGGCGCAACGACGGTATATTACATTAATTACAGGAATAGCGTTTTGATTTCCGGAGAAACGCTAATAAACGACGAGTCTGTTTTATTGAAAAATACGAAAATCACTTCAAAAATATTAAACGGAACCGCCGCCGGAGAAATAAATTATGATAAATCTTATTTAAATATAGGGTTTAGTTCGACATATAGAGAACTGCCCGAAGTCGGCCTGTTCGAGGAATACAAAAGCCGCTATTTCGAACCTTCCGCCAGCGGATACTTAAAAGGCAGAATCAACGGAAAATTCGACGGCTTATCGTATAGCTTCGAAAATATATTTAATTCTTTAAATATTAACCGATATTCGGATACTTTCGAAGGAAATGCCGCCGTAAATATAATGCCGGACGGCGAAGTTTTATTTAAAAAAGTTTTTTTAAAAGAAAAAAAATCGGGAAATTCGCCGGATAAAAGTAAAAAAGGAACCGCAACTTTCGGCGGAGAAATTTTCGAAAATAAGATTTTAAAAAAAGAGTATATAAACGGAAATTTTACCGCAAAAGATATACATTTAATTTGCAAGAAGCCCTTGCCGGCGGTTTCCCTGTCTTTCGACTCAAGCGGAACGATTAGCGGCGAACTTAAAGACCCCGTTTTAAAAATAGACGCAAGTTCAAAAAAAGCCGATGTTTACGGGCAGGAAATCTCGGACGCAGACGCTAAATTTCTTATAGCCGGCGGCGGATTGGCCATAAAAAGCTTCGAGGGCTTTTACGGCTCCGCCCCTTTTAAAGTTTACGGCGATATTAAATTTAAAGCTTCCGGCTCCGGAAATTCCCGGGAAGGCAATAATTATAATCTGCGGTTGATTTCCAACCGGATTGATTTATCCGCTTTAAATTTTAAATTATTAAAAAAATACCGCGTCAAAGGGGCGGCCGGCGTTAACCTGCATGTAGGCGGCTCGTTCGATTTGCCGGACGTTTCGGGAAATGTTTCCGCGGATAATATTTATATAAACGATTTTTGGCTCGGAAACGCCGCAGTCTATGCCCGCTCTTTGCGAAGCGGCATTGCTTTAAATATATCGGCGTTAAAAAACGGCTTAAAAGCTAAAGCGTACATATTGCTTAAAAAGGGGTATCCATACAATTTCACCGCAAATATAAATATGCCGGACATTAAATACCGCAAGACTTTATTTAAATTTTCCGGATATATATACGGCGGAGGCAAAATCTTAGATATTAAAAAATCTTATATATTTTCAAAATTAAACCGCCTGTATTTAAAACACGGTCCTTTTTTTCTGAAAAATACCCAGGATATCGATATATCTTATAATGGAGGGGCTTTAAATTTAAGCGGTTTAAAGCTAAGGGGAGCGGATAATTATTTCCAGCTTAAAGGCGGCATAAAAGACGACAGATACGACGTAATATTAAACGATAAGACAGACTTATGGGTTCTTAGACTCTTTTCTGATAAAATAATGAATTCGTCCGGATTCGTAACTGCTTCGGCGGTCGTTTTCGGACCGTTGTCAGCTCCGAGCTTGTACGGATTCGCCGATATAAACAAAGGGCTCATAGAACCGTCCGCTAACCCGGAATACGAGGCTTCGAGAATTTTTGCGCGGCTCTCCTTTAATAATAACGTAATATCGCTCAATAAGGCAAAATTCAGGCTGCTTAACGGTATTTTTTCGGCAAACGGCATAATAAGGCTTAAAAATTTTAAACCGTATTATTATAACGTAAAGACTGATTTTAATTCGGCCGTTTATAGAAAATCCAACTATTTTTTTGCAAAAATGGACGGGGAATTAGGATTTTCCGGCGAAGCAAACGACGGCGTTTTATATGGAAATATAAATATTAAAAAGGCGTCATACGATAAAAGAATAAACCTTTCGTCTTTTCTTTTAAGTTATAAAAAATATAATATCATTAAGCCGGTAATTAAAAAGGGGGAGTTTAACCCAAGATTGAATATCGAAGTAACGTCCGACGGGGGCATAGCTATTCAAAATAATATAATAAATACCAGCTTTAGCGCAAACCTTAATCTTATAGGCACGGTTTACGCCCCCGTCTTAATCGGAACCGCGAATGCTGAAAAAGGCGAAATATATTTCAGGGGAGCGATGTTTGATTTGTCTTACGCCAATTTGGATTTTAACAACCGATACAGAATAGCCCCTTCTTTCGACGTATCGGCAACCACCCATATGGACAGGTATATCATAAGAATGAACGCAAACGGTTCTTTGAGCGATTTCAACGT
This sequence comes from bacterium, assembly GCA_021789605.1. Lineage (GTDB taxonomy): Bacteria > SZUA-79 > SZUA-79 > Acidulodesulfobacterales > Acidulodesulfobacteraceae > Acidulodesulfobacterium_A. The sequence goes on from JAJYJI010000022.1 coordinate 8,721, forward strand.
AAACCTTTCTTCGACCCCGCCGCTTTCGGAGCTGGACATTGTTTCGATGCTGGCTTTAGGCGCGCCTTCGACTTCCGTGTATGCCGGTTCCGCAGGCGGAATCGCCGCCTCTGAAGCCGTATCGGCAATAGGAGGAGGGGTCGAGCAGAGCGTTACCGGCGCGATATCGAGTTATTTCGGATTTAAAAATCTGTCGATCGCTCCGTCTTATTCGGTAATTACGCACAGCGCGGCTCCTCAGGTAACGGTTACTAAAACTTTGACCAAAAGACTTTCCGTTTCATATAATAATATAATATCGTCTCAGTCTTCCCAATCGTTAATGTTTACTTATAAATTGAGCAGGCATATTTCCGCGATAGGAGAGTGGGAAAATAACGAGCTTGCGCCGAATAATTCCAACATATACAGCGAAGTAGGCGGCAATATAGTATTCCACTTTAGATTTTATTAACCGTATGAAGCGTTAAACTTCAAATATTTTATGCGTATAAATTTAAATTTTAAAAAAATAGCGGCATTGTTGCTCCCGGCGCTTTTTACGGCGCTTTTTACGGCGGCATATCCTGCGCCCGCGCCGGCTGTTCAAGCAAAATCCGCCGGCGACGGAACCGTTTCCACGATATATTCCATACCGGCGGAAAAATATACGGTTGGTTCAATATCTTATGAACTGCCTTCCGGCATCCCCGTGAACGTCATAAAAAATTTTATCTCTATTAAAAAGGACGGTAAATTTTCTATGCACGGGCTGGAGAAGACCATTAAAAACCTTTATGCTTCAGGTTATTTTTCGGATATTTCCGTTTTTTCCAAAATAAACGAAAAACAAAAACTTATTTTTTTGAATTTTATTTTTTTTCCTAAAATTTATATCGGAACGGTAAATATACGAGGGCTTAAGGGAACCGGAATATCTTCCGGGAAAATTCTAAATTCTATTCCCTTAAAAAAAGGCTCTGAATTTCTAAAATATTATAGAACTTTGAGCATAAAGAAAATAAAAGAAATTATGCTTAAAGAAGGCTATCCCGGCGCAAAAGCCGCGGTATCCTCTTATATCTTGAGAAGTTCAAGGAAATATGCCGTAAATATCGACATCGACGCGGGCAAACCGGTTTTAATTTCAAAAATATCCATTAGTTCCAAATCGTATTACCCGCGAAAAAGCATAGAAGCGATGGCCGGAAAGCTGACGCAAAAGCCGTTAAGCGAATACCGCATAAAAAATTTCAGAAAGGAAATACGCAGTTTATATAAAAATCAAGGATATCTTAACGCGCTTGTAGAAAAGCCTAAAATCTCATACGCTTCTAAATATAAAACCATAATAACCTTTTATATCCATCCGGGAAATAAAATAAAATTTCATTTTGCGGGAATAGAACCTTTTAAAACCGATTTCATAGAAAATTCCGTATTTTTTTTAAAAAATGTTTTAATTTTCGATAAAGGAACATTCAAATCGTTTCAAAGGGTGCTGGAAAATTTTTTTAAGAAAGAAGGATATTATTTCTCGAAGGTTTCGTTTAAAGAAAACGATAATAAGACGGATAAAAGGACCGATGTATATTATTCGGTAAAAAAAGGGCATAAGGTAAGCATAAAGGCGGTCGTTATAAACGGATATAAGCCGCTTAAGGAAGAGACCCTGCTTTCCATTATGAGAATCCGAAAGTCTTCGATGTTTAACGGCAGTTATTTTTCTAAAAATATGCTATTGCGGGATATAAGCGACATAGAAAACTATTATAACAACGAAGGCTACCTTTCGACGCATATTTCTTACGATTTAAAATTCGGCTCCGATAAAAAGAACGTAACGGTCGTCCTTAACATTAAAAAAGGAATAAGGACCATCGTAAAGAGCGTTTATATCGACGGCCTGCCGAAGTCCCTTAAGCCGTCCGACGCGAAAATAACGGATTATTTTTATAAAATGCAGACCCTTCCTTTTTATATCGTTAAAGCGGAAAACGGAAAAGATATGCTATCGACGAAGCTGGCCGATTCGGGATATGTTTTTTCCAAGGTTAGATTGGACGTCGGTTATGCGGAAAACAAAAAATATGCGATTTTGCATTATTACGTGAACGGCGGTCCGAGAGTAAGAATAAAAAATATTTTGATTATTGGAAATACCATTACAAAAACACGTTACATCAGCGGCCTATTACTTTTTAAAAAAGGACAGATTTATAGGCAGAAAAATATAATAGATACCCAAAACAGGCTTTATAAGACGGGAATATTTAATTCGGTTACTATTAAGGTCGAAAATCCGGAAGACGAAAAGCCGTATAAAAATATCATCGTAAAGGTAAAAGACGCTAAACCCGTAAATTTAAGTTTCGGGGCGGGTTACGGCACATATGCGAGATATAGGGGATTTGTGCAGGTCGAGAATAATAATCTTTTCGGATACGGGAAGTCGCTCTCTGCGCGTTTTTCCAAAAGCGCTATTTATACCAATCTTCTTTTAAATTACTATGACCGCGCCATCTATAATTACAGGGGGCTTGCTTTTAACGCGCAAGGATTGGATACCGATATAATTACCCTTAATTATACCATGCATAAAGAAGGAGGAGCTTTTTCGCTGATAAGGCGTTTCGGCAGCCATTTAAAAGGACTTATTTCGTACGGAATGTTTTATGATTTTCTTTCGGGATTAAACCCGGGAGCGCAAATAATTCCGAGGGATACCGGCTTTACAAGAATCAGCTCGGTTTCTTCTTCTATTATATATAATTCAAAAAATAACGTATTTAATCCTACTTCAGGAAATTTAACAACTTTAAAATTTTCGTATTCCGGTTTGCCCATAGATTCCCAGATTAATTTTTTTAAAATATTTTTCCATACCGAAGAATATATTCCGTTAGTTTACGGCACCGTCTTCCTGTATTCTCTGCGATTCGGATATATAAGGCCTCTGCCGCCGACGACGCAGGTGCCTATTAACGAAAGATTCTTTCTTGGCGGCAGAACGACCGTCAGGGGGTTCCCGCAGGATTCCATCGGGCTTGTAAATTTAAACCCATACAGTTACCCGATAGGGGGAGACGTTATGGAAAACTATAATTTACAGGTTAATATTCCCGTCCATAATAATTTTAATTTTTTTATTTTTCAAGACGGGGGCAACGTTTTCCTTAATGAACAGGACATCAGGCCGCTGGCATTGTATAAATCGGCCGGCGCGGGTATAATGTATATGTCGCCTATCGGACCGGTCAGTTTTTCTTACGGTTTTATACTTACTAGGGAGCCTTATTGGCCTGCGGGAGGAATTAATTTTACCATAGGAACGTCGTTTTAAAGCAACGTCGTTTTGATATTACGGTATGCATTAAAACTATGCTTAAAAAAGGGTTTTCTACTGGAAGCGTAAGCGCGGCCGTCATAAAGGCTTCGATAAGATATTATTTCGAACCGGAAAAATTCGACAGCATAGAAATAAAAATGCCGGGAAACGAAAATGCCGATATAAAAATATCGCGGCTCGGAAAACGTAAAATAAAACGGAAAATGGTCGTATCGAACGCGGCGGCCGTAAAAGATTCCGGCAGCGACGGCAGCGATGTTACCGGAGGAATAAAAATATGCGCCGGTTTTACGGTTATCGGCCGAGGCAAAACAGCCGCGTTAAAAAAATATTACGGAAATTTATCGGTTTATAGTATAATTAAAAATTCGCAATTCACTTTAATGCTGGCATCGTCGAAAGGAGTAGGAATAGTTTCGAGGCCCGGACTTCCTGTAAAGCCGGGACGCCCGTCCATTAATCCGGTTCCTTTAAAAATGATAGAGCTTGCCGCAAGCGAAGAACTGCACAGGGCGATAAAAAAATATTACGGGGATTGGAATAAAGCCGGTGCGTCGGCGTTAAAGCATAAGATATTTGCGTCCGTATTATATATACCGAAGGGAGAAGAAGTCGCGAAAAAAACGTTAAATCCCAGGCTCGGCATCGTGGGAGGAATAAGCATTTTAGGCACTACCGGATACGTCGTGCCAATTTCTACCAAAGCGTGGCTAGAAACAATTAAGGCTTCTCTGGCGTTTTTGGCTGAAAATAAAATCGATACCTGCGTATATACGCCGGGAAGATACAGCGAAAAAATAGCGATGAAATTTTTCAAAGCTCTGCCGCGTGAAAGTTTTATAGAAATAGGCGATTACGTATCTTATTCGATAAGAAAAGCCGTAAAATCCGGAATCAAAAAAATTATTTTGGCCGGACAATTCGGAAAAATAATAAAAATCGCTCAGGGAGCCAGGAATACAAATGCAAAATACGGCGGCGTAAATTTTAATTTTTTAGGGAAAATAATTGAAAAATCGTTTAAAAATCTTAAAGCCGCCGGGAGCGCCTTAGAAAACATACCGGAAGAAAGGAAGGAATATTTACGCAATGCCGTAATTAATTCCAATACTTCGAGGCAGGCTTACGGATATATAATCGCGGATGAATTCGAAACGGCGAGAGGAGTTATTTTCGATAATATTCTTAAAGCCGCTTTAAAAAATTTAAACGGAACGGACGAAGAAACAGCCAAAGCCGTAAATATAAGAATAATACTGATATCGTCCGACGGAGAAATAATACGGTCTTCGGGATAATTTTACCGTATACGCATACGTAAACGGAACGGTCGGCAAACAAGTAAAAAAGCAAGGAGGTTTTAAACTTATAAATGGCTAAAAAAATTCATATAGTAGGAGTTTCCCAGTGTTTTCCTGATGCCGGCAGGAATGCGGTTTTTGAATTATTTACGGATAAAAAAAACAGGATAGACGCGGTATTTGCAAAAAAGGAAGATTCTAGCCTTTTGTCGTGGGTAAGAGGGCAGATTTCTTCCGTTAAGAAAAGCGTAGTTCTGGAAAACAACGGAAATATGTCTCATTTAAATAACGCGGCGATATTTTACGATTCAAAAGTTAAATTCATAATAGATTACGTAAGGGGAAATCTAGGAAAAAAAAATATTTTAATATTGGCGAACGGCGACCCCAATTTTTTCGGCATAGGCGCAAGCCTGCTTAACGAATTAAAAGAAAACGAAAAAAGGTTTATAGAAATCTATCCGGCCTTAAGTTTTATGCAAATCGGTTTTGCAAAATTAAAAATTCCCATGACCGAAGCTTTAATAGTAAGCCTGCACGGCAGAGATTTGGAAAATATTTATGAATCCGTACGCGCGCAAAAACAGGCGGTAGGAATCTATACCGACTATGCCAATACCCCGTATAAGATTTATGAAGAGCTCAAAGAAAAAGGATTTTTAGATGATTACGATTTTTTTGCGTTGACGGATTTATGTTCAAAAAATGAAAAAATATATAAAAGTTTTACTAAAGAGATACTTGACGATATCGGCGGCAAGAAAAATATCGTCGTATTAAATAAAAAAATAAAAAATACAAAAACGGAAGATAAGAAACAGGCGCGTCCGGCATATTTTGTTTCCGATGCCGACGATGAATGCAATGCCGCCTCAAACCCCGCTTATAAAGTCATAGGCATAGACGACGATAAATTTATACACGCGGCCGGAGAGCCCACAAAAAAAGAAATAAGGTCAGTAAGCATCGGCTTAATGGATTTAATGCCAGATTCCGCGGTCGTAGATGCCGGATGCGGCAGCGGCGGCATAAGCATAGAAGTTTCCGGCATCGCTTATAAGGGCTTGGTTTATGCTATCGATAAAAACGCGGTTAAAATAGAAAATCTTAAGAAAAATATAAAAAAATTCGGAAGAGCCAATATAGAACCCGTATTGGGCGAACTGCCGGAAGCGTTTAAAAATATCGGCAGGGACGGGCAAATAGACTCTGTATTCATCGGAGGGGGAGGCGGACGTTTAGATATTATTTTAGAAGGGGCATTTAACATTTTGAAAGATAACGGCGCAATAGTGGTTAACTGCATAACCATAAATTCGTTAAATAAAGTTTTATCTTTCATCGGGAACTTTAAACCGAAAGGAGACGGAGGCTCTCCGATTAAATACGAACTTATATCCGTCAACGTTTCGAGGTTAAAATCCCTTAACGATAAAGAAGATTCTTATTTTCATGCGTTAAATCAAATTTATATCGCTAAAATAATAAAACCGGCCAAATCTTCCGTCCCAGCGCCGCCGGCGGCGAAAAATGCCCGCGCGCATAACGCGCATATGCATAAACATATACATAAGCCCCCGCAGATTTTTAACATAGACGTTCAAACGGAAGAAAATAAACCGAAAGTGAGGGTCAGAAATAAGGCCATTAAAGCCGGTAATTCCGAAAAAATTAAAACTGAAGCCGGCGAAACCGGTCAAAACGGTCAAAACGGCGAAAACGGTCAAAACGATTAAAACTGTATGGATAAAACAACCGGCGGAAAATTGAACTTAAACGTTATAGGAATGGGTCCGGGAGACCCCGAACTGATTACGGTAAAAGCGGTCAATGCCCTTATAAACAGCGATTTTATTTTTTATCCGGATGTTTCGGGAGGAAAAAATAAAGCCGCTTACGATATAGCAAAAGCCGCGGTCAGGATTGCTACGGGACATGAATTGGAAGAAGAAAGGTTTTTGCCTTTAAAAGTCGAGATGAAGCGTTCAAGCGGCAGGAATAAAGATTTATACGCGGAAAACGCCGCCAAAATAGCCGAAAAATTAAAAGAGGGCGACTGTTCTTACGTTACCATCGGAGACCCTATGTTTTACAGCACTTACTGGGGGCTTCACGACGCTATCGAAAATATTATCGATAAAAAAAATAAACATTTTGCGGCCGCCGAAGAAAATAAAGGATTAAAAACCGGAAACGAAATAGAAAACGGAAGACGCGGCTTTAAGATAAATATAATCAACGGAGTGTCGTCTTTTCATTATTCCTTCGGTTTAATAGGCGAGCCGTATATCGTTAAAAACAGTCCGGTTTTAATAACCGTTCCGGTAAAAAAGGATTTAAGGGAAATAGAAGACGAAATCAGATTTATCGCGGGCAAGAGCCAGAAACCGCGGTCGATAGTTTTCATGAAGGCCGGCGGTTACGTAAAAGATATCCTGAGCGCATTTGAAGGAGTTTGCGGAAAAGTTTGCCCTCGAAACAACCCTAAACTTTATTTAATAGAAAAGTCAAAACTCATAGATAAATTTTGGGAAAAGAAAGAGAAGGATTTTGACTATTTTTCCGTTCTCGTAGGGGTTTTTTTATAAATTTTATATAAAATTGTATTATATTTATTATATTATTATATTTCTTAATATTGCTTATATGGCTAAATCAAAAATCTATTTCGTTTCCGCAGGACCCGGAGATATAGGGCTTTTAACGGTAAAGGCCCTTGAAATATTAAAAAAATCCGACGCGGTTTTTTACGCAGGTTCGTTAATCAATCCGGAAATGCTTAAAGCCGCAAAAAAAAAGGCGTTGCTGATAGACATGAAGAGCCTTAATTACGGCGAAATTAAAGAACGGCTCTTAAATATGAACGGCAAATTTAAGATTATTTCCATTCTTCACGCGGGAGATTCGTCCGTCTATTCCTCCATAAACGAGCAGGCGGCTTACTTGGAGGAAACGGGCGTAGAATATGAAATTATTCCGGGGGTAACGGCGGCGTTTGCCGCAAGCGCCGCAAATAAATCCGTTTTGACGCTGCCGGGCGTTTCTCAAGCGGTAATTATCTGCAGAGGCGGAGGAAAAACCGGCGGCATGCCGGATGGTCAGGATATAAAGAGTCTTGCAAGCCATAGAGCCACTATGGCGGTCTATTTAAGTTTCGCGATAATGGAATCCGTAGCCGGCGATTTAATGGAGCATTATCCAGAAAATACGCCCTGCCTAATCGCAAAAGACGTATCGCTCGATAGCGAGCTTATTATAAACTGCGAATTAAAAGACGTGGTTAAAAAGGCGGAAAAATATTCTATAAAAAATAAGGCGGTTTTAATCGTCGGCGGCGCCTTAACGGGAAAATATGTAAAAGAAAACAGGTCTAAACTTTATGACGAGGGTTTTTCTCACAGCTTCAGGGATAAAAAAGACGGCGTCTGAAGCCGTTTTTAAGATTAAAAATATAGCCGTTATAATATTTTCAGAAAATTCACTTAAAACGGCGTTAAATATTTATAAAGGCATTGCGGAAGAAATGTCCGGCAAAAAGGAGTCGGACATTTCGGAAATTATAAATTTTACTTTTTTTATTCAGGGGACGGAGACCCCCCCCGATATAAAGGACATAAATGCCATAACCGGCATAAACGCGCATGCGGAGTCTTATGAAAAATTATCGGTTAATTTTTTAAAAAGGCTTTTTGAGGAATTCGATTTTATAGTTTTTTTTCTTGCGCTTGGAGCGGTAGTCAGGCTTATTGCGCCGTTTATAAAGGATAAATTCAGCGACCCGGGAGTAATCGCGATAGACGAAGCCGGAAAATTCGTCGTAAGCGTCCTTTCGGGGCATATCGGCGGCGCAAATAAATTTGCCGAAGATATTTCGCGTTATATGGGCGCAGGCGCCATACCGGTAATTACTACGGCAACAGATGCGACGGAAAGTTTTTCAATAGATATTTTTGCCGAAAAATTCGGCTTTTTTATAGAAGACCGCGAAGATAAAATAAAAATTTTTAATAAAGCCTCGCTTAAAGGCGAAAAATTTATAATATTTATCGAAGACGGCGTTCAACGGGAAGCAGTTTCGTCTTATATCTGCAAATTTAGCAATGCAAAAAATTTTAGTTTCTTAAACAGTCCAAATATATTAAAATTAAATGGGCCGAAAATAATAGCGGTTTCCATTAAAGACGATTTAAAAAAAGTCTTTCAGGCCGCTAATACAGCCGTCTTAAGGCCTAGGCGCTTGGTCGCAGGCATAGGCTGCAATAAAAATACGGGTTTTAAAGAGATAGAAGATTTCATTTTATCCGAATTTGCCCGGAACAATATCTCGATAAACGCCTTAAGAAACATCGCCACGATAGATTTGAAGGAAAAAGAGGAGTGTATTTTGCGGTTCGGGGAAAAATACGCCCAATTCATAGATTTCTTTACGAAAGAAGAGATAAACGGTTTTACCATAAAAAAAAACGAAAAATCGTTATGTTTTAAATATACGGGCGCATATTCGGTTTGCGAGCCGTGCGCCTCTTTATCCGCAAAAAATAAAACAAGTCCGCTTCTTATTCCGAAGCAAAAAAAAGGCGGCGCGACTTTGGCCGTTGCGGCGGCGGATTAAAAATTAAAAACTTGAAACGGCAGGCGTTTTTTATAGCGCCGTTCCTTAAAAGATGATTATGGAAAGGAAATTGCAACGGAAAAGGGGATAACGGAAAGTTAATTATAGAAAGGGAATTATAGATAATGGAAGCAAAATATTTTAAAAATTTTGGGAAGATTACGATAATAGGTACGGGACCGGGCGATACCTGCCACCTCAGCAAAAAAGCCGTAGATGCGATAAGGGAAGCCGATGCGGTTATAGGATATTCCACATATTTAAAACAGATAAGTTCCATATTAAACGAAAGTCAGGAAAAAATTCCGTTCAATATGAAAGACGAAATTAAAAGATGCGAGGCGGCAGTTAAAAAATCTTTGGAGGGAAAAACGGCGGCCCTCGTTTCGGGAGGCGATGCCGGCATTTACGGAATGAGCGGCCTTTTGCTGGAAATTATAGACAGAAAATCGCTTACCGGAAAAATCCCAGTGGAGTCTATTCCGGGAATACCCGCTTTCTGCGCGGCCTCTGCGGCTGTAGGCGCTCCCATCGCCAACGATTTTTGCGTTATTTCCCTCTCCAATCTTTTGACGCCTTGGGAAGATATAGAAAAAAGACTGAGGGCGGCGTCAGCCGGGGACTTCGTCATAATAATCTACAATCCCAAAAGCATGAAAAGAAAAGAGGGGCTGACGGCCGCAAAAAAAATTTTATTGGAAAATATCGACAAGGACAGGCCCGCCGCAATCGTAAAAGCGGCGGCGAGGCCGGATGAAGAAACGGCGATAACGACGCTTGAAAATATCGATAAATTCGACATGGTTACGATGAACTCGACTATAATAATCGGAAACAGCAATACTTACGTTAACGATTTATACATGATAACCAAACGCGGCTACGGAAATAAATACGATTTGGATAATACGTTAAATTTTTGCGAAAACGAAACGGACGGGGGGAAAATTAAAATATGAGAGCGCTTGTAACCGGCGGAGCCGGTTTTATAGGTTCCAATTTATGCGAAAGACTGTTAAATTTGGGTTACGAAGTACTGTGCATGGATAACTTTTATACAGGTTCAAAGAATAATATAAGGGAATTTTACGATAATCCGGCGTTTGAGGTCATAAGGCACGACGTCGGCGAACCTTTTAATATAGAAGCCGATTTCATAATAAATCTGGCCTGTCCGGCATCCGTTCCGCATTACCAGAAAGACCCGTTAAAGACGATGAAAGACAACGTTTTCGGGATATTCAACGTAATGGAAAACGCCAGACGGCTTAACGTTCCGGTTCTGCACACTTCTACATCGGAAGTTTACGGTTCGCCCAATATTCATCCTCAGCCTGAAAGCTATAACGGCAACGTTAATCCCGCGTCCGTCAGGTCGTGTTACGACGAAGGGAAGAGGGCGGCGGAAACCGTAATGTTCGATTATCACAGGCGTTACGGCACGGATATAAAAGTAATAAGGGTTTTTAACACGTACGGCCCCAAGATGCTGGAAAACGACGGCAGGGTCGTTTCCAATTTTATAGTTCAGGCGTTAAAAGGAGAACATTTGACCGTTTACGGAGACGGCTCCCAGACCCGTTCTTTTTGTTACATATCCGACTTAATAGACGGAATTATCCTTTTTATGACGGATAAAAGCGGATTTACCGGCCCGGTCAATATGGGAAACAATTACGAGTTCGCCGTTAAGGATTTTGCAAAATTAGTTTTATCGCTGACAGGCTCAAAATCTAAAATCAAATTCGTAGAACTGCCTAAAGACGACCCGGTACAGAGGAATCCGGATTTAACTCTTGCAAAAAAAGCGCTGGGTTATAACCCGAAAATCGGCATAGAAGAAGGACTAAAAAAAACCATAGCGTATTTCGAGGGGGTTTTAAAGAAATAATGGAATATAAAATCGCGGTATGTCCCCACGATTCAAAAAAAGGCATAAAAAAATGGAAAATTTTTTCAGAGCTTTTACAAAGAAGCGGGCCTGCGCCTAAAAGAAACCTTTAAGGAAACCGACATCGTAGGAAAGATAGGCGGAGACGAATTCGGCTTATTTCTGAGCGGGATAAAAAAGAAAGAAGACGCTTTCGTAATAATGGACAAACTGTCGGGTATTTTCAAAAAACCGATAAAAGCCGGGGAAAAAAATATTCAGATTCAGGTTGGCATTAATGCCGGCATAACGCTGTTTCCAGACGACGGGGATGATTTCGGTACGCTTTACGAGCGGGCAAGCGCGGCGCTTTCTAACGCAAAAAAAGAAGGCAAAGGGGATATAGAATTTTTTAATCCCGTAATGGAAGAAAAGGCGGTCAGTTTCGTCAGAACGGAAAACTTAGTCGATAGCGCAATAAAAGACAACCTGTTTATATTTTATTACCAGCCTTATTTTAATACCGGGGATTTGTCCACAGCAGGTTTTGAGGCGTTAGTCAGGTTAAAAGATAAAGAAGGTAAAATTTACTCTCCGGCGGCTTTTATAGATTATTTGGAAAACAGCGTTTATTTAAAGCCGTTCGAGGAATTTGCATTAGAAACCGTTTTGAAAAGCATAGAAAAATGGCACGTAAATATATCTTTAAACATTTCGGCTAAAAGTTTTAAAAGACACGATTTTATGCAAAAAATATTGAACGCCTGTTACAGCGTCGGCAGCCGCTTAACTATCGAAATAACGGAAAGGGCTCTAGTAGAGGATATAGGAAAAACGAGGTCTTTATTAAGCGGATTAAAGTTTTGCAAAAAACAGCACGGCGAAGAAGGCATTTGCGAAAATCCCCTTAAAATCGCAATGGACGATTTCGGCACTGGATATTCGTCTTTATTCTGCTTAAAAGACCTGCCCATAAATATCCTTAAAATAGACATATCGTTTATCAGGGATATAGCTAAAGGACATAAAGAACTGGCTTTAGTAAAAGCGATTGTCGAGCTTGCCCGCGAATTAGGTTTGAAAACGGTGGCCGAAGGGGTTGAAACTGAAGAACAGCTTGGACTTCTAAAAAAACTTAACTGCGATTTCGTTCAGGGATTTTTGCTGGCCAGACCGATGCCGGAAGAAGAAGTATCTAAATTTCTTGGCAAGTAATTTACAAAAACGCATTCTTTTTCCTCTCTATGATAATATATTTTTTGAATTTAACCGATAATTCATGAAATAATATATTTTTTGATAATTTGCCGTAATTTTCTATACCGAAAAAACTTAATGAAGTAATAAATCCGTCCATATTTTTGCGAAGTTAAAAATCTGTAACATTCAATAGCTTACCGCAATAAAAACTTACCGGAGTTTTTAAAGCGATGCATGCAAAGGCTTTGGATTGGGAACTTATTGACGAAAGCGTTTTATTAAAAGTTAGGAAAGTCAAAAACAAGCTATCGACGCTTGATAAAAATTATCATAATTTTATCGATGAAATAGACAATGATATTTTATTAAAATCTATAAAGGCTTGTTTTAAGTGGTGGAGGGCACGGGACTCGAACCCGCGGCCTACGCCATGCGAAGGCGTCGCTCTACCAGCTGGGCTAACCCCCCACTTTAATTTTAAGTTTTGCTTTAATATATTATTATTATCCCAAAAAAAACATTAAAATGCAAACGGTAAAAATTTTAAGCCGTAGTTTTATATTGAACTTATTTATATTATAATATAAAACTATGACGACAGCCGACATAGTAATCCCGAAAAGCGGAACGGATATTAAATTTACCTACTTAATACCTGAAGAATTAGAAGCCGATGCAGAAACCGGCAAGGCGGTATTGGTCCCTTTTAAAAGCAGGATATTATACGGTTTCATATACGATATAAGGCGGGACGATAACGGCCGGAACAAAAACGCCTGTTCGCCGGAATGTTTCCAAGCTAAAACCGCGTCCAAAACCGCTAAAACGGCTAAAACAGATAATATCGGAAACAAAAAAATAAGCTTAAAAAAGATATTCCGCGTTTCCAAACCTCGTTTTTTCGATGAATCACGCAAGGATATATTTAATTTTCTCTCCTCATATTATCACGAAAATATATCCGGAGTTTTAGATGCGGCCATGCCCTCATTGAATATAAAACATTTTGATTTATTGGATAAATATTACGGCGAAGCAATGCTTTTAGAAACCGCCGTTAAAAGCGAAAGCGGCAAAGGCAACGTCGTTCCCGGAGAAAGCCGGCATCCCGAAAGCATGCATAATAAATTTCTTTCCGAAGCCCCATACAATCTTACGAGCGACCAGAAGAATGCCGTCGAGCCGATGCGCGAAGCGGCGGCGGCTGGTTTGTACAGAACATTTTTACTGCACGGGGTTACCGCAAGCGGTAAGACGGAGATTTATTTCAATCTCTTAGATTCCGTCTTAAATTTAAACAAACAGGTTGTTATAATCGTCCCGGAGATATTTATTACCAATCAATTTATCTATCTTATTAAAAAAAGATTTAAGTCTCTTGTGGAAAATAACGGCTTTGCCGTGCTTCACAGCAAAATTTCAAGCAAGGAAAAATTGATAAGCCATATAAGGATAATGAACGGGGGAGTCAAGCTGATTCTGGGAGCGAGGTCGGCTATATTTTCCCCGTTAAAAACCCCCGGGCTTATAATAATCGACGAAGAACACGACGGTTCTTATAAACAGCAGTCGGGACTGCTTTACAACGCCAGGGATTTGGCCGTTATGCTGGCAAAAAAAAGCTCCGCGGTATGCGTGCTCGGTTCGGCAACCCCATCCTTAGAATCGTATTATAACGCGACCGTTTTAAAAAAATACGCGTATATTTATATAAAAAACAGAGTAAAGAACAAACCTATGCCCGACGTAAAAATAATAGATTTAAAAGACGAATTTAAAAATTCTTTAAAAACGGCAAAAAACCGGTTTAAAGATAAAATTTTGTCGGACGAAACGTTCGGAATGATAAAAGAAAATTTGAACGAAAAAAGGCAGATTCTTCTTTTTCTGAACAGAAGAGGCTTTTCGACTCTGGTTGTCTGTACGTCGTGCGGACATCAATTTTTATGTAAAAATTGCGCAATATCTTTAGTTCATCATAAAAAGGATGAACGTTTCCCGAATAAGTCCGGAGGGTATGGAGGTTATCTGGAATGCCATTATTGCGGCTATGCCGAAGACGTTCCGAAAATTTGTCCGGAATGCGGAATGGACGCTATCGAACCATATGGAATAGGCATCCAAAAATTAGAAGATGCGGTAAAAACCCTTTTTTCGGCTTCCGGCTATGACGGCGTAAGAATAGCAAGAATAGATTCGGATATCGCTAAAAGCAAAATAAAAGGCGCCGAAATATTCAGAAAAATGCGCAAAAAAGAAATAGATATACTGATAGGAACGCAGATTATAACCAAGGGACACGATTTTCCCGACGTCGGGCTTGCGGCGGTAATCTCCGCCGACGGTTTGCTTAATATACCGGATTTCAGGAGCGCGGAAAAGGGCTTTCAAATGCTGACGCAGGTTTCGGGAAGAGCGGGCAGGGGAGAAAATCCGGGGAAAATAGCTATTCAAACTTTCCTAGCCGACAACTATCTTTTGCGTTGCGCCGCGGAAAACGACGCAAGGGGATTTTACGAAAAAGAGCTTGGAATAAGGAAGGAATACGGTTATCCTCCATATACTAAAATAATCGCCTTAAAGCTTATCGATAAAAATATCGAACGATTAAAGGAAACGGCTTTTAATTTAAGAAAGGCGGTGGATATAAATATCGGCTTATCGGGATTTAAAAATATATCGGTTTTAGGCCCTTCTCCGTGTCCGGTAGAAAAAATAAAAAACGATTACAGGTACCAGTTAATATTAAAAGCGTATCCCGCCGCTTCCAATCTTCATAAATTAATAGACGCGCTTAAAAACGACGATTATTTATCTAAATTTTTTTATTCGCAAAAAATTAAGGTAGATGTTGACCCCGACGTTCTTATATGATAAACTTAAAACTCGCAATAATTTTTTTTAAAGGATATAGAGAGGTTTTAATTAATGAACAAAGCGCAGTTTATCGAAAAATTTGCAAGCCGGAACGACATACCTTCAAAAATTTCTGAAAATGTCGTGAATACGATATTAAATGAAATAAAAGAATCCTTAATTCAAAGAAGCAGGGTGGAAATAAGAGGATTCGGAAGTTTTTCCATAAAAGAATATAAATCGTATTCGGGAAGAAACCCTAAAACCGGAGAAGAAATTAAAGTGCCGAAAAAATTGGCTCCGATTTTTAAAGTCAGCAAGATTTATAAAAATGACCTTGTCAAAGAGCGGTAACGCCCTCAAAAAGTTTTTTATAAAGACTTACGGCTGCCAGATGAACTTTTACGATTCCGGCATAATAGAAAGCGGTCTTTTAAAAAACGGCTTTAATAAGGCAAATTCTATCGCCGACGCCGACGTCGTTATTATTAACACGTGCAGCGTCCGCGACCACGCGGAACACAAGATAGTTTCCGAATTGGGCAGATTAAAAAAAAACGCCCCCGGTAAAAAAATAGTTCTTGCCGGATGTTTTGCAAAACAGCTTAAAATAAAAAATAGAAATGACGGACAAAAGGCCGGGTTTTTCGGAAATATAAATAAACCGGAAAAAAGCGGAAGTTTATTTTTCGATTATCTTTTCGGTCCGGACGAAGCGCCCCTTATTCCCGATATTCTTAGGCGCGAAGCGGAAAAAGACGGCGCGGGCGGCTGCCGCGGGAACGGCTCCGAACGCAATTATAAAGATTTTGGATTATCCCGGAAATATTTTTACGATAAAGAAACGGAAAGCCGTACGGCGGCAGTCAAAATTACCGAAGGATGCGACAACTATTGTTCGTATTGCATAGTTCCGTACGTAAGGGGCAGGGAAAGGTCGATACCGTTTGAAATTATATGCAATGCGGTTAGGGGGGAGGTTCTAAACGGAGCCGAAAATATACTGCTGCTGGGGCAGAACGTAAATTCGTATTCGTCTCCGGAGGCGGGTAAGGATAAAAAAGATTTTTGCCGCCTTATAAATTATCTTTCGGAAATAGACGGCATAGGCAAAATCAAATTTCTAACTTCCCACCCAAAAGATTTTAGCGACGGACTTATAGACATAATCCGCCGGAACGATAAAATTTCCAAGGAAATTCACCTGCCTGTCCAAGCCGGTTCCGATAAGATACTATTCGCTATGAACAGGGGTTATACGGCAGGCGATTATTTAAAACTCGTCGAAAAGTTAAGGAACGGGCGTTCCGATATTTCTTTATCCACCGATATAATAGTCGGTTTTCCCGGCGAGTCGGAGGAAGATTTCAAATCTACGCTTTCTTTGCTGGACGAAGTGAAATTTAATTTTATATTCGGATTTAAATATTCCCCAAGGCCTTTTACTAAAGCTTTTGAAATTTTAGACGATGTATCAGCTGAAGAAAAAAAAGAACGGCTCGAAAGATTGTTCAAAAAACAAAAAGAAATCAAGAGCCTTTATTCATAACAAATTTATAGCGGGGCAGTACTGTCATGCTAATTGATTTTCATACGCACACAGTTTTTTCAGACGGCGAGCTTGCGCCGGCAGAGCTTATCAGAAGGTCGGTATATAACGGTTTAAGCGCTATCGCCATAACCGACCATGCGGATTTTTCCAATATCGAGCACAATATTTCCTGCATTAAAAAGATTTGCGAAAAAATAAACCTTCTTTACGGCGACAATAATAAATTTAAGGTTCTGCCCGGCGTTGAAATAACGCATGTTCCGCCTCCGCTGATAAAAGACGCGGTAAACCTTGCAAGAAAATGCGGCGCAAGCATCATAATAGTTCACGGCGAAACCCTCAGCGAGCCGGTTGAAAAAGGAACAAACCTGGCGGCGTTAAAAGAAGATATAGACATACTGTCCCATCCGGGATTGATTACCGCCGAAGAAGCCGCGCTCGCAAAAAAAAACGGCATATATTTAGAGCTGTCATATAGAAAAGGGCACTGCCTTGCGAACGGTTTCGTAGCCCGCGCGGCATTAGAAGCCGGAGCGGAACTCGTCATTTCGAGCGACGCCCATTCCCCTTCGGACATTATGGACGAAAAGGCTTACGCCGGCATCGGATTAGGCGCGGGGCTAACGGACGCCGAGATTGCTAAAATTAAGAAAAACGCATTGAAATTATTAAAAAAATACGCTTGATTTAATATTTATATTCTTGTATAGTATCTGTTATTGTTAGACTCCAAAAATGATTTAAGAGGGAAATCTATGGAAAAAATAGGCTTTGAAGGGTTTTTCGCCAAAAAGAGGATGTTATTTTTAGGCTTTTTAATATTAATAGTCTTGGCGGCAGGCTCCGTTTTCGGCGTCCGCTACTATAATTACAACAGGAACGAAAATGCCGGCAAGCTGTTATGGAAAGGCGTCCGCCTTTATATGTCCTATAACGGCAAAAATCCTAAAGTCCTTGTCCGGTCGGCTCTTTGCCTCAAAAAGCTCCAAACCGGCTATAAAGGAACCGGCGCTTCCAAAATCTCCTTATTTTACCTCGGCTCGGATTATATGAAATCCGGAAAACCCGACGAGGCGGCTGTTTATTTCGGCGAATATATTAAAAATTATCCTAAACCCGATTCCGATAATCTGACTTTTCTGGCATACAGCAATCTTGCGGCCGCCGCAATGGTTAAAAAAGATTACAAGAGAGCGATTGCCGATTTTAAGGCGATGTCAAAAATAGACGGCATAGAGCTTCAGGAATACGCTTTACTGGAAGAAGCCGCGCTTTACTCCCAAATAAAAAAACCTCGGAAGGCCGCGGCCATTTATAAAGCTATGCTTACGAACGACGCAATGACCAAGGACAGGGGATACATAGAAAACTTAATTCAGCTAAACTCGTAATCTAAAATTATCGGAACCGGTTATTAATAATTTAACTAAAAAAAGGGGGCTATAAACGTATGATAGGCATTTTAAAAAACGGCAACAAAAAATGCATGCTCGTTATGGATGCGGCATTAACCGATAAAGACGCCGAACTGGAAA
This sequence comes from bacterium, assembly GCA_021789605.1. Classification (GTDB taxonomy): domain Bacteria; phylum SZUA-79; class SZUA-79; order Acidulodesulfobacterales; family Acidulodesulfobacteraceae; genus Acidulodesulfobacterium_A. The sequence goes on from JAJYJI010000022.1 coordinate 26,975, forward strand.
AAATTAAAAAATCCGACGACAGGTTGTTTAACGCGTCGAAACCCGCGCTGTCTCTTATTAATGAATGGCGCAACAGGATTTTATCTTTGGCGAACGACCATGTCGGCATAATGGAAATTACTATCGATACAAAAAAAGACACGGGGCTTTTTAAGGTAGAAATGAAAGACGCCGCCCATAGGATTACAAGCGTCGCCACCGCGACCGAAGAGATGTCTTCGACCGCCAAGGAGATTGCGAAAAACGCGCAGTCGGCGGCAAGAGAAGCTACGGACACCGTTAAAAAAACAAAGGAAGGTTCGGTAGCCCTAGAAGAGCTTATTTCGAGGATGGAACAGGTGGAGCAGGCCGTTAAAACAATGGGGGAGTCGATAAACCAGTTTGTAACGAGGACGCAGAAAATAGTCGAACTTACCGATAAAGTAAAAGAAATAGCCGCGCAGACAAATCTTCTGTCTTTAAACGCCGCGATAGAGGCGGCAAGAGCCGGAGAGCACGGAAGAGGCTTTGCGGTCGTAGCCGACGAGGTCAGAACCCTTGCGGAAAAGTCGGCTCAGGCGGCAAAAGAAATAGAGCAGGTTACGCAGGACATCGGAAGCCAATCCAAAGAAGTAGAGCTAAAAGTCAAAGAAGGGCTGTCGCATCTTAAAAATTCGCAGGAATCGTTAGACGTCGTAACGGGCGTGATGGGCATAGCCGATAAAGCGGCGTCCAAAACCAGCGAACAGGTAACGTATATAGCCACCGCCGCCGAGGAACAGTCCCAGGTCGCCGCCGAAATGGCAAACAACCTGCTGAATTTAACCAACGGAATGGAAGAAATACAGAAAACTTTCGATAGTATCGACTCTTCTTTTAATAAAATAATAGAGGACCAGGTTAATTCCGTAAAGACTTTTTCGGAATGGAAATTCGACTGCATGATTTTAAACATCGTTAAAGCCGACCATCTTACGTGGGTCACAAAAGTGCTGGATACCCTTGCCGCCAAAGGAAGCGTTTCTTTGACAAGCGCGGAGCTGACTGACCATCATCAATGCAGGCTCGGAAAATGGTACGACGGCGCAGGCCGCGAAAAATACGGCGATTATAAGGAATTTGCCGACTTAGGACAGATTCACCCGAAAGTGCACGAAACGGGAAAAGCCCTTATAGACGCCCTTAACGCGAAAAATATAGAAAAAGCAAATAATCTTGCCGGCAAGCTCATAGATTACAAAAATCAGGTCATAAAAGCGCTCGACGATTTAAACAAAAAAGTCAAGGAAAACAACATTTATAACAGGCATTAAAATAAAATCCTTAAAACAAGTGAACCCTATAAACGTACTCTTTCTGTGGCACTTTCACCAGCCTTATTACAAAGATAATTTTACCGGCGAAATGTTAATGCCGTGGACGAGGCTTCATGCCACCAAAGACTATTACTTCATGGGGGCGCTTTTAAAGAATTATCCTAAAATCCACGCGACTTTTAACTATTCGCCGTCTTTGCTCCGCCAGCTCGAAGATTATACCGAAGGTTATGGCGATATGCTTAAAAGCGAAAAATTTTTAAGCGTATCATCTCAAAAAATATCGGAACTTTCTCCCGAAAACAAACTGTTTATTATAGAAAAATTTTTTCCGGCATGCTCTTCGAGCAACAATTTTATCGAAAAAAGCGGCAGGTTTAAACAGCTGTATTACAGGTTGAAAACCGCCGATGCGGAAGGATTTGAAGAAAAACTAAATTTATTCGATTCCCAGGACTATTTAGATATAATAGTCCTATTCAATCTTCTCTGGTTCGACCCTCTTTCCATTAGTTCCGATGAATTTTTAACGGCGTTAAAAACGAAAGACAAGAAATTTACGGAGGAAGAAAAAGATAAATTAATAAAAGAAAAAATTCCCATGGTTTTAAATAAAATACTTCCTTTAATAACGGAACTTGCAAAAAGCGGCCAAATCGAACTTTCGGCAAGCCCTTACTACCATCCGATACTGCCTTTGCTGTGCGATACCGATATAGCCGATTTTCACGACGGCATAAAACTGCCAGCGCCTTTCAGGCATTCGGAAGACGCAGGCTATCAGATTAAAAGCGCCTTAGATTATTTCGACAAAAAATTAGGCTATAAAATCGAAGGCATGTGGCCTTCGGAAGGAAGCGTAAGCGAAAGGGCGTTAAAGCTTTTCATAGACGCCGGCATAAACTGGATAGCTACCGACGAAGAGATTCTTTCGAATTCTATCGGCGTTAATTTCTCGGAATCCAGCAGCAATAGAAAGCTTCTTTACAGGGCTTATGCCGTAAAGAGAAACGGAAAATATTCGTATATATTTTTCAGGGATAAAGGCCTTTCCGATTTAATAGGATTTAAATATTCCAATTATGAGCCGAAAGCCGCGGCAGAAGATTTAATAAACAACTTGAAAAATATAGCGTTAAGTCTTCGAAATTACGATAAAAACGGATTAGCGGCAGTTCCTATAATACTGGACGGCGAGAATGCGTGGGAATATTACAAAAATAACGGATTCGACTTCTTTAATTATCTTTACGAAGGCTTATCGGATAATGATAATGCCTACGCCATAAACGCCGTAACCTTCGGCGAATACATTAAAAAAGCGGAAAATATCCTTAAAATAAACGGCGGCGAACCAGACGGGCAATACGAATACGGCAAGACCGGCGTTAAAATAAAATCATTTTCCGATATAAAATGGAACCTCGAACCCGACTCGGAATTTGATTTTTCCAAAATTTACAATATCCCGACTATTTATCCCGGTTCATGGATAAACCATAACTTCAGGATATGGATAGGCGATACGGAAGACAACAAGGCATGGGACATGCTTTCTAAAACAAGGGATTACCTTGCGCATAAGAACAAAACGCCGGATGCCGGCGATTACAAAGCCGCCTGGGAACAGATTTTTATCGCCGAAGGAAGCGACTATAACTGGTGGTATGGCGAAGACAGGACGTCCGGCATAGACGAAGAATACGACAGCCTATATAGAACGCACCTTATAAACGTCTATAAATTCTTAAAGGACAATCCGCCCGACGAATATTATATTCCCATTATAGAAAAAAAACGCGCGGTAAAGCCGAATCTGGACGCGGTATCGTTTATAGAGCCCGAAATAGACGGCGTTGCCGGAAATTATTTCGAATGGCTTGGAAGCGCGGTATATTTTCCAAGTATTTTGTCCGGAAAGACGATGGCGCATACAGACAGATTTATCAGGAAACTGCAATACGGATTTAACGAAAATAATTTTTTTATGAGATTCGATTTTTTCAAAAAGGACTATTCCGAATTGTCTGATAAAGTCCTTATAATAAAGTTTATAAACACTTCTGAAAGTGAAGTAAAACTTGAATTTAATAAAGATAAAAGTCTGAATTCACAATTAATATCGCCAAATAACTATAATAACGGAATTAATATCGACGGAATAAATATTATAAGAGCCTCATATAAAAAAATTTTAGAATTATCCATCGCGACTTCCGCGTTAGGCGTTATGCCTAAAGGCGCGCTCGACTTTTACGCGGTCTTTACTTATAAAGACAATCCTTTAGCCGAAATAGAGCGTTTTCCAGTCAACGGTTATTTTGAAGCAATGGTTCCAGACGCCGACTTTGAAATAATCAACTGGCTGGTATAGCATAACATAAAAACTTTATCGTTTTGTTATTGGTTGGTTGTATCGACTGCGCTTTGGTTTACCCCTCATAATTCTTTTTTATGGCAATTTTTGAAATTCATATCGGTTAATTATCTTAAATACTGTGCAATATACATGCATAATGCGGGGAATATATCCGCGATATTTTTGTCTTGTCTATTAATTACAATGTCCCATAAGGAACATTATGTAAACTAAAAATATTCGGCATTCATTTCAGTAACTTTGTAATTCTGTAACAAGGAAGCCGTTTAAAAAAAATAAAATAAAATTAAGGGAATAAATAACAGCAGATAAGTTTTTAAATGCGCTTGCTAAAAAGCCGCGTGAAAAATCCATTATTGCGTTTTTTTTTGTTTAAAATATCTTCGTCTATTTTTACCAAAACGGTAAGGTCTCCGTTTTTTCCTCCGAAAACCCCTTCGTCTCCTTTTCCTTTAAATACAATGAATTTTCTATTCGCATTATTTTCGAAAGAGATAAAATGATTATCGGCGCGAACGGAATCTGTTTTTCTAAGAACAAGCAATTCGCCGATATCAAATTGCAGTTTGATTTCTTCAGTCTTTTTTATTCTCGCCATTCCGCCGCAAGTTTTGCATTTATATAAAAATATGTCGCCATATCCGTTGCAGTTTCGGCAGATTTTATCGACGCCGGTATCGCGGCTCTTAACCTTTCCCAATCCTTTGCATTGGGGACAAACAGATACCAATGTGCCCTTCTCCCTGCCCTGTCCGCCGCAGTCGGGACATTTTATATATCTTTGCAACGACACGGTTTTTTCTATGGCCGGTCCGTCTTCCTCTTCCGTTCCTTTCAGTCTATTAACGAAATCATCGTTAAAATCTATTTCTATATTAATGTTTCCGCCGTCTCTAAGACGGGTTCTGTATGAAGCGGCCTTATTTTCCGATTGCTTCTTTTTAAAATCGCCTTCTTCTTTAAGGTCTAAGTCATATAATTGCCTTGAATCGGGATTCATTAACGTCCTGTAAGCTTCGTTTAAGTCTATAAATTTGTTAACGTTTTCAGGATTCTTATCGGGATGGTACAGTGTGGCAAGTTTCCTGTACTGGCTTTTAATCAGCTTTTCGCCGGCATTCTGATGTATTTCTAAAATAGAATAATAATCTTTCATATCGATGATTTATTTAAAAGTTAACGAAGCTATTATAAAGCAGAAATGAAACAATATCAAGGGCGATATTGTCCGAT
>JAJYJI010000051.1 GCA_021789605.1 bacterium
TTTCATAAGCGGATAACCTCCTTAATTTGCGTTAGTTGCGTTATCCGCTATTTTATTATTATTTTTAGTTAAGGAATAGACAAATTAAAAGTTATTTATATATAGACATTATAAAAGTTATTAACATATGCGGAAAAGTTTTTGTCAAGAAAGTTCCGCGGATATAAAAGAAAAGACCGATTGCGGCTGCATGGAAACCGGCTTGCAAAATTAAGCTTATTATATGCTATAATAAAAAAATGTATCAGGTGCTAGCCAGAAAATACAGGCCGAAAATTTTCGATGAAATCATCGGACAGGACGCTATTATCCAGACGCTTAAAAATGCGGTTATCAACGACAGGATTTCGCATGCCTATATATTTACCGGAACGAGAGGCATAGGCAAAACGTCGATTGCGAGAATACTGGCAAAATCGGTAAACTGCATAAACGGTCCTACCGTTAATCCCTGCGGCATATGTTCCGCCTGCGTCCAGATTCAGAACGGAAGTTCCGTCGACGTTATAGAAATAGACGGAGCGTCAAATACCGGCGTCGATTCCATCAGGGATTTAAAAGAAAGTATAATATATTCCCCGCAAAGCTTCAGGTTTAAGATTTATATTATAGACGAAGTCCATATGCTCTCCAATAGTGCGTTTAACGCTCTCCTAAAGACTCTCGAAGAGCCGCCGGCGCACGCAAAATTTATATTCGCGACTACCGAAATCCATAAGGTGCCAGAAACAATTCTCTCAAGGTGCCAGAGATTTAACTTTAGAAGGATAACCACGAAAGTTATTTTTGAAAAGTTGAAAGAAATAGCGGTTGCGGAAGGCGTTTTCGCAACCGATGAAAACCTTATGATTATAGCGTCCTTAGCCGACGGCTCGTTGAGGGACTCGCTTTCGATATTAGATACCGCCATATCGTATTTTGGAAAAGTTATAAAAGAAGACGTTTCGCCGGTGCTCGGGCTGACGGCCAAAGCTATAATATTTAATCTTATCGGTGCTATTTTCCGTAAAGATTATGAAAACTCTCTCAAAGCGGCAAGAGAATTATATGACTCCGGCGCGGACGTAAGGCAGTTTATGAAACAGGCGGCATTTTATATAAGAAATATTTTAATCGTAAAGTTAAAGTATAAAGACCTTATTTACGATTTAACCGACGAAGAAATTAATGGGTTGATTCCTTTCGCCGAACAAAAATCGGCCGAAGAGCTTTTGGATATGATTGATATAATGCTCAACGCCGATATTAAATATCAAAGGGTTTCTTCGCCGCTTTTAATGTTGGAACTTACTATTTTCAGGCTTTTCAATATCCCATCGAAAAATGACGTTCGGGAATTTATAGATAGACTCGAAAAATTTACGGAGTCAAGAAATAACGACGAAACAAGCAAGGCATTGCCCCGGCGGGATTCTGAAAATTCAGGCGCAGGAAAAAGCAAGGGGCGGAATAAAGAATTTTCGGAGAATTTAAATTTAGAACATGGTACGCCGGATGAAAAGAAACAGGAAAATAACGCATCTTCCGAACGCGAAAAATTATTCGACCATTTTTCTAAAACCGACGAAAAATTAAACGGACAGGATAAGCAAGCCGATAAATACGATATAAACAGCATAATTAAAATCCGGACGGATGGCGATGCAGTCGGAAAAACTATTAATGCCGAAGAAACGGGCGAACGGAAAAATAAATTAATCGACGATGCGATTGTTATCGATAACATAAAAGAAATATTCGGGAACAGCATCGAAAGAATCGATAAGAAATAAAAACCGCATCCGATTTCCTTGTTATTTTTTTAAAAAAATTATAAAATTAACAAATTAATAATAAATAAAATGCGGAGGAACGGCAAAATGTCCAAAAACATATCGGGGATGTTAAAACAAGCGCAGAAGCTTCAAGCTGACATGTTAAAAATGCAGGACGAATTGGGTTCTAAAATTGTAGAATCTAGTTCCGGGGGAGGGATGGTTACTGCGCGCGTTAACGGAAAACAGGAATTAATAGAAATAAAAATAGATAAATCAGTAATTAACCCGGATGACGCAGAAATGCTTCAGGACCTTATAATAGCTTCAATAAATGAAGCCCTCAACAAGTCCAAAGATATGGTCACTGGCGAGATGTCTAAATTAACCGGCGGGCTTAACCTGCCCGGCCTTTTTTAGCCGGTGTTTTATGCCCATAAACCATTCCGATTATGTTAAGGATATCGTTTTTGCGTTTAAAAAGCTGCCCGGAATCGGGGAAAGGTCGGCGAGAAGGCTTGCATTTTACATATTGTCCCAGAACGAATCCGTCGCTTATAATCTTGCCGATGCCATAAAAAGCGCGAAGCAGAATATTAAGTTATGTAAAAATTGTTTTAATCTTAGCGGGGACGACTTGTGTCCTATATGCAGGAACCAGTCGCGAAACACAAAGCTGCTTTGCGTCGTTGAAAACCCCGAAATAATATACGTATTCGAAAAAAGCGGAAATTATAACGGCTACTATCATGTTTTGCACGGTTTAATCAATCCCCTTGAGGGAATTACTCCTTCGGATATTAAACTTAGAGAGCTTGCAGACAGGGTTGAAAGCGGAAGTTTCGAAGAGATAATACTTGCGCTGAATCCAAATTCCAACGGAGAAGCCACTTCTATTTACATACAAAAAATACTCTCCCCTTACAACGTCCATATAACCGCTTTGGCAAGAGGGATACCCATCGGCTCCGACCTTGAATACGTCGATAAGGAAACGCTTTCTGAAGCAATCAACTTCAGGAAAAATTTCGGATAAAGCGGCTGTTAATCCATCCGTTTTAATCCCTATCGTGCAGGTTTTTGTTTGCCGGAGGAATCCGGGGCGGGTTGATTTTTATAAAAAAAATTGATAAACTTTATAACCTATGCAAAAATCTATGAATAAACTTATCGATTTCAAAAATTTTCCCAAAAATTATGATTATCAAACCGCAGAAAAAAGAATATCGCAATATTGGGAAGACAATAATATTTATAAATTTAAGCCCATAGATAAAAGCAGAGAGGTTTATTCCGTCGATACTCCCCCGCCTTATGTTTCGTCCGCGCATCTTCACGTAGGCCATGTGATGAGTTATTCCCAGGCCGAGTTTATTATCAGATATAAAAGAATGAAAGGTTTTAACGTTTTTTATCCTATGGGATTCGACGACAACGGTCTTCCGACCGAACGTTACGTAGAGAAAAAATATAAAATAAATAAGTCTAAAATAACGAGGGAAGAATTTATAGATTTATGCCTGAAAGAAACTAAAATAGGGATAGAAACGTACAAATCCCTATGGAAATCTGCGGGAATAAGCGCAGATTACGGATTATCGTATTCCACCATAGACGAAAGATGCAGAAAAACATCTCAAAAGTCGTTTCTCGACCTTTATAATAAAGGGCTTATAGAAAGACGGAACGACCCTATTTTATGGTGTCCCCAATGCAGGACCGCTCTTGCCCAGGCCGATGTTATTCTCGAAGAATACGGCGGTATCTTATACGATATCGAATTTAAATCGGCATCCGGCAAAAGCCTTATAATATCCACAACCCGTCCGGAATTGCTCGGAGGCTGCGTCGCTGTTTACGCCAATCCTCTCGACGGCAGATACCGGTTTTTAGAAGGGCAGAACGTTACAACGCCTTTATATGGCAGGGAAGTTCCTGTGAAATTCGACGAATCGGTCGATATGAATTACGGTACCGGTTTAATGATGGTATGCACGTGGGGAGATGCCGAAGACGTTAAAAAATGGAAAGAGCATAAATTAGATACCGTTATAATAATAGATAAAGCCGGAAAATTAAACGAATCGTCAGGCAATTACAGCGGATTAAATATTAAAGACGCTAAAAAAAGGATAGCCGACGATTTAAAAAAACTTTCGATTGTAAAAGGAGAAAAACCTCTTTCCCATAATGTTGGGGTTCACGACAGATGCTCAACGCCGGTCGAGTTTATTTTGACGGAACAGTGGTTTATAAAAATACTCGAAAATAAAGAAAAGTTTGTAAGCGCCGGCAGCGAAATGAAATGGCATCCCGAATTTATGAATGCCCGCTACGACGAATGGATTAATAATCTTAAATGGGATTGGAATATTTCGAGGCAGAGGTTTTACGGAGTGCCATTTCCGGTATGGTATTGTTCGAATTGCCGAGAAGTTATTACTGCCGAAGAAAGCGCTCTTCCCGTGGACCCTATGGAAACCCGGCCTCAAAAAGCCGTATGTCCTAAGTGCGGAGGAAAGGAATTTATACCGGAAACCGATGTTATGGATACATGGATGACCTCCTCGCTGACCCCCCTTATAAATGCATTATGGGCGTATCGCGGCAGTGAAAACGAAGGCCTTTTAAAAACGATTTATCCTATGGGCTTGCGTCCTCAAGCTCAAGAAATTATCAGAACTTGGCTTTTTTACACCGTGGTCAAATCTGTTTACCACACCGGCTCCGTTCCTTTCGAGAATATAATGATAAGCGGATGGGGTTTGGATAAAAACGGAAAAAAAATGTCTAAAAGCTTAGGTAATTTTGTAGAGCCCGAAGATATAATAAGCCGGTATTCGGCAGATGCGCTCAGATACTGGGCGTCAAAAGCAAATCTCGGACAGGATTTGCGTTTTAATGAGGAAGACGTTAAAAACGGCAGAAGGCTGCTAATTAAAATATGGAACGCCGCGAGATTTTTAATTACCAATACATGCGATGAATTTAACCCTCATGAAAAAGATATATCGGAGCATAAATTGAGCCGGGTGGACAAGTGGGTGCTTACAGAATTTGAAAATGCGTTAAAGATTTGCGGCGACAATATGGAATCTTATGAGTATTCTTCAAGTTTAAGGACTATGACCGATTTTTTCTACAATACGTATTGCGATAATTATTTGGAAATTATAAAAAATATTTTTTGGGACGAGGACGAGGACTATGCGGACAGAAAAAAAACCGTCCTGAACGTTATGTATCTTGTTTCCTTAAATGTTTTAAAAGTTTTTGCCCCTTTTATCCCTTTTATTACAGAAGAATTATACCAGTCGTTTTATAAAAATTTTGAAAAAGACGAAAGCATTCATTTATCCGGCTGGCCGGAATTTAATAAACAACTTATTTATATCGACTCCGCGAAAATCTCCGGCGTCCTGCTTAATATTATCGATGCTGCCAGAAAATTAAGGACGATTTTAAATCTTCATCAGAATCACAGGGTGGACAAGCTTTTTATTAGCGCGTTAGAACCCGAACACGCAGAAGTTATAAAAGAAATATCCGGCGATATTAAGTCCGCGGTAAGAGCGAAACATCTTGAGTTTTCCGCTAAGGCAAATTTCAGGACAATGGACTACGACATTTTTATAGCGTTAGAAAAATGAAATTGACATTTTGCGATTTTAATTTAATAATATAGCTTATATTTTAAAAAAAAAGGAGATTTATATGGCAAATCCAAAAAAGAGACATTCGAAGTGCAGAAGGGACAAAAGAAGAACGCATGACAGCCTTACGCCCCCGAACTATTCAAAATGTCCGAATTGCGGGGAACCCGTTCTTTCGCACAGAATGTGTCCAAACTGCAAAACCTATAAAGGCAGGAAGGTTACAATCGAAAAAGCGTCTGAGAAATCTTGATTTGCAATCCATTATAGAAGCAGGAAGCGGCAATTTTATGCAAGCGGAGAGATTAATAGATGATTAGAATAGCCTTGGACGGCTTTGGTTCCGATATGGCGCCGGAACCGGAAATTGCGGGTGCAATAGCCGCCGTTAAGTCCAACGACGATTTGGAAATAATAATAACCGGAGACGAGGTTGTCTTAAAAAATGCTATTAAAAAAAATAATTACGATAACCCCAGGATTAAAATAATTCATGCGCCGGAGAGAATTACGATGGACGATTCTCCTTCTTCCATAGTGCGCAATAAAAAAAACTCTTCGCTGCGCGTAGCTTATGAACTTGTAAAAAACAAGAAAGCCGACGCAATTATCAGCGCAGGCAACAGCGGAGCGTCTTTAGCCATAGCAATGTTTGTTTTTAAACGGATTAAAGGCATAGACAGGCCTGCGATAGCAACGGTAATGCCTGCAATCGGGGGTTATACGGTTTTGATTGACGCGGGAGCCAACGTCGACGTAAAACCTTATCATCTCGCACAATTTGCCATAATGGGTTCGGAATATGCTTCTTTCATGAAAGATATAAATAATCCAAAAGTCGGCATATTAAGCAACGGCGAAGAAGCATCCAAGGGCAACGACCTTACTAGGGAAGCCTATAGGATTATCAAAAATACCGATTTAAATTTTTATGGATATGTGGAAGGCAGAGAGATATTTAACGGAAAAGTTGACGTAGTGGTATGCGATGGATTTACCGGCAATGTTATTTTAAAGGCGTCGGAAACTTTAGCCGAGACGATATTTAACCTTTTAAG
>JAJYJI010000052.1 GCA_021789605.1 bacterium
TGGTAGTTTTATTCGATATTCTGGTAACGGTAACGGCAATGCTGATTCTTTCGATGTTTATGAAGATGCGGACGGGATCATTTTCCACTTCTATGTTAAACAGACTGGTAGGTTAAAATCATATGAATATGAAACTTTTTATAGTTATAGTTTTGATAATTCCGCTATTAGCATCTTTAAGTTCTTTTATTTTAAAAAATAAAAGATTTGCGGAATACATAAGTCTTTTAGCATCTTCTTTAGATATTATAGGCGCGTTTATTATTCTTTATTTTGTGTTAAATTTTAAACCGATTTTTTTGTTTAATAATGCGATAGCAATAGATAAATTTTCCGCTTATTTAATTCTGCTTGTAAGCATAGTTTATTTTCTTTCGTCTATTTACGGTATTTCATATATGAGGCTCGCTATAAATAATGAAAAGATGACCGAAAATGAATTTTTTAGGTATGAACTTTTTTTTAATCTTTTTGCGTTGACTATGCTGGTTGCCCCTATGATTAATAATATGGCGGTTTACCTTATAGATATCGAACTTACGACTATTACAAGCTCCTTTTTGGTAATATCCGAGGTTACCGAAAAATCTATAGAAGCTGCATGGAAATATATTTTAGTAGTGTCTTCCGGAATATCGCTTGCTCTTCTAGGCACAATCTTATTCTACCTTTCAGGAAACATTCCTGGAAGCGCAAACATAGTTTCATCTTTAGACTGGACGGTTCTTGGTTCAAATGCCGTTTATCTTAACGAAGGTATAGTGCGTATAGCTTTTGTATTAATAGTAATAGGATTAGGGACAAAAGTAGGACTTGCTCCTATGCATACATGGGTTCCCGACGCCTATTCGGAAGCACCTTCTCCCGTATCGGCTATGCTATCGGCATCCTTAGAAAACGTAGCCCTATACGGTATTATTAGATATTTCGGTATTGCCGGAAAAAGCTTAGGGTTCGGTTATCCCGAGGTTATACTTATTGCTGTAGGCATATTCTCAATTTTTATAGGAGTAATGGGAATAATTTACCAAAACAGTTCAAAAAGGCTTTTTGCTTATTCCAGCATAGAGCATATGGGAATAATTACTTTAGGTTTCGGTCTTGGCGGAATATTTGGAACGTTTGGGGCGCTTTTACAGATGTTGGGACACACCCTGACAAAATCTACAATGTATTTCGGCGCCGGGAATTTTTTACATAAGTTCAAGACTAAAAATATTAAAAAAATCAAGGGAGTTTTTCATATTATGCCGAAAACCGCTTTTTTGTTTTCTATAGGTTCCGTTGCGTTGATCGGAGTTCCTCCGTCGGTAATCTTTATAAGCGAATTTTTAATTATACTTCAGAGTTTAAAAGACGGTTATTACTTGATAGCTGTTATATTAATAGGTTTTTTATTAGCTGCTTTTATAAGCTTACTCACGAAATCTGGTTCAATGGTTTTCGGTAAAGCGGACGAAAATTTTAACGAGGAAAGAGGCGATTTTTCGCCGTTTTCATATGTGCCTATGTTACTGCCGCTCGCGGCATCGTTAATTTTAGGATTTTATATTCCAAGCGGTCTGCATAATTTATTAATTGGGATAGTCCATATCATAAATTTTAAAATAAAATAAATTAAAAATTTACAAAAGTTATGAATCACGGCAAATATAAATTTTTGGGAGATTACGAGTTTATCTGGGGTCCGGTAAGAAAAGGCGTTTCCGAGTCTATTTTATTTAATTTTCTGTCGTCGGGGGAAGAGCTTCATAATTTAGAAATTACGGCAGGTTATAAGACAAGAAATGTTAAAAGCATTCTTGCCGGAAAAAGAAATTTATACGAACAGATTTTGCTTATAGAGAGAATATCGGGACTTCACGCTTTTTCCGCATCCCTGAGCTGCTGCCTCGGCGTTGAAGATTTCTTAGGGCTTACGGATAAAATACATAATAATATTAAAATTCTGCGAATGTTTTTTGCAGAATTTGAAAGAATCAGAAACCATATAGAAAATTTATCGGAAATAGCCGAGTCCACCTATATTCAGGTTCCTTCCGCTTTATATGCCTATCATGCGGAGGCGTTAAAACAGTTGTCTCATAAGTATTTAAAATCCCGTTATTTTATGGGCATTAACGAAATAGGCGGAATCAGAGTAAATTTATCGCTCGAAGATATCGAAAATATTTTTAATTCCGTAAGATTAATCGTAAATAAAGTTCAGGAAATAATTAAAAAAAATATGGAAACAAAATCCCACATAGACAGACTGAAGACTACCGGAAAAATAGATTTAAAAACGGCAAAGCGGTTCTGCGCAAAAGGAGTTGCCGCAAAAAGCGCAGGTATTTCATCAGATTTAAGAATAAACAGGCCGTATCTTTTATACGGTAAAATAAACGTTAAACCCGTCGTATTTGAAGACGGAGATGCTTTTTCGAGATATATGGTCAGAATTGAAGAAATAGGGCAGTCTTTAAATATACTTGAATACTGTCGCGATATGCTTAAACGAAACGGATTTCGTTACACGGCGGATTATTTATCGAAGCAGGAAGAATTTGAAGAGTCGAAGGATTTGGAAAACCGATATTTTAAAGACGAAAAGTCAAAGCACGGTTTTGGATACGCGGAATCGTCCGAAGGAGCAATTTTTTGTTATATAAAAGATTTTGACGGTACTATTTTTAAAAAAATAAGCATAAAATATCCGTTTGAAAATAATTATAAATTGTTTGCCTGCGGTACAAAAAATACGATGATGATGGATTTTAACATAAACGAGACGAGTTATAATTTTTCCGTTGCGGCATTGGATAAATGAAGCGGAACAAAAACAATAAAGTTAAAAAAATCAATATAATAATGAATTATAATATAAGGATTAAAGCATAATGGCTTTCTGGACTTATAACGGATTAAAATTCGGAATAAAATCGGTTAAATTTCCTAAAGAAAACGATTTTTACGACGGGTTTATCTCATCGATAAAAATAAATGAACGGAAATGTTTAAATTTGACAAAAAAAGACAACGAGCGGGAACGGAAATGCAGGGGGTGCGAACTTGTTTGTCCGACGAAAGCAATAAACCTGAGTAATTTATCCGGTGAAGAAGAAATAAAGGAATGTGCGCCGTTAAAAGTTATCGATGCGGAAAGGTGTATTTTTTGCGGATTGTGCATAGACGTTTGTATCGATGTTAACGGCTCAGGAGGTATCGGCGCAATAAGTTATGCAGCAGGATTAGATTTCAATATACGTCCGCGAAATTATACGGCCGATAAAAAAATTTTTAAAAAATCGTTATTTGTTAAACATATAGATACGGGTTCTTGCGGGGCGTGCGAATCGGAAATAAACGCGTTAAACAATCCGTATTACAATATGCACAGGTTAGGAATATTTATTACGCCAAGTCCGAGGTTTGCCGATGTTTTGCTTGCGACCGGAACTTTTACGGAACGAATGAAGGAGGTATTTTTAAATGTTTTAGATAATATTCCGAAACCGAGGTTTATCGTTTTGGCAGGTTCATGCGCTATTTTCGGCGGCATTTTCGAGAACGAAACGGCAAAGGGGGCGGAGGATTCAAACCTGCTTGCTTTACTCGATAACGAAAACGTAATTATGCTGCCGCACTGTCCGCCAAATCCTTTTGAAATATTAAACGTTTTGCTGTTAATAAAAAATGGCGGTTTAAAATGATGTATAATTATTATTATCTATTTTTACTTTTTTCGTTATCCGGCGTTATTGTTTCGATGATAGGTTTGATTTCGGGGGATAGATTTAAATCCATACCCTTCGTTTTTTCAAACATTCTATATATGGCGGCTTCCTTTACGGCTGTTTTATATTCGGTAATTTCGTTTATGGAAGCGGGAAATCTTTTAAACCTGTCGTTTCAGATTGGAAGATTTTTTCCGGCAGGCAGAATAATATTAAAATTCGACCCGCTAAGCGATTTTTTTATACTGTTTATTTTTTCGGTATTTTTTTATATAGCCCTCTACCAGATAAAATATATCGAAAAGATAGGGCGAGAGATAAATACGCCGCTTTTTTCGTTCCTGTTCGGCATAATGCTTATCAGCGTTTATTACGTCATTATTTCTTTTAACGGCTTTATATTCATAATTTTTTGGGAAATTATGGCGGTATCTTCCTATTTTCTTGTAATGACCAAACATTATGTCAAGGGAACCAAGAGGGCAGCTTTTTTAATGGCGGTCATAATGGAAATAGGCGCAATGCTTATAATAGTCGGTTTAATAATTTTATATTTGCATGCAAATAGTTTTAATTTCGAAACGCTTAAAAGTTTAACGATGCCGGCTTATGTAAAAGAAATAGTTTTTCTGTTGTTTTTATTCGGTTTCGGGGCAAAAATGGGCATAGTTCCACTTCATATATGGCTGCCTGAGGCTCATCCCGCGTCGCCTTCAGGAGTGTCCGGAGTTTTAAGCGGCGTGTTGACGTCCTGCGGAGTTTACGGGGTCATCAGGTTTGGACTTTATGTTCTTCATCCGCTAAACACTGCGTTAATGCTTGGTTCAATCGTATTGATTATTGCGGCGTCAACGATGTTTTTCGGCGTTTTATATATGTCTCAGACGCATGATATTAAAGTGCTGTTGTCATATTCTACCGTCGATAATATGGGTTTGATATTAACCGGAATAGGCGCATCGCTTTATTATAATTATTTCGGTTTGGCCGGTCTCTCAGCGCTTGCTCTCGTCGCCTCGCTATATGCTCTAATAAATCATGCGTTTTTTAAAAGCCTTTTATTTATGGGTTCGGGAAATATAGAATATGAAACGGGAAGCCACGATATCGATAAATTCGGAGGAATTTTAAAAGGCATGCCTTTGACCGGAGTGCTTATATTTATAGGGATTTTATCCGCCGCCGGAATTCCGCCGCTTAACGGGTTCGTTTCCGAATGGCTCAATCTCGAGGTTGTTTTTTTAGGTTTTCATATAAGTTCCGTTCTTCCAAGGATACTTATTTTTACGGTAGGAGCCATAATGGCTTTAAGTATGGCCGTTGCTGTTTCGACTTACGTAAAATTATACGGACTTACGTTTCTCGGTTTGCCGAAGTCAAAGGAAGCAAAACAAGCGAAAGAAGTTCCGTTTTCTATGAATATAGCCCTTTTAATACCGGCGCTTATCGGCATATCGTTGGCGGGCTTTATGTTTTTATATACTCCGGTTCTGTCAAAAGTATCGCAGTCTATATATCACATTAATATTAGCGGTAAAATATTAAAAAATTATATATTTATACCTTATTACAGCTCGTTTTCTGCGTCAAGCCCTGTTTACCTGTTTTTCGTATCTATCGCGTTTATATTAATCCTTTATATTTTATATAAAACTATAGTAAAACCCAAGCAGCGTTTCGTGGATTACGCATGGACAGGCGGCGGAAGCAAAAATTTAATAAATCCGCATGCGCAGGTATCGGCGCTGGGTTTTTCCAATGCTTTAAGAATTATGTTTAATCTTGTTTATAAAAAAAGAAGCAGGGTACATGTTCAAAGCGAAACATCAAAACATCCTTACGAACTTAAAAACCCTTTTCCTTACTCGTCTTATTATCATAATTCAAGCGGTTACGGCTCTTATATATTTCCGCTTATCGAATATTATCTATATCTGCCCTTTATAAAAATATTCGAAAAAATCAGTTCCGTAACGACCGAACTTATGCAGAACGGTTCTTTAAATTTGTACATATTTTATATATTCTTCGTCTTTATCGCGGCTTTTTTTATAATCGTTATGATACCCTTGTAAAATTTATAATGCAGTAGGGACAGTTTCAAAACGAAACGATAAAAAAGCAGTATTTTATTTATTTTAGTGTTTTTTAAAAGGCAGGGAGATTAAATTAGTCTTATGCGGTTTTTCATCAGCGTCGGGATCTTCAGCCTCTCCGGCTTCCGTAGTAAATACATCCATGCCGTCTTCGGCTTCGTTATGTACGTTATGATAATAATAAGTAAAATTGCCTTGCAATTTATTTTTGAAGTATTTAAATATCAGATATATTAGAAAATAATTTAAAAACGGAATCAAAAAAAGAACCGCTATACAGTCCGTTATAAATCCAGGAATAAAAAACAGCACTCCGGCAATAAAGTAAGCCGCCGATTTAATAAAATTTTTATTTAAAATTTTTCCTTTTGAAAAATCTGACAGCGCATTTTGAAAAGCTGCATATTTAATTCTTTTAGTTATTACGTAACCGGCTATACTAAATAAAATCAAAAGGCCGGCTGTTTCGGCATAGCCCAATCTT
>JAJYJI010000053.1 GCA_021789605.1 bacterium
AAAATGTTCTTGCTATTTTTTAAGCATTTGCTATAATTAAAAAGTTTTGACTTTAAATTATACAATATGGAGGATTAAGTTTTGATATTAAATGGATAACCTTAAGCATAAAGGGATATTCAGGTATTTTTTTAATTTTCTGACCATTTTATCCGCCGCGTTTTTTACGGTTTTAAGCATATACTATTTTAAAAGCGAATTTATATTACAATCCTCTTTTATAAATTTTTCTTTCAAATTTGACGCTCTTTCCCTGTTTTTCGTGATATTCATATCTTCTATTTCCCTGTTTATTTCTATTTTTTCTATAAAATACGGGGATAAATACGACGATAAACCTTCACTGTTTATATATTCTTTTTTATTTATAATATCTATGCTTATTCTCGTTATAAGCAACGATATGCTGACCTTTTTAATTTTTTGGGAATTGATGTCCATTTTTTCTTTTCTTTTGGTTATTTACGAAGGGAACGAAGAATCCAGAAAAGCCGGTTTTTTATATTTTTTAATGACGCATATAGGCACTATTCTTATAACCTCCGCTTTTATAATGCTTTATTTAAAAACGTCGTCTTTTTCTTTCGATTATTATAAAGGCGCGGCGGGAATTATAATACTGGCGGCGGCAATAACCGGATTTTCGATTAAAGCAGGCATAATGCCGTTTCATACATGGCTGCCTTATGCCCATCCTGTTGCGCCCGCCAATATATCGGCAGTTATGTCCGGCGTTATGGTTAATATGGCTATCTACGGTATTTTAAAATTTTTATTCGTTTTCAGTTCCGGGTCTGACTCGTTTCTTGGAATCGTACTTCTCGTTATAGGCGCTTTGTCCGCTCTTTTGGGGATTATGTACGCCATGGTGCAGAAAGATATTAAAAAACTGCTTGCGTTTTCCACGATAGAAAATATGGGAATAATTTTTATGGGAATCGGCATATCGTACTGGGCGCGTGTAGAAAATTTTAAATCGCTGGAATATCTTGCAATGGCAGCGGTTCTTCTGCATATAATTAATCACGGCTTAAGCAAAAGTTCGCTTTTTATGGGTTCGGGCTTGATAGACAAATATACGCATACGAGAAATATGGAAAAACTCGGCGGACTTTCAAAAAAAATGGGGCAGTTGTCCGTACTGTTTCTTGTCGGCGTAATGTCTATTTCGGCCATGCCTCCTTTAAACGGTTTTTTAAGCGAGTGGTATTTGTATATTTCTTTAATAGGTTCGGTTTTTACCGGAAACCTGTATATGGTTTATTTTTCGATAATAGCCATAGCGCTTCTGTCTCTTGCCGGAGCCGCCGCAGGCGCCGCTTTTACAAAATTATTCGGAATAACTTTTCTTGGGAAACCGAGGACTGATAATGCCGAAAATGCAAAAAAATCGCATATTATCGAAAGAATAGGAATTGCCCTGCCCGTTGTTTTGTGTATTTATATAGGAATTTACCCTTATCAAATAATATCAAGCATAAATACCGTAATATTTTATCTGACTGGAGGAACGGTAAATCCAAATCCGTTTACCGCAGTCCGCGCCGTCAAAGTTCATTCGTTTTCATTATATGCGCCGGCTATTATAGCCGGCGCGTTTGCCATCCTACTATTAATAATTTTTTTCTATTTTAAGATATTTGCTTCCGATAAAAAAAGAGTTTTTGAAACATGGGCATGCGGGCTCGACGAAAAAAATCCTAAAGCTCAGTATTCCGGCAGCGGATTTTCCTCAAGCATAATGAAAGTTTTTTCCTCTTTTTATTCGTCGGTTTCGGAAATAGATTTTGAAAGGGACGTAAAAAAGTATTTCAGGTCTAAGTCCGTTTATACCGAAGAAGTGAACGATATAGTCGAAAAATATATATATATTCCGGCGGGGAAATTATATTATAAGATATCCGAAATTTTTAACAAAGCGGTTAATTCGGCAAATATAAACGTTTCGCTGGGATATTTATTTTTAACTTTAATCGTCTGCTTTATCATTTATATATTTATAATAAGATAAAAGATAAAAAAACAAAAATTATGAATTTTAACGCTCAGCATTTAATAATAGGCTTAATTCAATTTATTATAATAGTTATGCTTGCGCCTTTTTTTGCCGGTTTCATTCATAAATTAAAACAGCGGGCAAGAGGGCAGAAAGGGATAAATATATTTCAGTTTTATATAAATTTTAATAAATTATTAAAAAAAGAGCTCGTTTTATCAAAAGACGCGACGTTTATATCCAATATAGCTCCTTATATAGTTTTTGTAGCGTATTTAATTATATTATTAATGCTGCCTGCATTTTACGTATATTCATTGCTCGGCATATCTTCCGACGTAATTTTAATCGCTTATTCTCTTGCGCTTGCGACATTTTTTATGACTCTTTATGCGATGGATCAGGGCAGCGCCTTCGGCGGGCTCGGTGCCAGCAGGGAATGGTTTTTAACGGTCCTTTCGGAGCCTTCTTTAATATTCATTTTTATATCGCTTGCCATCTTTACAAAACAGGGCAGAATTACCGATATTTTTTACGTCATACAGAAAGGAGCGGAAAACGCCTTTTTGACGGGCGTCGGTTCAAGCACCGTATCCGTTGCCATACCTTTTTTACTTTTTATTTCGCTTTTTATCGTAAGCATATCGGAAAACGCAAGAATTCCTATAGACAATCCGGAAACCCATCTCGAACTTACCATGTTTCATGAAGCAAACATTTTAGAGGCAAGCGGAAAACATCTGGGGCTGTACGAATACGGAAGCTATTTGAAACTTACGGTTTTTTTAACGATAATGTCTCTTATTTTGTTTCCGTATATGGCCGTAAATATTTATCAAATCCCTTTAGCTTTTATAATTTACGTTTCGAAGATGATAATATTATGTATATTTATTGCGGGCGTAGAGATAGTTAACCCTAAAATGCGCGTTTTCAGGGTGCCGAACATTCTTTCCGTCTCGTTCATATTGTCTTTGATAGCGATGATATTGTCGATTAGGAGATTTTAAAAATGATAATGGGAAAAATAGCCGAACTTTTTATTATTTTAATACTCGTTTCGGTCGTATTAAACGTAAGTTCGCCTTTTATAAAATTTGCCATAAAGTTGTATTCTTTTCAGTCTCTTATGCTTGCATTTTATATTTTAATGGGGGCGGTTCATTTCAACTCGATAAATTTATACGGTTCGTTTGCCATTACAATAATTTTTAAGGTTATTTTAATTCCCTATTTTTTATTCAAAACCCTTAAAAAGGTTAAAATGGATAAAGAAATAAATATGTATATAGGCATACCGGAGGCTGTCGTCTTTGCCGGTTCTTTAACTTTGCTTTCAAATTTGATAGCTCAAAAAATTATTAAAACGGGCATTACTTTCGGTTCTTTCGTGTTTACGATATCTCTTGCTACGTTTTTAATAGGAGCTATGCTTATGATAACAAGAAAAACTTTATTTTCGCAGATTCTAGGATTTTTAACGATTGATAACGCAATTTTTTTGGCGGCAAACAGCATTACTCACGGAATGCCACTTTTAGTAGAACTGGGCGTACTTTTCGACCTTTTCGTCAGCATACTTATATTGTCGCTTCTAATATTAAACTTAAGGAGAAACGTTGCATCATAAACTTTTAGACTTAATATTAATACTTCCTGCGGCGGCCTTAATATTTTCAATTTTTACCGACGTATTATGGATGTCTTATCTTCAGCTGGCGGTATCAGTCCTTGTATTCTTAACGGTCGGCGCAATCGCCGTTTCTTTTAATTCTATAACCGTTTTTTTAGGGGGGTTTTTCTTCGTAGATTATATTAATTTAGTAATACTTATAACCGTTTCTACGCTTGAACTTTTCGTTGCGTTTTATTCTTTCGGATACGTCAGAAGCGAAATAGCCGGCGGCGTATCTAAAAGAAAATTTAAATTTTATTATTTTTGGAAAAATTTATTTATTTTCAGCATGATGGTTTCGATATTGTCTAATAATCTGGGTATTTACTGGACGGGTCTGGAAGCCACGACGCTTGCTACGGCATTATTGGTTTCTTTTAACAGGACTAAAGAATCTTTCGAAGCTACATGGAAATACGTTATAATGTGTTCTGTCGGCATTGCCATAGGGCTTTTTGCCATAGTTATTTTATATTTTACTACTTCGCAGGTTTACGGCGAAAGTATGCGCTCTTTATCTTTTATAAATATCATGCAGGCGGGCGCAAAATTAGATAAAAATTTTCTTATGCTGTCTTTTATTCTTGCGCTTGTAGGATTTGGAACGAAAGTAGGTTTTGCCCCTATGCACAACTGGCTTCCGGATGCGCATTCGCAAGGTCCAAGTCCGGTCAGCGCTTTATTGTCGGGAGTTTTGCTTAATACCGCGCTTCTTGGTATTTTACGGTTTTATCAGATAAACGGCGCCGCCGGCATACACTACCCTAGGTATTTTTTAATCTGCTTCGGGTTTTTAACAATTTTCGTATCGGCTTTTTCGATAATAAAGCAGACCGATTACAAGCGGCTTTTTGCATTCTCTTCAATGGAAAATATGGGTATTATAGCGCTTGGTTTCGGCATAGGCGGAATTGCGGTTATAGGAAGCCTGCTGCAGATTTTTTTTCATGCCTTGAATAAGGGGCTGCTTTTTTTATCTTCGGGAAACGTTCTTGCGGCTACTCATGAAAGAAGAATAGATAAAATAAGAAATTTATCCAAAAATTTTCCTATTACGGGAATAGTTCTTCTTTTCGGGGCTATGGGAATCAGCGGTATGCCGCCTTTTGCTATGTTTCTTGGAGAAATCTACATTATGACCGGCGTTTTTAGAACAGATATCTGGTTGGGGTTTTTAGTTTTTATCCTGCTTATTTTCGTTTTTATAGGACTTTTCGGCAAAGTTCTTAAAATGTATGTCGGAAAAGCAAATACAGGGGACGAAGAAGAAGGCGGCGAACTAAAAAACGACGGTACCGGCGCATTGCATAAAGCGGTTAGCGAAGCGGGATTGCATCCTTTTATAGTCTATGTTCCGTTAATAATGTTGCTGTTTTCTTCTTTTCTGCTATTTTACATTCCGTATCCCTTTTTGCATATAATAAAATCTGCGGCGGCTGAATTTGGAGGTAAAGTTAATTTTTTTAAATGAGTAAAATGATTATTATAGATAAACACGATATAAAATCGGACGATTTTATAAATTCGGCGGAAAATCTTAAAACGTCGGGAAAATATCTGCTCGGCATAGCGGCTGCGGATGAAAGAGTTATTAATTCTAAATTCAGCGTCAGATATTTTTTTGGAGGAACGGGGGGCATAGAGGAATATTGCGTAAAAACCGAAGATAGTTTTCGTTCTATATCTAAAATATGTCCTGCGGCAAAAATGTACGAGCGCGAGATATACGATTTATTCGGACTTTTGCCGGAAGGGCACCCTGACCTAAGGCCGTTAATGCTTTATCCTGAAAACTGGGATTCCTCAATTCATCCTTTGAGAAAAGATTATAACGGCGTAATTCCCGAAATGAAAAAATACGGCGAGTATAAATTTAAAGAGGTTCTGGGGGAAGGCATTTTTAACGTATTGGTAGGACCGGTACATGCGGGCATTATAGAGCCGGGACATTTTAGGTTTTCGCTCGCGGGAGAGCCGGTTTTACAGTTAGAAATAAGGCATTTCTGGAAACACAGGGGCATTGAAAAAATTTGCGAAGGCAAAGATTTTAAGGAAACGCTGGATATAATTTCAAAAATTTCAGGAGACAATAGCGTCAATATCGCCATAAGCTACCTTGAAGCCGCTGAAAGCATATTAAATATCGAAATAACCGAAAGGGCTAAATATATTAGAGTAATTCTTGCGGAGCTTGAAAGGATGTGGAACTATGTGCGGGACGTTGCTTGGATTTTTATGGATATAGGATTTGCCCTGCCGGCGCAGAATTTGTTTGCTCTGCAGGAAGAGCTAATGAGGCTCAATAAAAATTTAAGCGGACACAGATTTTTGTTCAATTCATTAAACGTAGGCGGCGTAAATTTAGACCTTGATTCTGAGAAACTTAAGTCAATAGTGGAGGCAGTCGAGAAAGTAGAAAATATTATAAAAGAATCGGAAGAATTTATTTTAAGCTCTTCTTCGGTTTTAGACAGGCTGGAGTTTACGGGAAAAATTAACAAGAAAACGGCTGAAGAGCTTTCTCTTTGCGGCATAAGCGCAAGAGCATCGGAATTGTCGCG
>JAJYJI010000054.1 GCA_021789605.1 bacterium
ATGGATATTTTCTATGAGGACTTTCAGCAAGTCCCTTTCCTGCTCCAATATTTTCCTTAAATCGACCATTTCCGTGATGTCGAGAAAGCTGGCTATTCTCACTATCTCGCCTTTGTATCGGACGGAACCGGCATAAATATAAACCCATAACTGTTCGCCGGATTTTTTAAATACTTTAAACGTTACGTAATGCTTGTAATTTATATCAAAAACGCCTTCTTTTATCGCGCTTTTGGCAAGTTTTTTATGCTCTTCGGCCAATACGTCCCAGAAGTGCATATTCTTAAGTTCGTCTTCTGAGTATCCCAGCATATCCTGAAGAGCGGGATTTGCGTATATGAATTTTTCTTTATGCATGTCTAGCCCTACGGGCATATTGTCGGCAAGTGCCCTGAACATCTCTTCCGATTCTTTCAGTTTGTCTTCCAACACCTTTCTATCGGTGATGTCGTAAAAAGTCCAGACCGTCACCGCTTTTCCCTTTATGTTGGCGGATGACGCCGATATTTCGACCCAGAAAAGAGTTCCGTCTTTATGCATAAAATTGAATATCCACTTTTTAGGAATCTTTCCTTGACTTGGAATGCTTCTGTAAGTTTCTCCGGCTCTCCTGTATTCTTCGTCGCTAGGATAAAGCATTCTGGAGGATTGGCCGAGCATTTCGTTTTCGCTGTCGTACCCGAACATCTCAAGCGTTCTTTGGCTAACGATTATCATACGCCTGCCGCCGTCCGTCACTATGATTCCGGCTACGGTGTTGTTCAAAAGGGCTTCCTGCGTCGATAAAAGTTCATGCTCCACGGCTAAGGCATCTATGCCGTCAAGTCCGCGCGATATGTCTTTAGCGGTTTCATCCAATAATGATATCAGGTCTTCGTCGAATATATTTTCTTCTTCATGATAAACGGCAAACAGGCCCCATATTTTACCTGCTCTGTAAATGGGCAGGGCGGCGACGGACCCTATCCCGAAACTTTCGGCTAGCTCCTTCCATACTGCTAAATTAGACGATTTCAAGAAAGAATTCGAGTACTGCATTCTGCTTTCGCGCCACGCCGTACCGAATGTTCCTCCGCCTTCGGGAATATCGGGTTTAATGGATATTAAAACGTCTTCGAGGAGCCCGGTTTCTCCGGCGGAAGCAAGAAACCGGAATATTCCTTCGTCGTCCGGCCTGCCTATATAGGCAACTTTAAGGCGGGCGTATCTGACGGCTATTTCGCAGACGGATTTAAGCATCTCCGCCTCGCCGGCTTTTTGCGCTATGACCTGATTTATTTGAGCCATGGCCGCATTGAAATCGGCGAGGCGCTTAAGGCGTTTTTCAGCCTTTATTTTTTCGGCGATATGCGATTTTGCAGATTCCTTAGTCCTCAGAAAAAACAAAAAAATATTAAATTTCATGAAGGATTGATAAGGCAAATCAGCATCTCCGTAAAAGCCTTTTTGCATAATATCGTATAACGCGCCCGCTTCTTCCCGCATTCGACCGCGCAGAATATCTAAATTTGGCAATGTCCTCCATGAAAGTTTTTCGGATAGTTCTTCGCCGAATACAGGCAGGCTCCCTGCGAATCCGTCCATATCTAATTTGGCGCTAAATTCATGTTTTTCGTTATTAATACCGTCAGTTATTTTCCCAATCCAATCCCTAAAGGGTGCAAAAAACTCCGGGAAGCCTTCTTCTTCCGTCGAGCCTTTTCCTATAGACTCGCTTATGAGCTTATTTTCTTCTTCCGCCAAGGCTTCAAGGTAGCCTAACGAGATATAATCGTTAATAATATTAAAAATACTTCTGATATCGTCTATTACGCTTTCCGAAATTTCCTTATTCGAAACGGCGCCGGAGAAGCGCAGAACGGAAAACAGCTTTTTGTTGAAAAAAAATTCTATTTCCCTTAAATACTTTCTGACATAAATAATGTTGATTAATCCGTAAAGCTCTTTTCCTGACGCCTCGTACGCAAGTCTTATTTTTTTTATATCTCCGGCATAATAATCCTCTATGGTTTCGACAAACCGCTGTTTGCGAAATGGCCCGAGTTCTTCTATATTTACGGCAACGTCCGGCCCCGTTAAATTGCCGCGAGCCTTCCCCGCTTCCGATAATACATCGTCAAGCCAGCTTTTTAAAATTTGTTTCATACGTAATATAATATTATATATAATTTAGCGCATATTAAATATTATGACGGTATAATTCATTATATTACATAATAATATAATTGCAAATCTTTTGCGTGCAGATTTTGCGCATGCCGGTTAAATTTACTTTGACGTTAAAAATATATAAATATTTTTGAACTGCGATTCCGAGGTCGTTTTACGGGGGGGGCCGGAAATAAGAATTACCATTCCATGGAAAATATCTGGAACAAAAGCAGGACTGAAGATATAAAAAGAATAAAAGCTGCTATCTTAATTAAATAAAATATCCATAAAATCGTACCAGATAAAAATAGCGCGAATATAAGGTATTTTAAATATTTAGTTTTTTCGTCCGAAAAAAGTTTGCCGTAAGCGCCTTTTTTTGTTTTTTCAAATATCTTAAGGCTTATCAAAAACGGAAATATTTTATACGAAAAACCTATAATCGCCATTCCGGCAAAACCGAATAAAGCCAAAAATCCGAACGAATAATATATGCCGTTTATTCCGGAGTACGAGTCTAATTCCGTTTGCGGCGCAATCGTCAGCAATAAGCCCGTGACCGCCGAAAAAATTAGAAATATAATTGCCCCGAATAGATAAAAAGCCGTAATATCGAGCTTTTTTTTAAGCCGCTTAATCATAAGGTTAAAAAATATAAAACAGTATAAAAGGATTCCCGTTCCTAAAAGCAGGCCGCCCGTTTCGTTTAAATATGCTTCGACGACCGGGGCCGAACCCGCAAAAATGGAAGAAGCAAATATCGTAATTATGCCGGCGTTCGTAACGACGAAATCGGATTTCCAATATAAACTTTCCGGAGTTTTCGTCATATAAAACATAGGAAGGAGCCTGTATGAAACGGCTATAAAAAGCATAGCGGTAAAACCGGCAAACATAGAATAGATATGGTCTTTTAATATGTCGAAAAGATTGAACCCTATACCGAAATAAAGCGACAAAGCCAGATACAATCCCGCCAATAATCCTATAAAAAGATAAAAATAGGCAAAAGCGATTCCCGCGGCCGAATAGTCCCACTTTCTTATTTTTCTTAAACTTAGAAGCATATTTACGTTATAAATTAAAACCGAAACAAACAGGAAAAGGCCTCCCAAGGCAATCAGAGGACCTATTATGTAATACATTCCTATAACAAAAAGCAGTAAAGACAGCACAAACGCATAGTAAACCGGGAAAAAAAGCTTTTCATACGCTATTTTTACTCCGAGGGCCACAGGCAAAAGCATATATGAAGCGCCCATGATTATCATCATTAAAAATCCGAGGGTATATATATGGACCAAAGCGATTACTTTTACATTCATAAAAAAATACGAATTAAAATTTTTTGAATCGAAAAACATAAGGGCAAAAAAAACCGGCAGAAATATAAGAGCCGTTTTAATATGCCTTAAAGATATGTTTATGGAACTGTCGGTAGAATTCATATACTGATTAATCGTCCTCCGTTTTATAATAAATTGAATTATAATTTGGTATAATTAGCGGGATTATCCCGATTTCAGCTTTTTTAACGCATCCGGTTTTATCATTGAAGTATTCCATTCCGGCTCCCACACAAAATTTACCGTCACCCCGTTAACGCCGGGAACGCCTTTCAATGCCTCTTCGACCTCGTATTTAATGACGTTGCTTATAGGACAGCCTCTTGCCGTTAAAGTCATGTCCAAGTTCACTTTTCCGTTTTCGTTTAAATTTACCTTATATACAAGTCCCAAATCGACAATATTAACCCCAAGTTCCGGGTCGGTTACGGTTTTTAACCGTTCGAACAAATCCTTTTCGCTTATCGTTTGCGTGATATATGCCCCTCCTTCCCCCCAAGATGCCTGGCGCCGGACCTGGATTAAAATCGCCTTGCGCGGTTAATATAAAGTCTAACAGATTTAAAATTAAATTAAATTGACTTTAATCACAATAATTAAAATTATTTATTTATACTTAATTAATTAATTAATTTATTTGTTGGATTTTCTGGATTTTTGAAGGAGTTCGATTACCTCTTCGTCGGAAGTCTGACCAAAATCTTCGTAAAACTCTCCGACGGCATAAAATTCTTCGGGCGCATCGAGCGCTACCACGCCGTCCGCGATTTTATTCATCTCCGTTAAAGTATCGGCGGGGACGACTGGAACGGCAACGATAATTTTTTCGGGCAGTTCTTCTTTAAGCGCTTCTATAACGACCATGATAGATGCGCCCGTAGCTATGCCGTCGTCCACTACTATCGCCGTTTTACCGTGAACGTCTATTTTTTCCTCTTCCCTCCTGTATATTTTTTCTCTTTTTCTAATCTCTTCGAGCTTAATCTTTTTAATTCTGCTTATGTATTCTTCTGGTATGCCGATACGGGATATCAGCGGCTTATTGAGGTAAACCTTTGGGTTTTTTCCGTCAACTATCGCTCCTATGGCTAATTCTTCATGGCCGGGGGCACCTATTTTTCTTACAAGCGCGACTTCCAAAGGGGATTTCAACCTTTTTGCGATTTCGTAGGCAACCGGAATACCGCCTCTCAACAAGCCTATGACTACCGTATTTCCGCCGCCGTATTTATCGGACGACAGTTTATCGCCCAAAAGCATTCCTGCTTCCCGCCTGTTTTTAAATATCATAAATTTGTCCGGATAATTTTTTATCCGCCTCCGCCGCCTAGCCGGCATACGCATTATTTAAACAGATTTGATAAAAACTTAAAAGTTTAAAACTTTTCCGTTAAAACAGCTTCTTTATTTTAGAGTATATCACTAAAATTTATAAAAATTTAAAATAGAAATCTAAGCGCATATTAACGCAGAAAGTTTAAAAGCTATTAATATGGGATTAACAAGTAATTTAAAAAGGAATTGAAAAAGGAATGTTGTCAACTTTTAATTTGTCTATTGAATTTAACTTTTAATTTGTCATAATATCTCCCGTTTATTATTATTTTTAGTTAAGGAATAGACAAATTAAAAGTTATTTATATATAGACATTATAAAAGTTATTAACAGGAATTGAAAAAGGAATTGACTAAAAAAATAAAAATAGTATATAATTTATCAGTTAAAACAATATCCTCATATATAATGGGATGAGCGCGATTATAACAATATGCGCTTTAGGTTTAATTTATCGCCAAACTCGTTATCCATTACGCGGGCTGTTAGCTCAATAGGTAGAGCAACTGACTCTTAATCAGTAGGTCCCCGGTTCGATCCCGGGACAGCCCACCATCTAAAACCGCATATATATAGTAAAGGTTTCCGGTTTTTCAACCCTTCATCGATTTTAATTAAACATTATCATTTTTGACCCATTTTTGCCTTTTTTATGGCGAGATTTTCACATAGGTGATATAATATCCTAAAGCGCTTAAAACGCTTGTAAAATAAGGAGGTATTCCATGTCTATCGTGAAAAACGGCAAATATTACTTCTATGACTTCGTCCATGAAGAAAAAAGATATAGAAAAAGTTGCCGAACAGGTGGAAATATCCGTTAAAAATGACATAATCAAACAAGAACATAACCTGCCGTCGGCAAGAAATAAAAACTTGCTTTTTTCAGGCGGCATGGGAAAGTTACCTGAAAAATAGCGGCAATACCGAAAAAACCATAAGAAGCAAAATCGACTCCGGTAAGCATATCCTGCCCGTTTTTAAAAATAAGAACATAGGCAGGATTTCCTCCGCCGATATTAAAAACTATCAGCTTGAAAGAAAATTGGAAGTTAGAAACAAGCCAAAAAACACGGACAAAAGAGAGGGCGAAATAAATTACCGTTCGGTCAATATAGAACTTGCAACCCTTCATCATTTTTTTAATTACTGTATGGAAAGAAATTATATTCAAAGCAACCCTGCCTCCAGGATTAAAAAACTGAATGAATTATCCCGTCTTAAAACCCTGTCCGACGGGGACATAAAGAAGTTGATTGCCGGCGCAACAAATAAACTTACCCGGGATATAATTACTTTTTTAATTTACACCGGCTGCCGGAAAGGAGAGGCGCTGAATTTAAA
>JAJYJI010000023.1 GCA_021789605.1 bacterium
GGATGTGTTTTATATAACTTTTACCCGCTTTCAAATTAGAAATTTTTTTAGCGTCGGTATCGAATCCCGTTAAAGAAAAGCCTGCTTTTGCAAATTCTACCGCAAGGGGAAGACCTACATATCCAAGGCCTATAATTCCTATCTTTGCCTCTCTCGAATCGATTTTCCGCATTAAATTATCTATCATAATTTCTCCTGTTCTTTAACGTTTAATATGCCGGATTTTCGTTAAAACCTTTTACCGATAATATCCAAATAAAAAATGCGAATTTTTAATATTGCGCCGTCCAGGGAAATAATATAAATCGGCCCTTGACTAATTATGCCCTCCGCCTCCCGGCAGCCTGAACTTAAGATATATTAACCCGACTGCCGTTTTAAAAGACAGCGTATAAATAGCCAGAAAAGGATGCCGCAATAATTTTTTCCATTTTCCGTTTTCCGTAAATATTTTAAAATACCTGTAAAACAAACCGAATTGTTTTCTGACGATAATATCGTCTTTACCCCATTTATTTATATATTTATGGTAATCTTCTTTTATATAACGCGACTTTTTGCGCAGATATCCCGATAAATTCATATTTGTCTCGTTATGAAATATGACGTTATTATATTTGTTGCTTAAATCTTCGCGACTAAAACCGTTAAAAACTAAAAAATTTTCTACCTCTGTTTCAAAATGGTTTTCAGCCCCGTTTAAATAATCTGGTACGGCATATGCGCCTAAAAGTTCGGGCTCTCCCAGAACAGAGATTTTTCTGTTAAAATCCCAGTCCGCAAAAGGCGAAAAACTTTCATCAAAACCCTTGGCTTTAATAAAAACATCTTTCTTGATAAATCTTACGGCGTCTATAACGGTAGCATCGTAAAAAGACCTTTCGAATCTTCTGATTTTAGACCATAATCGCCTGCCTATTATTATTTCTGGTATATACAGTCCGGTTATTAACGGATTACTTTTAAATACGCCGACGCATGATTCAATCGTAAACGGCGCCAAAATCATGTCTGCATCTACATATATAATATATTCTCCGCCGCAAACGCCCACTCCGTAATTTCTTTGTGCGGCCATGCCGTCTCCTTTATCGTAAACCAAATCTGTATATCTGCCCGCGATTTCTTTAGTTTTATCGCCGGAATAATTATCGACGACGATAATTTCGATATTCCGATACGATTGGCATTTTATGCTTTTTAGGCACATGCCGATATTTTTTTCTTCATTTTTTGTCGTAACTATAACCGAAACCAAGGGATGCATATCACTCCTTAAAATCCGCAAAATGTCCGAGCATTTTTTTAGCCGCTTTAAATAAAAACTTTATATCGGAAATATTTTTTACGGTAAAAATCTTTCTCAATATAAAGGCAGGGCTTAACGCCGATGTATAAAGCGAACGGGTGAATTTTAAAATATCGCCGTTGGAAACCGGGCTTTTCCAGACCGATTCTCTCATATCGTATCTGTCCCAGTCTTCCGTTAAAAGCCAGCCCTCTTTTTTTGCCTCCTCGAACATGGGCGTGCCGGGATACGGAACTACTATCGTCGCCTGCAAGGTATCTATATACCCCTTTTTAAATAAATATTTTGCAAAATCTACGGTCATTAAGGCTTCCTCTTTTGTTTCCCATGGATAACCTACCATTGTAGTGATATGCGGCTCCAGCCCCGCATTTTTAACCATTTTAATCGTATTTTTAATATCGGATACTTTTATGCCCTTATTAAGCCTGTCGAGGGTGTTCTGGGACATAGACTCCAAGCCTATGAGAATAAACCTGAAATTAGCCTTCTTCATGAGATGCCAGTCTTCCCGGCTTAGCGCTCCCACCCTCATATTGCATCCCATAACTACTTTTTTATTATATCCCCTTTCTATCGCTTTGTTGCAAAATTCTTTAAGCCAGCCCCCTATAGGGAAGCAGCCGCTATCGTCGAATATCTCTCTAACTTTTAACTCTTCTATGAGTTTCCCGATTTCATTCAGATGCCTTTCGGGAGAAACCAACCTGAATCCTGAACCGGGAAAAAGGGTCGTCCACGAGCAAAAACTGCATCTTCCGTACCAGCAATCCCGTCCCGCCATTACATAAGTTCCGGGAGGATATTTAAAATTTCCGTTCATATAGGCGTAAAGTTGCCATTTGGTTAACTTTCTGTCAATATACGGCAGGCCGTTAAGGTCGCCGCATAGGACAAACCGCCCGGTATTAGATATCCGGGCGCCTTCCCTGTAATAAATGCCGGGCGTTTTTAGAATTGCGGGCGCAGAAGACCTTAAGGACTTTAAATACAGGCATAAACCTTGCAGCGAAAAATCGTAATCTCCGCCGGTAACGATAAAATCGGCTTCCGAGTTTAAAAGAGATTCTTCGGGAAGCGCGGTAACGTGGTCTCCCGTCAAAACGACCGACGGCTCAAATCCGCCGGAATATTCATGCCTGAATTTATTCTTTATTTCGTTAATTATTTTCCAGTGTCTTTTTACAACCGGGGTTTTCGTTTCAACCGCTATTACGTCCGGCTTTTCTTTTATAATACGGATAAGCCAGTCTTTATAAGAAATTCCTTCGGCAACGGCATCGTCCCAGAATACGTCGAATCCGCTTTTGCTTAAAAGCGTGGCGGCGCTTGCGGGAATAACGGGATATATATAAGTCGGGTCTTTAAACCATTGAAACTGCCTGTTTTGAGATAACAGGGCGATTCCCTTCTCAGATTCCAACGGCGGATACGATATCGATATTTTCATATACTTGCCTGTTTATTGGTTTTTCTATTTATCTTTTTAATTTCTATTTTGTTTAATTAATTTCCTTCCGTTTTTTCTTAATTTCTGTTTTAACTTATCTTATATAGCCTATCGCCTCAGCCTGCTTTTTAAATCCCTTATTATAAAAAAACCGTAAAAAAATCTTATGCCGTACCATATATGCGTAAAAAATATGTAATAAATAGAAAACAGCGCGATTTTAAAATCGCGCGTCTTTCTCCCGATATCGAAAAATGCACAGCATAACGCCGCTATATATATCGGCAAGCCGGCTGAAAAAGGCAATAGCAATTCTTTGGCAAATATTGAGGCAAGCGCAAGCAGGACAAAATATAAAACCAATAAAGTCGGAAGAAAATAATAAACCTTTAAAGAATTTTTTGGATACTTTTTTGCGAAATATCCTCTGTGCAGACCGTAATTGCCTATCTGTTTTAAGTGGCTTAAGATACCCGTCCTTCTATGGTGATAAACTATGGCGGAGGGTGCGTAAATAATTTTTTTCCCTTCATTGACGATATCTAAGCACAATTTGGTATCTTCTCCCGGCCAGTATTCAGAATCAAATCCGCCGTTCCCGTCGAATATATTTTTTCTGACCAATAAATTAACGCTTGGCCAGTCGTCCACTTCTTTTGCGTTTCCAACCGGATAATACCTTTCCGGATTGCCCCCGCCCAATTTGGAGAGAAAAACC
The DNA here is from genome assembly GCA_021789605.1 of bacterium. Classification (GTDB taxonomy): domain Bacteria; phylum SZUA-79; class SZUA-79; order Acidulodesulfobacterales; family Acidulodesulfobacteraceae; genus Acidulodesulfobacterium_A. The sequence goes on from JAJYJI010000023.1 coordinate 3,478, forward strand.
GCGCCCGAAACTTTCTGACTGAATCCGTCTTCGCCGGGCGTTACGGCGGGCCCTCCCACGGCTCCTACATCTTCGGCGTCAAAATAAGGCAGTGCGTTAGTCAGCCACATCTTATCGGGATATGCGTCGTCGTCTATAAAAGCAAGAATATTGCCTTTAGAATATCGAGCCCCTATATCCCTTTTTTTTGCCGGACTTATCTTTCCCGTGGGTATTACCGTCGTATTGGGATAATTAAGCTCTAAATTATCGTCAGGCAGAATAATAATTTCAAAATTTTTAAAATCCATTCTAAATATATAAGCGAGCGTTTCCATAATATAATCGTTTATGCAGGACAAAGGTATTATTACGGAAACAAAATATTTGTCAAGCGGCAACATATTTTTCATTCGCGGCAGGCTCAAAAAAATAATTATTTATAATAGCGTAAAATTTTCATGCGGTAGAAGATGGCGATTGTGTCTATGCCGATATCCCATATATCTCTTATTTTAATTCTTCCCCACGAAGTATTTCTGGAAAAAATTACTTTAATCGGCTCTTCGATAATTTTAAATTTTTTCTTCGCCGCTACCGCAAGAATTTCGACGTCGAACGCGTATTTTTTGCATAATATTTTAGGAAAAGCATATTCTAACGCCTCTCTCCTGAATATTTTTATGCCTGCCTGCGTATCCGTTACGTTCAGGTTGAACATAAATTTTATCATCATAAAGTAGGCAAAGCTCAATACTTTTCTTTCTGCGGGATACTTAATGAAAGAATCCTTATGCCTTTTCGAGCCTATAACTATATCGGCATTTTTATCCTCCATCGCTTTAAGAAGTCCTCCCGCCTGAAAAGGGTCTATTTCTAAATCGCTGTCCAAAAATACGATTAAGTCTCCTGTGGAATTTTCAAAACCATTTTTTAAAGCAAAACCTTTGCCGGTGTTCTTAGCATTTGAAACCAATCTTATTTCGCCGTGCTCTTTTGCCGCCTTTAATGCCATATCCGCGGTATTATCCGTACTGCCGTCGTCGATTAAAATAATCTCGAAAGAAAATCCAAATTTTTCGAATACGCAAAAACAGTAAATCAAATTGTCGTAAATCTTTGGGTCTTCATTGTAGGCAGGCATCAGGACGGATATTTTGTTTTTATGAAACGGCTTCATTTTATTTTTTTCCCTTGCCTGCGCCGTCATCATAGACCATTATTACATAAGGAGGCCTGGAGTATTTACCGGCGATTCTTCCGTAAGCCCTGCCGGAAGTTCCTTGGAAATCCTCGACGTAAATCTTTGAGGGCTTGCCGAACCTGCATATTATACTTTGTTTATTTACCCCCTGATATATGAAATATTTTGAATATACGACAAAAAATCTTTTATTTTCATATCGTTTCTTCTCGGGAGAGCAGTCGTACCGATGAAACAATCCGTTGAAAAGTATAGGGGCCGCCTGCCCTACGGTAACCTTTCCGTAAGTCATCAGCGTTATGATGCCCGAATCCCAGTAGGAACCGTAGCCGTGTGTCAAATTGCGTTTCAGAAGCCAATTCCCCAGAGCCCTCTCGGGGCTCTTAGGAATAGGCGTCAAAGAGGCATATATAAAAGAAACCGAGTAAACGATTATAACGGCGGCGGCTGTCAGCTTGAATCCGGTGCGGGAGTAATATTTTGAAACGGCGGCGGGAATATTCCTGAAGGACAGAATGAGCCAGTAAACCGCAAGAGGGGTAAGGTATCTGGCGGAAGCCTTGTTTTCCGGTATGTTGCTTAGTAAAAAAGCTAAAGTTAAAAATATCCCGCCAAACAAAAGCGTAAAATCTATAAATTCTTTGGAATAGAAATATTCATGATTACGACCTTCTTTTCCCTTGAACTTATTTAAAAATTTTTTTATCAATTTTGGAACAGTGTATATAAGGATAAGGCTTATTATCGCAAATTTCGATAAGCTTATAAAAGTAAACTTGTCCGAAAGATTTTTTCCGAAAAAATTAGCGTCGAACAGCCTTAACAAGCCGCTAAAATATAAATAAATATTCCTAGGAAAATCCCTTAGGCGGACGAAAGCTGCCGCTGGTCCTCCCGGCTTTACGCTAAGCCTTCCGGAAACGACAAATGCGTAAACTACTATTTTTTTTAATGTGACTGCCGATATAACGGCAAGAGCGGATAACAGAATACGGCTTTTTTTAACTCCTTTTCCTGTTTTAAAAGCCGTATAAATGAAAGCGGCCATAACAGAAAGAAGCGGCATTACGCATACGACGAGAGTCAAGGAATCGTTTATAATGGCTATTGTTAAGACAAAAAACGACAGGAGCAGCCTAAAAAAACCGCCGGATTCGCTTTTTAAAAATCCTGCAAGGATAAAAACAGCTATTAAAGATAAGATTATCGTCGAGACATGCATCCCCTGAAGCATAAAAAAAGCAAACGCCTTTACGGGCATGGCAAGAAAGACGAAAAGCATAAAAATACCGATTTTCGTTGAAATTTCGTCGTCTTCCGGGTTATTTCCGCCCGCCTCTTTAACGTAAAAAACCGCCGCGGCAATTAAAACTATGAATTGAAACAAAGGGATTATATGGATAAGCAAAGGCCTGAAGCCAAACGCCTTAATCCATAAGGCGTAAAAATATGTATCGGCCGATATGTTAAGATAAACGGAACTGTAACCTTTCAATAAAAAATTACCCTGCAGGATGCTGTATCCGTTCATTAGGGCAAAAGCGTTATCGCTGTCCCCCCTCCAGAGGTTGGAGATATGGAAAAGGGCGGACAGCCATAATGACGAAACGGCAATGGCCAAAATTATAAAAAAAAGAATTTGCAGGTATTTTTTCATTCAGTATTTAATTCTGACGTTTTTCATGCCGGCAGAAAGAATATGCCTTTTATAATAGCTTATTATTTTAATCAATAACCGTTTCGGCATTAGCAAAGAACCGAAAACATACATATAAAATCTAACGGATAATAAATTTTTAGGCCGGTATTTTATATAGAGCGATATTTCCCTGTAATAATTTCCGGTTTGCCCGTAATTTTTAATCTGTAAAATCCCTTCGATTCCGGCTCCGAATTTATTAATCAACGCCTTTCTTAATCCGGCATATTTTTTATCTTCAAAAATATCGTTAAACATATCTACCCATGATTGCAAGGGGGAAATTTTATATATCGAAGAAACTCTGGCGCATTGAGAGCTTTCAAATCTGACCGCAACCGGATAATCGTTTAAATATGCCGCCTTATATTTCTTTAATATGCTTAAAAAAGGGTAAATGTGGGAAGTAAAAACATTTTTATGGAAAGGCGTCTCGATGTAGCTTTTACGGTATGCAAGCCCCGAAAACTGAGCCAAAGAAACCATTAAAAGGCAGAGCCGGTTTTCGTCGTATATATCTATTATATCAAAGGGCTTGCCGCTTAAAGGTCCGGCATAATTCCTTATCCCCCGGTAAAAATCATCCCCGGTAAAATTATAAAATGCTCTGCTGACGACGCCGATTTCTTTGCCGATTTTAAAACAATTATAAGTTTTTAACAAAGCGTCTTCGGCCAGTATATCGTCCTGTCCCATAAGATATATAATCTGGCTGTCGCCGGCAGACAGCAATCGGGCTTTCTCTAAATTAGACGGATAACCCAGATTAATATCGTTTTTAAATATTTTTATTCGTGCGTCTTTAATGCTTTTTATTGCATCGGTTGTGCCGTCCGTAGAGTTATCGTCGGAAACGATTAATTCAAAATTAGAATATGATTGCCGCATGATGCTGTAAACCGTCTGTTCTATCCATTTAGAACCGTTATATGCGGGCAATAAAATGCTGAATTTTAGGTCTTCGCCGAAAACCATATATATATAGTTTACCTGATTGCTCAAATTATTTAAATAAATAAAATGGCAATTTTAATTATTTTATTAAATTCGATAACTTCCCGTATTAAATTATTTTAATATTTTTCTTCTAATACCCCTGTCCGCTGACCAAAGAAGGGGTGCTGCTGAAATCGTCGACGGCAAATATCTGCCAGTTGGAACCGGTGATATTGGCAGAAGCGAAAGCGGCGAACCCCGAGCCGCAATAGCCGTTAGTTCCGGAAGAACCTAATGCCGTCCCCCCGCCCGTAATCGAATTGACAACGGGATTAGCCGAAGCGGACTCCTGAATTTGAGGCGCATCGGTAGGCGCGGAAGCCGCTCCCGCCTGATAGTAAAAATAAAGCGAGCCGAGAGGATAAAATCCTAAATCGGCAAAACCGCCATTTGCTGGGGCATAAGCCGTTCCGGCGGTCAATGCTCCGGCGGAACATTTATACGGCGCGTTATCCAGATAATATACTCCCTTGCCGGACGTTAAAATGGCATCGTAAAAAACGTGAACCGGCGACAGGGTTCCTTTGCCCCACGAAGACGAAGGCGCGGAACTTGTTCCCGCGCTGATAAACGCCGAATTTGCCGCGTTAAATGCCGTTTCGTCGGTGAATATGGCGCCGAGGTTTGTTTTTGCTTCGCTGTCCTTCGCTCTATCCACGTAATTCATGTAAGCAGGGATGGCTATAGCCGCCAAAATGCCTATAATTGCTATGACTATTAGCAGCTCTATTAAAGTAAAACCGTTTCTATCTTTAGGTCCGTTAATTTTCATTTTTACGCCTCCTATTTTCTTTTAAGCGTTATAAAAAAATAAATAAATGATACCTTTAATATTTAAGTTTAATAACCATCGTCCGCTTTGAATCGTATATTGCAACAGCCTTTCCTCTTTCGTCTTTTAAAAATCCGTTGATTTTTTTAAGATTCAGGCTGTCGGTTTTGCCGTAAATCTGCCCTAACTGACTTTTTACAATTAATAAATACCTTACGTTTAACTTTTTAAAATATTTAAAATTTTCGGCGAGGCGCCGGGGATTGCCGAGCTTTATAACCGCCCTTTGATTAAGGTTGTTGCCTTTGTAATATTTGCCGTTGAAAATAAAAAATTCTTTTGGGAGATATTTCTTATAAAGATTATGGAAGCCGTATCTTATAATGAAACCGGCAAGCATAGGTTTTTGATAAATTGTCTGCTCATACATCTTAAAGCCGTCCTGAAGAAACGGTATCGTTAAAACCGCGCCGTACGGCTCGCTATTTTTAAGGATATAAATTCCTTTCGATACCTTTACGCTTCCCATCTGAAAAGGATAAGAACTGTATCCTATAATTATTCCGAAAAATATCAAAACGATTAATAAAAATTTTACTGCGCGCCCCTTAAAAAGGTTCCGTTCAAAAAAAATCTTTATTCCGTAAGCGCATACGACGGAAAAAAACAGATAGCCCATAATCATATATCTGCCCGATTCTTCGATTCCTTTAAATACCGGAAGGATATCTATGAGGTACACGAAAGGGTCGAAAACCCTTATGTTGTTAACTATATGGATTAAGGGAGACAAAGACATTAAGACGAAGAACAAAAATGCGTAAAAATAAAAACTGACGTTCTTAAAGCCCTTTATAACGGCTATCGCAAAAAAAACAAGGGGGACGTATCCCAAAAAATCCAAGGAATTTGCCCCTCTTACCATGAACGGATATACCGGGTTAAAGTAAACCGCCGTCGTAAACGGCAGAAGAAAATGATTGAAAAAAGGAGGAAAAAAGAACGCAAACAGCGTCGCCGAATAAGCCTTTATGGAAAACATATCCGGATTAAAAAATAAAATTCTTTTGTCTATATATGCGTAATATATTGCCGGACCTAATAAAGGGGAAGCAATGGCGATAAAAGAAAAAAGCATTACGGCAAGATTTTTAAGATATTTCGCGTTAAAAACGGGGTTTTCCGGAAACCTGTTTTTGAAATTTTTAATAACCGCCCTCAAATCCAATTCCGCCGGTTTTTTATTGTTTTCATTCAGGGCAGGTTCGTTTTTTCCTAACCTTAGCAGCTTATCTTCTTTAAAAAATTGATATAAAATAAAAAAAATAGAGTAAAGCGCCAGCATTACCGTAAATTCATAAAAACCCGCATATGTGGCCAGAAATAATCCGGATGCCGCAAAAAGAGCGTTTTTAAGGTTCGGATTTTTATACAGCCTGTTAAAAAACAAAATATACAACGGCAGCCCGTAAGCGCTCCAGATATTTATATCCCCCCATCTCGCCTGTTCTATAAGGATAGGAGAGCCTGCAAATATTGTCCCCGCAAAAAAGGAGGCGGTTTTATTTTTTACTGTTTCGTCCGCAAGCAAATAAGCAAAATAGGCGTTTAATATGAAAGATGCGAAAAATATAAGGTTATAGGCAAGTATCAGATTTTTGGAAAAATAATACGCGGCCGAAGCGATAAGCGAATTAACCGGCATGGACGTGGAAACGTAAAGAGGAACCCCGTGCGGATAATACGCAAGGTTGGTAAAAAACGGCCACTTATGAAGAACGAAGACGTAATGCTCAAATTCCCAGAAAAACCAGGACATTAAATATTCGTCCCCTGAATTTCCGGGCATTTTGGAAGGAAAATAAAGAACTAAAGGGAAAGTTACTAAAACGAAGGTTATTATATAAAAAAAAATTACGGATACATTTTCGGATTTTGAAAAAAATCTCATAAATTTCTTAAATTTAAAAAAGAAAAATTAAAAAATCGTCCTTCCTAATCGAAATTAAGAAGGACGACGAACGTTAATAACTTTACATTAAATATCTCGAATTAGTAATTTGTTCCCTCGAGAATCCCGGAGCTGGACGTATAATCGTTTACGGCATAAACCTGATAATTTGTTCCGGTAAAGTTTGTTCCGGCTATAGCCGTATATCCCGGACCGCATTTTCCGTTTGCGGCTGTAGGCCAGGTTGTAGAGTTAAGGCTAATCGAGGCGGCGGTGGGGGCGCTGCTGTTTGCGGTACCCTGCGTAGAGCCTGCTATAACCTGATAGTAAAAATACAGCGTGCCTACCGGTAAAAAACCGATATCCGCAAAACCGCCGGTAGCGGGACCGGCGCTGCCGGAAAGAGCATTGGCGGAGCATGAATAAGGCGGGGAATCGTGAGGAATTCCCGTAGCGATATCAGCCTGGGCATAAAACGGATGCGGAGTGCTTTGCTGAGCCTTACCCGTCCAACTGCCCACATTATGTGAACTGTTCTCCGTAACTCCGGCGCTGATAAACATCGAGTTTGAAGCGTTAAACGCCGTTTCGGACGTAAAGATGGCGCCTAGGTTCGTCGCGGCCTCGCTGTCTTTTGCCCTGTTGACGTAGCTCATATACGTCGGTATCGCTATAGCCGCCAAGATGCCGATAATGGCTATGACGATTAAGAGCTCGATAAGCGTAAAGCCTTTAGAGCTTTTAAATCTTTTAAAGTTCATTTTTACTGCCTCCTTTTTTTTAAAATTAATTATATGTGGAATTGCTTTAAATAAAATTTATTCTAAATAATTATTCTAATTAATGTTATTTAGATTAATAGCAAATACCGTGCCATTTTAAAAATTTAACGAAAAAGACAAAATTTTTGCTGTATTTGCGGCGTAAACTTTTAAAAATCTACCCGTTAAAATAACATTTATTTTACGTTAAATTTAAAATTACATTTAAATCATATTACAAAAAGGCAAAAATTGTCAACAATATTTATTTATTAATTAATAAATAAATTTTATACGGAAGGCGGAATGCAACTATTTATCAGTTAATTAAATTACTTATGCGGATATTCTTTCATTGACAAAAATTGCCGCCATATGACAAAATTTGTCTTATCTCACGACGTCGTAATGCTCAGGCGGCTTAAAGAAATATCCGCCCATCCATTCGATAGCTGTCCTAAAATAGCCGTTGGTTTCGAAGCGCCTCATGGACGTTACCGCGCTTATATCGCCAAGATATTTGAACTTTGCTCCGTTTTTGAGCGCTATATTAATGAATTTTAAGTCTTCGCCCGCCGGCATTCTTTCGTCGAATCCCCCGGAAACGCCTTTATATACTTCCCTGTGGCAGAATATAAGCGCCATTGACGTTTTTGAGAGCATATGCGCTATGTTGTTGCCGAACATAAAAATACGCGCTTTAGCCGTATTAATATCGGGCAGAAGCCTTGAAGTTCCTATGAAATCGGTCTTTCCGCCGAAGCCGTCGAGACGTTTTATAAAGCCGTCGTTAAGCAGGGTATCGGCGTCGAGAAACAGAAAAACGTCGCCTCTGGAAACCGCGGCGCCCGCGTTTCTGGCCTCGGAAACCCCGCTGAAGTTTCCCGATATAAGGTTTGCCAGCGGATATTTAGCGACGGCTCCTTCGGTATCGTCTTCTCCGCGCGTAACTACCACGGTAACCTCGCAGAGGGTTTTGCCCGCGTTTTTAAAATTCTTAAAATCCGCCGGGTCTTCACCCTTTTTTAAGAATGAGGCCGAGCTCTGGCTTAAGAGCCTTTCTATGGACGCGCCTATATATTTTTCTTCCTCGTGCGCCGGTATGATTATGGAAACCATTAAAAAAACCCCCGCATTAAAAAAATATTTACTTCGATACGCCCGTTATCTTAAAAAGCCTCTCCACGCTATCGGCGGTTTTCCACAGCGGCTTAAACCCGCGGTATTTCGATGCGTTTTCGGTATCCGCGTCAAGTTTAAGTTTTCCCTGCTTTACCGAATGAAAAAATCCGGCTTTTTCCAGATGTTTTGCCAGATAAACCTGCTCGGTCTGCCCCGGCGTGGGAATAAAAAACGCCTTTTTGTCAATTTCGGCGACATCCATTACGGTTGTGTAGCCTGACCTCGAAACGACGATTTTTGCCCTGTTCATAAGTTCGTCGCGCCTCGCTTTTTCGAGAAAAGAATATACCGTCGCGTTTCCTGCGGTCTCTTTCGTGAACTCTCCGGGCTTTCCTAACGCGACTGCGATATTGCCTTTTAAAAGATGAATCTGGGAAAATAGTTTTTTCTCAAGCGCCGTCCTCGTAGGCTCCGGCCCTGAAATCGAAAGCAGGTAATCGATGTCCTCGTCCGTTTCTATTTTTTCGAAATCGGAAAGTATCCCTATATATTCGATGTTTTCTCTTTTAAAATACCTGAGGTTATGCGAAAGGTCGCCGGAAAGCGAATTTTCTTCGTAATCGGGAACGATAATCTTATCGAATTTGTTTTGCAGGTAATGGTTGTAAAACTCCGTGGCCATCTCTGCGGGAGGAAGCCTTAAAGGCGATATAAACCTTAGCTGATGAAATATAAGGTATGAGGGGACCGACCTGCAATAGGAGCCGAATCTCGAATCGGAGATTATAAGGCCTATTTTGTTTTCGCGGACTATCTTGGAAACTTCTTTGTTTTCTTCCTTGATTACGCGCATAATCTTAGGGGCTACCCTTACGAACCTGAACGCAAAACCAATTTTATCCGAATAAGGCGAGGGGTATGGAACGGTTTCAATATACCTTGCGCCGTCTTTAAGCTCGGATTTTAAAAGTTCGAGGCTCCTTCCGTACGTATAGACGATAACTTCGTTGCCGTCTTTAATGAGCCTCCTTATTACCGGCAGCCCTCTCGTAGCATGTCCCAGCCCCCAGCTGCATAAAGAATATAATATTTTCATATCGTTTCCCCGCCGTCTCCGTCCTTATATTCCTGTTTTTTAAAAAAATGAAACCCGTAATGCGGAATTAGAAAAAACGAAACGGCGACCATAAGCAGGTTGACCGCCCTCATTACAAGGCTGAAAGTAAGGCCGAGTTCGGAGCCGAGACCGAGAACGTCGAACAACCCTACCTGCGAAAGCTCGTAAGTTCCGGCGGAACCCGGCGCCAGAGGAAGCGCGAAAATAAGCATCGAAACCGAAAATATTAAAAGCGTTTTAGAAAAACCCATATCAATGCCTAGGTAATGCACTAAAAGCCATATCTGAAATATTAAAACCGCTGTTTCGATTAAACTTAAAAACAGGCTTAAAAAAAGATATTTTTTTCCTTTCATATAAAACAGATGAAGCTCTTTTTCGAAATTATTTGTATGCTTTAATATTTTAAATATTAAAACGTTCAGGAATTTAAACTTCGTCAGATATCTTAAAATTTTGGTAAAAAATCTGTTGTCGATTATAGGATTAATTAAAAAAACAAGGGTTACCGCGCCGACGAATATAGCGGCGATTAACAGCATATACCATATTTCCGGCGGCATGTAAAAATACTTAAACCCCAGTATAAGGCCGGTATAAACAAAAAGCAGAAACACCGCAAATTCTATGACTTTTGCCGCCAGACCGGCGGAAAACCCCATTTTAAAATCGAGTCCTATTTTTTTCTTAAGCATTAAAGCCATTATTGCGTCTCCGCCGATAAAGCCGGCGAATATTCCAGAAGGAGCGATATAATTTGCGCCGTAGCCTATGAGCTTAATATTCGCAAGATGTTTAAGCCCTATTTTTGCGTCGTAAACGTTAAGGGCGTTGTTCAAAGAAAGCGCGGAAAAAAACAGGGCAAGATAAGACAGAAAGAACAAGATGAAAAAATCCAAAAAACTTAAATGCCCGGCCATCTGCAGAATATTTTTCGGACCCAGAACGAAAATCAGCGCTATAACGAACAATAAGCCTACCGACGTCGAAACTACGAAAGCTTTATTCAAACCGTTTTCTTAGGCCGGAAGCGCGCAAGGCGCAACGCTTCCGGTCGGTCTCCTCTTAAATTATAATTAATTATATACCTTTCATACGCCATGGAGACAATATGCGGCCGGTTATTGCAGCCGGTTATTGCAGCCGGTTATACGGCGTTGCGACGGCGCGGCATATTTTATATTACTTACGACAGTTTAGAATACCACATGGGAACGGCGGCAAAAGCGCAACCTATATTTGCCACGATATGCTCGGAGCTTACCGATTTTATTTCCTTAATTTCGATGTTTCTGTGCTTCATGGCGTCTTCGGCCATTTTCCTGACGGTTTCTTCGGCGTTTCTCGCCGACGTAACGCCGGAGTATTCCATTATTACACCGAATCCGTCTTCGACCGACACCGCAATAGCGACGGATGCCGCTATGGTTTCGCCCTTAACGTCGCTCGTTATATAGCCGTACGCTATCGGAACGAGAACTCCGCGAGGATATATAATCTTCTCCCTGAAAGACGCTTTCGGCGGCAGTATGGAGCTTAGCCTTATAAGATTAGTATTGCCGACTCCGGCGTTTAATATTGCATTGTCGAATGCTCCCAATTTTGAAAGCCCTTCGGATGTTCCTCCTGCCAAAGTATATATATCGGGTGTTTCGAACACTGTTATTTCCCTCCGGTAATATTTTTATTTTTATTATTTTATCCTGCTTTTATCTTTTATCGATTTTTTTGCAGTTGCCGTTTTGTTTTTTTCCGCCGCAGGTTTTTGCGCTATTAACGTTTATTGGTTTATCTGCTTTTGTTTAAACCTATGATAATTTCTCTTATGAGCTTTGCGGCTATCGCGGACGTCCTGTCCGAATTATCCGTCGGAGGACACACCTCCACCACGTCCGCTCCCACTACGTTTACTTTGGATAGTAAAAGCGACAAAGCGTCGAAAAGCTCTTTTGAAGATATCCCGCCCGCTTCTATATATCCCGTTCCGGGAGCGAACGCTGGGTCGAGAACGTCGATATCTATCGTAAGATAAACGTCTCTGCCCGCCAGCGACCCGATAATTCTCTTTAACGGCTCGTAAACCTCGTTTTTGTAAATATGACAGTATTTTTCGGCAAAATAGAACTCTTCTTTCGAGCCGGAACGGATGCCGAACTGATACAAATTTCCTTTCTTTATTACCTCGTGAACGCGGCGCAGAACGGTAGCATGCGAATATTTTTCGCTGCTCCATTCGTCTCTTAAGTCCGTATGAGCGTCGAACTGGACTACGACTAAATCTTTAAATTTGGGTATATACTGCCTTACTATAGGATAGGTTATCAGATGGTCGCCGCCTATGCTTACTATTTTTTTGCCGCCTTCTATCAAATTTTTTGCTATATCGTCTATAAACTTTATGCTTTTAACGATATTTCCCCACGGCATAACGATATCTCCCATATCGTAAAACTTTCCGTCGATGGAATCGTCGAAAATAGGGCTGTAGCTTTCCAAGGTATAGGACAGCTCTCTTATTCTTTTGGGAGCGAATCTCGAACCCGGAATGTTGCTGGCGGTATAATCCATAGGAATTCCGAGAAGTATTAAATCGGAATTTTCGTAAGAATCCGACGAATTAAAAAAAGAAGAGGTTTTAGATATTAAGTTTTCCGTTGCGCCGTTTTGAAGCTTTTCAGACGGACTTTTAATGGTTTTTTTCATGTGTTTTACCTTAAAATTTTCTTTATAAAATTTGGAAGAACGAACGAAGACGCATGGATTTCCGGGGAATAATATTTCAGGTTTAAGCCCTGTCCGCCGAAGTCGAAATCTTTATAGCTTTCGTTAACGGTTCGAGGGTCGTATTTTTTGGAACCCGCGGTAAAACTCCACAGGCCGCTCGGATAAACCGGGACAGCGGCGCAGTAAAGAGATGATTTTGCGTACAATTCTTTTATAATTTTGCTTACGTCTTTTATTAAATTTTCGTTAAAAAAAGGAGACTCCGTCTGGGCGGCAAATATTCCGCCTTCCTTTAACGAACCGGCAGCCGCTTCGTAAAAATCGCGCCTAAAGAGGCCCTCGGCAGGACCTACCGGGTCGGTGGAGTCTATAAGGATTATGTCGTATTTTTCGCTTTCCTTATCGTTTAAATTTATCCTTTTTATAAATTCTATCCCGTCTTCCGCAAAAATTCTTACTCTTTCGTCGCCTAGCCTGCATGCTATTTCGGGAAAGAATTCTTTTGAAACGTCCACTACTTTTTTATCAATTTCGACGAGGTCTATATGTTTTACGAAAGGATTCTTTAAACATTCCCTTGCCGCGCCGCCGTCGCCGCCGCCTATGATAAGAACCTTCTCCGGTTTCTTATGGGCAAACGCCGGAACAAGACCCAGCATTTCGTGATAAACAAATTCGTTTTTCTCCGTGAACATAACCGCTTTATCCAATACAAGCGTTTTCCCGAATTCCGGGGTGTCGTAAACAGTTATTTCCTGATAATGGGAAAATTCGTGGAATAAAACGGATTTAATTCTTATTTTTATTCCGAAATTGCCGGTTTGGTTTTCAAAAAACCATGATTCCATTAATTATTTTATTCTCCTTTTCTTTTCCGCCGATTTTATTTTATTTTATTTTTTTAATTATCCGGGAGGCCAGCCGAACCTCCTGCCCGCCATAAAATGGATATGGAGGTGTTTGACCGTTTGCCCGCCGTCGTTCTTGGTGTTTATGACCGTCCTGAAACCTCTTTCCCATGCGTTAAATTCGCGGGCGAGCTCTCCTATGAGGGCAAAGATTTCATTGCCGCCTATATTATCATCTTTGCCGCCGACGTCTAAAAGGCTGTCGTAGTGTTTTTTAGATATTATTAGAAGATGAACGGGCGCTACGGGATTTAAATCTTCGATAGCGATAAAATTATCCGTTTCTTTTATTATGTCGGCCGGCATCTTTTTTCCGGCGATTTTACAAAAAATGCAATCTTCCTGTTCCTTCATCTTTTATGCGTTTCTATTTATAAAACTGTTTATAAAAACTTAATTCTGTATTATAAATAATTTATCAAATTTAAACAATAAAATTTTATTTAACATCCTCCGAGATAAATGCTATCATTATAAATCGTTATGGATATAAATAATTTAATGCTCAATAACCTTAACTGCTCCTTAATATTATTCGACGAAAATCTCGTTTTAAATTTTTTAAACCTGCCTGCGCAGGAACTGACGGGATATTCCGACAGGTTTTTAAACGGCATTAACCTTAACCGTTTTTTTAGCGGCAACGGCTATATCGTGGAAAAAGCCGAAAACGTTATGAAAACCGGAGAGGGATTTATCGATTTCGAATATGAATATAAATACAATAATAAAAAGCCGAACAGGTTCGTGATTCTTGAAATATCGAAAATCACGGACGGAACGAAGTTTTATATGCTTATTTCCTTAAAGGACGTTACGAGATTTAAAGAAATGGAGCATAATATCAAGAATGAAGAAAGAATTGAAGACCTGTCCAAGTTCATTGCGGAAATATCCCATGAAATCAGGAATCCTCTGGGCGGAATCAAGGCTTCGGCTTCTTATTTAAAAAAAAAGTTCGACGAACCGGATTTAAATAGTTTTCTGGAAATCATCATAAAAGAATCCGGCAGAATAAACAATCTTATAGAAGACCTTCTGGCGTTATCCAAAAAACATAAAATAAAAATCTCCCCCGTCAATATAAATAAAATCATCAACGAAATATTAATTATGGAACGGGTCGGATTCGCCGAAAAAAATATAGAGGCGGTAAAAGATTTCGACCCGAGTCTTCCCCCAGTATATGCTTCGGAAAACGCTCTAAGGCAGGTTTTTTTAAATGTTCTCAAAAACGCCGCCTGCTCTATAAAAAAACGCAAAGGGGGCGCTATAAAGATTGTTACTAAATTAGATTATACGCGAAACAACCCTAAATTTCTTAAAATAGGGTTCATCGATAACGGATGCGGAATAAGCAAAAAGGATATGAAAAATATATTCGTTCCATTTTTCACCACAAAAGAAAAAGGCAGCGGGCTGGGGCTTGCCGTAAGCCGGAAGATAATACACGAACACGGAGGCTTTATCGACGTATCTTCCGTAAAAAACCGCGGCACCGAAGTTTCTATTTATATTCCCATCGAAAAATTTAAATCGAATTAAAATCTTTAAGGCCGCGGGTGGGGAACAGACCTATCGTCGGGCGAGGCGGCCTTTGTTGGCCGCGGCCTTCCGTTTATAAGGAGCTGCGGGCATGGCATTTGGTCATCGCCGTCCGTATATAAACCTGCCGGCATCTAAAAAAGAAAAAGACGATAAACGGCGGGGCAGAAACGGTATGTTTATTATGCGGTAATGCGCAAGAACGACGGCCGCGATTAATATTAGAATAAGTAATACGATAAGCATTGCCGTCCCGAGACGGGAAGCGGCGCGCGCTTTTTTCCGCGGAGACGGCTTGTTTTTAGACGCGGCGGACTGGTTTGCCGGAGAAGCAGAGGAAGCCGGAGAAGCAGCGGAAGAAACGCCGGCGGCTGCCGCTCCTGCCGGCTGCGCTGAACGGGCATCCTTAAATCCGCGGCCGTCTGAAGCGGGGCCGTCCGTATTTTCCGCTCCGCTCTTAAGGGCGGCGGAAGCGACAAAATTGTTTGCCGAGGAAGCGGATTCAATCTTTAACTGCGGATGTTCTTCGTTCGGCGTTTTGCTTAGCGTAAAAACGTTTGAGCATACCCTGCACTTCACTTTAACTGGACTTTCGGGCAGTTTAGATTCGTCTATATCGTAAGAAGTTCCGCAAACGGGACAATTAATATTCATGGCATTGTTTTTTTATTTAGTTTATTTATTGAATATTTTCATATTATAAGCAATAATATTATAATAATGAATTTAAATCAACAATTAAGTTTAAAAGATATTCTATTTAAAGCGTTAAAGAGCAAACTCGGAGAATCGGATTACAGCGCTTTAATATTATACGAATACTGGGAGGATATCTGCGGGAAAGACATAGGCAAAAAAACCAAACCTAAATCCTTCAATAAAGGCGTTCTGACGGTCGGCGTCGAAAATCCGGTTTTAATATTCGAACTTGGATTTATTAAAGAAGAGTTCGTAAAAAAAATAAACGCGTATTTTTCGTCCGAAAATAAAAAAAATCCGGCCGATAAAAATATATGCGTTAAAGATATAAGGTTTGTAAATAAATAAAGTAAAAAAGGCGGAGCCGTTAGTCAGAATATAAAAGATTTAATTTTATCCATAAAAGATTTTTTTAACGTACGTTTTTTTTCTTTAGTTTCTCCGGCAAGCTCTTCGAAAAGCTTTTTTTGTTTCGGGGTCAAATTTACGGGCGTTTCTACGATGACGTCAACGAATTCGCTGCCCCTCGAACCGCCGTTAATTCTGGGCGCTCCTTTCCCTTTAATAGTAAACCTTGTTCCGCTCTGGGTTCCTGGCGATATTTTTATTTCGGAATTTCCGTCTATAGTAGGCACTTCCAGTTCGCATCCCAAAGCGGCCTGAGAAAAGCTTATAGGCACGGAAACAAATATGTCGTTCCCCTCTCTTTTAAATAAACTGTGCGGTTCTACCGCAATATCCACATACAGGTCGCCGTTCTGGCCTCCGAAAATTCCCGAAGAGCCTTCTCCCGAAACCTTAAGCCTGTTCCCGTTATCGACGCCTGCGGGTATTTTTATTTCTAATTTGCGTTCGTTAATAACCCTTCCTTCGCCTTTGCAGACAGGACAGGGGCTTTCTATGATTTCCCCTTCGCCTTTGCATTTATAGCACGTCCTCGATATAGAAAAAAATCCCTGCTGCTGCCTGATTTCCCCGGTTCCCCTGCAAACCGGGCACGCTACCCTTTTTGTCCCTTTTTTTGCGCCGGTTCCGTCGCAGGACGAACAGGTTTCGTATCTGTTAAATTTTATCTCTTTGGATACGCCGAATACCGCTTCCTCGAATTTTATCTTAACGCCGTACCTTAAATCCTCTCCTTTTCTCCGTCTGGTTTTCTTGTTGGGTTGAGAAAAAATATCCCCGAAAAACTCGCCGAATATGTCGCCGAACCCGAAACCGCCGCCGGAAGCAAAAGCCCCCGCTCCTTCGTGTCCGAATCTGTCGTATGCGGCTCTTTTTTCTTCATCGCAAAGCACGCTATACGCTTCGTTTATTTCTTTAAATTTTTCTTCCGAATCTCCGTCCCCCTGATTTTTATCGGGATGGTGTTTCAAGGCCAGCTTCCTGTAAGCCTTTTTAATTTCTTCGACGGTAACGTCCCTTTCTACTCCGAGAATTTCATAATAATCTCTTTTAACTGCCATAATTTATTAATATATTTATAATTAATTTTTCGTTGTTTTATAAATCGCCCTTTTTATACCATGCAAAATTGCCGTTAGGAAAATATTTATCCGGATTTCGGCGAGCGCGGATATCGATGCGGAAAATTTAACTTTATTATCCGTCCGTCCTCATCTCCGCATATTCCACGCCGGCCAAAATCCATTGCATATAAAAATATAGCATATGACATATAAGATTTCTACCTGTTCTTATTTGTCCTTTTTATCCTTAACCTCTTCATATTCGGCTTCTACGACGTTTTCGTCGCTATGCGGCGCGGCCTGTTCTCCGGTTCCTTCTCCCGAAGCGGCGGCTCCCGCGCCTCCGGTTCCGGCCGCTCCTTCCGCCGTTTTTTTATAGATAGATTCGGCTATGGAGTGGGACAATTTTTCCAGTTCTTCGGTTATCCGCTTTATTTCTTCCGCATCCGTTCCTTCAAGCGCTTTTTTAGCCTCAGCGATTTTTTCTTCGGCGGCCATTTTATCGGCAGATTCAATTTTATCCGAGGAATCCCTTAACGTCTTTTCCGCGGAATAAACTAAACCGTCGAGATGGTTTCTCAGTTCTATCAGTTCCTTCTTTTTCTCGTCTTCGTCTTTATGAAGTTCCGCCTCTTTTATCATTTTTTCTATCTCTTGCTTTGACAATCCGCTCGACGCCGTAATTCTTATAGACTGTTCTTTGCCCGTTCCCAGGTCTTTAGCCGAAACGTGGACTATGCCGTTTGCGTCTATATCGAAAGTAACCTCGATTTGCGGAACTCCCCTCGGCGAGGCCGGAATACCCGTAAGTTCAAATCTTCCGAGGCTTTTATTGCCTTCAGCCATATCCCGTTCGCCCTGAAGGACGTTTATGGTAACCGCGGGCTGATTGTCCGAAGCGGTTGAAAATATCTGGCTCTTTCTTGTAGGTATGGTCGTATTTTTTTCTATGAGTTTCGTGCATACCCCTCCGAGGGTTTCTATTCCTAAAGACAGAGGCGTAACGTCTAATAAAAGAACGTCTTTTACTTCTCCTTTCAGGACGGCGCCCTGGATTGCGGCGCCCACAGCTACGACTTCGTCGGGATTTACGCCCTTATGGGGTTCTTTTCCGAAAAATTCCTTAACGGACTGCTGCACCTTGGGCATTCTAGTCTGTCCGCCTACAAGCACGACTTCGTCAACCTGAGAAGTGGTCAGGCCGGCATCTTTTAAAGCTGTTTTAACCGGACCCATAGACCTGTCCACCAATTCTCCGGTAAGCTGTTCGAGTTTGGCCCTGGAAAGTTTCATATTAAGATGTTTGGGGCCGCTTGCGTCCGCAGTGATAAAAGGTAGATTTATATCTGTTTCCAAAGAGGACGACAGTTCTATTTTTGCTTTTTCGCCGGCCTCTTTTAGCCTTTGAAGCGCCATTTTATCTTTTCTTAAATCTATTCCGTAGTCTTTTTTAAATTCATCGGCTATAAAGTCTATTACTTTCTGGTCAAAATCCTCTCCTCCAAGAAAAGTGTCTCCGTTAGTCGATTTAACCTCGAAAACGCCCTCGCCGAGGTCGAGTATCGAAATATCGAACGTTCCGCCGCCGAGGTCGTAAACCGCAATCTTTTCTTCCTTCTTTTTATCCAAACCGTAGGCAAGAGATGAAGCCGTCGGTTCGTTTATAATCCTTAAAACTTCAAGGCCGGCGATTTTTCCGGCGTCTTTAGTCGCCTGCCTCTGCGAATCGTTAAAATAAGCCGGAACGGTAATAACCGCCTCGGTAACCGGTTCGCCGAGATAATCCTCGGCCGTTTTTTTCATTTTAGTCAATATCATCGACGAGATTTCTGCCGGGGAATATTTTCTGCCTTTTATCTCCACCCATGCGTCGCCGTTGTCGCTGGATACGATTTTATAAGGGCATACTTTTTTAAACGCCTGGACTTCGGCAGAATCGTATTTTCTGCCTATAAGCCTTTTTACCGCATAAATAGTGTTTTCGGGATTGGTTACCGCCTGTCTTTTAGCCGCCTGCCCTACGAGCCTTTCTCCGTTGTCGCTTATCGAAACGACGGACGGGGTCGTCCTCGTTCCTTCCGAGTTGGGGATTACGACGGGTTCTTTTCCTTCCATAACCGCAACGCAGGAATTTGTGGTTCCTAAATCGATTCCTATTACTTTTCCCATGATTAGTTTCTCCTTAAAAAATATATAAATTTATTTTTAAAACATTTGTTATAAATTATATCTCATTATATCTCAAATATTATATCTTAAATATGCCGTTAATACATAATGCAATATATAATATATGTAATATACGCGTCTCGATAAGACGGTTGGCGATGCGGCGCGCGCCTGAACAATCAATCTCAATCTAATAAGTTAGTCTAATCGCGAATCACGTTCCGCTATCGGTTTCTCCCGCCCCTCTATCCGCTTCCGCGCCCTTAGGTTTAGCAATGGACACCATGGCGGGCCTCAGCAATCTTTCTTTGTAAATATATCCTTTTCTTTTTTCTTCTAAAATCTTCCCTTCGGGTTCGTTATAACTTTCCACCATTTCGACCGCCTCGTGAAAATTTGGGTCAAACATCTTTCCGGCTGTTTCTACGCTTTCGACAAAGTGATTTTTCAATACTTTGACGAATTCGGCGTAAGCTAATTTTATCCCCTCTACAAAAGACTTAAGATTGCCGGAATTATCCTGTTCCAAATAATACGACGAATGGCTTATGGCCATGTCAAGAAAATCCAGAACGGGCAGCAGGTCTTTCAAAAGCTTTTCGTTTGCGTACTTCAAAGACTCTTCCTTATCCCTGTTCATTCTTTTTTTAAAATTTTCCGAGTCCGCCAAGTTTTTAAGATAATTTGAATTTAAATCGTCAAAATCCTTTTTTAAGTTTTTAAGCGTGTTTTTTAAATATTTAAGTTCGTCAGCCGCTTCGGCGAAGCTTCCCGGGGCAGGAATATCGTCCATATCCATGCCGGTTTGATTGACGATACAGCCGTCAGCCGCTTCATCTGCCTTTCTGCCAAACTCTTTTTCTATGTCCGCCGCGTTTCCGGACGTATGAACGTTTTTTTCGCTGTCGGCCATTAATGCCGCCTCCTTTCTTCTTAACATTAAATATATTTCATGTAATACAATATTTGTAATAAAATATAATGCGGTTAAAGATTATATTATTATACCTGCATTTATAACATTAATTTAATTTAATAAATTTATAAATCTATAAGTAAGATAGTTTAAGATAGTTCGGCTCTAAACTTTAACTTTAACTTTGAATAGTTCCGTTTTAATTTAATTTAAATAATTCCGCGATAATAATTCCGCGATATTGCTTAATTTTGATTTATCTTTAATACTATCTTTAATACTTTAATGCAATTATATAATTTCGCTTAAAAATTCGGCCATAAAATCTATTATGGGTATAACATAGGAATAGTTCATCCTTAAAGGCCCTATTATTCCTATCGACCCTTTAAGCATATTATTTTCGCTGAAATACGGCGCCGTTATCAGAGACAATCCCATAATTTCAGACCACTCACTGTCCGAGCCGATGAATATCTGTTTTGTTTTGCAGTTTTTCGTGAGGCCGAGCAATTTTATTATCGTTTTTTTATCGGAAATAGTCTTTATCAGAAATTTTATCTGTTCGTTGTTTGAAAATTCGGGCTCTTCCAGCAAGTTAGACTCGGGGCCTACATATAAGCAGTTTTCGTATTCATTTTTGGAATTTTTCCCGCAAAATACGGCGCTGTTTAATATCGAATAAAAATTTTCTTTATCGTTGCGGATTTCCTTGACTATGATATCTTTAAGATTATCCAGCGTGCAGTTTTCTTCTTCTATAATACGATTTAATTTATCCGAGTATTTATTCAGTTCGGTCTGTTTAATGTCTTTGCCGGAATAAAAAGATTTATTTTCCGTGATGCCGTTTTTGAATACTATAATTGCAAGTATATTATTCGACCTTATCCTTACAAACTTTATATGCAAAAGATAAACGTTTCCCGTATCGGGAGCAAGCACTACCCCGGCGTAATGGGATAAATCGGACAGAGATATGGAAGTCTGATTTAATATATCGTTTAAGTTTCTGCTTGCCGAATCGAACCTTTTTTTTATGTTTTCTTTCTGCTTCTGCGTAATTTTTTCGGTTTTCATTAGTCCGCTTATATAAAACCTGTAGCCTTTTGCCGTAGGAACCCTTCCGGCCGAAAAATGAGGCTGATAAATATACCCTTCTTCTTCCAGCAGAGCCATTATATTTCTTATAGAGGCGGAACTTAAATTTATAGCGTAATTTTCCGCTATAAATTTAGAACCTACGGGGCTTGCCGTTCCGAAATATCCTTCTATTATCCTCAATAGGATTTCCCTGCTCCTTTCATTTAAATCGTTATATTTTTCTTCCATTTTAATCGTTATTCTGTTATTCTATAGCCTTTTATTTTTAATCCTGCGCGTTTTATTCGCCGCATTTTAGCACTTAAACATCACGAGTGCTAAATATAATTTAATCAATATTTTTAAATTTTGTCAAGATTAAACTAATAGATTAACTAACGCCAAAAATTGCCATAAAATTGCCGGTAGAAATCTATAAAACTGCTTCAATATATTATAGGCGCCGTATTCCCGCTTACCCACTAACGGCGTCCGCCGGGCGGAAATTTAAATTTTGCGTTCGTCGTTCCCGCATAGGCGGATACTTTTTAAAGCCTTAGGTATCCGGGCGGTTCGTCCGGAAAAGAAATTTCTAAATCGAGATTAGGGGTCAACTTTTTGCTGTCGTCAACTTTTTGCTGTCGTCAACTTTTTGCTTTACAATTTTTAGAAAATCTAATAATATATCAAAATGCTTTCTAAAATAAACAAATTTTTTTCTTCCGTTAAATTAGCTATATATCTTTTTATAGCTATAGCCTCGTTATCCGTGGTGGGAACGCTTATAAATCAGGGCGAACCCATGAGCCAATATAAAAAAGTTTTCGGGGCGGGCGTTTTTCATATTTTATATGGTCTGGGATTTCTTAATATTTTCGGTTCGTGGTATTTCATAGGCCTTTCGATATTATTAATAATAAACCTGATAGCGGCCTCGGTAAATATTTTTCCCAGAACTCTTAAGGCCGTTTTCGGACCGTTTCCTTCTTTTAAAGAAGCTGCGGATAAAAAAAAATCCAAAGCCGTATACGAAAGTTTCGAATCAAAAAAAGATGCCGAAGAGATTACGAAAGTTTTAAATTCAAGGTTCGGAGTTCCGGCTGTCGTTATAAACGGCTCTGGGCATAATGAGAAAGAGCTTTACTATTCAAAAAATTCGATATTCAGATTTTCTCCTTATATAGCCCACCTAAGCGTGATAATAATTCTAACAGGCGTGCTGTTAAACGTAAAATACGGCTTCAGGTCATTTGCCAATATAAATGTCGGCCAAAAAACTAACGTTTCGTATCTGACCGGCAATAATAAACCCGTTAAGCTTCCTTTTACTATAAGATTAGATAAATATCAGACAAAATACTATCCCAACGGCATGCCCAAGGCTTACACGAGCAAAATCAGCATTATTGAAAAACACGTCAGGGTTCTTACGAAGAATATAGGCGTGAACCATCCTTTGACATACGGCGGCATAACCCTGTATCAAGCCAGCTACGGTCAATATAAGCCTCCAAAAATTACCGTAGGGCTTTTAATTTTAGATTTAAAAAACCGCAATTTCAAAAAAGCTATATACGCTCAAGCCGGAAAACTTTACGATGCCGGAACGGGCAATATTAAATTCAGATTCATCGCCGTTAAAAAACCTCAGAAAGGAGAAATTCCCTTTTTTATTAGAATATATCTTAAAAACGATACTAGAAAAATTAATTTTCATGTATTAAATTTAAAAAAACAAGCGGCTCCGTTAATATTCGCCAAGTATAACGGCGCCATTTTTCTTTACAGAGGCGTAAAACAGATAAGAACATATTATTATAGCGGAATCGAAATTACAAAAAATTCATACACTTCCGTTATATGGTTCGGTTCCATAATTCTTATAATCTCCCTGTTTTTCTCGTTCTTTTTTAATCATCGGGAAATATGGGTAAGAATGTCGGGCATAAAAGACGGCAAGAAAATCCAGATAGATTTATTGGCTCAACCTAAAAAGAAATTTGAATCTTTTTACAAAAATTTTAATAAAAAAACTGCTGAAATAAAGAAAGAATTAACTTAACAATCACAATTGCAATATATAGCGTTTGTCTCTGCGACGGCGAATAACTGCGATGTCGCCGGTTGAACATCTAATCTTTATAATAATGAATGTTATAATGCTTAATGCTTACTTAATGCTCAAAATAATATGTTTAAATAATAAATGCCGAATTAATTGAATGAATGTTTTAACGAGGTCAAATTATGTTCTCTCCTAATATATCCGTTCTTGACGGTTCGCTGTATTTTACCGTATCCCTGCTTTTTACGGCGATATCTTTTCTTGGATATTTTATATTTTTATTCTCGGGAAGCAAAATAATTTCCAAATTATCTTTCGCTTTCCTGATTACGGCATTCTTAATACAAACATACGCGTTCACGGTCAGGTGGATATATGCTTATAAAATCGGCATAGATACCCCGCCCTTCGTCGACCTTTACGATTCTATGGTATTTTTTGCGTACGTCCTTCTCTTCGGCTTCATTTTATTAAGAATTTTCTACGACTTCGACGCCTTAGGATTTATAATAACTCTCGTTTCGGCGCTGGCTCTGGGATTCGCATCGTTTTCCCCGCTTTCTCCAAGCGCGATAGAACCCACTATTCCGGCTCTTCAAAGCTACTGGCTGATTTATCACATAATGACGCTGTTCATATCATACGGAGCGTTCGGAGCATCGTTCGGCTTAGGTATACTTTATTTAATTAAAAACAGAAAAGAAACCGCTCCTAATAATTCGCTTAAGAATAAACAGGGCAGATTCTTAACCCTCTTGCCGCCGTCAGCCGTTATAGAGGAATCTATTTATAAAGTCGTCGTCTTTGGAATAGTATTTTTAACGGCCGGCATAGTAATCGGGGCGGCATGGGCGGACAGCGCATGGGGCGGATATTGGAGCTGGGACCCGAAAGAAACATGGTCTCTTATAACATGGCTTACTTATATTCTGTTTATACATGCAAGATTCACAAAAGGCTGGGGCGGGAAAAAAATGGCGTGGATAGCCGTCATTGGATTTGCCGTAGTAATATTTTGCTATCTCGGCGTCGATTTAATTCTCCCCGGTTTACACTCTTATGCTACTCCGGGCGCAACTTCCGTATTATAATATAATATAATTAAGTAAAATAAATACATACATTCATACATAGAGGCCGCATTGAAATTGAATAAAAAAAATTCTGGCATAACGACTATTTTGCCTTTTAAACCTTATATATACGCGGATAAATTTGCGGGAGATATAAAAAATCTGGTCGCTCCGCCATACGACGTAATAAGCAAAGAACTTCAGAACGAACTCTACGAAAGGTCGGAATTTAACATCGTCAGACTTGAGTTCGGCAAAGAATCTAAAGGAGATACCGAAACCGAAAATAAATACTTAAGAGCGGACAGTTTATTTAAAGAATGGATAAATAAAGGGGTTTTAAAAGCGGAAACTAAAGATTCCATTTATATTTACGTTCAAAAATTTAATATAAGCGGCGTTTTATATGAAAGGATTGGTTTTTTATCGCTTTTCCTGCTTCCTGAATTTAAAGACAACAAGACAATTTACGGCCATGAAACTACCCTTTCTGGGCCGAAAGCCGACAGGTTTAAGCTTATAGAAGCCGCACAAGCTAACTTCAGCCCTATTTTTTCGGTATTTGAAGATAAAAATTCCGCCGTTTTAAATATTTTAAAACAATCTATCAAAAACGGAACTTCCGAAAAACTTTTTGATTTTAAATATGAAAACGATATAGAAAATGTATTATACCGGCTGTCCTCCGAAAACATTATAAATCTTATCCATAATGAAATGCTTGAAAAACCTGTTTATATTGCCGACGGCCATCACAGATTCGAAACCTGCGTAAATTTCAGGGATTACATTAAAAACCAGGGCATAAAAGGAATAGACGCAAGTTCGTGCCTAATGTATTTTGCGCCGTCAAATCAGGATGGGTTGGTAATATTGCCGACGCACAGGGGAATAAAAGAAAAGAATATAAATCTCGACGAATTTCTGAATATAATAAAAGCAGATTTTGATTACAAAGAAGTTAATATTGACGATATACTTAGAGAAACTAAAGAATGCGGAAAGGAAGGCGTATCGTTCGGATTTATTCATAATTCGCCAAAAGGATTCATCCTGTCTTTCAAAAATGTAAATGTAAAATCGGAAAATAATCCTTTGGGGGCTTTGGACGTTTCAATTCTGCAGGAATATATATTTAAAAAAGCTTTAAATATAACTCAGGAAGAAATTGATTCGCAAAAATATCTAGTATATGAAAAAGATGCGCAAAAAGCCGTAGAAAAAGTAAAAAATAAAAGCCTTGAAGCCGTTTTTCTTATGAACCCGACCAAGATGGAAGACGTAATTAAGATAGCATCTATGGGCCTTAGAATGCCTCAAAAATCCACATATTTTTATCCAAAAGTAATAACCGGCCTCGTTATAAATTCGCTTAAGGAGACCGTGAAAATTTAAGCTTGGATAAAAACTCTGAAGATAGCGCGGCCAATTTAGTTTGAAATATTTTAAAACCGGTAAAAATAAATATTTTTTGCAAATAAGTTTTATATTATGAATAAATTTTATATATTGCAATTTTAATATTTTTTTGTTAGTATAATAAAGCTTAAAACATAAATCTTTAATATTTTCATATAAGGACGGGGTTGCAAAATAGAAAACGACAGACATTTTGTGAAAATAATGTGGATAATCGTAATAACCGGCATTATCGTTATTGTGGGGCTGGGTATTTTTGCGGCCTTAGGTCTAAATTATAATTTCCCTGATATAAATAAGATATTGCCTTTATAAAACTAATAAACGCATATCAGGATTCGATTATCTTCTTATAATAAAAACTTTTCGAGCCGCTAGCTCAGCAGGTAGAGCACCTGACTTTTAATCAGGTGGTCGTGGGTTCGACTCCCGCGCGGCTCACCACACAAAACCGCAGTAAATAAGCATTTCCAGACCATTTTATAAATTTTATATTGATTATATTTTACATAAATTTTATAATTTTTATAGAATTTTTGTCCCAAATTTGTCCCAAATACTTTATAAGTAGGGAGAATGAAAATGTCAGGGAATATAAGGCTTCGTGGCAAACATTACTACTACGACTTTATGATAGACGGCAAACGGTATAAAGGAACCACTAAGACCGGCGATAAAAAACTTGCCGAACATATTGCAGATACGATTAAATCCGATTTACTCAGAAAAAAGCACGACTTGCCGTCAAATATAAAATATCAATTTAAAGATGTTTGGGATATTTATATTAAGTCCCAGTCTTATTGCTTTAAAACCGAAGAGTCCAAGATAAATTCCGCAAAACATTT
>JAJYJI010000055.1 GCA_021789605.1 bacterium
TTTTTTTTACGGACAATTTAACTGCAGATGCGGCGGATTTAAGCGCCATAAGCCTTTCATTCGCCGCGTCTATGTAACCTTTATGAAGTCCGAAATTATAAATAGGAACGTTCAGCATGACGAAAAAATGCCACCCAAGATTAGGGGCGTCGAAGGAATTTACGGTGTCTTCTCCGTATGCGGCGCCGCCCTGAATGTTCGGGAGACTTCCGGCTTTACTTATTGAAACGGATGATTTGGCGGATTTAATTTCCGCATCGGCTATTTTAAGCAGAGGCTGTTTTTTTATAGCTTTAGAAATCAGCCTTTTTAAAGGAGGAATCCGGTAATTGAAACCGGCGCTGTTCGGAGCGTTTATGCGCAAAGAAAGTTTTGCATGACGGATGCTGCCGTAAAATATCTCCATAAGGAACATTCGTTCAGAGGATTTTAATTTTGATTTCAAAATTTCCAGATTAGTTTTAATTTTGTCGGTCATAAGTTCAGTCTGAACGACGTCAAAACGCGAAAGACTGCCGGCTTTATATCCTATTTTTGCGGCGGTTAAAATTTTTTTCGCGCCGCTTAGCGCTTTTCGTTCTATTTTTATTTCGTCTTTTAGCAGGATAAGTCCGTAAAAATATTGCGTTATACGGGCGGCAGTGAAAAGGCGCGCCAGACGAAGCCTGTATTCCGCAATCTTAAGATTATCTCCCGCAAGCGAAATTTCGCCGTATATTTTCGGGTCGAATATCGGAACGCTTAAACTTACCTGCCCTATTAACTCCCTCATTCCGTTTGCTGAGGCGAATACGGGATATCCGTTTTTCGTTCGTGCCCAGATTCCTCCGGCATTTACTGCGATATCCGGAAGTAAACCGGCGTCCGCCGCTTTTTCTAAGTCCGTTTTTTCTGATATTATATGCTCGGCTTCTAAAATGTTTCCTTGATTTGCTAAAGCTCTTTTAATAGCCTGTGTTAAGGTTATTTTTATAATTCCGTCAGATATTGAAGGTTGAATTCCAAATGTTTTAATTAATTTTATTTTATTTACCTTATTAAATTTTAAATAGTTGCCGGCATTATGTGCTTTTGAGATGTTGTAGGCACATGCCGTTTTGACTAAATTGAATATATTTAAGGCGGATATGATGATTAAAAATAAAAATACAAAAACCGTTTTTTCCGCAGCCGAAATTTTTTTTTGCATAAAAATTTAATGAAAGATATAATAATGCATAATACATAATATAATTTTAATTATGTGTTGTATTATATATAATGTTCTTTGATTATGCAAGTTGTATTATATATAATGTTCTTTGATTATGCAAATTACCGGAATTAATCAATAGGAGGGTAAGGGATGATAATAAAATCTTTCGGAGCGGCAAAAAATGTTACGGGAAGTTGCCATATGCTCATAGACGAGAAAGATGGTTCGAGTGTAATGATAGATTTTGGTTTGTTTCAGGAAAGGGAATTTGAAGACAGAAACTACAAACTAGATTTTGACCCTAAAGACCTCGATTATCTGATTTTAACGCACGCACATATAGACCATTGCGGCAGGATTCCGTTTTTGGCTAAAAACGGATTTAAAGGGCGGATTTTATGTACGAAGCCTACTTATCAGCTTGCGAAGGTATTGCTTTTAGACACAGGAAAAATAATGACGGAAGGCTACAGATACGAATTGAAAAAAGCCTTAAGGAGAAACGAAGAGAAACCCCGTCTTTTATACGACGAATCTGACGTGCTTGATTCTTTTGATTATTTCGACCCCGTTCTGGAATACGGAAAACCCCATGAATTAAAAAACGGTTTTGTCGTTTCAGTGCATGATGCCGGACATATTTTAGGTTCTTCTTTTGTAAAAGTCGGTAAAAACGGCAAATCGGCAATATTTTCCGGCGACCTCGGAAACAAAGAAAAACCTATAGTTAGAAATTTCGAGTATCCCGACGAGGCGGATATAGTATATACCGAAACAACCTACGGCGACAGAAATCACAGAAGTTTTAAAGAATCAAAAGAAGAATTTTTGGCGGCTATAACGGAAACTTTTAAAAATAACGGCAATGTATTAATTCCAAGCTATGCTACGGAAAGGGCGCAGGATATACTGTATATGCTCAGGGAGTTTTACGAACAAGGGCTTTTGCCGAAATGCAGGGTTTTTTTGGATTCTCCTCTCGCGTTAAACGTTACTAATATATTCGTCCAAAATTTTTCTTACTTTAAAGAAGACAATATTCCGCTTTTTAAAAAAGGCGACCCTTTCGATTTTCCGTATTTAAATATAGTAAAAGACATAGAAGAATCGAAAAGTATAAACAAAGTATCGGAAAGAGCCGTTATAATAGCAGGAAGCGGTATGCTGCACGGCGGCAGGATCCTTCATCACCTTAAACATAATATATGGAAAAAAGAAAATGCGGTAATATTTGTAGGTTATCAGGCAAAAGGAACGCTCGGCAGAAAAATAGTGGAAAAAGAACAGGCAGTTCGTATTCTGGGCGAAAACTTTAAAGTTAATGCCAAAATTTATACTATAAACGGTTTTTCGTCGCACGCAGACCAGAATGAGCTCATGGAATGGATTAGCGCCTTAAAGTTCAAGCCTCAAAAAGCTTGCCTAGTTCACGGCGACGAAGACGTAATGAATGTTTATAAGGGCAAGCTGGAAGAAAAAGGGCTTGATGTTTATATACCTTCTTACGGAGAGGAAATAAATTTTTAACCGAAAACTATAACGCAAGAAATAAAAATATGTGTATATATGGCATATGGCGATTAACAGGCTGAACAATAATAAAACGATAATAATAACCGGAATAGCTGCTATAATTTTATGGATAATAACAGCCGCCGTAACTTTCGACAGGACTTTTATACCTTTAAAAAACTATATAGGCAAAAATTCAAAAATAGTATTAGAAGTATCCGTAATTAACGACGATTTAACCCGAACAGGCTCTTTAATAAAAAGGGTAATTTTTTACGAAACATATAAACCCGTTAACTATAAAAATAAAGTCAAAAAATATCTAAAAAAATTATCTCTTATCGTAAATAAGACCGACGGTGATTATAAAAAATTATTTATCCTGCTAAACATTAAAACTCCTGTAAAATTAAAAAAAATATCTCTTCGCAATAATAAATATTTTTCCTCGTTTGCTCGAAAATCTTACTATCACTGGGAATATGTTTCAAAGCCGATAATCAAAAGATTTATTAAGTATTCCAGTCTTGTGACTTTAAAATTGTCGGACAAAATGTTTCTCGAATATACCCTGAATAAATCCGTTTTGCCGACGTATGCGTTTATCCGTAAAATATCCGCCGGTTTCGTATATTTAGTCCGTTTTGCCGCATTCGTATTTATTTTTGGAACAATAGTAATTATATTTCTCGGCATTCTCGTCATATATTATTTAAACAAATTTTTTCGAGAAATCAGGAAAAGCGAAGAGAGATTTAGGACTATGTTTGATAGCAGTCCGGTCGCGCATCTGGTTAAGGACATAGAAACGGGAAATATTATCGACGCTAATAAAACGGCGGAAAAGTTTTACGGTTATACAAGAAAAGAGTTAACGGCTATGAATATTACCGATATTGCTTTAGTAAGCAAAGAAGAAGATAAGCGGTTTAGAATGGAGGCGTATAGTAAAGGCATAGGAAACCCGATAGCAAAAATTTTTAATCATAAACTTAAAAATAACGACATAAAAAGAGTAGAAGTAACCCTCTCAAAAATAGAAATAGACGGCAAAGAATATCTTATTAATTCGATTATAGATATAACGGAAAAAATACTTTACGAAAACTCTTTAAAGAAATCGGTCGAGTTTTTTAAAATATTGAGCGAGAACATTCCGTCAATAGTAAGCTTATACCGCGAAAAAGTAATTTACATGAATTCATTCTGTTTGAAAGCTCTCGGTTACTCCGTAGACGATATTGCCGATTTAAATCCGCTGGATTTAGTAGATGTGCGCGAAGAAGAAAAATTAAAATTGATTGAAAATATGAAACGAAGGCTTAACGGCGAATCGTTCAATGAAAAATACACGTTAAAAGTGAAGAAAAAGAACGGCGAAACATTCTGGGGAGAAATAATTGCCAGGACCGTTTTTTTTGAAAATAAATGGACAGGACTCGTGATTATCACTGATGTCAGCGACAGGGTAGTCAAAGAACTAAATTTGCAGAATGAAAGAGATATTTTCAAAGAAATTTCGGAGTTAGATGGCTTGACGAATATTGCTAACAGAAGGTCGTTTGACGAGAGATTAGATAATTCTATAAGCGACGCTATGCTTAAAAATGCAAAATTTTCCTTGATAATGTTCGATATAGACCGTTTTAAGGAAATTAACGATACCTTCGGGCATCAGGCGGGGGATTCAGTTCTTTCCGAGCTTGCGTTTTTAATTAAAGGGAATATAAGAAAGGATGATTTTTTTGCAAGGTTTGGCGGCGAAGAATTTATGATAATATCTAATAATATCGGGATTAGGGGCGCTGTAGAACTTGCCGAAAAATTAAGGCTAAAGGTGGAAACATACGACTTTTCCTCAAAAATTAACGTCAAGTGTAGTTTCGGAGTAACGGCTTATAAACGGGAAGACAACGCCGAAAGCATAATAAAAAGAGCGGATGAAGCCATGTATAAGGCAAAACAAAACGGCAGGAACAGGGTTGAAAGCATAGAATGATAATGTGTAATTGTATATTATATGAATATATGATATAACTTAAAATATAAGTTTGATATCGATATAATTATTAATAAAATAATAAAAGCGGGATAAATTTTTATGGACGAAATGAGCAATTCAAGTTTTCATTCCGATTTCGATAAAATATTTGAAAGCGGCAGGAATAAAAATAATTTAGAATTAAATCCGTATTTTAAAATAGGCGTTTTTGTCTTTTTGATACTTTTTTTATGGACGCTTATTATTTATCTGTATGTATCTTATGTAAACAAGACAACTAAATACGACGATGTTTTAAAAAGTATAAATTACAAACTTAAAAACGATTCTCTAAAACTTAAAAGACTTAACTCTAATATTATATTTTTCAGAAAAGTCGCCGAAAACCAGGTTAACGTTTCTTATATATTATATCTTCTGTCGCTTCACAGGTTCGGCGAAAGTAGAATAAAATCCATATCCGTCAACAAAGGTAAAGTCGCCATTTCCGTTTTTTCATTGGAAAAAGGCTTTACGAGAACTTTAAACCTTATGAACGATTACGTAATTTATCTTAATATTTACGATATGAAAATGCATACCGGCAGATTTTATCTGAATGCGCTAAAGAGTAAAAATAAAGAAATAATAGGCGTTCTTTCGAGTAAAAGATTCTTTTAGTCTATAAAGCCGCCGTCTTTGAGGTCTTTTATCGCATTTTGTATTACCGACGCCGAGCATTTTAATCCGTCTATTTCTTTCTGCGCCAGCGGAGGTTTAATAACGCTTTCTATGCCGTCTTTTGAAAGAATTGCCGGAACGCCGGTATATATGCCGTTAATCCCGTAATAATCCTCAAGATAAACCGATAAAGGCATTATCTGTCTTCTGTCTTTAACCATAGATTCTATTATTTCAGCCATTACCACTGCTGGAGCGAATATCGTTCCGCCTTTTAAGGCAATTACTTCCGCCGCGCAAGTTCTTGAATATTCGGCAATCTGTTCAAGCTTTTCTGCGTCGTAACCGGGAATACAGCTTAAAGGGACGCTGTTAATGCTTGCAAGCGAAAAAACCGGCGTCATACTGTCGCCGTGTTCTCCCAAGAACATAATATCTACGTCTTTAGGATTTAAGTCGAAAAACGTGCCTACCGCAGACCTTAATCTTGTGGTATCGAGCATTGTTCCCATTCCAAAGACTTTTTTCCTTTCAAAGCCGGAGACCCTATATGCTACGTACGTCATTATATCTACCGGATTTGAAACGACGAAAAGAATGGCCGTTCTGTTATATTTTGTGATATTGCTTACTATATCTTTTAATATGTGCACGTTTTTTTTATTTAAATCTAATCTCGATTCGCCTGGTTTTCTTGGAATGCCTGCCGTAATAACGATTATATCGGCGTCTTTTACCGAGTCGTAATCGGCTGTTTTTA
>JAJYJI010000004.1 GCA_021789605.1 bacterium
AAATAAATTCTATTCGTCTATTCGGGCTCTAGACCGCCAAAGACTTAATCTCCGCGTATATCTGGTCGTCCATAAACCCTTTGACGTCGATGGATTTAGAAAAACACGCGTTGACGCATGCGCCGCACCCCGTGCAAAGTCCAGGATTTACATTGGCCACGACCTTTATGAGCTTGCCGCTTCTGTCTTTAATTTCTTTTCTGCCGATTGCGTTATACGCGCATACCCTCTGGCAGTAAAAACAGGCCGAACAGGTGGCTTCGTTAACGCTGGAGATGGTTCCTTCGACTTCGTATTCGTTTTTGGAAAATAGCCCTAATATCTTGGACGCCGCCGCAGAGCCCGAAACGACGGACTCGGGGATATCTCTGGGCCCCTGCGCCATACCGGCAAGAAAAATTCCCGCCGTCGAAGATTCGGCCGGACGGAGTTTGGGATGTGACTCAGTAAAGAATCCATATTTGTCGTAAGATATTCCAAGCATCTGGGCAAGTTTATCCGAGCCTTTTTTAGGTATAACCCCTGTGGCGAGAACTACCATATCCGCCGCGATTTCCACTTGATTTCCGGAAAGGGTGTCTGCGCCTTTAACGATAAGTTTGCCTTTGTCTTCGTAAATTTTGGAGACCCTGCCTCTTAAATATACCGCGCCGTCCTGTTCCATCGTTCCCCTGACAAACTCCTCGTATCCTTTGCCTGTCGCTCTTACGTCTATATAAAAAACATAACTCTGCGAACCGTGAACCTTGTGAGCGAACAATTTTGCGTGTTTTGCGGTATACATACAGCATACCTTGGAACAATAAGGAACGCCCTTTTCCGGGTCCCTAGAACCTACGCACTGGACGAAAACGATGGTTT
Organism: bacterium; assembly: GCA_021789605.1. GTDB lineage: Bacteria > SZUA-79 > SZUA-79 > Acidulodesulfobacterales > Acidulodesulfobacteraceae > Acidulodesulfobacterium_A. The sequence goes on from JAJYJI010000004.1 coordinate 862, forward strand.
TGGGGGTTTTTCCGTCAGACGGCCTTTTGATTACGCCTTCGGTTGGACCGGAAGCGGATAAAAGCCTCTCGAACTGAAGCCCCGATATTACGTCTTTATATTTGCCGTAGCCGTATTCGCCGTACATAGATGTATCCATAAGGTCGTAGCCGGTCGAAGCGACGATAGCGCCGACTGTTTCTTCTATAATTTCGTCTTTCAAATCAAAGTTTATGGCTTTAGGACCGCACGCATCAAAACATTTCTGGCATTTGCCGCCTTTTTTAAAGTGAAGGCACACCGACCTGTCAAGTACCGGAATAAGGGGAACGGCTTGCGGAAAAGGAACGTATATGGCGGTTCTTTCGGAAAGGTTCATGTTAAATTCGCTTTTTATATTTTTATGCATCGGACAGGCGTTCCAGCATTCTCCGCAGCCCGTGCAGTCCTTTTCGACGACGCTTCTCGTCTTTTTCTTTATTTTTATTTTGAAATTTCCTATATATCCCGAAATATCCTCCACCTCGGAATAAGTATATAGTTTTATGTTTGGATGCTGATTGGCTTCGACCATCTTAGGCGTCATAATGCAGCTTGAACAATCCAGCGTCGGAAAAGTCTCGTCAAGCTGTATCATTCTTCCCCCTATAGACGGCTCTTTCTCCACGAGCAGGACTTCTACGCCGCCGTTTGCTATATCGAGGGCGGTCTGTATTCCGGCGATTCCGGCTCCTATAACGAGAGCGCGCTTGTTCAGCGGAACCCTGACGTCTTCTATCGGCCTGTCCCTTTTAACCTTCTCGACCATCATTTTCATTAAGTCGACGGCTTTATTGGTAGCTCTTTCCTTATCGTCGTGCACCCACGAAACCTGCTCCCTGATATTGGCAATCTCGACGAAATAGGGGTTTAATCCTTCCTTGACGGCGGCCTTTCTGAAAGTATTTTCGTGCATATGGGGCGAACACGCTGCAAGGACTACGCCGGTTAGATTTTTTTCTTTGATTATATTTCTAAGACTGTTCTGTCCCGGGTCGGAACACATATATTTATAGTCTATGGCGCTGACGACGCCGGGAATTTTCGACGCCTCTTCCCTGACCTTTTCGACATCTACGGTTCCTGCTATATTAGAACCGCACCAGCAAACAAATACGCCTATTCTGGACATAATATAATATACCTCGCATACCGCTCAATTTTTTATTTTATTTTTTTTAACTTTCTTTTTCCTTGTCCGGTTCTTCTATTTTCCTTAAAACCCTGTCCGCCGGAACCATATGCCCTTCTATCGCAAGGTCTTTGGGGTCTATTCCGAAAGAAAGCCCTAAAAGTTCGGTTATAAAAAGAACCGGCAGTCCCAGCTTTTCGCCGTATTTTCTTTCTATTTCCCTCTGCCTTACGTCCAGATTTGAATGGCACAGGGGGCATGCGACTACTACCGCGTCCGCGCCGTGTTTTTTAATATCGTATAAAACGTTTCCCGTTAAAGCCATTACCACGTCCGGTTTGGAGAGCGAATTGATAGCGCCGCAACATTCCGTTTTAAAAGAATAATCGACCGGTTCGGCTCCGGTAAGAGCCACTAGTTCGTCCATAGAAACCGGGTTTTCCGGGTCGTCAAACCGCATTACCTTAGGCGGCCTGACCAATAAACAACCGTAATAAGATGCAACCTTAATGCCCTTTAAAGGCTTTTTGACCGCGGCCTTTATTTTATCTTTTCCAACGGCCCCGATGAGAAACTCAAGCATATTATTTATGCTCATTCCCGAATTATAGGGCATTTCTATAGAATCCGTTATTTTCTTTTTGAGAATATCGTCCTTTTTAAGCTCGTAATCGGCAGTTTTAAGCCTGTTTGAACAGGCGGCGCAAGGGGCGAGAAGGGATTCGTATCCTTCGTTCTCGGCTATCGCAAGATTTCTTGCGGAGAGCGCTATCGAAAGATTATGATTTATGCTGTGGGCGGCGGAAGCCCCGCAGCAGTTCCAATCAGGTATTTCGTTAATTTCTATGTTCAGCGCCTCGAGCATTTTTAATAAGGATGCCTCATACTCGAACGACGTTCCTTTAAGCGAACATCCTGGATAATATGCAAATTTCATATGTATGGTTTCTCCCCGGTAGTTTTAACGTTTTACTCAAAGTCCTTAAAAATTTTAGCAATCTGGTTTAAATCGGATATTTTTTCTCCGTGCATTTTAAGTTTGCCTTTTTCGAGCATTTTCGGCGCCAGAAAAATATCCCTGAACAGATGGCGCGTTTTCAATTTATATTTGCCGACGAGTTCGAGTTCGAATATTCTGCCGTTGGATTTAACGTTATCTAAGAAAACCTCGTGAAACATCTGGATTTCCTTTTCCGTTTTCGAGGAAATGCCCTTCCTTTCAGCTATTTCACGCAGAACGTCCATAATTCCGGTAACCTCGAAGCCTTTGGGACAGCGGGTAGAGCATGTGTTGCACGAAACGCACAGCCAGATGGTTTTTGAATTGAGAACTTTATCTTCCATTCCAAGTTCCGCCATTTTTATAATCTGGTTGGGCGTATAATCCATTTCAAAATTAACCGGGCATCCGGCCGAGCATTTGCCGCACTGATAACATTTGGAAAGCTTATCGTGAAGCATCGATTCTACCAAAGATACGAAGTTTCGCCTGTCCTGTTCGTTTATGACTGTTTTCATCGTAATATCCCGAAGTTTTGATTAAGATTAAATATTTATAATTTATCTTTTTATATATGTATATCGATAATCTGATTAATTTTTAAAAACACGTCTTATTATTATAATTTGTTCCTAATTTTTAGTCAAGAAATTTTAAGGCTTCGTCAGGGCTTCAAATAAGACTCTACGGGGACGCCCAATAAATCGTAGTCCTTTGCTTTCAATATCTTGACCGGCATGAAGCCCCTGCCGGAATTTATTTCAAATCCGGGTTTTAAATCCCGAAGATACAGATTGACGCATCCGTCTATATCGGGAGATTGGAAATACGTCCTTAATTTTACCGTTTTATTGGTTATGCCGTCTATAATGGAATAATAGGTTTTCCCTATGTGCTTTGAAAATATTTGGGGCAAAAGGTCCTGCTGGGTTTTCATCAATATTTTATATCTCGCGTTTTTTGTTTTCGGGCTTACTTTGCCGCCATATTTAAAGGACGCCGCTTCTCTTTCGTCGGAATATTTAAAAACGCCGAGATTGTCGAACTTCATATCTTTCACGAACTCCAAAAGTTCCTCGAAATTTTCGTCCGTTTCGCCCGGAAATCCTGCTATAAGAGACGTTCTGAGAGCGACGCCCGAAATTTTATTCTTTAATCTTTCTATCAGCCCCGTTATGTCTTTTTTTGTTCCGCCCCGCTTCATTAGCTTTAAGATGCCGTCGTTTATATGCTGAACCGGCATATCTATATACCGCGGGATTTTTTCCTCGTTATTCATAAGCTCTATTAAATCGTCGGTAAACAGGGCTTTCAGAGGATAAAGATACATAAGCCTTAGCCATTCTATTTCTTTTATCCGGACAAGTTCTTTTAACAGCTTATATAATCCGTTTTTAATATTTAAATCTTGTCCGTAGCAGGAGGTATCCTGGGATACTATTATAAGCTCCCTTACTCCCCTAGCGGCCAAATATGAGGCTTCATTTTTAATCTCTTCTATGCTCTTCGATTTATATTTTCCCCTTATATAAGGAATCGTGCAAAAAGAGCATAGCCTGCCGCAGCCTTCGGAAATTTTGAGATACGCCGTTCTTTTTAGATTAAAATGCTCCCTAGCAAATTTTTCGGCGGCATTGTTTTTTTTATGCTTTCCGCCCGTTATTTTTTTGCCTGCCAGCAGGGCAATTTTTTCCGCAATTTTGCTTTCGTCGAAAGTCGGAATAAAAATATCGACTTCCGGCAGTTCCTCTTTAAGCGCCCGCAAGTTGTTGTTGACCATGCATCCCGCCACGGCTATGTATTTAATTTTTCCTTCCCTCTTTTTTTCAATCGCTTCCATTATGACGCCTATCGATTCTTTTCTCGCCGCTTCTATAAATCCGCAGGTATTTATAACGCAGACGGATAATGCTTTTTCGGGGTCTGCGCTTCCGCAGTCTTCATCGGAAACGTATTTCATGCCGGCGTTTTTTAAGCGCGTAAACATTTCTTCCGAATCGACCTGATTTTTCGGGCATCCCAAACTTATGAGACTAAAGCTGAAAGACATTTGCCATCCTTATTTATTTTATTTATCTTTATTTTTCGAAATTTGCATAACTTGGAACTTTGGATAACTTGGAAATTTGCATAACTTTGCATGTTTTCGACTTTTCATTGACTAATGACTTTTAAGTCATTATAATATATTTTAAATATAGTTAAAAATTTAACATAAATGTAATAAAATTATAATAATTATTGATATAATTTAATGAATTCAAAAAAAATAAATTTTATTATGGTTTGTTTATGAAATGTTTATATTTTATTTATCGCCGGGCTTTATAATACTTTATAATGCTTTATAATAATTATAAAATGTATATTAATCGGCAATATAAGGAATAAAACTAAAACCATGCGGCTCCCGCGCAATTATCCATAAGATTCCATATGTATAAAAATAAATAAATATAATAATAATATAAATGGCTGTTAATTCCAATAAAAAATTCTTACGATATGTTTTAAGCGCGTGTTTCTTTGCGGTCTTAATTTTATCGCTCGGCCCTTATTCTTTTGCGGAAGCGAAATCCGGCGCGATAGTCTTAAACAAAAACGGGTACGTCATGACGGAAAATTCCGCCGCGCGGGACGGAAAAGCGGCGATAGGCTTGAAAGATGCCCTGCGGCTTGCACTGAAATATTATCCCGGAATAATGTCGTCAAAATATGCTTATATATCGTCGGTTTATACCAAAAATCAGACGCTTTCGCAGTATTATCCTCAGATTTCCGGAACCGCCGGATTTTCTAAGAATTCGTTTATGTACGTGAACAATCAGGCCGCGCTTTCAGGCGGGCAAATTTATAACGGGCCGGGTATAAACTATTCTTTAAACGATTATACGGCGACTTTAAGCGCCACTTATACCCTATATTCTTTCGGCTCGCGCTACTATAACTATCTTAACGCAAAATACCAGATGAAGGGCGCAAACGCAGGTTATAATTATACCGCCGACAGCGACCTTTACGGAGTGTTTCTTAATTTTACGCAATATTTTGCCGACAAGGAATTAATGAAAGCCGACGAAGAAAATCTTAAAAACGACGAAATACAATATAAAGCGGCTGAGGCGTTTTACAGGGTCGGAACCGGCGACCTTTTAGACGCGGAAACCGCGAAAGCGGCTATGGAAACCGCAAGAGCCGCATATATAAACTCTAAGTTCAGCGTCAAAATTGCAAAGCTGGCGCTCATCAATTCTATCGGGCTTCCATTTTCAAGAAAATACGTCTTCGTCAACACGCTTAAATTTACTCCTTTTCGCGATAAACTTGGCGGCCTTATAGAAACTGCGTTAAAATATAATCCGCAGCTGAAACAGGCCGCTTATGCCGTAAAAGCATCGCAAGCCTCGGTAAAAGAGGCTGTCAGCGGTTATTTCCCCTCTTTTAATGCCGATTTTTCATATACGGGAGAAAATTCTTCTTTTCCTTTAAACAGGAACTACTCCGCAGGTTTATCCGTTTCAATACCTATATTTAACGGATTTTTAACCCGGAATAAAATCGATTATTCCAAAGCGGCGTTAAACGGCAATATCTGGAACAAACGGCTCACCCGGAATAACCTCGTTTATACAGTATCCGGCGATTATTACGCAGTTTTGAACCAATATTTAACCGTAAAGGCGCTTAAATCCTCAGCCGACGCTTCTAAGCTTGCATATGCGCTCGCGCTGAAAAGCTATGAAGTAGGCGTAGGTTCGATGGTTCAGCTGGTAACCGCGAACGCCCAGTACATATCGGCTGTAACAAACTATATAAGCGCAAAATATACTTATTCTTATCAAAAGGCCAAGCTTTATTCAGATTTAGGCCTGATGGCCGAACATTATATAAAAAAACATTCATAGGGCAAAAATACCTGATGAACAAGGTAAAAAAGGACGAAAATGAAAAAAAACAATAAAAAAATTATAGTTATAATTTTAGCCGTTCTAATTATACTGTCAACCGGCTTTTATTTTTTAACTAAACTTAAATCAAAAAAGCCCGCTTACGAACTTTATGCCGTAAAACCCATGACTATACAAAAATACGTCAATACGACGGGAACGGCAAACCCCGTCAATACCGTTAACGTCGGCGCCCAGGTTTCGGGAATATTTACCAAACTTTACGTATGGTATAACTCGGTAGTAAAAAAAGGACAGCTCCTTGCGGAAATAGACCCCACCCCGTTTATTCAGAAAATCGACCAGGACAAGGCAAACCTTGCATCGGCAAATGCCAGCGTCCTCAAGCAAAAGGCCCAGACGGCTTACGACAAAATCACGTACGAAAGCGACAAAAAGTTATGGAAAGAAAACCTTATAGCCCATTTAACGGAACAAAGCGCCCGCAGTCTTTATCTTCAGGATTTAGCCCAGCTTAAATTTTTGCAGAATTCGGCTGAAGCCTCTAAGGCGCTGCTTGCGCAGGACGAAACCAACCTTTCTTATACAAAAATATACTCGCCCGTCAACGGAATTATCATAAACGTTAGCGTCGTCGTCGGCCAGACGGTGGCTTCCACCTTTCAAACCCCAAGCCTTTTTACCGTAGGAGAGGATATTACGAAAATGGAAATAGATACCACGACAAACGAAGCGGACCTCGGCGGCATAAAAAAGGGGGACAAAGCGTCGTTCACCGTATATGCTTATCCCGACAAGACGATATTGGGATACGTCCATAACGTGAGGATAAATCCCACGACCGTTTCGGGAGTAGTAAGCTATAACGTCACCATATTTTTCGATAATAAAAACGGGCTTATACTTCCGGGAATGACGGCAATCGCAAAAATATACGTTTCGGCTAAAAAAGACGTCCTTGGCGTTCCCAATGCGGCGTTAAGGTTCATTCCGCCTAACGAAAACAAGGGGGTTTTGGACGAACTTACTAAAAAACTTAAAATCGGCGAGGGCGTGCTATGGGTGTTAAAAGGCGGCAAACCGGAGCCCCAGATAGTAAAGCTCGGCATCAACAACGACAATTATACCGAGATTGTTTCTAGAGATATTAAAGCGGGAACGGAAATAATAACGGGTTTGAAATCCAATAACAACTCCGCGCAGACGCAGGGTAAAAAAAGATTCTTATTCTAACGAACGGACGGGACGGCTGATTTATGGATAACGATAACGCAAACAATATACCGCTTATAAGGCTCGAAAATATAGGCATGATTTATAAAGTCGGAGATATTTCTTACGAGGTGCTAAAAGGAATAAACATCGTAGTCGAAAACGGAGAATTTGTTTCCATAATGGGGGCGTCCGGCTCGGGCAAATCCACCCTTATGAACATATTGGGATGCCTCGATATTCCTACGTCGGGAAGATATTTCCTTCAGGGAAGGGATGTTTCCGGACTTACGTCGGACGAACTGGCTGAAATAAGAAACAATAAAATAGGATTCGTATTTCAGGGCTTTAACCTCATACAGCGGCTATCGATTATCGAAAACGTAATGCTGCCGCTTTATTATTCGGGACTTCATTCTAAAATCGCGGCGGAAATGGCAAGAGAAGCTCTAAGCCTCGTAAGCCTTTCGGACAAAGAAAATAAATTTCCCAACCAGATATCCGGCGGAGAACAGCAAAGGGTCGCTATCGCGCGGGCTATAGTAAACAACGCGCCTATAATTATGGCGGACGAGCCTACGGGCAATCTTGATTCCGCGAGAGGTGCGGACGTTATGAATTTTTTCGGAAAAATAAATAAGGAAAGGGGCGCCACCATCATTCTGGTAACCCACGATAAAAATATCGCAAACTACGGAAGACGGCTTATTACCGTTAAAGACGGCATAATTACGTCTTCCGAGACAATAGGGCAAGAGAAGGCTGCATGAAACAAAAGAGAGTAAAATTCGCATTTTTTCTGGATTTGCAATCCGCCTACAAAACTCTGCTGAGGAACAAAATAAGGTCATTTTTAACGGTTCTCGGCATCATTATAGGCGTAGGTTCCGTTATAGCGACCGTAAGCATAGGGCAGGGCGCTTCCAGGGCAATACAAAATTCAATCAATTCTATGGGCTCTAATATGCTCATAATACTTCCCGGCTCGTCTTCGCTCGGCGGCATAAAAAGCGGATTCGGCGTTTTACCCACCTTGACTTTAAGCGACGCCTATGCCATAAGAAGCCTTGCTTCGGTAAAAACAGATTCGGGAATGCTCGGGATGTCGCAACAGGTAATATGGAGGGGAAACAACTGGACGACGTTAGTAAACGGCGCAAACTCCACTTTTACTAAGATAAGGAGCTGGCCGGTGGCTAAGGGGACTTTTTTTACGCATCAGCAGGTCGTTTCTGCGGCCAACGTAGCCGTTATAGGCAATACGGCCGCTACCGAACTTTTCGGTTTAATAAACCCAATAGGACATATAATACTTATACATAACGTTCCTTTTACGGTTATAGGCCTTTTATCCGTTAGGGGCTTCAACGCGTTCGGCCAGGACCAGGACGATACGGTAGTGATACCCATAACTACTATGCTTGAAAAAGTCGCCGGAACTACCTGGGTGCATGCAATCGCCGTATCTGCAAAAACCCAGAAAGATACCGTCTTGGCTCAGTCCCAAATCACCGCTCTTTTAAGGCAAAGGCATCATATACCCCTTCATAAGCCGGACGACTTTTTTGTCAGAAATCTTACCGAAATAGCGCAGGCCGCAAACTCCAGCGCAAATACCTTTACCATTCTTTTGGCGAGCATTGCGGCCGTTTCGCTCCTCGTGGGCGGCATCGGAATTATGAATATTATGCTTGTTTCCGTTACGGAAAGGACGAAAGAAATCGGCATCAGAATGGCGATAGGCGCAAAAAAATCGGATATTTTAAAACAGTTTTTAATAGAATCTTCCGTTTTAAGTCTTTTCGGCGGAATACTCGGCATAGGTTTAGGCTTCGGCATTTCAAGCGCTATAACGGCTTTTTCTCCCCTTAAAACAATAGTTACTACCGAACCGATAATAATATCTTTAGTCTTTTCCCTATGCGTAGGAATATTCTTCGGTTTCTATCCGGCTTACAAAGCCTCACGCATGCACCCCGTAGAAGCCTTAAGATACGAGTAAACTGCGCGATTAACCTGAAATGCATTCTAAATTTTACCGCCGCGTTTCTGCTATCCCCTCAATAACATAAAAGATAAAAGCGGTTCTTGCGGAAAAATACGGCGGCAAAAATGGTATTAGTTTATATAGCTGGAATGTTATTCCTTTTATATGGCGATTATGCTATAATTTTCTATATACTCGGCTTTAGCCGATAATTTAAAGCGGTATTTACTAAATCTTTAATTTGCCGGGCAAATATAAATATAATACGGGCACGACATCGCAAGGAAGTTAAATTTTCCTTTATTCAAAAATTTACCGCGGTCCGCTATATATGTTTAAAACATTAAAAGAAAATATAAATTCGGTTTACGAAAGAGACCCCGCGGCTCGGAACGCATTGGAAGTCCTGTTTTGCTATCCGGGGCTGCATGCGGTGTATTTTCACAAAATTTCACATTTTTTATGGAAATATAAACTGCGGCTGGCGGCGAGAATGGTATCACAGTTTGCAAGGTTCGCTACCGGCATCGAAATTCATCCCGGAGCAAAAATAGGCAAAAGGTTTTTTATCGACCACGGAATGGGCGTAGTAATAGGAGAAACCGCCGAAATAGGAGACGACGTTACCATTTATCACGGCGTTACCCTCGGCGGAACGAGCTGGAAAAAAGAAAAAAGACATCCTACGATAGGCGACAGAGTCATAATAGGTACCGGCGCAAAGGTATTGGGTCCTTTGACCGTAGGCAGCGATTCTAAAATAGGCGCAAATTCGGTCGTAGTAAATAGCGTGCCGCCTCACTCCACCGTAGTGGGGATACCGGCAAAATCGGCAAAAAGAGACGAATCTGAAGTCCACGACAACATAGACCTCGAACACGACAGGCTGTTCGACCCGGCTTTTTACGAAATTTCGCTTTTAAAATCCAAAATATTTGAGCTTGAAGGAAAGCTCAGGGAAATAGAAAACAAACGGGGCTGAAAAAGCGCTCCGACCGCGGCGCAATTTGGCGCAAGCTGTTTTTATGGCGTTATTGACGGGCTTGGCGCCGCGCTTACGCGTAAGGCTCGGCCGCACAATATAAAAGAAATTAAACGAAAAAGGAACGGGCGGAAAAGATATGAGACTTTCATCTAAGGGGCAGTATGCCGTCAGGGCTTTAATAGACCTGTCATATCATTCAGACGATAATTCTTTGCCTGTAAGCTTAAAAGACATCGCGGAAAGGGAATCCATTTCAATAAATTATCTGGAACAGATATTCTTTATTTTAAAAAAAGCGGGGATAGTCAGAAGCTTAAGGGGGCCGAACGGCGGCTATCTGCTTAATAAAAAATCTTCCGAGATATTAATAGGCGATATAATAGCTTCCGTAGAACCCATCGAAATTATCAGCTGCGCGAGCAAATCTAAAAACAAACGCGAATGCGACAGAAAATCGACATGCCTTGCTTTCGATATGTGGAATTCCATTTCCAATAAAATAACGGAATTTTTAAACTCTTTTACCATACAAGACGTAATAAACGAATACAATAATAAAAATAACACGCGTCAGAAAGCATCGGGGGAATCCGGCAAAAAATCCTCGAACCCGCACGGCGGCTCAAAAACTAAAAATTGCCGGAATTAAAATATAAGACGGCGTATTTAAAAGAAAAATACGCATAAATATAATATAATATAATATAACGAATAACTGGAATAAAAAAAATGCCGCGGATTTATTTAGACTATAATGCTACGACGCCCATCGACCCTTTAGTTTTAGAGGAGGTAACAAGCGCCTTAAAAAACTATCAGGGAAACCCATCTTCCGTTTACGAAGAAGGAAGAGCCGCAAGAATTTTAATAGAAGATTCCAGGGAATTCGTCAGAACTTTCTTAGACGCCGGCAATTCCGGCGAAATAATTTTTACCGGTTCGGGGTCGGAGTCCGTTAATCTTGCCATAATAGGTTCCGTTTTTGCATATATGCGGAACAACAAAAATGCGATTCCGCATATTATAACGTCGCGGGTAGAACATCCGGCGGTTCTTAATACATTTAAATTCCTGGAGCTTCACGGAGCGGAAACTTCTTATATAGGCGTAAACGAATTCGGCGGCATCCTTATGGACGACCTTCTTGCCGCTATTAAAGAAAGCACGGTTCTGATATCGGTAATGGGCGCAAATAACGAAACCGGAACGATATTTCCCCTAAAACAAATTTTAGAAGAAGTAAAAAAGGTTAAAGAAGATATACTGTTTCATAGCGACCTTGTTCAGATTATAGGGAAAAGCTATTTCAGCCTGAAAGATATTCCTCTGGATTTATGCAGCTTTTCCGGGCATAAATTTTACGCCTTAAAAGGCTGCGGGGCTTTATACGTAAAAAAGGGAGCCAATATCGACCCGGTAATTCACGGAGGACATCAGGAAAGAGGCTTAAGGGCGGGAACGGAAAACATAGCCGGAATAGTATCGATAGCGAAAGGATTGAGTATTTTTAAAAATAATATAGATGAAGAATTGAAAAGAATAAATACGCTGGGCGGAGCTTTTTTGGACAAACTTTTTTACGGCATAGAAGGCATAAAACTTAACGGACATCCCGTAAACAGGCTCAAAAATACCATAAACGTATCTTTCGACGGCGTAAAAGCGGAAACGCTGCTTTTTAATCTCGACCTTTACGGAGTCAGCGCTTCGGCAGGTTCCGCGTGCAATGCGGGAGCGGTTTCTTTATCCCATGTCTTAAAAGCCCACGGCTACGACGTTAAAAGAATAGAATCGGCTATAAGATTCAGCATAGGAAGGTTTACGACGGAAGAAGATATAGATTATGCGGTTAGCGCCATAAAGAAAGGAGTGTTAAAATTAAGGGCTAACCCTTCATAATAAAAAAAATAAAAATGCTCGTTAAAACGAACAAAACCGTCGCCGTTGCAATGTCGGGCGGAGTCGACAGCTCTGCCTGCGCGATACTTCTGAAAAAGAAAGGCTATTCCGTTATAGGCGTCTCCATGCACTTGACTCCTTCAGAATCCAATTATTCTGAAGGGCTTAAAACATGCTGCGGCACCGAAGACCTTCTTGACGCTAAAAAAGTCTGCGTTAAGCTCGGAATACCGCATTTCGTAGTTAATCTCGAATCCGAATTTAAGACCGCGGTAATCGACCGTTTTATTTCCGGATATCTCGGCGGGAAAACCCCTAATCCCTGTATTTTATGCAACAAAGAGATGAAATTCGACGCATTGCTTAAAATAATAAAAGAACTCGGCGCCGAATTTCTGGCGACCGGACATTACGCCCGCATAACAAAAAATATTTCCGGCGGATATTCCCTTTTAAAATCGAAGGATTCTACGAAAGACCAGTCTTACGTGCTTTATAATCTGACGCAGGGAAATCTTAAGGACATAATGTTCCCGGCAGGAAACTTGGAGAAGCTCCGCATTAGAAAAATTGCATACGAAGCCGGATTTAAAGAAATATCCGGCAAAAAAGACAGCGTCGAAATATGCTTCGTCCCCGGCACAGATTATGCGGCGTATATAAAAAAAGAAAAACAAAAAGCGGGCTTCCCCTCCGGACGCGAGCGGGAGGAAGCGCCGGACAGAGGCTTTATAAAAAATTTAAATGGGGAAATCATAGGAGAACATAAAGGCATATATAACTATACCGTGGGACAGAGAAAAAGGCTCGGCATATCTTCCGAATTCCCCCTTTACGTAGTAAATATCTCTGCGCATAACAACGAAATAACGGTAGGGAGCTTGGAAGACTGCCGCAGGGACGATTTAACCTTAGAAAATTTTAATTTTATCCGTCCGGAAGATAAGAACAGGCTTGCGGAAATGGAACTTTCCGCAAAAATAAGATATTCTTCCCCAAATTATAAATGCGGGGCTGTTCCGTGTGAAAAAGGCGATAAAATAAAGGTTTTATTCGCTCAAAAGGTAAAATTTATTACCCCGGGGCAGTCCGCTGTGTTATATTGCGGAAATAAGGTGATAGGGGGGGGAATTATAGCATAAAAATGAATATAAAAATGAATAAAATATACGAATTATTACAGTTGGATAAAAAGGATTTCGACAGAGCATCAGGCGAGCGCGTCCCAATAAATTTCGCCGTAATATCTTCCGGCTGCAAACTCAACCAGTTCGAAGCGTCCCAATTCGAAGAAATATTTAAACGCATGGATATGAACATAAATATCGTGGAACCGGATTTATCTGCCGCAAACGGAAACGGCCCCGTCGATTTATTTTTAGTCAATACCTGCGCGGTTACGGAAAAAGCCGACGCCGAAACAAATAAAATTATAAGAAAAATTAATAAAAATTACCCCGGAAGCCGCGTGATATTGACGGGATGTTCCGTGCAGTTAAATAAAACAAAATTGTCCGGACTGCCCGGCATAAAATTAATCGACAACGAAAAGAAAACGGAACTGTTAAAAATTGCCTCAGAAAAATTTCCCGGCGCCGTACTTCGCCAGAAAAGAATAAGGCCGTATTTAAAAATACAGGAAGGCTGCGATTTAAATTGTTCTTACTGCGCAATTCCCATAGCAAGGCCGTCAAGATGGTCTTTAGATATAAAAAGCGTATTGAATTCTATCGAGGATTTCGGAAAACTCGGATGTAAAGAGGTCATTTTAACTGGAGTAAATCTGGGGGCTTACGGAGATGCGGATAATAAGAAGAATGCGTCGGGGTTAAAAAACCTGCTTAATATGATAGAAGGAACGGCTAACGCCGTTAAAATAAGATTGAGTTCCATAGACCCCGTTTATATAGACGACGAACTCATAGATATTTTTGCAAGCGGCAAAAAGATTCAAAACCACTTCCACATACCTCTCCAGAGCGCGTCCGATAAAACTCTGGGGCGTATGAACAGGCATTATTCTTTTAAAGATTATGCGTACGCGGCGGCGGAAATAACCCGAAAGGTTAAAGACGCGGCGATAGGCACGGATATAATTAGCGGGTTCCCGGGCGAAACAGAAGAGGATTTTTTAGAAACCGTCGATAACCTCGAAAAACTGCCGATTTATTATATACACGCTTTTTCTTATTCGCAAAGACCAGGAACCGCATCATATTATCTACGGCAAAAAGTTAGCGAAAAATTAATAAAGCAGCGGACCGGCAAAATCAGGGAGATTTCTTTCCGAAAAAAAGTCGAATTTCATAAAAGATTTATAAACAGAACGCTGGAATTTATAAGTTTGCCGGGAAATAAAGCCCTAAGCTCAAATTACATAAAGGCGGAGATAGCCGGAACCGCTCCGGCAGTGCCTCCGGGGAAATTTTTCAGCGGAAAACTTGCTCTTGCGGATAACGCGGATAACGCCGGAACCTGCGGCGGATTATCGGTTATGCCGTCGGATTATCTTTAAACGCGCAAATCAATGGTTCATTCTATTTTAAAAAAAATCGAAAAATGCATCGGTTATTCGTTCAACGATAAAAGACTTATAGAACTTGCGTTTACGCATAAATCCGTTAACCGGCTGCAAAATTACGAAAGAATCGAGTTTTTGGGGGATGCGGTAATAGGCGCGATAGTAACGGAATATCTATATTTGAATTTTTCCGGGATAGACGAGGGCGAACTTTCAAAATTCAGGGCATCGATAGTAAGGCTCGAAAATTTATACAATATAGCCGAAAGCCTTAAAATTTCCGAGTTTATTCAGAAAGAACGCGATAACAGCCTGCAGGGCGCAGGCAGTAAAAATAAAAGAATAATAAGCAACGTTTACGAAGCAGTAATAGGCGCCGTATTTTTAGATTCGTCTTACGAAAAGGCAAAAGAAATATTATTGTCGCATCTGTTTAAGCATGAACCGGACATTTATGCAAAAATGTTGAAAGACGCCGATTTTAAAACGACCTTGCAGGAACTCGTTCAAAAGAAAAGCGGCGATACGCCAAAGTATTATACTATTAAAAAAGAGGGGCCTGACCACTCCGTTATATTCACGGTTTGCGTTAAAATAGACGATAAAATATTCGGCGACGGAAGCGGTTCTTCAAAAAAAACTGCGGAGCAGAACGCCGCAAAAAAGGCTATAAAAAAATTTATGGAGGAGGCTAATTGATAAAAAACAATGATTTTTTTGTAATATTGATAGGAAGGCCTAACGTCGGCAAATCGACTATATTCAATAAAATCCTCGGCAAGGCTTCCGCCCTGTCTTCAAAGATTTCCGGAACGACGCTCGACCTGAACATTAAAAGCGTTTCATACGGCGATACGGACTTCCTTATAGCGGACAGCGGCGGATTTAATATTTCGCCCGCAAACGAAACCGAAAAAAAAATAAAGGAAAAGGTTTTTGAATATTTGAAGAAGGCAGGGGCGGTTTTATTCACGGTGGATTATAAAAGCGGCTTTATACCGGAGGACAGGGAAATTTTTCTTAGGTTGATAAAAACCGGGGCGGATATAATACTCGTTATAAATAAAGTCGATTCTCCGAAAGACGCAAGAAGCGCTTTCGCCGAATTTTCGCCTTTAGGCTTAAAGAAAAACATTGCGGTATGCGCCGAAACAGGAACGGGCATTGATGAAATATTGGAAAAAATAACTGAAGAAATAAATTTAAAAAAACCGGTAAAACCCCTTAAGAAAGATGAAAGCGGCAGCTTTAAGGTTGCGATAGTGGGACGCCCCAACAGCGGAAAATCAACCTATATAAACCGCGTTCTGAAAGAAGATTTGCTTTTTACGGACGAAAAACCCGGCACTACCCGCGATTCGATAGATGCTTGCATTAAATACCGGGGGCGCCGCATAATCCTTATCGATACCGCCGGCATCAGAAAAAAATCCCGGCTCGACGAAAATTCTGCGGCATTCCAGAAGCAGAGCATAGAGCAAATAAAAAGGGCGGACGTGGTAATAATTTTCATGGATATTAATTCGGAAATAACGCATGAAGACCTTGCCCTCCTTAAAAAAACTGCTATGGAGAAAAAACCGTTCATGATAGCTTTTACCAAGTGGGATTTAAAAGAAAATGAATCCGGCGGCATTACGGAATTAAAAAAAGATATAAAATTCAAATTAAAAGAGTTTTCGGAAGTACCCTTCATTTTTATTTCATCGAAGATAAATAAAAATTTAAACAAATTATTAGATTTATGCATAGAAATAAACGATTCTAAAAAGATAAAAATTAAGACGAAGGAATTTAATAAATTTATAGAAAGCGCAAAGAACGCCGGCAAAACGGGAAATTTATACAGGCATATATCTTACGGGGTGCAGAAAGAAGGCGAGAATATTCCTACTTTTATTCTGTTTGCCGGCAGTAAAGGAAAAATATTCAGTATGGCGGATATAAAGTTTTTAAGAAACGAGATAAAGGAAAGATTCGGCATAAAATCGAACGTGGAGATTCTCATAGAATATAAAAAATATAATAATGCATAACGCTTTTTGTTTATTATTACCTGTTGTCCTGCTTCGCAGGCGGTTTAGGAGACAGTTCGTCCAATCTGTTTTCGAGTTTTTGAATTTTTCTGGCAAGTTCTTCTATGTCGTATGTAGAAGCAAAATGCATTTCGTCCAATAAAATATCGGCTAATTTTTCCTTTATCGATTTAAATATAACGCCGGATTCGTATTTTACCGTTTCGATAATCTGGTCGGCGGCTTCCTTGCTTTCTTTATCGGATATATCGACGTAATCGTCCAATTTTTCCTGAGCGAGTATGGAAAGACCCTTAAGCGCCTTAAGAACTAAATTTATATTGTCCGACATCTTGACCTTCCTTTAGATTTATAAATTAATTTATTTTTTAATATCGAATATCAGATTTCATTCTGCCTGATTTTTGCCATAATGCTTCTAAGGGATATATTGTGCCGGGAAAAACCCATATCGGCATAATCTCCTCCTAATGCAACCCCTATAAGCTGGGGAACGTGCATTATGGGTAAAGATAATTTTTTATTTATGCTTTTTGCCGCAACCGTCTGATAAGTATCCAAGCTTAAATGACAGAGGGGGCATGGCGTAACCATAACGTCGGCATTTTTTTCCTGAGCCTCGAATATAGCGTTTCCGGCTAACGAAGTCGAAGTGGCTTCATTTACTAATATAGTCTGAAAGCCGCAGCATTTTGTCCTGCGCTGGTAAGATACCGGTTCTCCGCCGAGAGCCTCTATAAGCTCTTCGAATCCGCGGGGATTTTCGGCATCGTCGAACTTTACCGCGCTCGACGGCCTTAATATGTGGCATCCGTAAAAAGGAGCGATATTAATCCCCTTCAGGCTTTTTACTGTTTTTTTCCTAAGATTATCGAAGCCTATGTCGTCCCTGACGGCATATAAAAGGTGTTTTACCTTAACGCCCCCCGAATACTTAAGCCCGATTTTCGCAAGATATTCGTTTGTTTTTTCTAAAGATTCGGGATTATTTATAAGCTCTTCGTTGACTTCGCTAAGGGTAAGGGTGCAGGTATTGCATATCGTCATTATATCGAGCCCATCTTTTTCCGCCAGAGCCAGCGTCCTTCCGTTTATAAAAAGTTTTAAATTTTTATCGAACCCGTCTAAAATACCCCCTCCGCAGCAAGAGGCTTCCGGCATCGGAATTAAATTTATGTTTAATTTATCCGCGACGAATTTGGTGGCGTTATCAAGCTCTTTCGCGCTTTCCTGGGCTACGCATCCCGGGTAATAAGCATAGGCGATCATTTTTCCTCCAGGTCTAATTCTTTATATGCAAGTCTTATATCGTCCATATCTTTTATTAGTTTAAGGCGGATAGGCGGGATTTTACCTTTAAGCCCGGCTCCGAACGCCATGGGCAAATCGTTGATGAGCCCTGATATGCCTCCAGATTCGAACGCGACCTTGACCTCGTCCAGCCTTCCGGTTTCCCCGATAGATTTGGCGATAGAAATAACGTGTTTCGCCCCCTTGGAAAAAATAACGGAATTTTTAATAGTTCTTTCGTGCATTTTAACTATCGTTCTAACGGGCGAGATGCCTTTCGGGCAGAACTCTTCACAGGCCTGGCAGTGTACGCAATCCCACATTCCATCCGGCTTGGAGCCGTTCACTAAACGCGAACCGTTTTTATCGTTATCCCTAGGGTCTTCGCTGTATCTGTAAAGTTTGGCTAAGGCGGCAGGGCCTAAATATTTGGCGTTTCCGGTAACTCCTCCGCATTCGGAATAACAGCATTCGCATAAAATACAATTAGGGGTATCGTTGTTTCCGGTTAAATTTTTAAACTCCGATTTATAATAAACGGGCTGGGATATTTTTTCCCCTTCTTTTAATATATGGAAACCTTCGCGTCCGTCGTCTTCCCTTTGTCCCAGAAGATACGGTTTTATTTCTTTTATTTTATCGAAAAAACTTTCCTGGTCTATTATAAGGTCGCGAATGACGGGCATATTGGAAAGAGGCTCGACGGAAACCGTTCCGAATTTTTCTATCTCGGAACTTACCTGCGTTTTACAGGCAAGTTTTGAAATTCCGTTTATTTTCATAGCGCATGAACCGCATATCGCGCTTCTGCACGACCTTCTAAAACTGAGCGTTCCGTCTGTTTCCGCTTTTATTTTTATTAAGGCGTTCAAAACGGTCATGCCCGGGTAATCTTCCAGCGTATATTCTTTAAAATACGGCTTTTCGTCAATTTCGGGATTAAATCTGTATGCCCTTAAGTTAAATTTCATTATAATATTTCCTCTTTATATAACATTTATCAGTATGTCCTAGGCTGCGGCTTAAATTTTGAAATAGAAACTTTGGAAAAGTCGAATTTTATATTTTGCTTATCGTCTAAGGTAGCCAGCGTATGTTTAAGCCAGTTTTCGTCGTCTCTTTCGGAAAAATCGGTCCGGTAATGCGCTCCCCGCGATTCTTTTCTTAAAAGAGCGCCTCTCGCAATCACTTCGGCTATAAGCAATATATTGTTAAATTCGAAAGCCTCCACGATATCGGTATTGAATGTTTTAGATTTATCGTCAATGCCGATATTTTTGGCGCGCTCCTTAAGCTCCTCTATTTTTTTAAGAGCTTTTTTCATTGCGGATTCTTCCCTGAAGACTCCGACGTTCGCCCTCATTTCTTCCTGAAGTTCGGCTTTCAATATTCCGTGCCTTTCTTTTCCGTTAGATTTTTTAAGGCTGTCAAAAATTTCTTCGTCTCTTTTAACCGCCTTTTCGTCGAATTTTCCGAATGAAGCGTCTTTTAAATATTGAATTATATCTATGCCCGCCCTTCTTCCGAACACGACGGTATCGAGCAGAGAATTGCCCCCAAGCCTGTTTGCCCCGTGAACGCTAACGCATGCGGACTCGCCCGCCGAATAAAATCCTTCGATAACCGTTCTGCCGTTATTGTCGGTTTTAATTCCGCCCATAGAGTAATGCGCGCCGGGCCTGATAGGAATAGGTTCGTAAATTGGATTGACGCCTTCGAAATCGATAGAGAGCTGCATTATCTGGGGAAGTTTTTCCATAATCCTTTCTTTTCCAAGATGCCTTATGTCTAATAAAATAGCGCCGTCTATACCCCTTCCTTCGTTTATCTCTATCTGTTCGGCTCTTGCGACCACGTCTCTCGGGGCAAGCTCCATAGCCTTCGGGGCATATTTGGACATAAACCTGATACCTAGCGAATTAAGGAGATATGCGCCCTCGCCCCTTGCGCCCTCTGTTACTAATATTCCCGTGCTTTTAAGGGTCGTAGGATGGAACTGGACGAATTCCATGTCCATTAAGGGCACGCCCGCTTTTATGGAAACCGCCATCCCGTCGCCGGTATTGATAAGGGCGTTGGTATTGGACGAGTAAACCTGTCCGTAGCCGCCGGTGGCAAATAATACCGCCTTTGCGGAAATACCTTCGAACCTTCCGTTTTTAATATCGTAAGCTACTACGCCGCCGATTTTTCCGTTATCCGCGATTATACTCGTAACGAAATATTCGTAGAGGATTTTCGTTTTATATTTGAGGACGTTGTCGAAAAGCCCGTGGAGCATCATATGCCCGACCGCATCGGCATAATAGCATGAACGGGGGAAACTCTGCCCGCCGAAGGGCCTTTGCGCGATGCCGCCGGATTCGTTCCTGTTAAAAACAACGCCCATCTTCTGGAGTTCAAGTATATTTGCGGGCGCTTCGCTCGTTAAAATTTCTATGGCGTCCTGGTCTCCAAGATAATCGCTCCCCTTGACGGTGTCAAAAAAATGGGATTCCCACGAATCGTTCTCGTCGAACGCGGCGTTGACTCCGCCCTGCGCCGCCCCCGAATGGGACCTCGTAGGATAAACCTTGCTGACTATTACGGCATCTATGCCTTTTTTCCTGAGTTCTACGCATGCCCTTAAACCTGCGAGCCCCGCCCCAACGATAACGACGTCGTGTTTTATCATTTATATAACCTCTGATTTATTCTCTTTTTTGGAAAATGCAGTTTTTGATATTATAGAATAAACCCGTTGAATTTGCAATAAGATTTTTTCACTTCTTTCTTTCGTATTTCCCGCTTTTCCCGCCATCTTTGCGCATCAGGTATATTTCGGATATTTCGATAGATTTATCGGCCGCCTTCAACATGTCGTAAACCGTAAGGGCCGCAACGGACGCCGCGGTCAGGCTTTCCATCTCTACTCCGGTTTTGCCGGATATCTTAACGGTAGATATTATCGTTACGGCGTTTTCTTTTTCGCCGTATTCGAAGGCGACGTCGCAACTTTCGATATTTAAAGGATGGCATAACGGGATTAATTCCGCGGTTTTTTTTGCGGCCATAATGCCCGCAATTTTAGCCGTTCCGAACACGTCGCCTTTTTTACCGGTTCCGCATACGGCAAGATTAAAGGCTTCTTCCGACATGGATACCTTTGCATGCGCCGAAGCTGTTCTTACCGTTTCGGTTTTTTGGGAGACGTCCACCATTTTCGGCATACCTTTTTCGTCCACATGGGATAATTTTATTTCTTTTTTCATAAAAAGGCCCCTTTTTTTAAAATTTAAATAAACGCCGTTTTAATTTTAATTTAATTTTAACGGGCTCGTCATGATAAGGCGCCGTAATACCATTTTCTTATATCGTATCCGATGCCCGCGGGAGCCTGTTTTATTCCTTTAATGCCGGCCTTTACCACCGGCATGGCATAAGGTATATATAGAAAAGTATAAGGCGCTTCTTTTGCGAGAAGCTTTTGTATTTTAAAGTAATACGCCCTTTGTTTTTTTAAATCGAAAGTAGAACGGGCTTTTCTAAACAAAGAGTCTATTTCGGGATTTTGAAACGACGTAAAATTCAATCCTTTAGGCACGATATTAGTACTCATGAATATGGAAGCGTTGTCGTAAGGGTCCGGGGTGATTGTAAAACCGAGCAGGACGGTTTGAAATTTCTTTTTCATTATAAACTCGGATATCAAAGACGTCCATTCCATTACTCTTATGCTGACTTTTATGCCTATTTTTTTTAAATTCTGCTGGATAATTTCTGCCGCGGACAATCTTTCCTGATTTCCCTGAGGAGTTAATATGGTAAATTTAAAAGGCTCTCCCCTTTTTTTCAAAACCCCGTTTTCGAACCGCCATCCGGCTTTATTTAAAAGCCTTAAAGCTTTTGCCGGATTATATCCGTATCTTTTTACGTTTTTATTATAAAAATATGTTCCCGGCATAAAAGGTCCGTAGCACGGCACGCCCAGACCGAAAAGCGCTCCTTTTATTATTTCTTTTTTATTTACGGCGTAACTCAGTGCGCGTCTTACCGTCGCGCTTTTAAAAATAGGGTCTAAAAGATTATAGCCCAAAAAGGTGAAGCTAAGGGAGGGATGCAAATATTTTTTAAAGCGCGAATTAAATTTTTTCCCGCCGGATTCAAATTTGTACTGCATGGGGCTTAGTCCCATATAGTCTATGCCGTTTGATTTAAGCATAAGAAACATGGACGAAGAATCGGGGACGATTTTATATATTAATGTTTTTATGCGGGGCGGCCCCATAAAATAGCGCGGATTTGCCTTTAAAATAATTTCATATCCGTGAACCCATTTATAAAACGCATAAGGGCCGGTACCGACGGGATGGCTTCTAAGCCTTGTAGACAGTAAATTTTTGCCTTTAAGAAGCTTCTCCGGCAGAATGCTCAAACCCCACGAAGATAAAGCCGGGGCGTAAGGCTTTTTATAAGTTACCCTGAAAATATATTTCCCTATTATGCGCGCCTTATAAACCTTAACGTATTCAGCGGCATAAGGAGTAGGAGTTTTCGGATTGACCATTAAACGATAGGTGAAAAGAACGTCTTTTGCCGTGAATTTTTGACCGTTCTGCCAGTAAACGTTACGGCGGAGATAAAAAGTTATGATTTTACCGCCGCCGCTTATTTTCCAAGATTTCGCCAGGTCCGGAACGATTCTGAAATTTCTGTTATATCTTACCAAACCGTCGTAAATTTGGGATGCGACCTCCGCGGTCGGGGCGTCGGCCGCCATGTTGCCGATAAGATTGGTGGCATCCGATGGAAGCCCGATAATCAATGTGTTTTTTAAATTTTTATTTAAACGGGTTAAGCGTAAGCGCGCTTTGTTTTTATCGTTTGCCCGGCTTTTATGCCCGCCGGGCCGAATATGTAGCAATAAAAAAATAGCCGTCAGGCATAAAACTGAAATTACAGGTAAATATATTATGAAATTTATAAACTTTTTTTTACTTTTAAGTATCATTATTTATTCATTATCTCAAATTTTTTAATAAATTTTCAACAAAAAAGGGCAGGGGCGGTAAAAGATTTAAAGCGCGGGTAAGCAATGTCTAATAACCGGAAGATAGAAAAAATAAAATGGGGCCGTGTTCGGCGCTGTTTTTACGGAGTTCGTTCCAGTTTATGGAAACGGCGAATATTCCGGCATTCCGAAATCCTGCTCCAGATTAAACATGAGGTTCATATTCTGAACGGCTTGGAGCGATGCTCCTTTGCCCAGATTGTCTATCGCGCTGACGATTTTTAATATTCGCTTATTA
The DNA here is from genome assembly GCA_021789605.1 of bacterium. Taxonomy (GTDB): domain Bacteria; phylum SZUA-79; class SZUA-79; order Acidulodesulfobacterales; family Acidulodesulfobacteraceae; genus Acidulodesulfobacterium_A. The sequence continues at coordinate 24,138 of JAJYJI010000004.1, forward strand.
TCTTTCTTGCCTGCTTCGAACGCTATATGGCAATTATTTGAATAGATAACGTTTTTTATATCGCAGTCGCCTATATTTTCAAGAATGGAAACGAACGGGCTTTCGCCGTAAAAATCTTTATATATGCCGTATATTAAGTCTTCGGATATGCCGTCTTTTAATTTTATATATATGGTCGTCAATATTCCTCTTGCCGCCGGAATGACGTGGGGAGTAAATATGACGTTAGGAGTAATGCCTTGCGGAGAGCCAGAATTTAAAAAAGCGCCGCTTACCTTTTCTCCGATTTCCGGGAGATGCCTGTGCGACCAGACGTTGTAAGCTCTGGCGGAATTTTCGGCTTCGCAAAAAAGATTGGATAATTTAAGCCCTCTTCCCGCGCCGGATATTCCCGATAAAGAATCTATTATTACCGGCGACGTAAAATCGGCGGCGTTTCGTAAGACGAGCGGCAGGACCGGCAACAGGGCGCCCGTCGGATAACAGCCGGGATTGGCGACGAATTGCGAATTTTTAATTTTATCGGAAAAAATATCGGAAAGCCCGTAAACGAATTTTGAATTTAATTCCTCGGAAGAGTTATGCGCTCCGTAAAATTCTTCGTATATTTTTAAACTGTCGAATCTGAAATCCGCCCCTATATCTATGACCCTGATTTTACCGTTTTTATTTATTATGTCAGGTATGAGCTTTGAACTTTCGCCGTGAGGCAGGCAAAAAAATACCGCATCGGAAGCTGCGGATATGGCATCGGAGTCGAAAAGGCTAAGTTTAATTTCGGAAACCGGATTTTTTTTTAACGCCGGCTTAGCAAACAAAGGAAAAACTTCCGAAAGCCTTTTGCCGGAAAAAGTCTTGGACGTCAGCGCCGAGAAGGAAACATCCGGCCTCAAGGATAGGGCGTGAATCAAATAAATGCCGCTATAACCGGACGCTCCTGCCACTGAAACTTTAATCATCGGATTAGGATAATAAAGATAATGGATATAAAATTATCTTTTAGAAAACTGAAACCTTGCTCTGGCAGCTTTCTGTCCGTATTTTTTCCGCTCTTTAACCCTTGGGTCCCTTGTAAGCATAGAAGCTTTGGCGAGAGTTTCTTTAAGTTCCGGATTAATTAGCAGGATTGCCTTGGCAAGCGCAAGTTTTATCGCCCCCGCCTGGCCGCTTAACCCGCCGCCCGCTACGTTGACGTATATATCGAATTTATTTTCTACGGAATAGAACGTTAAAGGCTTTGCCGCGACGACTCTGAGGCTTTCGAGCGGAAAATACTTATCGAAATCCCTTCCGTTAATTATTATCTTTCCGGTGCCTTCTTTAAAATATGCCCTTGCTATGCCCGTTTTTCTTTTTCCTACGGAGTGAATGATATTCTTTTTTGCCATAATTATTATTACCCGTTTATTTTAATTTATTTTAATTTATTTTAATTTGGCTTAGTTTAGCATGACTTGCTTGGCTGCCGAGGCTTACTTAACAATTTCTAATTTAACCGGCTGCTGGGCAAGATGAGGATGATTTTCGTCGGCATATATCTTGACTTTTTTAAGGATAGCGTCGGAAAGCCTGTTTTTGGGAAGCATGCCCTTTATAGCCTGATAAATAGGATATGTGGGGTCTTTTTTAAGCATATCCCTATAATTAAACGTCTTAAGCCCCCCCGGATAACCGCTATGGAAATGGTATTCTTTATCGGTAGCTTTTCTGCCGGTAACTTTGGTTTTAGAACTGTTGACGATTATGACGAAATCCCCGTTATCGGAATAAGGCGTCCAGTTTGTTTTATCTTTTCCCATAAGCCTGTTTGCCGCAAAACTTGCGACTCTTCCTAAGCTTACTCCTTTTGCGTCTATGAGTATCCATCTGCTTTCCGTCATTTAAGTCTCCCTATTCCTTTCTTTGAAATCTTAACGTGCAACCGACCGTCGTATAAAATATTATTATATATATCGAATATAAATTAAAATTCGAGCGTAGTTTATTATTATTTAATAAATTTATTTTTTTGTCAAGAAATTTTTTGCTTTTTGTTTTTGCGTCAAACTGCTGATATGAAACGGCGGACAAATTATTCCCGGATTCAGCCTGCGGCGAGACGCAAAATAGATAACCCCGTTTTAAAATTACTTTTAGAACCAGTATTCGGGATATTTCCGATTGCCGGAAAGATTGTTCACGAGAACTGCGATGATTAATAAGACGAACGCCCCGAGACCCGCTGGAATCAAAGCGTAAAAAAACCCTAAACGGTGTATAAGCGGACTGCCTATCACCGCCCATAAAGCCGTCGCTCCCCCTGGAGGATGCAGCGTTTTCGTAGCAAGCATGGCCATAATGGCAAGAGATACGGCAAGGGCTGAGGCCAGCACTATATCGTGGCCAAAAAGCTCATAGCATGCGACTCCGACTATTCCTGAAATAATATGCCCCCCTATTAGGTTTCGCGGCTGGGCTAGAGGGCTTTTTATAGCCGCATAGACTAAAACAGCGGACGCCCCGAATGATGCTATCATAAGCGTGGTATCGAGCGGAGTAAAATATTTAACGGTAAGGTATCCGCAGGCAAAAATTCCAAGAAAAGAACCTATGCCCGACCATATGATTTCCCAAATCCCCACGGCCGGAGGACTTGCCGCGCCTCCTTTCATTTTCAGAAAATATTGTCTCATGGCCGAACGCCTCCGGTATTTCTTACGATATCTCCGGTCGATATAATTCCAAGTAGTTTATAGTCTTTATCTACTACGGGCAGATTGTTTATTCCTTTTTCGACCAATTTATTAGCCGCCTCTTTTAGGCCGCTTCCCGAATAAATTACGATAGCGGGGGACGACATTATGTCTTTGACCGCTTTATCGCTTACGTCGGGGCGGCGGGGCGCGGGAACGCCGATAAGATGCTTTACGATATCCTTGAGGGTGTGGTTCTTCGCCAGTCCGGACGCCGCGATTATATCTTTGCGGGTTACTATGCCGGCTATCCTGTTTTCGTTATCTACTACGGGCAGGCAAGTTATCTTGTTCTCCGAAAATAAACGGATTGCATCGTCAATGCCGACGTATTCCGAAACGGAAATTATGCTTCTGGCCATAACGGCATCTACGGGAACGTTATGCAGCCTGTCCTTTGCATGTTTTAAAGCGTGGAGGTATATTTCCTTAAAATCGTCGAGGGAGATATCCACATATGCTTTAAGCTCTTTAAACGCCGCCTTGATATCTTCGTCCGATATTTCGGCTATTTCGCATGTTTCGTTCGTTTCCTTCATAATAACATCCTCCTGCCGCGCTTCCGGAAAAACCGGGCGAAATTGAAATTGCGCGATGCGTTAATAATGATTATATACGAATTAAAATATTAAAGAAAATGACGCTTGACACATATTATTTTTTCTCGTTATAATGAAAATGGATATTTTTGTAAATTTAATCATATGAAAGCAAAACTTTCCGGTTTGAAATATCCTTTATGTTTTTAACCCGATGCATTCTTACCGCACCAAAACCGCATATATCCCTGCAAAGATTGCACCCGGTGCATAAAAAAGGCTCGAGCGACACCTCTTTTTCTTTAAACGTTAAAGCTCCGGTCGGACACAGTTCCCAGCAATTTGAACAGAAAGCGCAGTTCCCGTTCAGTTTGGGCAGCCTGATATTCAGCAGGGGCAATAATTCTTTATTTTCCTTTAAAAAAAGATACAGCTTTTTCTGCCTTTCGATAAGCAGTTTATTGCCCGGCTCTTCTTTTTTATTTCCATAGCCGGCGTTACCAACGCCGGACGAAAAAAACTCCGATAACGGCAGGTCTTCTATCGACAAATTGCCCGCTATATTTTTGGCTTTATTTTTAATCCCTTTAAGAGAATTTATAAAAAATTCCCTTCTGTCCAATACTTCAAAATCATGATTGCTTTTTTTCTCCGCCCGCTTATTCTTAATATCTATATAGCCGTCCGCCTCTTTAGCGCCCGCGGCCGTTTCTTTCTCCAAAAACACGTTTTCGTCGAAATCTTTTATGTTAACTTCCGACGCGCCCGCGGTTAAATTAAAAAACTTTTTTATTTCGCCGATTCTCTTAATTTTTTTACCGTAAAAATATTTAAATTTGCAGGACTTGCAGTCCCCGGTTATAAAATGTAATTTCTTTCCTTTTTTAAAAAAAGTTATTATATCTAAATCGCCGATTTCAAAAATACATTCGATTTTATTAAACTGGGTCTTTCCGGCTGTTTTTATTTCCCGTCCCGTTTCGGAACAGAAATAATAAATATCGCCTGAAGGCGAGTTTTTAGCTGTTGCGGATTCCGTTAAATTGTTATTTTTAAAGTAAAAAACGGAATTTGGACAGATATAAAGGCATGCTTTACAATTTATGCAATTTTCTAAAATCTTAACTTCCGTATCGGTAATTTTTATGGATGAAACGGGGCATCTTTCTATGCATTCGTAACATCCGGCCATAGGCGTTTTAAGCCTTACGCAAAAATCCCCGTTAACGGATATTAATTCGTCTTCGCGGTTTAAAAATTTTTCCAGCAAACCTAATATATTCATATTATATCAACGGCGTTATCGTTATTATCCAAAAAAAAATCTCCTTCGCTTAAGGTTTTTAATATATTCGCGAGTTCTTTTCCGCTTTTCGCATCATTTACCGAACGCCTTAATTCCTTAGACCCTCTAAACCCTTTTAAAAGATTGTACAGATGAGGCCTTATAAGCCCGCACCCCCTTTCCTTGCCGTAAAACAGGCTCATTTCCTCCATTAACTCTATTATTATATCTATTTTCCGTTTAAGTTCGAGCGCAGTTGTATCTGCGGAACCGGCCGCCGCCGGAGCGCCTTCCGCTCCCGAAAGCGCAGCTCTGGAATGCTCCGCAAATATCCACGGCTTGCCTATTGCGCCTCTTGCGAACATAACGCCGTCTGCTCCAGTATTTTTTTTTATTTTTAAGGCGCTTTCTACGGTAAAGACGTCGCCGCTTGCGTAAACCGGAATAGCCAGAGCGTCTTTAAGCCTTTTCGTCAGCGAATGGTCCGCCGCTCCCCCAAACATCATAGCCCTTGTCCTCGGATGAAAGAATATTGCATCGACGCCGCAAGATTCAGCAATTTTTCCTATTTCGATGAAATTAACCGAATTTTCGTCAAACCCGCTTCGCGTTTTAATAGTAAAAATACAATCTTTTACGGCATGCCTGACGGCTTCGGCTATGAGGAAAAATTTTTTGCCGTCTTTTAAAATTGCGCTTCCGGCACCCGTTTTCACGACCTTTTTAACGGGGCATCCCATATTTATGTCGATAACTTTGAAACCTTTATCCGCAGCTTTTTTAGCGGCCAGCGCAAGCGCGTCGGGAACGCTTCCGAAAAGCTGTATTCCTGTCGCATCTATGTCTTTTCCGGCTTCCGTCAGTTCCAGAGTAGCTTTATCGTTATGTAAAAATCCGTCCGCGCTTATCATCTCCGTAAAACAAAATTCTGCTCCGTATTTTAACGATATTTTCCTGAACGGAAACCCCGTTATTCCCGCCATAGGCGCAAGAATTTGTCCGCCTATTTTATCTTTAATCATTTGTCCGCGGCGGCATAATTTAGAACCGACACCTTTACAAAGTCTAATAGAATCATATATATCAACGTAAAAACAACAATATACAAAATAATAATTAACGGAATAGCCGCTATCAGCCATCCGAACGCCGCCATTAAAGTAGCCAGGACTATTCCGCCAAATTCAGCCGCGAGAAGAGGTTTTGACGGCATAGAATTCCATAAATAGGATTTTTCGCGGACTAAGAATATATTGGCATGTCCGGAATAAACAAGTCCCAGAAATATAACGGCGTCTAATTCGCCCCCGCTCAGATTAAACAATTTCCATCCGGCAAGATATACTCCAAATATATAGGCGAGCCAGCCTATAGAAAATGCCGCCGAAATTTTCATCAGCTCTTTTATGTTCCATTTATTGGGCGTTATGGAATATCTAACGTTATCGGTCGATAAGGACATAGTGACAAAATCGTTGGTAAAAATGAGCAAGAGAATTATTAAGGGCAGCGACTTTATGTCAAAGTTTTTACCGAATAAAAAAAGACCGAAAGCCAAAAATAAACCTACCTGTATAGTCTTTACTATCTTATTGGATATATAGGAAAACAGCCTTTGATAAACGCGCCTGCCCGTCTTGACGGCCGTTAACGCTCCGGATAATCCCGGATTCGTGAGAACGAGGCTTGCGGCCGCTTTTGCTACGTCCGTTGCGCTCGACACGGCGATGCCGACCTGAGCCTGCTTGAGGGCAGGCGCATCGTTTACGCCGTCTCCCGTCATCCCTATAACCTCTTTTCCGTTTTTTTGAAGCGCTTTGACGAGTTCATATTTATCTTCTGGGAAAATTCCGGCATAAGCCTCGCAGTCCGGAAATCCTGAAACTAATTCGACTCTGCCGTCTTTTTTTAAGCCGCCGTAATTGCAAATGCCTCCCGCCATGCCTAATTTTTGAGCCATATTAAGAGCCGTCGCGGGGTTATCGCCCGTAAGCATTTTTACCGTAACGCCCAAATCTTTAAGTTCCGCTATAACCTCTTTGGAATCCGGACGGGGCGGGTCGGAAAGACCCAATAATCCGTAAAACTTCAGAGGCGAACCCTCTTCTCCGCCTAAAACCGCGATAGTCCTTTCTCCCCTGTTTGCAAATTCTTCCGATTCTTTTTCCCAGTCTATACCGGGGTCGAATTGTTTTATAATTAAAGGAGAGCCTTTTACCGCGGCATATTTCTTTCCTTCCGCCTCAAAGAAACCTTCCGACCGTTTGGTCTCAGGTTCAAACGGAATAAATTTAGTTTTTTGTGGAATATCTATATTTAATTCTTTAGCTTTGCCTATAATAACTTTATCTATGGCATCCATTGCGGCTTCTTCCGAAGCGGCGGAAGCCATTTTAAGCAGTTCAGGCACGGTAAACCCATTATATGGACGCATAGTGGACAAGGTAAGCTCGTTCATGGTCAGGGTTCCGGTTTTATCGCTGCATAAAATCGCCATTGCCGCTGAGTCCTCTACCGCGCTTAATCTTGTGGTTAATACCCCTTCTTTGGATAAAGCCAGAGAGCCTATAGCGTTAGAAAGGGTAAACGTCGGAGGAAGAGCGACCGGAACGGAAGCGATAAGTAAAATAAGCGCAAATGGAAGCATCTCGCCGGCCGGTATTCCCAAAAGCAACGAATATATAAAAATAGCCCCTACGAGAACGGCGTCCATGGCAAGGAGATATTTAATTATCGACATAATAAGCATTTCCGCCTGGCTCGGAACTTTTGCTGTTTTTACCAGCTCGGCCGTTTTTCCGAAATAACTGTTCCGCCCGGTTGCCGCAATAATGCCGCTTGCTTCGCCTCTTAATATGATAGAGCCGGCATAAACGGTGTCTTTTTGTCCTTTTTCCGCCGGAAGCGACTCTCCCGTTAAAGCGGACTGGTCTGCTTCGACGCTCCCTTCGCCTATTTCCATGTCGGCAGGCGCAAAATCTCCCATCCGCAGAAGGACGTAATCTCCGGGGACAAGCTCTTTCGCCGGTATGACCGTCCATTTGCCGTCCCTTAACGCTCTTGCGTTAATCTGCAGTTTCTTTTTTAAAAGTTCTAACGCGCTCTGGGCTTTCTGCTCCTGAAGATAACCCAAAACGGCGTTGAAAACCAATAAAAATGATATTATTGCGGCATTTAAAAATTTCCCGAAGACAATTTCCAATATAAGCGTTGCTTCAAGCATCCACGGAATAGTACCCCAAAATTTTTTAAATAAAAACAGCAGTCGGTTTGGACGCTCTTCCGTAATTTCATTTAGTCCGTATTTCTCCAGAAGCTTTTTTGCTTCTTCGCCGCTTAATCCTTTGGATTGAGAGAAATTGCTTCCGTCTGTCAAAATAAGTTTAACCTCGTTTTAAAGATTTTAATAAAGAAATTAAAGTACCGTTTCTAAGATAATATTCCGCTCTATAAAATCGGCAATCTTTTCCGAATCGTTTATATTTATCTGAGGGATTTTTAAATTTTCGACAGGTTCGTCGCCGCAGACGAGTATGAGGTTGGGGTCGTTTTTAAACCGCGGCTCGAAATCCGGATTTAAATCTTTTCTGAAAAGTTCTATTTTTTTTATCTTAACGTCTTTGAATCCTTCAATTATAACTATGTCCGAGGCGGCGAAATATTTTCGGATTAAGCATTCAACGCCTGCATCGGAAAAATTATCGGCATCGCTAAAGAAAGAAAGTTTTCCGGCGGAAAGCAGCATGGTCGAATACGCTCCCGCATTTTTATGCCTCCACGAGTCTTTTCCGGGAATATCCGCATCGATATCGTGGTCGGTATGTTTAACGGACGAAACCCTGTAGCCCCTTCCAGATAATTTTTTTATAATTTTTTCTATAAGGGTAGTTTTGCCGGTGCCGGATTTAGCGACGAACGAAACCGCTTTGGGATTCCCTTCGGTATTTTTTAACATAAAAGACGAAAATATAAATTTATCGAAAATTTATTTGTTTGTTTTAAAAGATTCAACCGGGTCGGGGAGCATCTTTATGATTTTATCGCCCATAAAATTTAATTCGTTATCGTAATACATAGAGCCGTCTTTTTGAAAATTCTCGAAAGATTTTCTAAAATAAAAATAATTTCCGGTTTTGGCGTAAACCCACCAGTAATAAAAAGCCTTAGCCAATATCCCGTATGGTTCGTTTTTAGGGCTTGCCAAATCGAAAAACCTGTTGGCCTTTCTGATTTTAACGCTTTTAGAGCCGCCTTTATTAAATATCCTTTTATTAATATTATAATCTTCGATATCTTTTTTGCAGTTCATATTCATAAAAATATACGGCGTTAAATTTTGGTTATTTTTTGCCATATCGAATATATTATAATAATAAACGGACGGCAAAAGCCTAAGTATATTAACCGAATCGTTAAATAAAAAATGTTCCTTCAGGTTAAGTGCGTAACCGTTCAGCATATCGAGCGCGTAAACAACGTCTTTTATTTTATAGCATGCAAGAAGCGGTTCCACGGTCGAATCCGGCCATAATGGGACGGCCGCTTTAACGTTCTCGGATTTTATTTTGCTTATCAGTTCTCTTGCGGCATAGGCGCTAAAAAAAGGAGCATCGACCTCCATAATTAAAACAATCTCCCCCTTCAGCCTTTTAATTGAACTGTAAATGCCTCTTAACGGACCTTTAAAGCCGCAGTTTTTATCGTCTATAATTATGGCGGGAGCCGGTCTTTTTTTACCGGCTTTAGAACTTTTTTCTGCGGCATTTTCGGCTTCCGCGCGGTAATCTTTTATCCTGCTTTCATTCCTGCCGCATATTATTATATCGTCTGCGACTTCCATGGCGGCGGTTAACGCCCTTCCCAGAAAGGAAATTCCATTAAAATTATAAAAAGTCTTGTCCTCGCCGAATCTCTTGGACTCGCCGCCGGCAAGTATAATACAGCTAACCATATGGTTTAATTTTTCATTTCAGGTTCATCCCGATTTTTCCTCTCTGACCGTGGCCTTCGCTGAGCGTAACTTCAAGATAATCGATTTTATTATCGAACATTTCCCTGTTTTTAAGAGCGCATGCAAGCTCTCCGGCAAAATAAACCGTTAAGTCTTCTATATTAAGAGAGGGGATTTCCATCTTAAAAATATCGGCTTTCGGAATAATATAGAGCTTATCGTTTATCTCTATGCGGTAATGAAGCGCCTCTTCCGCAATTTTCTGAACGCTTGCCGGATAATCTGCTATCAAAATTTTATCTTCGAATGTTGCGCATATTTTTTTTATTGCGGATTTTAGATTGTATAAATGTATTATCCTTCTTTTATCGTCAAATTCCCCGTTTATTAAAACGTCAACGTAATGAAAATGGGGATGTATTCTAGAACAATCGCCCCTGCCCGGAACGATGTGCATGCATTCGAAAATCAAATCCGCTTCTTTTCCGATAAGTTCAACGACCATAGTTTATAAGCCTCTTATTTATAGTTAATTATGTTAAAGCGGCATTTTATTCATATAGGAAATTTTTCAAAAAACCGTTGGGAAGAAGCCTTAATCCCGAGCATCTGCCGCCCGATGATTCGCACGGGTCCTTTACGTTCCTGCAAAGCGTTATTTTAGCTCCGTTTATTTTAAAAAACTGCCTGTCGTTGGATTTTAAAGAATTAAAATCCATACCTGATTTTTGCAGTATCTTCACGGGGTCGCCGTAATAATTGCGGTAAATGCCGCTTTCCGTTTTATCGGAAAGTTCTATAAACTGAAGGCTGAAACCGTTTTCCGAACAATATCCGATAATATCGTTCAGGCATTTTTTATCGGTATTTAAACCTTTTAATAAAAGGTTGTCTATTTCTATATTATAGCCGTTTTTTTTCAGCATGTTAAGTCCCGACAGAACCTCACCGAGCAGATTCTTTCCGGTTATAAATTTGTAGATATCGGGGTTTAACGTATCTAAACTGACGGATATTTTGTTTATTATGTTAGGACTTAGGTCTTTCATCCTTTTTCTAACAAGCGTGCCGTTAGTCGTAATAAATATGTCCGCGTCCGCAATGTGCCTTATCTTATATAATAAATTTTTTAAGTCTTTGAACAAAAGGGGCTCTCCTCCGGTAAATTTTATTTTTTTGAGGCCGTATTCCCTTAACATATATATATTATTTATTATATCTCCGGTTTGGATGACTGACGTCATTTTTTTTGGAACTCCTTCGTTATGGCAATAAAAACAATTTTCGTTGCAGCCGCTCGTCAACGATATCCTTAAAGAAGGAACCTCGAATCCAGACCTGTCCCGCCAGTAATCTTTTTCGCTTCTGCCGAATATTTTAAAAGGGTATCGATTCATTTTGTAGTTTTAAAATATTTTTTTAATTATTTCAATCTAATGCTTTCGTAATCGTTCAGAGTAACGGATATATTGACGCCAGAACTTATGTGCGTTGAATCTTCGTCCATAAAGAAACTGCCGTCGGCTTTGAGCATTGGGCTCAAAGACCTTGCGGCGGAGGGAGGTTTAGGAGCCGGCACGACGGATGCCGATAAAACTCCGTTTTCTTTCGTTAATTTTACTAAAAAATATTTTCTCGAGCCGGGTTCTTTGGAAATGCTTTCTTTCAGGACCGCGGTTACCGAAGGGTATCTTTTGTAAATGCTTTTGCAGTTCATCATTTTTTGGATATAAGGCCTGATAAAAAGGTCGAATGCGGTCAGAACGGAGTATGGCCATCCGGCAAGGGCAAATACCGGCGTCCCATGATTTAAGACCCCAAAAGACGTGGGTTTCCCGGGAACCAGCTTAACGCCGTGAAACAGTAATTTGCCGGTTTCTTCTATTGCCGAAGGAATAAGGTCGTAAAAGTTTACTACATCTTTATTTTCCAGCACTAAAAAACTTGCTCCGGTTCCGCCCGTCGAAATTATTAAGTCGTATTTGCAGGAATCGTCTGCGGTTTTAAAAATTCCAACCAATTTTTCCAGATTATCCTCAGCGGCGCAGATAAGCTCGGGAATGCCTCCGGCGTCCTTAACAAGCGCTTTAAGGACGGTTGAATTTATATCGTAAATTTTATTGCGCGCCAGATTTTTTCCGGGCTGAATAAGCTCGTTGCCGCCCGATAATATTCCTATAACCGGTTTTTTATATACGGAAACTAAATTTAAACCAATGCCGGATAAAGCCGCAATATCGCATAATCTAATCCTGTGCCCTTTTTTAAATAATACTTTACCCGATTTTATATCGTCGCCCGGCGGCGAAATATAGGAACCTTTCTCGACGGTTTTTTTATATATCATGCGGCCGCCTGAATAACTTTCGGTTTCTTCTATTAATACGACGCTGTCTGCGTTGGGAGGAAGGGGCGCCCCTGTAGTAACGAACGCGGCCTCGCCCGAATTCAAAGGGGCTATTTCTTTTGAATAACCGGCGGTAATTTGATTTTTAACTATATATTCGTTTATTTTTTTTTCAAAAAAATCGGAATACATTAATGCGAATCCATCGACGGCAGACCTGGCGAAAGGCGGAACGCTATAAGCCGGAACTACGTCTTCCGATATAATTCTGCCTGCGCTGTCCTCGACGCTTATATGCTCAGACAAATTTATTTTTTTGATATTTCTTTCAGAAATTTTCAACAGGCTTTCGACTGTTTTAGCGCGCATAATTTTAAAATAATAAAAACCGCCAATCTATATCGGCGCAATGGCGGCAATGACGGTTTAAATTTATACAATATTCTTAAGGTGGTGCCGAGAGGCGGAATCGAACCGTCGACACGAGGATTTTCAGTCCTCTGCTCTACCGACTGAGCTATCTCGGCTTAATACGCGGAAAATGAAGCTTCATAATTTGTCAGAAAATATTTATGCCGCCGTAAAAATTCCCGCAATAAAAATATTTGAGAGAATTTTGGACAATATTTATTGCGGGATTAAAAAAATTCGTTATTTCAAAAATATTCCTTTAAAAGGATTCGCGTAAAAGAGAATAAAGGTTATTAGAAGGGCGTAAAGCGCCAAGGATTCCATAATGGCCATACCGGTAATCATCCATACGATAAGCTTTTTTTCCATTCCGGGGTTCCTTCCCATGGATTCGAGCGCTCCCCTGACGGCGTTACCCATACCTACGCCTGCGCCGATAACGCCCAGGCCTATCGCAAGCCCTCCGCCTAACGCGGACAGTCCGAAAAACAAACTTTTGGAAAACAGGACGGAATGTGCCATTATATGGTGATGAACCGCCGGCGCATTATTCATTGTTTTCTCCGCAAAAGCCTTAACGCCGAAAACCAATACGGCCGCAAACGTAAAAATCGAAATAAATACCTTAGACATTAATAATACCCCCGAATTTTATTTTATTTTTTTTAAATTTTAATGCTCTTCTTCTAAAGACAGCGCGATATAAATAATCGCGAGCAGATAAAAAACGAACGCCTGCATTAAGTCGGTAAAAATTTGCATATACATCATTATAGCAGGAATTGCCCATGGAAGTAAAAACAGCAAAACGGTAACCATAAATTCTTCCGCAAAAATATTCGCAAACAGTCGCAACGCGTGCGAAAACGGACGCGACAGCGCCGACATAACCTCGATTATAATCATTATAGGCGCAATTATTATTAGAGGGCCGAGGAACTTTTTAATATATTTTACTCCGTGCTTTCTAATTCCTACAAAGTGGGACAGTAAAAATACGATAAGAGCGAGCGTAGCAGTAGTGTCTATCGTGGCTGTGGGAGAAGTAAAACCGGGAATGCTGCCGATTAAATTCGAAAAAAGAATAAAAACGGCGAATGAGGCTATCAGAGGCAAATACACGGCTCCTTCTTCGCCTATTATTTCTTTGAGAAAATACTCGGTCATTATATATATCAGTTCAAAAAAACTTTGAATGCCCGCCGGTATTACTTTTAAATTTCTGCCGACGAGAAATGCCGTTAATAAAATTAAACCCATTACGAGTATCGTCATCGTCCAGTATATAGGAATACCCGGAATATTGATAAGTATAGGAGCTCTCAGCATATGATTAGATTGTTATAATTTGGTTAATTATCGATATTAAAATTTCATTAAGAGTTTATCATAATATTAACGTTATCGGAGCTAACCTCTACGAAGCCCCCGCCGGTTATGTCTATCTCGCCGGATTTTTCGCCTAAGCGGTATTTTATCTGGCCTTCCGCCAAATTTGATATAAAATTTATATGCTTAGGCAATATGCCTTCTATTCCGGCTTCGGTGGGAATTTCGCAAAAATCCGCCTCACCCTCGAAAACCAATTTGTTTTTGCTGACTATTTTTAATTTAAGTGGCATTTATTTTAACCCTTTTGCTTTTTCAACAACTTCGTCGATAGTTCCAACCATATAGAACGCCTGCTCTGGCAAATCGTCGTGCTTGCCTTCAAGAATCTCTTTGAATCCCCTGATAGATTCTTTTAACGGAACGTATCTTCCGGGAAATCCGGTAAAAACTTCGGCTACGAAAAACGGCTGGGATAAAAACCTTTGAATTCTTCTTGCACGGTTGACTATTATTTTATCTTCTTCCGAAAGTTCATCCATTCCAAGAATCGCTATAATATCCTGCAATTCCTTATATTTTTGAAGAACCGCCTGCACTTTTCTTGCGACTTCGTAATGCTCTTCTCCTATAATGTTTGCGTCCAAAGCGCGCGATGTGGAATCAAGCGGGTCGACTGCGGGATAAATACCCAAATCGACTATCTGTCTTGAAAGCACCGTAGTGGCGTCTAAGTGGGCAAACGTCGTTGCCGGAGCGGGGTCGGTCAAATCGTCCGCGGGAACGTAAACGGCCTGAACCGAAGTAATTGAGCCTTTTTTCGTACTTGTAATTCTTTCCTGAAGTTCGCCTATATCCGTAGCAAGCGTAGGCTGATAGCCGACTGCGGAAGGTATCCTTCCGAGAAGGGCGCTGACTTCGGAATTTGCCTGAGCGAACCTAAAAATATTATCGATAAAAACCAATACGTCCTGCCTTTCTTCGTCTCTGAAATATTCAGCCATTGTAAGCGCGGAAAGAGCCACGCGCGCTCTTGCGCCGGGCGGTTCGTTCATCTGTCCATAAACCAGAACCGCTTTATCCAAAACTTTGGATTCTTTCATTTCCGTCCAGAGGTCGGTGCCTTCCCTTGTTCTTTCGCCTACGCCTGCAAATACCGAATAACCGCCGTGTTCGATAGCGATATTGTGAATAAGTTCCATAACGAGAACCGTTTTACCGACGCCCGCGCCGCCGAACAATCCGGCTTTTCCGCCTTTAAGATACGGCTCCAAAAGGTCTATAACCTTTATGCCGGTTTCTAATATCTCTACCGTCGTGGACTGCTCTTCAAAAGTCGGGGCAGGCCTATGAATGGGCAGCCTCGATTTAAATTCGACCGCCGGCAATTCATCGACGGGTTCGCCGATAACGTTAAATATCCTTCCAAGAACTTCTTTTCCGGCTGGAACCGTTATCTTATTGCCCGTGTCTATGACTTTTATTCCCCTGTATAATCCGTCCGTGGAATCTAAGGCGATACACCTCACCATATCTTCGCCGAGATGCTGCGCCACTTCTAGAACAAGATTATTTATCTTGTCGTTTATGCTGGGGTTCGTAAGGGTCAAGGCATTAAAAATCGACGGCAGTTTTTTATTTTCAAATTTAACGTCAACCACAGGACCTATAACCTGCGCAACAAAACCTTCATTCATTAATAGCCTCCGAAAAGATTTATTTTATCGCATTCACGCCGTTTATAATATCGAGAATTTCAAGGGTAACGGCTGCCTGCCTTGCTTTGTTATATGCCACCGTCAACTTATTTATAAGTTTTCCGGCGTTTCTCGTCGCGTTATCCATGGCATTCATTCTTGACGCCTGTTCTCCCGCAAACGATTCCACAATTTTGAAATAAATTTTAGTTTGAATGTAATTTTTAAAAACTTTATCGATTATTTCATCCTCATAGCCGGCAGGTTCTACTAAATATCCGCCGCTGTTAATATTTTCGCCCCCGTCATAAGAATCGAACGGTAAAACCTTGTCGAAAAAGGCTTTCTGATGCAGTGTCGAAATATAATTATTGGATATAATGTGGACGTCTCCAATTTTTCCTTCGGCAAAATCATTTAATATTACGGCGGATAATTCTTCAGACAAACTTACCATCGATTTGCTTTCGGAATAAAACTTGCCCCACGCAATATCGTAATTATTTTTTTTAAAAAAATCGAAGCCTTTTTTGCCGAGAATATACAGTCTTACGTTTCCGGCATCCAATCCTTTGGCTTTTAATTCTTCGAAGAAAAGTTTAAATAAATTCATGTTGAAGGAGCCGCAAAGCCCCCTGTCGGTAGAAACTATAACTATGCCGGCGGCGGCGCCGCTTTTGTCTGAATTTTTCTTAAAAAACGGGTGGGAATACAATACGGTATTTTTACATACATTTCTTATAATATCGTCGTAAGCGGAAGCATAAGTTTTGAAATCGTTCATGGCGGCCTGGTTTCTTTTTAATTTCGACCCCGCCACCATTTTCATGGCTTTCGTTATCTGCCTTGTATTCTTTATACTCGATATCTTAGTTTTTATTGATTTTAAATTCGGCATATATTTGTTTTATTTTTATTAATCTTCCACGAAAATCTTTTTAAATTTATCTAAGGCGGCTATAAGATTTGCCTTGATAGCGTCGTCTATAACCTTTTTTTCCCTGATATCTTTGAATATTTCCGGATTGTTATTTTCTATATACAATAAAAGTTCCTTCTCGTATTTCTTAATGGAGGTAAGTTTATAATCGTGCAGATAGCCGTTGTTGGCGGCAAACAGCATAGTAACTTCCTTTTCGACCGGCATAGGGGCGTACTGAGCCTGTTTAAGAAGCTCGGACATCATTCTGCCGCGGGAAAGCAATTCCTGAGTAGTTTTATCGAGGTCTGCCCCGAACTGGGAAAATGCCGCCAGTTCCCTGTATTGGGCAAGCGAAAGTCTTAATCCGCCCGAAACCTGTTTCATTGCTTTAATCTGGGCATCGCCTCCTACCCTCGATACCGAAAGACCGGCGTTAACGGCAGGCCTGACGCCCGCGTAAAAGAGGTCCGTTTCGAGAAATATTTGTCCGTCAGTAATAGATATAACGTTTGTTGGGATATATGCGGAAACGTCGCCGGCCTGAGTTTCGATAACGGGCAGGGCGGTAAGCGAACCTCCGCCGCTTGCGTCGTTTAACTTGGCGGCTCTTTCTAAAAGCCTTGAATGCAAATAGAATACGTCTCCGGGATATGCCTCTCTGCCCGGCGGCCTTCTGAGAAGCAGGGATAATTCTCTGTATGCGACTGCATGCTTGGATAAATCGTCGTATATTATAAGGCAGTGCATACCGTTATCCCTGAAATATTCTCCCATCGTAACTCCGGTATACGGGGCAAAGTATTGAAGGGTGGCCGGGTCGCTTGCATTAGCGGCTATTATCGTCGTATATTCCATTGCTCCTTCGTTCATAAGCCTGTCGTAAATAAAAGAAACGCTGGACTGCTTCTGTCCGATAGCGACGTATATGCAATAAACGCCGGAACCTTTCTGGTTAATGATAGTGTCTATGGCAATGGCGGTTTTTCCCGTCTGCCTGTCTCCTATGATAAGCTCTCTTTGACCTCTTCCGATAGGTATTAAGGCGTCTATAACTTTTATTCCGGTATATAAAGGTTCGTTGACCTTTTTCCTCGCCACTATTCCCGGACCCTTTTTCTCTATGGGGGAATATTTTTCGGCTTTAATGGGACTTTTTCCGTCTATCGGCCTTCCTAATCCGTCTAAGACTCTTCCTAGGACTTCTTTCCCTATAGGAACCTCGGCAATTTTTCCGGTTCTTTTTACGGTATCCCCTTCCTTGACTAAAGATTCTTCTCCCAGAATAGCAACGCCTGCATTATCTTCTTCCAAATTTAAGACATATCCGTAAACATCGGGAGAAAATTCCAACATCTCGCCTATCATCGCATTCCTGATTCCGTATATTTTTGCGACGTTGTCTCCCACAGATAAAACGACTCCCACCTCGCTTATATCGATATTTTTCGTATAAGACTCTATCTTTTCCTTGATGATATTCGTAATTTCCGATGCTTTAATTGCCATAGGTAAATGCTC
Source organism: bacterium (assembly GCA_021789605.1). Taxonomy (GTDB): domain Bacteria; phylum SZUA-79; class SZUA-79; order Acidulodesulfobacterales; family Acidulodesulfobacteraceae; genus Acidulodesulfobacterium_A. The sequence goes on from JAJYJI010000004.1 coordinate 41,869, forward strand.
CTTGTTTTAAATAATTATAAAAATTATTTATTTGCGTTTTTATGCTGCCGTCGTATAATGTGTTATCGATATTTATTATATAGCCGCCTATTATTTCCTCATCGACTTCGCATGATATGGCGACCTTCTTATTTAAAGCCTTTTCTATCATATTCTTAATTTTATTTTTTTCTTCCTGTTTCATTTCTTTTGCGGAAATTACTTTTGCTTTGATTATATTTAAAAAATTATCCCTGAGGGCGGAGAAATCGTAATAAATACGCGGCAAATATTCGGTGCGTTCGTTTTCTACAAGAAGATGGAGAAGATTCATGAGGTCGTCGCCCAATCGCAATTCTTTGCCTAGTAAATCAACGATTTCCAATCTTTCTTTTTTATCTATATATGTTTGGGATAAAAATTCTTTCAGGCACATGTTTTCGTGGCAGAAATTAATAATTTTACCGAGACCGCCGTAGATTTCTTCTATAGCGCCTGAATTGCGGGCAATTTCAAACAATGCCGCCGCGTATCTTTTATTTATTTGATTGTCTAACAAGTGCTTCCTCTTGGAGTTTAAGAAAACTGTCGTTAATTTTATTGTACGCGCCGCCCGCCATTTCTTTCCGAATAATACCGCGAACTTCTTTAAAGGGCATATTTAACGCTTCTTCGAATAACTGTTTTTTTTGATTTTCTATTTCCGACTTTGCTTGATTTATATAATTTTCTACAATTTTTTCGGCGGATTTCCTTGCATCTTCGATAATATGGCGCTTTTCGGTTTCAGCCTCTTTTGCCGCTTCTTTTTTTATATTTTCAATCTCAGTTCTAACCTCTGCAAATTTGATTTGGGCATCTTCGTAAAGTTCTTTGGTTTTTTTTTCGTATTCTGCGGCTTTTTCTAAAGATTCTTTTATTTCATCTCTTCTTTTAGCGAAAAAAGGAGCTCCGTACTTTACCATTATGTAGGCAAGTCCCGCGAACAGAAGAGCAGTATCGAACAAACGCCAAAAAAGATTCATAATTGATTGATTATTCTAAAATTTTTTTATAAATTGAGTTTGCAAGTTCTTCGGATTTGGATTTATAAAAATCTATCATGGATTTTTTTTCCTCTCCGAAATCTTTGATTATATTGTCGAATTTTATGGAAGCGTCGGTTTTTGCCGAAGAAACTATAACGGCGGCTTCGTCTAACCCTTCCTTCCTATAGCTTTCCTTTATTTTATTTACTTCTATTTTTAATATCTTTTTTTCCCGTTCCGAATCTTCGTCTAATTTGTTTATCAATACCTCGAAATGCTTCTGATTTTCGTTGTTGGAACCTACTATCTCGCTTCTTTTTTTCAGAATAACGCTTATGGGCTTAAATAGAAATATATTTAGAAGAAATGTGAATATCAAAAAAGAAACGGCTTCGAATAAAAGTCCCTGCCAATTTATTAGTAATTCCGTCATATGTGTTTTTGGATTTTTTAAAAAATTATTGTCAAAAAATTATATCATATAAAAGAAAAATGTCAACTTAAAATTTTAAAAAATTTTATAAAAAATTAAAAAATTCGTTATTTCAAAAATATTCCTTTAAAAGGATTCGCGTAAAAGAGAATAAAGGTTATTAGAAGGGCGTAAAGCGCCAAGGATTCCATAATGGCCATACCGGTAATCATCCATACGATAAGCTTTTTTTCCATTCCGGGGTTCCTTCCCATGGATTCGAGCGCTCCCCTGACGGCGTTACCCATACCTACGCCTGCGCCGATAACGCCCAGGCCTATCGCAAGCCCTCCGCCTAACGCGGACAGTCCGAAAAACAAACTTTTGGAAAACAGGACGGAATGTGCCATTATATGGTGATGAACCGCCGGCGCATTATTCATTGTTTTCTCCGCAAAAGCCTTAACGCCGAAAACCAATACGGCCGCAAACGTAAAAATCGAAATAAATACCTTAGACATTAATAATACCCCCGAATTTTATTTTATTTTTTTTAAATTTTAATGCTCTTCTTCCGCTTAACGCAGTTAAATTTCCTTATCGGTGTTTAAGGGAAAAAATAACCAGAGTATTCCCATAGAAACAGGCATTATTGTAATTCCGGCAACTATGAAAATAAAGTTTAGTTTAATAAACTTGGAAAATATTATAAAAAAAAATAAAATAAAAAGCAAGTCTTTTATTAATATAAGATTAATTTTTATCGCATTTAATTTTTTTAGATTTTTAAATAAATATAAAGCAACGTCTATAAACAAAAAATAGGAGACCGAAAAGCCTATAAATATGTTTAACAGGCTGTCCTGCTGCCCAAAAAATAATTCGGATATAATTCCCGAAATTAAAATAAGGACTGCTCCTATTATAATAACCTTAAAAATTAGATTAAATTTTAACGATTCATTAAAATTTCGTATTAAGCTCTTTTTTAATAGCTTTATATATTTCATATATTCCCGCTAAAACGCCCATAATAAAGAAAATTATCAGAAAAAGATATTCGAAGCCGAAAAATTTATCGAGTTCGATTCCTATAAAAATCCCGATTAATACCGATATTATCAGGTTTAATCCTAAAGAGCTCATTCTCGCAATCTGTTTTACGAATTCTTTGTCCATTTTAAATTTTAAATTAGAAAACCGGCGGCTCTTCGCTTGATAATGCAAAGCGGCTTTAATTCTATGGCGGAATGATAATTGCCGGCAATGAACGGAAGAAATCAGGGCAATGAAACGGGCGGAACCCATTTCTTATGCTCTTTTTCGAGTCGCAGGTTATATGAGATAATATGCAGGGAATTTAAATAATCGACTACCTGCCTGCCTTCCGCGGCGGTTATAGGGCATCCGTTTTTATCCTTCATAATGCGCAAAACGACGTTTTTCCAATTTCCGTATGACTTGCCGTCGTATTTTTCCACCCTTTTTAATGTATGGCATATGACGCATTTGTCCTGAAGCAGGCTGAAACCCTTTTTGACCGGCCACGGATAAAAAACATGCGGGACATAATTCGTTCCGTCTAAATTCATAGTCTGATATATTATGCTGTCAGTTCCTCTTGCGGCAATTTTCATATAGCCCATAAGCGGAACGTTTACTGCAACGCACAGCCCGGAAAATACCAATAAAATTTGGGAGAACTTTGAAATACCGCCGAATTTGAAATTAGGGGTAAGGTCTTTAAGATAATAACCGAGGACTAAAAATCCGGTAATAAAAAGACCGGCTAGGGATAAATATTTAACGGGCTGCATATTTCCTAAAACGCCGACTGTCATGGGAAGCATGCCGAAAATCAGGGAAATAAGTCCGGCTATTATAAGAAAAATCATGAGCCCAGGCGAAACCGACGGCCTGCTCTTATCCCTGCCGTTAATTAATTTCCACAGCATATATGCGTATTCCATTATAAGCGCCGCACCAGTCGTTCCCAGAAATACGTACATAATCCACTGGTACTTTCCCAGCATTATCCTGTTGAATCCGGAACTTGCGGTAGCCCTGTAATGCTTAAACCAACCGAAATATATGACCGGATACATAGTTAAAAACATTACCGTTACGATGCTTGCAAATGAACCGAGCCAGTCATAATATTCCTTATCCTTTTGTTTAGTGGAAAAAATATACGCTCCTCCCGCCCATAGCGCTAGCAAGGCGCCCGCCAGAGCGAAAATTTCAATATTTTTTTCGATAATCAACAGCAAAACCATAGGCGTCCTTATAGCCGTATCCGGAGAAGGGCCTATCGTATAGCTTTCGGAAATCGAATAAAATACGTCGGAAGTAAAACCGGCAAGAAAGGCGGCTATCCCTATAAATATGTTCCAGCCCTGATGTTTGCCGCTATTAGGCTTATTGCCGAATCCTTCGTAATATAACGCCCCCAGGATAAGAAACAATAAAAGAAATTCCATGGAATAACGGATGACGCCCGGCTGTATTTTATTCATAAAAATCCAAAAATTGGGAATTCCGTTTTTAAGAAGGCTTAAAAAGTAAAAATAAATTATCGTTTGAATAACGCCGGTTACAAGCGAAATGAGGATAAGGGGCTTTGCGAGCCTGAAATATCTTTCTTCTTTTTTAAATATTCCTATATAATGCGATATAAAGGCTAGCGCCATAAAACCCAGCGCAAGCCTGTTTATAAAAAGATTTGCTATATCCATAAAGCTAAGTTTCATCTGGTAGGCACCTTTTTGATTTTATACGGTGGCCGGCGCTTTCGGTTCCGCGCCGATTAACGTTAAATAAACTAGTAAAAGCAGGAATAAAATTCCCAGAACCGTCGCCGCAGGCCTTTTAAAAGGACTCCTCTCCGTTCCCCTGTCGATAAAAGGCAGCGCGAACAGCACCGCAAATCCTATAACGGGAATAATCGTCGTCGAAAAAATAATCAATCCGTGGCCCGGAAAATATTTGAGCAATTCTTCGCTTGCAAGAAAATACCAGTCTGCTTCGGGAGCAAAATTAAGCGCCAGCGGCCTGTACATCGGGCCGATTTCCGCCCCGAAATATACGGCAAGGAAATAAACGACCGCAAATACAGCTAAAGCTACTATCATATCTTTATAAAACTGGTCCGGAAAAAAAGGCACTGTGCCGTCCGGATGCTTCCATTTATTTATATCGCCGCTTTCGAATTTGCTGTTCTTATACTCTAAAGCCATTCCCTGATGGCCTGTCTTCCTGATAAAGAACAGGTGCATAGGAATGAACATAATAACGGTTAAAGGCAAAAGCCAAACGTGAACCGCAAATATGTGCTGCATCGTTAAAACCGAAGTTTCGGTTCCGCCTCTTATTATAATCCTTAAAAACCCGCCTATAAAAGGGGTATGCGAAGCTACGTTGGTAAGAACGTTGATAGTCCACCATGAGTTTTCGTTGCCGATAAGCATATAGCCGGTCAAACCCAGCACGACTACCGCCGAAAATAAAACCATGCCTGCGACCCATTGAAGCTCGCGCGGCTTTTTATATGCGCCAGAAAAATAAACTCTGGACATATGGACCAATAGAAAAAATATCATGGCGAAAGCGCCCCATAGATGAATTCCAAGCAGTATATTCCCGAGAAGCACCCCGTGCTTTATAAAATACGTCACGTTCCTTGCCTCAGGAAAATACGGAACGTAATAAAACAGCAAAGATATACCCGTTACCACCTGAACCGTAAAAAGAAATGCCAGCAAACTGCCCAAAGTATAAGCCCAGCCTCCTCTTGCCGGAATCCTTTCGCCGTTAAACTCTTTTATTAAAGCGGTAAGCTGTATTCTTTCGTCGAACCAGTTCTGGATTTTTTTCAGCATCAAATCCCTCTATCTTTTGGATTATTCAAAAATTTGTTCTGGATAAACACCGTTCCGTTCTCTATTTTATGGACCCATTCGAACAGCGGCCTTGGCGGAGGCCCGCCTACAACCTTTCCGAGAATGTTGAACATGCCGCCGTGGCATGGACACATAAATTTTTGCCGGGCGACAATCCAGTGCAAAGGGCATCCTAAGTGGGTGCATTGATTGGAAAAAAAATGTAAAGAACCGTCCACGTCTTTAACCGCTATGACTTGGCGGGGAAGCGTATTTACGGTCCACCCTTCCCTGACTTTGAAGTAAACAGGAATAAACTTGGGAGATAACGGCTCTATTTTTTCTAAATCGCTTTGTTTGCCGAGTTCCTCCCATACGATATCCCTTTGTTTAAATAAGGGGCTTAAAATTTCCCCCAGAATAGGAATCGCCAGCGCAACGGCGACCAATGCGGTAATCAAGCCGATAACGGCGGTCATAAAGGTTCGCCTTGAAGGCGACTCTTCCGAACTTTTTGCCAATTTTTCCTCTTTATTGCATTTTTAATTTATGATTTATTTAAATTTAAATTATTCAATTTTATTTTATCTTTTTTAAAATTTAAAATAACGGCGCGATAAAGGCTCCTTATTGCGATACGGCGTATTATGTTTAGATAGAATTTTAAGCGTTTATGTAAATTATAATCCCTAAAACTTTAAAAAGTCAATATATTTTTAAGTATTTGATATGTATTTGCTAATTTTGCCTATTTTTATATTTTTCCGTCTTAATGACTTTGGCAAGATATTTGCCCGTATAAGAATCTTTATTTAGAGCCAGTTCTTCCGGAGTTCCGCAGGCGACGATGAGCCCGCCGGCGTCTCCGCCTTCCGGTCCCATATCTATTATATAATCCGCCGACTTTACGACGTCTAAATTGTGTTCTATGACTATGACGGTATTGCCGGCTTCTACCAAAAGATTTAATATGCCCAGCAGCCTGTTTATATCGTCGAAATGAAGGCCGGTCGTAGGTTCGTCTAGTATATACAACGTTTTAAACTGCCCCGGCCTCGATAATTCTTTTGAAAGCTTAATCCTTTGGGCTTCTCCTCCGGACAGCGTGGTCGCAAGCTGTCCTAAGTTTATATAATCGAGCCCTACGTCCATTAAAAAATTAAGCTTATGAAAAAGGGCTGGGATATTTTCGAAAAAATCGCATGCTTCTTTAACCGTCATATTTAAAACATCGTAAATATTTTTATTTTTGTAGGTTATTTCTAAAGTGGGAGCGCTGTATCTTTTACCTTTGCAGACGTCGCACATTACATAAACGTCGGGCATAAAAAGCATTTCTATTTTTTTTACGCCGTCTCCGCCGCAGGCCTCGCACCTGCCGCCCTTTACGTTGAAACTGAATCTTCCCGGGTCGTATCCTCTTGCCTTGGATTCTTTAACCGCCGCAAAAATTTCCCTTATAAGCGTAAATATTCCGGTATAAGTCGCGGGATTAGACCTGGGCGTCCTTCCTATGGGGGACTGGTCGATATTTACTATTCTGTCGAAATAGTCCATGTTTAATATATTATCGGCTCTAAACCTTTTAAAATCATTTATATGGCCGTTTTTATAGGCCGACATCGCCCTATAAAGGGTATCTATGATAAGCGTACTCTTCCCCGAACCCGATACGCCCGTTACGCAGATAAAATTATTCAGCGGAATTTCCACGTCGATATTTTTTAAATTATTCATTCGCGCATTCTTAACTTCTAAAAAACCGGACAGCCCGTTACGCCTAAATTTAGGCATCTCTATTTTTAATTTTCCGGCTAAATATTTGCCCGTTAAAGAATCGGGGTTATCCATAATCTCGCGCGGCGTTCCTTGGGCTACCACGTAGCCGCCGTTTTTCCCCGCGCCCGGACCCATATCTATTATATAATCGGATTTAAGCATAGTAGCTTCGTCGTGCTCTACTACTAAAAGACTGTTGCCTTTATCCCTTAAATCGAGAATCGTTTTGAGAAGCCTTTCGTTATCGCGCATATGCAGTCCTATGCTCGGTTCGTCCATAACATATAAAACTCCGGTAAGTCCGGAGCCTATTTGCGAAGCGAGCCTTATTCTCTGAGACTCTCCTCCGGACAGAGTTTGAGCCTGCCTCGAAAGCGTCAGATAATCAAGCCCTACGTTAATTAAAAATTGCAGCCTGTCTTTTATCTCGTTTAAAATCTTTGCCGCGATGCCTGTTTCATAATCGCTCAGATTCAAATTGACAAAAAAGGCTAAAGCGCCCTTAATGCTTAAATTGGTAACGTCCGCTATCGACAAACCCTCTATTTTATAGCTTAAAGATTCTTTTTTTAATCTAAAACCGCGGCAATCGGGACATAGTTTTTCGACCTTGTATTTTTTCGGGTCTATTAAATAATTTCCTTCTTTTATATTTCTGTCGAGCATCGGAATAACCCCTTCCCAATATTTTAAATGAAAAGACTTGTCGTCGTTCATAACGTCGTAAAATTTTATCTTTTCGGCGCCGGAACCAAACAATACGGCCCGCTTTACGTCGTCGTCCAGCTCTTCATACGGAGTGCCGGGCTCGAACGCATAATGTCTCGATAATGCTCCGATTATCTGATTCTTATATATGGGGGTGGAATTTTTAAATACGCTCAGGGCATCTTCTTTTAAAGAAAGGCGTTTATCCGGAATTATAAGGTCTTCGTCAAAATATTCCCTGTAACCCAGCCCTCCGCATTCCGGACACGCGCCCTGCGGACTGTTGAAAGAGAACACGGCCGGTTCGGGCTTGCCGTAACTTATGCCGCAGTCTATGCAAATAGAGTTTTCGGTTAATATTTCTTCTTTGTTTTCGTATTTCAGCTTTAAAATTCCCTGGGACAGTTTTAAGGCAAGCTCTATGGAATCGAACATTCTTTTTTTGTTTTCTTCTTTTATAAAGAACCTGTCTATAACCAAATCTATATCGTGTTTCTTATTTTTATCCAGCGGTATCGGCTCGTCCAGATTATATTCGACTCCGTCCACATATACCCTATAAAAACCGTGTTTAAGATAATCGTCGAATTTCGCCCGGAATTCGCCCTTTCTGCCCGTAACTACCGGCGATAAGATTATCAGCTTTTCTCCGATTTTATGCGAAAAAACGGATTCCGCCATCTGGTCGATTGTTTTAGGCTCTATTTTTTTTCCGCAGTTATAGCAATAAGGAATACCGATTCTGGCAAAAATTACTCTGAGGTAATCGTATATTTCCGTTATGGTTCCAACGGTTGAACGCGGATTTTTGCTTACCGACTTCTGCTCTATCGAAATGGCGGGGGAGAGCCCTTCGACGGAATCTACGTCCGGCTTGTCCATCTGCTCCATAAACTGCCTTGCGTAAGAAGACAGGGATTCCAAATATCTTCTCTGCCCTTCGGCAAATACGGTATCGAACGCCAAAGAAGATTTTCCGGACCCGGAAAGTCCGGTAACGACGACAAGCCTGTCTTTTGGAATTTCTAAATTTATATTTTTTAAATTATGCTGCCTTGCCCCTTTGATTATAATTTTTCTGTCCATTTATTTCTGTTCCTCGAAATTTCTGCAGCCAGTTTAATCGATTCGACCATGCTGCCGAAATCCGCCGAATTTTTACCTGCAATATCGTATGCCGTTCCGTGAACCGGCGAAGTTCTAATGATTTTAAGACCCGCCGTCACGTTCACGCCCTTACCGAAAGAAAGCAGCTTAAAAGGTATCAGCGCCTGGTCATGATACATAGAAATTATTAAATCGAAGGATTTGTATTTTTTCGCAAAAAAACTGTCGGCTGGAAAAGGGCCTTCGATATGGGCGCCCTCCCGTATTTCAAATTCTTTAACCAGCGGTTCTATAATATCCTTTTCTTCCTTTCCTATTTTTCCGGATTCTCCGGCATGCGGGTTTAAACCCAGCACGGCGATGCGCGGATTAATTCTCCCAAAGTCTTTTTTCATGGAGTCAATGGAAATACCTACGATTTTTTCTAAAGACTTTTTCGTGATTTTGGCAGAAACCTCCGAAACCGGAATATGAATAGTCGATAGGGCGATTATTATCTTTTTTGAATAAAAAAGCATAGCAAAATTTTCCGAGCGGGCTAGATATCCTAAAAGTTCGGTATGCCCTCCAAACTTTGCTCCGCCTTCAAGCATCATGTCTTTATTTATTGGAGCTGTCGCAAAACCTGAAATTTTTCCGGCTAAAGAATATTCTGCCGCGAATTCTATAAACCTTTCGACGTCTTTTGCAAATTCTGGATTCGCAACGCCTGATTTTACCGATTTATATGATTTGGACGACAGGTCTATTATGTTTATGCATCCGTCTTTATAGGAAGTTCCCAAAGGCGATTCCGGTTTAATTAAATTTTGCGGGGGATACGCGCCTGCGGCATTGCTTAAAACACGGCCTATATGTTCGCTGGACCCAAAGATAACGGGCCTGATGCGGCTGCTGCTTTTTATGAAATACAACGATGATTTGACCGAAATTTCCGGCCCTATTCCGCCGGGGTCCCCCATCGTTATTCCGATAAAGCCGCCTTTTTCTATTTTATTCAAATAATTTTATTTTCTTATCGGGTTATACGGCTATCAATATTTTTATATAAGAATTTTTTCTCGCCTTATTTAAAAGTTTCATAAGATATTTGTTTGTTTTATATTTTTCTAAAACGGATAATATTCCCTGTTTTGCCTGTTTATAAGTTTTAAAAGCGCCCATTTTTTTGCCTACGGATTTCAGAAGGGCATAACCGAAAGGCGTCCTTATGACGCCGCTGACTTCTCCGACGTGCAGCTTAAAAGCTGTATCGGAAAAATTAGGGGACAGCTTGTTCTTAAAGACGTATCCTATCCTGCCTCCATTTTTTTCGGAAGGGTCCTGTGAATATTTTCTTGCCAAATCCGAAAAACTTTCGCTGCCGGCAACGGCTTCCGACCTTATTTTTAAAATTTTTTCGTATATCTTTTGTTCTGCTTTCTTGCCGGAATTTGCGGGCACCGATAAAAATATAAGCTTTAAATCTACCTTAGGCTCGCCCCTGAATTCTTCTATGTTTTTTTTATAATAAGCCAATAACTGCGGCTTGGTTATAGCCATTTTATTGCCGTAAACTTTCCTTAAAAGTTCCATTTTAGTAAAATTATTTTTTACCTGTTTTATATACTCTTTTTTGCTTATGCCTCTTTTGCTTAAAAAATTGAAAAACTGGCTTTCGGTAAGATTATTCGCGTGGGCTACGGCTTTTATGTACTCGTCTAAGCGTTTAGGGGATATATAGATGGCCGCTTTTTCTTCTTCCTGCTTAAGCAGGATATTGTCGATTAAGATATTAAGAATATCCTTGGTTTTAGACATTATCCTCGAATCGGAAGCCGTAAAGATGCCCTGCGAAGCTTCATTCTGCATGCGCTCGTAATCTTCGAAGTCCTGCCTGTCGAAATTGGCAAATTCATACAACGTTACGGGGGTTTTATTCACGACGGCTATAACCTGGTCTATTATCAAGGCGTCTGCTTTTCCTGCGCCGAAAATAAACAGGCTTGAGATAAAGGCAAAAATCGCCGCGGCAATAAAAATCTTGTTTTTTTCTATCATACTTTATTAAATAAACAAAAATGTGATTCCCGCAAAGCGGAAATCACATTTTATCCTCCGCAATATAAAAATTAGGCTTATTTTTTCGCAACCTGCGCTTTTTGCGCCGGTTCTTTTTGCGCCCCCGCATTCTGCGCCGAAACTGACGCATTGCCCTGAGGGCTTGCGGCAGGCAAATTATTGTAAAAATATTTGATTTTAGATTTCGTTCTTAAATTTCTTACGAAGGCCTTAAGTATTTTAGAGGCCTTTTTCTGCTTCATCATTCCTATAATCTGGTCTTTGACGGCGGAAAACGGTTTCGGTTTGCCGGCGACGGCCTTATTGAGCTTTATTATATCGAAATGGCTTCCGACTTTAGCTATCTTGGATATGCCGCCGACTTTAGAAATACCGAAAGCGGCATTGTTAAACGCCGGGGTCGTTTCCTGAAATTTAATCCATCCTAAAACTCCGCCTTTTTTCGCGTTAGGAGCGGTTGAATATTTTTTTGCGGCCAAAGCAAAAGGTTTGCCGCTCTTTAACATTTTATATACGGATTCCGCCTGTTCGGGCGAGTTTAACTGAATATAGCTTACGTTAATTTTAGAAGGCATGTTAAAAGATAAATAATTTTTTTTGTAATAAGCTTTCGCTTCCGCATCCGAAATCTTAACTTTCTGAGCAACTTCTTTGTGCAAAAGAATCTGGACTAAAAGCCCTTTTTTGAAATCGGCTATTTGGGTTTTATAAGACTTTGACTTATTTACGCCTTTTTTTAAAGCTTCGTTGACTAAAATCTGCCTGTCCACAAGGCTTTTAAGGAGCCTTTTCTCGCCGGAGGGCGTTTCAAGATAATTCCTTAAAGAGGGGGGAAATTTGGACATTTCCTGTTTAAACATAGCCGCGGTAATCGGTTTCCCATTTACCGTAGCGACGGCTTTTGGAGAAACGGACGGTTTTTTGGAGCATCCGTACAAACCGGACGATATAACGATAGAAAATAACGAGATTAATAAAATCGAGCCTTTCATTTTTTTCATTTTTTTCATTTTCCTCTTAAAATTTTATAAAGATTGCGACAAGATAAAAATTTATAAATATCTTTAAATATTAACATAGTCGTATAAACGTTGCAAGATAATTTTAGCCGAATCAAGTTTATCTATTATGGAGCCGTCTTTTTTAAACCTTAAAGCGATTTTGAATTCCCCGGTAAATTTTATGATATATTCATGGGATAATTCGCCGTCGTTGACAAATTTTACCAGAGCGTCGAAAATAGTTCCGGCCGATTCATGAAATTCCAGCGCAAATTCTTTATCTTTTATTTCGAGAATCTGCAATTTTGTCATTTTCATATAAGTTTTGAGTTCCGCTATTTTTAAAATATTTTCTACGGGATTTTCTATTTTTCCGAATCTGTCTTTAAGCTCCGACCTTACCGCATATGTTTCGTCCGGCGTATCGCAGTTTGAAAGTTTTCTGTATATAGACATTTTAGTTTTTTCGTCTTTTATGTAATAATCCGGAATATACGCCGACAAATTCACTTTTACCTCGGGAATAACCTGAACCGGCAGAATGATTTCTTTTATCTTTTCTATTTCTTCCTTAAGCATCTGCATGCACATCTCCAGTCCTACCGCATCTATATGTCCCGACTGCGCCCCGCCGAGAACGTTGCCGGCTCCCCTTATTTCCAAATCGGCCATAGCAAGTTTAAAACCAGCGCTGAGTTCGCTGTAATCTTTAAGCGCGTTTAATCTTTTTTTTTGTTCCGCGCTTAAATCCGCTATATCCGTTCCAAGCGCAAGCAGGCAGTAAGCCTGTATATGCGACCTGCCTACCCTGCCTCTTAACTGATACAGCTGGCTTAAGCCAAACTGTTCCGCATTATTTATAATAATCGTATTAACGTTTGGGTTATCTAATCCCGATTCTATAATAGCGGTGGAAAGAAGCATATCGTATCCCTTATTATAAAAAGTATGCATAATATCCATAATTTCTTCGGGATTAAGCCTGCCGTGGGCAATCCCTATTTTTATATCCGGCATTATTTTTTTCAGCCTGCCATAAACCCCTTCGATGCGCAATATTCTATTGTCGATAAAGTAAACCTGCCCTCCTCTGCTTAATTCCTTATATACGGCATCTTTAACCGCCTGCTCTTCGTATCTTATTATTTCGGTAACGACGTTTTTTCTTCCGGAAGGAGGAGTGCTTATTATGCTTAAGTCTCTTATACCCGACATGGAAAGATATAGCGTTCTGGGAATAGGCGTCGCGCTCATAGCAAGGACGTCTATGGAATATCTGATTTTTTTAATCTTTTCTTTTTGGAGCGTTCCGAATTTCTGCTCTTCGTCTATAATTAAAAGGCCTAAATCGCTATATTTAAATTTATCGGACAATAATTTGTGCGTTCCGATTATTATATCTATTTCTCCCTTTTTAAGAAGTTCGGCTGTTTCTTTCACCTCGCTTTGTTTTACGAATCTAGATACGCAGGCAATTTTAACGGGATATTTTTCAAATCTTTTTTTAAAATTATTGTAATGCTGGTCTGCCAAAAGGGTGGTGGGCGCCAGAAAAGCGGTCTGCTTTCCGTCCATGGCCGCTTTGAATGAGGCTCTAATCGCGACTTCTGTTTTTCCGAATCCGGCGTCTCCGCAAATCAGCCTGTCCATAGGCTTATTGGACTGCATATCGGCAAGAACGTCTTTTATCGCCCTTGCCTGGTCCTGCGTTTCTTCGAATTCAAAGCTTTCCTCGAATTCTCTGTAAACTTCATCCTCATCGGAAAACGCGAATCCTCTGCCGGCCATTCTTTTTGCGTATAAAACCTTTAAATCTTCGGCTACTTCTTCTATCCTCTTCTTTGCCTTCGCTTTAGTTTTTTCCCAGGACTTGTTTCCCAATCTGCTTAAAGCCGGCGAAATCTCGGCGGAAGACGCGATATACTTATGGAGCAGATAAATTTTGTCGGCAGGAACGAAAACCTTGTCTTTGCCCTCGAACACGAGGCTGAAATAATCGGCGGAGATGCCGTTAAACGTTATCTTTTTTATTTCGACGAATTTCGCTATCCCAAATTCGCTGTGAACTACGAAATCTCCAGGATTAAGTTCTTCTATGCTTTGAAAAAAATCCCGGTTCTGATTCCCGCCGCCGGATTCTTCCGCAAACTCTAAATGTTCCCTGAAAAGCTCTTCGTCTTTAATAAGAAATAGCCTGTGCTTTTTCGATATTATTCCCGAAGAAACTTCCCCGGAGGCGATGCGGAAGCCTCCTCCAGTTTTATCTTCGTTCAAACCGGCGGAACCGAAAATTTTTTTCAGTCTGTCCCGATGAATTTCATTCTTGGAAATTAATATTATTCTGTATTTTTTTTTCAGAAGATTTAAAAAAAACCTTCCGATTAATTTTAAATTTAATCTTCCGTTCTCATATTTAAATTTTTCGATAAAATTAATGCCGCGCGGCTCTACTTTTAAGAATACCGCGCGGGAAGAATTTTCTGAATTTTCGCCGCCGTAATATATTTCTGATTTTTCTATATTGTAGAAATAAATTTTGGAAGTTTTATTTGATAAGCCGCTAAAAATATTTTTATTTTCGGCATTAAGGTTTAATGCGGCTAAAAGTTCGGTTTCAGGTTCTTCGACGTATAAAACTGGATTTTCTATAACGTCTAAAACATTAAGCTTTTTTTCGTAATAATCCGGCTTAACCGGGAATACGGTGAAACCGTCTATGTTTTTAAAACTCCTCTGCGAGTTCAAATCAAAATAGCGTATGTCTTCGACGGTTTCATCGAAAAAATCCACTCTCGAGGGATAAAGGCTGTCTTCGTTAAATATGTCTATTATGCCGCCTCTGACAGCAAATTCGTTTGCTCCGCCAATCTCGTTCCGCCTTTCGTAGCCGTAAGATATAAGCGTTTTAATAAGGCCGTCCCTTGAAAAGGACGAGCCCTTTTTAATGTTTATGAAAGATTTCAGGAGACTGCCGGGTTCCGGAACTTTTGAAAAAAAAGAAACAGGGGTCAATATTATAACGGCGTCGCTATCGCATTTTAAATCATACAGAAGGCTTACCGGAATTATTTCCTCGCAAAAAAAAACTCTTTTCGCGGAATCTTTACGCAAATAATTTTCTAAAAACAAGATATTTCTATACAGGTTTTTAGCGGAAATGTAATTGTCGCATAAAAAAACCCGTGCGCCTTTCCCGGTTGAAAGTTCCGGTAAAATATCCAGCGCAAAAGCGGCGCCGGCGTTTGTTTTCGCTTTATTGCGCTCTGGAATGGCAAATGCCGAATGTTTCGAATGCAAATTGGTTTCCGTTCGACCGCCCTTACGATTCTTTAATCGACGCCTGCGCCGAGGATATTATAGCGACCGGAACCCTGTAGGGCGAACAGCTTACGTAATCGAGATTTAAATTATGGCAAAACTCTATCGAACCGGGGTCTCCGCCGTGCTCGCCGCAAATTCCCAGCTTTATGTCCGGCCTTGCCGTCTTGCCTTTATTAACCCCTATTTTCATAAGTTCGCCGACGCCGTTTCTGTCTAATTCTATGAAAGGGTCGCTTTTAAGTATATTTTTACCGATATAATCCGGCAAAAAAGAACCTATGTCGTCCCTCGAAAAACCGAAGGTAGTCTGAGTAAGGTCGTTGGTTCCGAAAGAGAAAAACTCGGCTTCTTTTGCTATTTCGTCCGCAACCATGCACGCTCTCGGCAGTTCAATCATCGTTCCGACGAGATACTTAAGTTTTATGCCGTATTTTTCGGTTACCTCAGCCGCTTTTTTATCTACCAGTTCTTTTAATAATTTTATTTCTTCATAAATGCCTACGACGGGAATCATAATCTCCGGAATTATGCTGTTGCCGTTTTTATGAAATTCGCATGCCGCCTCCATAATAGCCTGAACCTGCATTTCATAAATTTCTGGGTAGCTGACTCCGAGCCTGCAGCCCCTGTGTCCGAGCATTGGATTGACTTCGTGAAGAGAAGCTACTTTTACCTTCAACCTTTCGTATGGCAAATCCATAATTTCGGCAAGCTCTCTTATCTCTTTTTCTGTTTTCGGCAAAAATTCGTGGAGCGGCGGGTCAAGCAAGCGTATATTAACGGAATAGCCTTTCATTTCATTATATAGCTCGATAAAATCGGATTTTTGCATAGGCATAAGTTTAGCAAGGGCTTTTTGTCTTTCTTCCTGCGTTTCCGAAAGTATCATTTCCCTCACGGCTTTTATTCTGTCTCCTTTAAAAAACATATGCTCCGTCCTGCACAGCCCGATTCCTTCCGCGCCGTAGCCTCTTGCGACTTTTGCGTCTTCCGGCGTATCGGCGTTAGCCCTGACTCGCAATTTTCTAAAACCGTCGGCAAATTTCATTATGGATTTAAAGTCTTCGTTAATCTCCGGCGTTACCATCCGCACGTAGCCGGAATAAACTTCCCCGTTGGAGCCGTTTAAGGTTATAATGTCTCCCCTTTTTATGGTTCTGCCGCCTACTATTATTTCTCCCTTTTTTTCGTTGATTTCAAGGGAAGAACAGCCCGTTATCGCACACTTGCCCATTCCTCTGGCAACGACTGCGGCATGAGACGTCATTCCGCCCCTTGCGGTAAGAATTCCTTCCGCTACGCTCATTCCGTGAATGTCTTCGGGCGACGTTTCCATTCTGACCAATATTACTTTTTTCCCTTTCTTTGTTTCTTCTTCCGCTTCTTCCGCGGAAAAAACCGTTTCGCCGCTGGATGCGCCGGGAGAAGCCGGCAGTCCTTTTGCCAGAACGTCTTTTTTAGCGGCTGCGTCTACCGCCGGATACATAAGCTGGGCGATAGAATAAGGGTCTATTCTTAACACCGCGGTTTTTTTATCTATCATGCCTTCTTTTTCCATATCGACGGCAATCTTGACGGCCGCTTTCGCGGTTCTTTTGCCGGTTCTTACCTGAAGCATATACAGAACGCCTTCCTGAACGGTAAATTCCAAATCGAGCATTTCTTTATAATGCTTTTCCAGTAGCCCCGCGTATTCAAGAAGGTCGTTATACACGGAAGGCATCGCCCTCTCGAGAGATATATCTGCCGGATTTTTCTTTGAAATTTCGTTTACGGGCTGCGGCGTTCTTATGCCGGCGACGACGTCTTCGCCCTGGGCGTTAATAAGATATTCTCCGTAAAAACCGTTTTCGCCGGTGGAGGGATTCCTCGTAAAAGCGACTCCGGTAGCGGAAGTTTCCCCCATGTTTCCGTAAACCATGGATACTACGTTTACCGCCGTTCCCCAGTTTTCAGGAATTTTGTTGAGTTTTCTGTAGGTTATGGCTCTCGGAACGTTCCATGATTCGAATACCGCGGATATGCCCATCCATAACTGTTCTTCCGGGTCTTCGGGAAATTTAACCCCTTTTTCTTTTTTAACCGTTTCTTTAAATTCCGAAACAAGCGTTTCTAGGTCGGTTTCGCTAAGTTCGTTATCGTTTTTTACGGACTTTTCCCGCTTTTTATTTTCTAAAATGGACTCCATAATGCCGGAATCTATTCCGAGGACGACGTTGGAAAACATCTGCACGAATCTTCTGTATGTGTCGTAGGCAAATCTTTTGCTGCCGGACTTATTTATGAGCCCTTTAATCGTAACGTCGTTTAATCCAAGATTGAGAACCGTATCCATCATGCCCGGCATGGAAACCCTGGCTCCGCTTCTGACGGAAACCAAAAGCGGATTTTGCGCATCTCCGAATATGGACCCCATAGCCTCTTCTGTCCTTTTAAGATTAGCTTTAACTTCTTCCTTTAATTCCGGCGGATAATTTTTATTATGCCCGTTATAATATGCGCAGACGTCGGTAGTTATAGTGAAGCCCGCCGGAACCCTTATGCCTAGGCCTGTCATCTCGGCAAGTCCCGCCCCTTTGCCTCCAAGCAGATTTTTCATGGAGCCGCCGCCCTCGGCCTGTTTGTTTCCAAAAAAATAAACATATTTAGCCATAACGCCATCCTCCGACTAAAAAATAAGTAAGATATTTTTAAATAGCAAATTATTATAAAATGTTCCGTTCTAATAAAAATTAAATATAATTAATAATTTAATAAGATAAATTGGAAAAATCGCAAAAATTATTTAAAAGATTTAATATATTGTTCAACAAGCCTATTCTTGAATTCCTTGTATCTTCTTCGTCAGCCAAAACTAAAATTTTATCGAAAAAATCGCTGACGGGACCGGTTAATTTATGCATTTCGTTCATCGTTTCGGTATAATCGTTTTTTTTAAGGGTATGGAGCATATTCTTTTTAACCGATTCAAACGCTTTAATAAGGCGGACTTCTTCAGGCGCAGCAAGTTTAGCGGCGTCAAAATCGGCAATGCCGGAATATTTATAGGTAATATTGTTAATTCTTTTATAAACCTGCGAAAGTTCGAAAATTTTTTCATGAAGCTTATATTTGGAAAGAAAATCTATCTTTAGGAAGGCCGTATAAAAATCGCAGGAGGATTCCGATACCGGAACGGATAAAATTTCGTCCGGCTTGTAGCCGGCGGTAAGCAAAAAATTTTTAAATCTCGTATTGGCGAAATTTATAAAATCTTTTTTTAAATCGCCGGAATTTAATTTCCTTTCTTTAAAAAAATTAGCAAAATAGAAATCGAATATGCGGCTTAAATCTATTTTATATTTTTTATCAAGAATAATTTCTATGACCCCTATCATGGCTCTGCGCAAATAAAACGGGTCGGATTCGCCGCTCGGAAGTTTTTTCAGCATTACGAAAGAAAAAACGGTGTCTAATTTGTCCGACAGGGAACAGAGAGCCGATAAATCGTTTGAAGGCAGAACCCGCCTTTTTGCCTTGGTAACCGGATAATAATGTTCTTCTATGGAAAGAGATACTTTTTCGCTCTCGTTAAATATTTTTGCATATATTTTCCCTATTATTCCCTGCATCTCCGGAAATTCATATACTACATGGGTCGCAAGGTCGAATTTCAGCAAACCCGCGGCTGTTTTAAAATCTGCGGCGTCGTCGTCTCCGAAATTGCCCTCGCGGGCTATAAAAACTCCTAATTTTTTTATCCTCTCGGTTTTATCGTAATATGAACCAAGCCCTTCGTAAAATAAAATATTTTTTGTATTTTCTATGAAAAGCTCCGGCGGTTTTTTAATATCTTCCTTAAAGAAAAAATCGGCGTCGGCAAGCCTTGCCGTCAAGACCTTGGAATAGCCGGATTTTATATTGTGCCTTAAAGAATCTTCCAAAGAAGGGCGGGGGATTACATCGGCGATTCCTATAAAATACGGCAATAAAGCTCCGTCCGCGCTAAGCGGGAAGAATCTCTGGTGTTTGCGCATAACGACGGAGAGAAGTTCTTTCGGAATCTCCAAAAATTTTTTGTCAAACCCGCATGACGCGGCAAACGGCGTTTCGGTCAATCCGGCTATCTCGTCTATAAAATCGTCGTCGTATTCGGGCATATCGGCGTTCAGTTTTTTCGATAATGTTAAAAGTTCCTTTTCTATGTATTCTTTTCTAACGTCGTTTTTTAAAATAATGCCCCCCGAAGATAAAACGTTAAAGTAATCTTCGGAATCGATAATCTTTATTGAGCGAGGTTTATAGGAAAGCCCGGTTTTAAGGTATGTGCGGCCGGATGCCTTTATATCTCCAAAATTAAAAGGCAGGGGCTTGCCGTCGAACAGGGATAAAATCCATAAAACGGGTCTGGGATAACGTATTTCTTTGTTAAGCCAGAACATCGTCTTTTTATATGGAATTTTTTTAATGATGCCGGGGATGTTTTCTTTCAGCAAATCTCTGAGAGCGGCTCCTTTTATCGTTTTTTTACAGGCTACGTAAGCTCCTTTCTTTTGATTTATAATATATATATTTTTTGGATTGGAAATTCCGTTCTTTTTCATGAACTGAACAAGCGGAGCGGCTGGAATATCGCCGCGGTAAGAAATGCTTAAAGGCGGTCCGACTATTTCTAATTCCCTATGCGGCGTTTTTTCCGGCAGTTTCTTAATTATGACGGCGACGCGCCTCGGAGTAGAAAACACCGATATATCCGGTTTTACCGGAATCATTATTTCATTTTCAAAAAAATTTTGGAGTATATTTTTTAATGCGGGGGGTATGCTCCTTACTTCGCCGTAAGGCAGTTCCCCCGAACCTATTTCCAATAGATACTCGCTCAACGTGAATTACCCGAATAAATTAAATAATTTAAATCTTTAAGCTATTGCGTTTTATCTTTTTTGGTATAAAGTCTGGCGCATCCTTCCGCGAGAGTTCTGACTCTTAATATAAAGTTCATTCTTTCCGAAACGCTTATAAGCCCTCTTGCGTCCAGCAGATTAAAAACATGCGAACATTTAAGGCAATATTCGTAAGCTGGTTTGACAAGCTCTTTGAGTTTTGACGAAATAAGCCTGCCGGATTCGTTTTCATAAATATCGAATAATTTGTGCAGCGTTTGTCCGTCCGCATATTCAAAACTGTATTTGGAAGACTGGAGCTCGTCGTCTTTGTGGATATCGCCGTATTTAAGGGAATCGTTCCACTGCAAATCGAAAACGTTATCCTTGTTTTGAAGAAACATCGCGATTCTTTCCAGCCCGTATGTAATTTCTATGGCGGGCATAGAAAGTTCTATGCCGCCAATCTGCTGAAAATAAGTAAACTGGGTTACTTCCATTCCGTCGAGCCAAACTTCCCATCCGAGTCCCCATGCGCCTAAAGTCGGGGATTCCCAATCGTCTTCCACGAACCTTATATCGTGTTCGTCGGGATTTATATCGACGCTCTTAAGGCTGTTTAAATATATTTCCTGAATCTTTTTTATATACGGCTGAATAATAACCTGAAACTGGTAATAGCGGCCAAGCCTGTTGGGGTTTTGCCCGTATCTGCCGTCGGTAGGCCTTCTGGACGGCTGTATATAGGCGGCTTTCCAGCTTCCGCCGTCTAAGCACCTAAGGAAGGTATGCGGCGCAAATGTAGCGGCTCCCACTTCGATATCGTAAGGTTGTAAAATTACGCATCCAAAATTCGACCAGAAACTTTGGAGTCTGAATATTAATTGTTGAAAACCTAAGTTTTTGATGGTTCTTTCCTTGAAAATTTTGCTATAAAATAATTCTTATTAAATTTATTAAATAAAGAAATTATATTATACTAAAGGGCGAGCATATTTTCAATAGATTTTCTTGCGTTTATTCTGACGCTTTCAGGGATTTTTATAATATTATCCATATTTTCCAGAGAGCCTATTATGTCGTCCAGATGGGTTTTTTTCATATTCGGGCAGACAAGCCTTTTATTGGACGGTATAAAAATTTTATCTGGATTTTCCTTGAACATCCTATACATTATGCCTCTTTCTGTTCCTATTATAAAATATTTCGCTTTGGATTCCCTGACAAATTTATACATGCCCGACGTCGAAGAAACGTGGTCGGCGGCGTCGATTGTAGGCGGCGTCGATTCGGGATGGGCGACGAATACCGCTCCCGGATATTTATCTTTCAGGACTTTGACGTCTTCCGGCGTCGTCATTTTGTGGGGAGGGCAGTATCCCGGCCAGCTTATGACCTCTTTATCGGTAAACCTCTGGACATAGCTTCCGAGATTTTTATCGGGAACCATTATTACTTTTTCCGACCGCAAAGAGTTGACTATTTTTACGGCGTTGGCGGAAGTACAGCATATGTCTGAAACAGCTTTGCATTCTGCGGAAGTATTGACGTAAGCGACGACTGGAGCGCCGGGATGAGCTTTTTTTAAATTAATTATATCTTTCGCGGTTATCATATCGACCATAGGGCATCCCGCATTTTCGTTGGGAAGTATCACCGTTTTATCGGGGTTCATAATCGCCGCGCTCTCCGCCATAAACTTTACGCCGCAGAATACTATAATCTCCGCGCCGGTTTTATTCGCTTTAATGGATAGCTCTAAAGAATCGCCCTGAAAATCGGCAATTTCCTGAATTTCGTCTCTCTGATAGTTATGCGCCAGCAATATCGCGTTCTTTTTCTTTAATAGGCTTTTTACGATTTCCTGTTTTATTTTTATATCTTCCTTATTAACTGCGTTATCCATCGCTTATCCTTATAATTTTAACTTGTTTATATTATTATAACATATTATAATCTAAATCATAACGGAAATCCGTTACTCTAAATTTAACAATACCGCGGTAAATACAATGGAAATAGATTCGAAAACGCAAAATAATGCAATAGCCGACGAATCAAAATTTAGCTACCGGAGGATTTTAACCGGAGACAGGCCGACCGGGCCTCTTCATCTCGGACATTACGTAGGTTCCTTAAAAAACAGGATAAGGCTTCAGGATAAATACGAAACGCTCGTTTTAATAGCCGATATTCAGGCGCTTACCACAAATTTCGAACATCCCGAAAAATTAAAAGAAAATATTTTTTTAGTCGCGCTGGACTATCTTTCGTGCGGCATCGACCCAAATTTATCTACGATAATAATTCAATCCATGGTGCCGGAAATTTCTGAGCTTACTTCATTTTTTTCGATGCTCATTTCGGTAAATCCCTTAAGGCATAACCCCACTATTAAAACCGAGGCGAAAGAAAGGGGCTATAAAGAATTGACATACGGGTTTCTTGGCTATCCCGTTAGCCAGACTGCCGATATAGCTATTTTCAAGGCCGACCTTGTTCCCGTAGGAATAGACCAGCTGCCGCATATAGAACTCGCAAGAAAAATCGTCAGGAAATTCAACGAACTATACTGCGGCAAATTAGTAGAACCGTTCGCACTTATCGACAAATTTTCCAAACTGACCGGACTAGACGGAAGCCTTAAAATGAGCAAATCTTACGGAAACGCGATTAATCTTTCGGACGATTACGACTTAATAAAATCCAAAATCAGGTCCGCGCTGACCGATAAGAACAGACTGCATCCTACCGACAGGGGCAATCCGGAGATTTGCACCATTTATTCATACCACGAGGCTTTTTCCGGCAAAGCCCTCCTAAAAGAAACAAATTACGATTGCAGGAACGGAAAAATAGGATGCGTGAAATGCAAAGAAAATCTTTTCGGCGTCGTCAAAAACCTTCTGGAGCCTATGAACGAAAAAAGGGCTTATTATTTAAAAAACAAAGATGAAATATGGGGCATATTGCACGCCGGAACCGCCAAAGCAAGGAAAATAGCTTCTGAAACCGTAAGGGAAGCTAAAGAATCTATGAAAATATTATACTGACCTCATAAAACCGCATAGACTGCGTCTTTATCGCTTAAAAACATGCGGGATTGCCGATATTAACGGACATTCGTCTTATTTTATTGCAAATAAAAGGTTTTTAATGTTATTATAAAAATAAAACGATGGTTTATTTTATGATTATTTACCGCCGGTAAAAATTGAAACGGAGGATTTAAGAAATGGCAAATAAACTTTTCATTATGCTTCAAAATACATCGCCCGCTAATCCGCATTCTCTCGCCGCTCCCTTTTTTCAGGCAACGGCCGCCGCCGTAATGGATTACGAAGTCGAGATTGTTTTAACCACTGATGCGGGTCTATTAATGAAAAAAGGCGTGGCCGAAAATTTAAGGGCAAAAGAGGGCAGCTCAAAAACCGTATATGATTTCATTAAAGATGCCTATAACGCCGGGGTTGTTTTTAAAATATGCACGCCGGCCATGGAGCTTAACGATTTTACGAAAGACGACCTGATAGAAGAATGCAGCGGAGTCGTGGGCGGGGCATACGTAGTCGAAATGGTAATGGACGACAACGTAAGAACGCTTTCGTATTAAAAAAACAGGGCCCGGCGGCGCTTATTTCTTTTAATATATTTCTAACATATATCGCAAACGAACTCTTCCGCGGAAGTTGCGGCTAGGGCGCCTTCGCCCACGGCCGTCGCTACCTGAAGAAGTTTTTTCGAATGGGCGTCTCCCGCGCAAAATACGCCGGGCATGGACGTCATCAGGGTATAATGGTCGGTTTTGATAAAGCCGTCTTCATCTTTTTCGATATTTTTCAAAAAAGACGTCTGGGGATTTATGCCTATAAAAATAAAAACCCCCTTAACCGGAACGGTCTTTCTTTCTTTGGTTTTTACGTTTTCTATCGTTATGGATTCTACCGTTTTGCTTCCGTTTATAGAAACAGGCGCGTGCTCTAATTCCATCAAAACGTTTTTTGCGTTATGCAGTTTTTCCTGAATTATTTTCTCGGCTCTGAACTCTTTTCTTCTGTGGATTAAAATTGCCGATTTAACGATTTTCGTCAGATAGTTGGTTTCCTTAACGGCCGTATCCCCGCCTCCGATAACGGCTATATCTTCGTCCTTAAAAAACGGGCCGTCGCACGTGGCGCAGTAGGACACGCCTCTTCCGGTAAATTCTCTTTCTCCCGGTATATTGAGTCTTTTGGGAGACGCTCCGACGGCGATTATAATCGACTTGGACTGGTAGCTGTCGTTGGCGCCCCTTAGGGTTTTATATCGTCCGTCATCCGTTATGTCTTTTATTTCGTCGTAAATGATATTCAGGCCGAGACCTTTTGCATGTTCTTCGAATCTTTGCATAAGTTCGGCGCCGGAAAGAGACGGGAAACCCGGATAATTTTCGATATTATCGGTAAGGGATATCTGACCGCCCACCGCCATTTTTTCTATTAAAACGATATTAAGACGCGCCCTAAGCGCGTAAATAGCCGCCGAAAGTCCGGCAGGCCCTCCGCCTATTATGACTAAGTCGTAAACCATAAGATTTTCCCCTTTATTATTTATTTCCGCCTTGCGCTCCGCTTCCAAATTGACGGACTTTCCGGCGGTTAAAGTTAAATTTTTTAAAATTTTAAAGTAAAGCAAAGCAAAGAGCCCTTTGCCCAATTTTACGATTTTATCGCGATTTAATTATTGTTTTATTTGTAAACTGCTAATATAATAATCGTGTAAAATCCTTTATTTTTATTATATATATTAAATCATATATGTTTTTTTAAATCAAATTAGCACGATAAACGGTTAAAGGAGCGTTTAAACTATGAAAAAATCCCTGAACCTGTTACAGCTGACTTTTGCTTCTACGAGCGCTATTATTGGCTCGGGATGGCTTTTGGGAGTATATGCCAGCGCAAAATATGCCGGGCCGGCTTCCATATTTTCATGGTTCGTTAGCGGATTAGCCGTAATGCTGAT
This sequence comes from bacterium, assembly GCA_021789605.1. Classification (GTDB taxonomy): domain Bacteria; phylum SZUA-79; class SZUA-79; order Acidulodesulfobacterales; family Acidulodesulfobacteraceae; genus Acidulodesulfobacterium_A. The sequence continues at coordinate 67,009 of JAJYJI010000004.1, forward strand.
GGCGCTTGTTTACAGCGAACTCGGCGCTATGCTTCCCGCCGCGGGAGGTCTTGCAAGATACCCTAAATATACCCACGGTGCGTTTTTAGGATTTATTACAAGCTGGATACTGATTATAGCCGGGGCCGCCGTTAGCACTATTGAAACGGAAGCGACCGTTCAGTATATCGATTTTTATACCCATAACCTTTTTTTAAATAAAACGCTCACTCCTTTGGGTCTTTGTTTTGCATTTTCGATACTTCTTTTTTTCTTCCTCCTTAATCTTTTAGGAGCCAAAATATTCGCTAAAACTAATACTTTTCTTACCTATTTTAAAATTTCGATACTCGTAATTACCTCCGCCGCGCTTATTTATGTTTCTTTTAAAAGCGGAAATGCCAAAAACCTCGGAACTTATAAACTTTTGCCTTACGGCTACGGCGGCGTAATGAAAAGCATATCTATGGGAGGCGTAATTTTTTCATATCTTGGTTTCAGGCAGGCAATCGACCTTTCAGGAGAGGCAAAAAATCCGGGACGGGACGTTCCGCTCGCGACTATTTTATCCGTAATTATCGGAATAATCCTTTTTACCGCGCTTGCGTTCGGCTTTATACTATCCGTTCCGCGGGTGAATAATAATTCGTGGAGTTTGCTGAGCTTTCCGTCGCCTTTCGTAAATTTATTAAATCTTTACGGACTGCCGGCATTCGCATTAATAGTCGTATTAGGAGCGGTAATATCGCCGTTTGCGACGGGACTCGTCTATATGGGAACGACTTCGCGGATTACATACGCCATGTCAAAGATGAAATTTCTGCCGAAGAGTTTTCATTTAAATTTTAACAGATACGGAACGGCTTACATATCGTTAATTTTTACATTTTTTCTATCTGCGCTGTATCTTCTTCCCTTTCCGAGCTGGCAGTCTTTGGTTGGCATAATCACGTCGGGAATGGTATTTACTTATATCCTTGGACCGGTAGGGATAATGACCTTCAGGAAATTGGACCCGCGCAGAAAAAGGCCTTTCCGCCTTCCTTTCGCAGGCGCCGTTTCCCTGTCGGCTTTTATAGTAGGAACATTGATTATCTACTGGTCGGGCTTCGGCGTTTTATGGAAACTTGGGCTTGGAATATCCGCAGGGGTTATAGTCTTTCTTATCTCAAATTTTAATAAAATTAAAACTAAGCCGAAAGAAACGATTATGCCCGGGCTCTGGTTTATTTTTTATATAATAGCCGTTTTAACGCTCTCTTTTTTTGGGGACGCAAATTTCGGCGGCACAAATATTATTAAATCCCCTTACGATTTAATTGCCGTAATCTCGGCCGCAGCAGCGTTTTTCTTCATAGCGGTTAATACCTGCATAACAAAGGATGAAATGAAAATGATAATCGAAGAAGAGTTCGCGGGAGAAGAATTCGAGATTTAACTTCCGTTATATTATCTATTTAAGCGATTCGAGATATTTAGCTATGGCTTTTAGCTGCGCCGCCGGAATATTTTTTAAAGCTGGCATTATTACGAGATAAGTATGTCCGTTTATGGTCGCGGGCATTCCGTAGCTGAAATGAACCTTGGGATTAATTATCTGCGTTTCTATCCATGAAAGGCTTTTGTTTCTGCCTATGTGCGAGAGGTCGGGGCCTACGTTTCTGCCCATTCCGTCAATGCGGTGGCATGCTATGCAGTTGTCTTCCCTAAAGAACTTTAATCCGGCCGGCACTTTTTTATAATTCAATTTTATACTTTTTTGGGAAAATGTTTTTATGTATTCCGCCAGTTTATTTAAATCGCCTGACGAAATGGTTTTAAAGCCGGGCATTCTTACGAGATAAATTTTTCCGTTAATTTTCTTTTTGGTTCCCAATATAAAATGGCTGCCGGGATGCAATATCTGCGCCTTTATCCATGAAAGGCTTTTTGTTTTCCCTATGCGCGAGAGGTCGGGGCCTACCGCTCCGCCTCCGTAACCAAGTTCATGGCAGTCTATGCAGTAATACTTTTTAAATAGAACGCGTCCGGAAGATGCCGCAAAACATGAACCGGAATAAAATAAAACAATTGCAAAATAAAGAAATGCAATAAAAATAAGCTTTTTCATTTTTGCTCCTCTTCGATTCCGTCTGCGGATACGCGGTTAAATTAAGTATAGCTAAACATCTTTTAATTATATTGCTTATATTAATAATATCGGGGATTTTGCGGTTTTATTAAATTAAATTTAGATAAATAAAACCGCAAATCCCCTTAAAATTTATTACTTGTATTATTAACTTACGCCTTTTTACAGCTTTTCTATCTTGACCGGCGCATAATAATAAACCATGGAGCCGCCGACCGGGTCGGTCAGAACCGTCGTCCATCCGTCCTTAGCGGCGATAGAATCGTCTAAAAGGAATAAAGCGTTTGGATGAACCCCCGTATTCCTTGCAGGGTCTCCCGTATATTTTTTGCCGTCTATATACCACTCTCCGGAACCGTAAAGCCATCTTCCGAAAGCTGTCGCGGCCGTAATTACGCCGGGCCTTATGGAAGGCATAATGCGCACCCTGTGAACTATGCCTTTCTGATAGGTAGGCGAAATTACTTTTATAGTATCTCCGTCGGATAATCCCAGTTTCTTGGCGTCTATTTCGTTTATCTCCCAGAAAGCGTCGGGCAGAAGTTCCTGCAGCCACGGGTCGGACATCGTCCTCGATTTGGAATGAATCGGCTGTCTGTGGGTGGACGCCATTAACGGATATTCTTTCCTTGAATACAGTTTATCCAAATCCTCTCCCTTCATGTTTCTATGCGGAAGCAGCACCGTTGTTCCGTTGAATCTTTCGCCCGTTATAGCGTTATGCGTCGCGGCGACTTCCTCGTTGTATAAATTGACCGGGGCTTTGGGATTCCACAGATGCGTTACCCATTTCGGCTTGCTCCAAGGAAGATAGCCGGTATCATAATCCTCGAACCTTCCGCCTCTTGCGATAACATAAGCGACCTTTTTCCATTCGGCCGGCTTCAGCGCCTTTCCGTGCTTTATTATATAGTCCTTAACCGATTTCATATCGTCGGCATTTGCGTCGGGCACCGGACCTAAGTGAACGAACCCGTTTCCCTTTTTGGCAAGGAAAGTCTTGTCGTCATAGGCAATATTGGCAGCCATTTTAAAATAATAATCTTCCCTTTCGTTTAAACTGCCTCCCTCGACAAACGCATTTTCGCCGAATCCGGGAAGTTTTAGCTCTTTTGCGACGTCTATGAGGAAATTTTCTAAGCAGATAGGCCTTCCGTCGGGGGTTTTTTCCGTCATAGGCTCTATAATAGGCTGCCTGATGGATGTCCTTGCGGTAGGATACGTCGGAAGATTTCCTAGGAATCCCCAATCCTCCAGATACGACGGATCCGGAATTATATAATCCGCATAGGCGGAACTTTCCGAAATCATGATGTCCGAAACTATAAACAGGGGAACTTTGTTTAAATCTTTTATCATCCTAATCCACGGCTTCGTTTCGTCGTCGACCCCTCCCATGCCTGGCATGGACCATGCTGGGTTAGCCATATGCTGGAATAATATTTTTACCGGATAAGGATACTGAAAATACGTTCCTCCCCATATTTCCTGCCACATGCCGAAACTGAAAGGGAACCACGGCCTTTCTGCGGGATACGGAGAAACGCCTCTTGCAACCTTTTCCTTATACTCGGTCGTATTTTCATAAAAAGAACCCTCTCTCGAAATCTTCACCCCTTTTGCCGGAACAAAACCGGGCCATTTTCCGAGATTATATCTTCCGCCCATTATATTTGCGCTGCCGCCGCCGTTTATATAGCCGCCCTGCCAGTTGACGTTGCCGACCATTACGTTCAAAAGCTGGATGGCTCTGCCGTGATAATATCCGTTAGTATGTTTTACGGGACCCCTGTAATAATCAGCCACGGCTTTTTTACCGTGCGAAGTAAAATCCGCCGCAAGTTCGGGTATTACCCTAGATGCCAGACCGGCTTCCTTCGCGTACTCGTCAATCGTATGCTTTGAGAGTTCGCTCCAGAGCGCCTGCATCGAAGTCAGGCAGTTAACGCCGTTAACGTTAACGGGCTTGGTAGATAAAAATCCGGTGGGCCATAACTCCCCTTTTGCAGCCGCCGAAGTTAAAACGGGCTTTCCGGTCGATTTGTCTATAGCGTAAAAAGATTTGCCGCTCTTTAAGAATTTGGCATAATCCTTATTGCCTTCGTCTGCTACCACGAGATAAGAAGAGTTCGAAAAATTCGGCTCTCCGTTCGCGTTTGCGGAACCGTGATTAAGATTTTCGAGGAAGTTCTCGTCGTATCTTTTGTTTTCTATTATCCACCTGACCATGCCCATAGCCAGCGCCCCGTCTCCGCCGGGTTTTATAGGAATATATTTATCCGCGTGGGCTACCTGATTGCCGGCCCTGACGTCTATTACTACAATTTTCAGCCTGCCCGAAGACGTCGCCGCAACCGACCTTCTTGCCAGCGTCTGCATAGGAAAATTAGCCTCCAGATAATTTGCCCCGAACGCTAAAATATATTCTGAATTTGGAAAATCCGGCTTAAGCATATTACTTCCCGGAAAAGTCCTGAAAGTCGAAACATGATGGGAAAGCTCGCAAATCGAAACATGGGGCATCGCGTTCACGGAGCCTAAAGCGTTGGCAAACCTCGTTATAAAATTTGATTCCCCGCCTTCGGCCCTGCCCCAGTAACTGACAAACTGATTTGTTTTGGGTCCAAAATCGGGATATTTTGAATTTGCGGGAATAAACCTGTTTCTGCCTTCGTTCCACAGCTGTTTGAAACCTTCGACGTTTCTTTTTTCTTCACCCGGAACGTCTTTAAAAATTTGGCCCCCGTTAACGACTTCGTTTATAAGCTGTTCGTAGGAAATTACCTTAAATTTCTTTGAGCCTCTCGCCCCGACCCTTTTTAAAGGCATATATATTCTATACGGGTCGTAAACCGTCTGTCTGCCGGCGGCGCCTCTTGCGCATACCGAGTGCGCCCCGTCCACGAAAGGCTTGTTCGGCGTATAATACGTACCCGTATAAACTATCGAATCTTTAACCGGCGTCGAATAATTTATATTAGGTTCGGTCGTCTGTATATCGTATGGATTGCCGAAAATAGGCAGTATGGTACCGTTGAACTTTCTGACCGCTATCCCGCAATCGCTGTGGCACTGTTTGCAGGTAGAATATTTGACTTCTACCTTAGGCCATGTCTCAGGCCTTGACGGAAAGGCATATACGCCTTCGTAATGAAATATCCCGCCCGCCCACTGGGTAAGTCCGGCTCCCGCCGCAACGGCGGATACTCCGAACGTCGCATATTTTAAAAAATCTCTTCTATTCATTGCCATATAAAGCCTCCTTATTTAATCGCTTATTATTTTTTATCGCTTATTCCTTCTTTTCCGTTTTCGGTTCCGTCCCATTCAAATTTGAATTTAGGCTTCGGCTCCGTGCTCAATTCTTCGGGGTCGTGCTCCCAACCCAAAAAATAGCCGAGGACGAATATGATAACAAGTCCCATTCCGAATAATCCTATGCCCGTTAAATATCCGTCGAAAGTCCAGAACGGTATTTTAAGATTTATAAGCCCCTGACCGATTCTTGTAGGAAGCTGAGCGCCGATTACCGTATTAAACCTCATTTCGAAAACGCTAACGGTTACTATAAAATCTATTAATATCGTCCAGAATAAAGACCTTCTGATGCTTTTAAAAAATAGCAGTAAAAATGCAGGCACTATAAGTCCAAGTCCTATCTGTAAAACATGATAATTAAACCAGAGAGGTCCGTGTCCCGCATAAGTGTAAACCGCGTGCCAGTTATCGTAAACCTCTTTTCCGTTATAGCCTCTGACGGAATATAGCCATTCTACGAGGTCAAAAAAGAGGTCGGCAAATATCGCATAAACTAAGGTCATTCCGATGGTATCCAGCGTATCCGGGCTTACTTTGTTTTTATTGGAAAATAAAGGAAAACCGACTCCGTATAATAATCCCACGAAAGCAATGCCCGACACGACCGCCGAAGCTATAAACATAGGCGGTATTATAGGGTCAGACCACAATGCCCTCGCCTTTATGGCGCCGAATAAAAATCCGACGTAGCCGTGAAATAAAATTGAAAGAATAATTCCGAGAATAGATATTATCCATAGGGCCTTATGGTCCCTCGCGATGCTTTCTTTGGATAAGCTCATGCTGCCTAACGTTAAAAACTTGGACACTTTGCCTCTTATTCCTTTGTCTTCGGCCGCCCTCTTAATATTTTTTTCCCTGAAAAGATAATAGAGCTCCACAAGAAAAGTTATGGCGAATATAGTCCAAAGGATAATGAACATGCCTAAAGGGGAATAGGGGAAATGGTCCCTTAAATATAATTCCCACATGGCTCTTTGCGGCTGAAGCGCGTCGGCTAAAGGCGCAATGGCGGCAATCAAAAGCATTGCAAAACTTGCTATTAATGAAATCTGGGAAACGGGCTTAAGCTTTTCCACATGAAAAAGATGATATAAGGCGCCTACCACGAAAGAACCTGCCAGTAATCCGGAAAGAAAAGGATAGATTACTATCGGCAGTCCCCAGTAAACATTTTCTAAAGAACCGAAAGAACTATTAATTTCTAACATAATATTTGCTCCTTAAAAATAAAATAAATTTATAATAATTTCATAATTAGCCTGCGTAAGGGTGCTCCCTTTCTTCTATAAAAGGAAGTTCTGGATTTCCGCCGAGTTTAGCATAGACATTAGTATTTAAAGACATCGCATAAGTATAAACCATCTTAACTTCATCCGGATTCGTGGAATACGTCAAATCTCCGTCCAATCCTATATAGTAAACCTGCGGTTCTGTACCTTCCGAAAGTTTTAGCCTCGAAGTTTTTTTCGTAGCTATAAGCTTTGCGACTTCGCTCTGCGGGTCGTTTAAATCTCCGAACGATATCGACCTTCCAACGCATGTAGTAACGCAAACCGGCAAAAGCGGAACGTAAGACTTTTGATGTGAAACGGACGCCCTTCCGGCGCACATCGTGCATTTATCCGCCGTATGCTGAACGGGATTGGCGAATCTCATACCGTACGGACATGCCTGAACGCAGGTGAGGCATCCAATGCATACGTCGTAATTTATAAGGACGGCTCCGGTTTGCAGCTTATACGTCGCTTTTACCGGACAGACCTCGACGCACGGAGGATGGTCGCAATGATTGCATGTTCTGGGAAGAAAAACTTTTTTTACGTTTGGGGTATAATTTCCCTCGTCCGTTACGACTATTCCGTTATCGTCGGCAACCATATGCCCCGTTTCCATAACCGCAACCGTTCTCCTGAAAACGCCCAGCGGAACGGAATTTTCGCTTTTGCAGCCTACTACGCAAGCCTGGCATCCCGTACATTTGTTAATGTCAATAACAAAAACAAGCTTGTGTATCTTGGGCCTTACTTCTTCTATCTGATAAAATCTGTCGTGCCATTCTCTGGCGTGAAGAGGATTTTGAATAGTGTCTTCCCAGTGGTTCCAGCCGTCGTCCACGTCCTGTGAAGGATTCATCCACCCCATCCATCTGTGGTTTTTTAAGGGCCCGGTAGGAACTCCGGTTCCCTTTTCCGGCGTGTTATGCCCGACTTTTTTGCTCTTCTTCTGCGCTTTTTTTAAAGGAGCCGCCAACAGTTCTTTGGACTTAGACAAACCGACCGCGCCGCCTATGGCCGCGGCAAGTCCTCCCAAACCCAGCATTTTAAGGAATTTTCTCCTTTTAGATTCTTCTTCATCCTTAATAAGCGCGTTCTTTCTTTCTTCTTCTTTGTTCTGCCTTGCGTTTTTGTTTTCCGGAACGTTTTCTTTTTTCATTAACTTACCCCCTTATTAATTAAAATTTAGGAACGCGAAATATGCCGGAAGGCCTTGTAACGGAAATCCTCGCGATTTCCGCGCCGTTCCGGACGTCGAATACATTTACCGAATTCCCGAAATAATCCGATGCGTAAATGTATCTGCCGTTTCTTGAAAAACTCATGAACATAATTCTTCTCCCCGCCTTTATGTTTTTTATAATCTTCTTATTTTTTAAACTTATAAGCGTAAGATAGTCGTGTTTGGCGCCGCTGTAATTTACGGCTATTATTTTGTGGTCGGGAGAAAATATTACAAAAATGGGATATCCTATGAGCCCGACCGAACCAGTTTCCTTTTCCGTTTTCAGATTCATTACGACCAATTTTTTCTCGCCAACGGCAGGTATGAACGCCTTTCCGTTCCATATCGAATAAATTCCGTAATGAGGTATCTGATGAATAAAGCTCCCTTTTTTTCCGTAATTCACTATGTGGTATCTCATATCGTTAAGGTTTAACACCCCGAATTTTTGGCCTAAAAGAAACGACGCTATATAATCGTGCCCCGATATTAAAGCGTCTATCGGCATTTTACCTATATGCTTTATCTTTTTTACGACCCGAAACCCTTTCTGCATATCGACAACCCATATCTCGTCCTTATCCATAAGCTCGAATACAAGATAATGCTTATAAAACTCTACGCCTATATTCCTTGAACCAGTGTTTACCGTTTTTATTGTTTTGAGTTCTTTATTGAGAACTATAACATTTTTAGGTTTATAACCCCCGACGGCTATAAAGTTTTTCGACAGGCAAAAATCCACCGTGTCGCCGGATACCTTTTTTTGGATTAATATTTTGTCCGTTTTTACGTCAATCTTCGATAAATAGCCGTCTCTGCTGAGGGCATAGCCGTACCGGCTTCCGAAATATACCATGACGTGCGTTCCGTTGCCGATATTTTTTATCCGGCCCGTTAATCTGTTTCCCGATATTATTCCAAGCGAGCCGCCTGCCCTTTCCGTTACGTAAAATTTATCGGCAAAAGCCTGTTTTAAAGAGATAAGTATGAACGCCGATAGAATTATATAAAACAGGAAGGGTCTTCCTGAAAATAATCCCCGTAAACGGCATAAGCCCTTGCCCTCGAACCCCCGTTGCAAACTTCCAGATAACTGCATGTTTCACACCTGCCTTTTAATTTTCTCGGCGTCTGCCTTAATTCGGAAAATAATTCATCGCCTTCTATTATATCGAAAAAATCCCTGTCTTTAATGTTGCCCGCGTTATAATTAAAAAAAGGGTCGGGCTTGACGAATCCGGCATAATCTATGTTTACGATTCTGCCGCCGGCTTGATTGCCGCCCCACTCCAATAATTTACCGTACATATTTTCGTAAGCCTCGGGATATAAAAGTTTTGTTTCTTCCAAAAGCAGGACGGCGTCCTGCTCGTTATTGCCCGTAGTTATATCTATAGGCACGTTTGCTTCGATAAAATCGAAAGCTTTTTTTATAATGGATAGGGAAACTTCCCTGTGGGTATTTTTATCCATATCCGAAAGCCTTCCGCCGCGGCCCGCATAAACGAGATTAGAAATATATATTTTTTTTAAACCCTCTTTTCTTGCCAGTTCGAATATAAAACCAAGCTCCCGGTAATTGTACGCCGTAAGAGAAAATCTCAGGCCTGCGTTAATGCCTCCGCCTAAAAGCAATCTTATAGATTTTAAAGAAGCTTCAAATGCTCCCTCCCTCTTCCTGAAACCGTCGTGGGTTTTTTCCGTGCCGTCTATGCTTATGCCGACGTAATTAAACAGGGATTTTATCTTACCGGCGTTTTTGCCGTTTATCATAGTTCCGTTCGTCGAAAGATGCACGGCAAAACCCGCATCTTTTAGGATTCCGGCTATGTCAAAAACGTGCGGCGACATAAGCGGCTCTCCGCCGGAAAGTATAACCGCCTTAATTCCGGCGTCCTTTAAAGACTTTACCGTAGATAAAACAAGCTCCGGCGTTATATCGTTACCGCTATTTATTTTTTCGGAAGATGAATAGCAATGTGCGCATTCAAGATTGCACGAATTGGTAATGTTCCATATCAGGAGACTGCCGCCGCTTTTGTGTTTGCTATTAAGGCTTGAATCCGGTTTGAGCGATTTCTTGATATAATCTGTTATCCTTAACATTGATTAATTTCCATGCCTCCAGAAATTTCTATTGCCGGAATCCCTTATAAATACAATCAATGCTTCATATTCCCGTTTCGTTAATTTGAATTGCGGCATGGCGTTATATTTATATCCGAACAGTTTTGAAACATTTTTGGGGTCGGCTATCTGCGACTTTATTTGATTATCGTTAAAATGCTTCGCTATATACGAAAACGAAGGCCCTATCGCATCCAATGTCGGATTATGGCATCCCCAGCAATAGTTAAAATATACCTCTTCCCCGAGAAGAGCGGCATCGTTCGTACTTTGATAGTTTACATAGTTATATTTTCCTATGACGTCGTTCGCGGGTATGGTTTTAACGATTTTTAACGAATTAGCGTTTACGACGGCAAGCTCGCCGTTCGGGCCGTAGTCGCTTATATAGGCAAGCTTTTCGTTTCCCGAAAATTGGGTGTGTATGACAAGGCCGCCTTTTTTTATAATAATGTTTTTAGTATGAAAGTTGCTTTTATTTATTAATATTTCCGAACCGGAACCGTTATCCGCCCAGATATATTTTGTGTACGGATTGGTTTTGACGAAAAATCCCGGCCCTCCGGTATAAACGTTTCTTATGAACTTCCAGCCGTACATGCGCCATATTGAAACATAAGGGGTTTTTAAGTTCGTCAAGGCAAAGTAGAAATTTCCTTTCCTAAACCAGAAACCGGCGCCGGCGGGATGGGGTATCCCTTTAGATTTATGCGACCAGACTATTTTTTTCGTTTTAAGGCTGAAAACGTCTAATGCGCCGTTTTTAACCGACGCGCCTATGGCAAACTTTTCAAGCGGGTCGACGAAAAAATCTTTAAACGGAGTCTTTATTTTATAATAAGATATATGGAGCGTATCCGTGTCCAGTATTCCTATTTTTGGATTATGCATAAAAGAAAATACAGCCCTGTCGGTTCTGAAAAGGCCGTAAATCACGCTGACCCTGTGTTTTAAAGGTATTATTTTTTTAGGGCTAAGATTTCCGGCGTTCAGGATAACTATCGACCTCGGCAGCCAGCAGTCGGCGAGCACATAGGCGCCTCCCCTGGAAAGAGTAATATTTCTTAAATAGAGGCACGCTCTGGTTTTATAAATCAGTCCTTTCTTATAAAAATCATACTTGCCTATATAGCCCGTAGTGGAGGGAAGTAACAGATATCTGCCGCGCGGAGAAAATTTAAGCCCTCCGTGAATATTTTTAAAATCGAATTTGTTTAATATCTTTTCTCCTTTCATCATCCAAACTTTGCCGGTTCCCCCTTCGACGACTGCGAGCATATTTTTTACGCTGACGGGTTTGACGTTCTTTTTTAGGGTATTTTTATACTCTGTAAGGCTGTTTTTTATATTAAGCTTGGTCCAGCTTCCTTTTTTAGAGGGCGTCTTCAAGTATGATATAAGTTCCGATATATCTTTGGAGGACATTTCTTTGAAAGAGGGCATAGGGACGGGGAACAAACCTTTCGTTATGATGTTTTTAAGTTTGGCGTAGGAATATTCACCGATGAATTCGGGTATGAGGGGCATCGCCGTCTTTCCAAGCCTGTTTTTGCCGTGGCACTCAAAACAGCCGTTTTTAATGTAAAGTCTGCGTCCCTGCATCTGCTTTTTTTTAAAAGAACCGTTTTTAAGACTGCTCTGTGCGTTTATGGGAATAGAAAAACACAGCGTTAAAGAAACCGCAATTATTACCGCAATTATATTTTTAAGAAGTTTCATAAGCCGTTTTTGTTTAATACGCCATTAAAAGCCCGTTATCTTTAAAATATCCGTAAATTTCAAAACCGCAGTACCAGCATAAACCTTCGGCGGTTATTTTAATTTCGTCCGGATAAAATCCTTTTCTGTTTACTATGACATTTTTGCATGACGGGCATATGGTATTCATATGGCCGTTTTCGGCCGAACCGGCGGCATAAATATAATTTAATCCGCAGGCACTGCCGATATTATAAGCCTTTTGAACTGAAGATGCGCCGGTTTCCGGCGCATCTTTCATTTTATAATAAGGAATAAATTTTGAAATATGCCAGGGGATGTTTTTGCCTATCTGCGAGATATAACCCGCTATTCCTTTTAATTCTTCTTCCGAATCGTTATATCCTTCTATGAGAAGGGTCGTTAGCTCTATGTGGACGCCGGAGGCAAATAATTTTTCTATAGTATTAAGAACCGGGCGTATAGTCCCTCCGCAAACTTTTCTATAAGAACGGTCGTTAAAAAACTTTATGTCGATATTCGCCGCATCGAGATAATTTCCAAGGGCATTTATCGAAACATCGGTAAAATAGCCGTTAGTAACGAAAATATTTTTAAGCCCTTTCTTAAAGGCTTCCATCATTACTTCCAGACCAAACTCTAAGAATATCGAGGGTTCGGTATATGTATATGAAACAGACTTTGCGCCGCAGGCGATAGCCCGCTCTACAATATGACGCGGCTCCGTTTCGGGTATAGAGGCTATCTTATTCCGGTAAGCTTTAAGTTCGTCGTCCCTGTATATTTGAGATATATCTGCGTTAAGACAGCCGGGGCACCTGAAATTGCAGCCCGGAGAGCCGATAGAATAAGAATGCGAGCCCGGAAGAAAATGAAAAAGCGGTTTTTTTTCGACGGGGTCGTTGAATTGCGCGGCTATAATACCGTAATTTACATCGTATAATACGCCGCTTATATTTTTTTTTGTACCGCAAATCCCAAATTTATCTTCTTTTATTTTGCATTCATGCGCGCACTCATGACAAACCGCATACTCGCTTCCTGCCGTAAATAACCTTATTTCTTTAAGCATAGATAATAAACCCGGGTCACTTTAGGGAGGCAAAATACTTGGCCATCCTGTCGAGGTCGTTTTTGCTCAATTTTTTATAAGCGGGCATGGTAGCTTTATAAATTTTCCCTTGAAATATGCCGAAAGAATTAGGGGTGTAAAAATTTAAAGCCGGGTCTTTAATCTGCCTTCTAAGCCATGCATAACTTCTTATTCTGCCGATATGTGAAAGGTCCGGCCCGAAAGTGCCGCCTTTGCCGTTTATGGCATGGCATGCCATACAGCCGTTTTTGGTTAATAGCTGTTGAACCGTAGCGGCATGAACCGTCAGCGGGATTACCGTAAAAATTCCTACCATAAAAACCGTTAATAAGAACGCCTTTTTCATGATTTTAATCTCCTAATAAATATAATAAGATATGATAAATTTTTATCCCGTTTTAATGCCGGTTATAACTGAAAACCTCGCACGAAGTCCTTCTTTAATCTAATTTGAATTAATTTAATTTAATATAATATAAATATTGAATGTTTTTATATAGGTTAAATTCTGATTCTTGTGAGAAATATACCGACAAAAAAAATAAAAATATTATATTTTTTTAAAATTTTTGAGCTTAAAAAAAATTAAGTCCACTAATTCCGACCTGTTCGAAAAACCCAGCTTTTCCATTCCCCTCAAACGATACGTGGCAATGGTTTTTTCGCTCAAAAAATGCTTAGCCGCAATTTCTTTATTTTTAAAGCCCTCGGCGATTCCAATCATTACCTCCTTTTCCCTGTCGCTTAAAGTATTCCATAATAATTCCTCCCTGCTCGGATTATTCATAACGGCGCCTTCGTCCTTAGCCATAAAATTTTTAAGCATTAAAGGATGGATGTACGTTTCTCCCCTTGCAACCGTCCTGATTGCGTATATTAAATCATAATCCATTGCTTTTTCTGGTAAAAAACCGGATGCGCCTTCACTGATAGCATGTTCCATATATCGATTATCTTCATTCATATTTAAAATCAATATTTTTGAATCGGGCGAAACTTTTTTAATCTTAGAAACGAGGTCCGTTCCGTTAATTTCCGTCATAGAAACATCAAGCAGCACGACTTGCGGCATTTTTGTTTTTATGATGTCCGCGGCAGAAAAAGCATCGGAGGCCGTCCCTATTACGCCGATGTCTTCCTGCGCGTCTAAAAACATTTTTAAAGCCGAAAGCAGTATGGGACGGTTGTCAATCAATATAACGTCGGTCATTTTATAGTTCTCCCGATAACAGGCGGCCGTAAAATTAAATCTGCCTGCCGGTTGCAAGCATTTAATATTTCCTTATATTTTTATGCTTTTTTTACCCTCATTATTAAAAGATAACATATAAGGGAAGATATAACGAGTATGGCAGGCAGCAAGCCGTAATAATTTTTAAACAATAACCCCGCTATGCTTCCGCCGAAGAAGCTTCCCGAGAATTGAAGGGTGTTGTAAACCCCCATTGACGTGCCGACTAAAGATTTATCCGATGAAGACGCTACTAATGAAGGCATTATCGGCTCGGTAATGGAGAAGCCGGTAAAAAAAAGAATTCCTCCGAGAACGATTGCCTGCAAAGCAAAATTATTAAAATCGGAAAATAAAAAAACGGTCGAAAAGGCCATTAATATATAGCTAAGCTTTAAAAGACGTATTTCATGTCCCATATCCGCTTTTTTTGAGGCTTTCATCATTGCGAAAAGCGAAAAAATCACCATGGGAATCAAAATTTTAAAATAATAACCGGTTCCAAGTTCGTTTTTAACTATGAGCGGCAGGCTGAAAAAGAAAACGGTCATAAAAAAAGATAACAAAAAACCTTGAACGGAAAGGTTTGACAAAGTTTTATTTTTAAGCACTCCGGCGGCATCCTTAAAGGAAATCTCTATCTCTTTAAGCATTTCTTTGCTTTTAGGCTCTTCAACCCATATTAGTATAAAAAATGCCGAAATTATCCCGAGAATACCGGAAACGTAAAATAAAAAAGGATAGCCGAAATAGCGGGAAAGAAGCGGTCCCGCCACTATGCCTACGACAAAACTGAGCCCTATGGGTATGCCGAGGAATGCCATAGCCTTTGTCCTGTCGCTTTCGGAAACGGTATCCGACACTAAAGCGAACGCAACCGAGCTTTCCGCCGCGACACCCTGTAAAAACCTTAAAGAAATAAGCTCGTAAATATTGGACGTAAATCCTATTATGCACGTTAAAACGCCGAATAAAAGCATTCCGGAAAACAATACGGTTTTTCTTCCGATTTTATCCGACAGATATCCGAACGGTATTTGGAAAATTGCCCTCGAAAGCCCGTAAATGCCGAATGCAATTCCTATTAAAGCGAGATTTGAAGAAAACTTTTTCGCAAAAAGCACGAAAACGGGCAATACCAGAAAAACCGCCAGCATACGCAAGCCGACTACGGAACTCATCGCCATAATAGTCTTTTTTTGCGTCTTATTGAAAGCCATTGCCCCCGCTCCCGTCTAATAAAAAATAGTTCGTCGCTTTGCCGCCCGCCCGTTTTAGTCTTCCGCCTTTGAGCAAAGGCGGAAAGGCCGGCCTTATGTTAAAAATTATTTTCCCGCGCGAATACTGCGCGACTGATAGCTTCTTATCGCCCTTAAAAAATCTATTTCCCTGAACTCCGGCCAGTAGGCGTCGCAGAAATAAAATTCGCTGTATGCGCTCTGCCATAAAAGAAAACCGGAAAGCCTTATTTCGCCGCTTGTTCTAATAATTAAATCCGGGTCCGGGGAATTTTTTGCATAAAGATATTTAGAAATGTTTTCCACGGTAATAATGTTGGACAGGTAATCGTAATCGTCCCCCAAATTGGAAGGACATGCAGCATTATCCGCGTCGAAAGCCGGAACTTCCGCGGCGGTTCGACCTTTATAGCCGTTAATTGCCGGATAAACCGGATTTAATTTTGTTTTAATATAAGCGTTATCGGAAATGAAATTTATTATGGCATCGCATATTTCCTGCCTTCCGCCGTAACCTAAAGCGATATAAAGCCTCAGATTGGAATAATCTTTCGTCTTATCCTCGAGCCTGTCTATAATGTCTGTCAAATCCGGGGAAAAAAGCTCTCTTTTGCCTATGACGGAAACTTTTATTTTATTTTCGTTAATAAATTTAGAATTAATATAAAATTCCAGCTGAGATTTGATAATTTCAAGCAGGCCTTCAACTTCCGATTTATTTCTTTTAAAATTATCGGTGGAAAAAGCCCACACCGTTACGACCTTAATATTTAGTTCTAAGCACCACGACAGAACTTCGTATAATTTATCCGCCCCTTTTTTATGCCCCTTGTATGCATCTTCAAATCCGTATTTTTTGGCATATCGCCTGTTTCCGTCAAGTATTATCCCGATATGCCGGGGAATCTTAAATCGCGATACGCTTCTTTTAAGTTTTTTTGTATAATAATAATATATTATTTTTTTTATGAAAGTCATTATTTCCCGTACTATAATCGAACTTGGCCGGCTATCTAAACTATATTATATAAATAATTTTATATAATGGTTATATAATTATATAATTAAACTATGCGGCTATGGCAATTACCCGCAATGGTTTAGCCGCGTTTGAACGCGGCTGTTTTTTATCCTTTTATTTTATGCGCCATTATATCATATTTTAATAAATTTTTGAACACGCGCGGTTAAAAAAACATAAATTATGCCCTTTATTAAATTAAACGAAGCCGGTTTTTTTTATATACTGCACAGGCATTCCGCCGCAAATAAATCTCCTTCCGTAATACTTATTCACGGCGCCGGCGGAAACCACCTTTCCATGCTGCCGATTTTCGGCTATATAAAGAAAAAATACGGCGGTTTTTTCGACGTCCTGGTTTTCGACCTGCCTTTTCACTTCAGGTCTGCGGAGGCGGGGGCAAGAGGAACGGCTCAAAACTTTACCGCGCCGGGAAATAAAGGAATAGATTTTTATGCGGAAGCCGTAAACGCCCTGATATTAAAATTGTTGGGAAAAGACCGGCCCATTATTTTAATAGGCCATTCTATGGGCGCTCAGATTTGCATTAAATACTCTTCGTTATTTCCCGGAAGGGTAAAAAAGGCAATGCTGATTGCCGGATGCCATAATGTCGCGATAAGCGATGCTTTTATAAAAAGTCTGGAAAGTTCGTTTGAAAGAACTATCGGAATTTTTCTTAAAGACGCTCTCGCCGCGAGGGATAAAAATATTTTGGATGAAGCGCTGGCGGACATAAAAAGAACCCCTGCCGAAACCGTAATAAACGATTTTAAATACGTAAAATATTTTAGCGGACATTATAATGCCGACATAAGACGGGTCAACGGGAGCAAAATTTTTTTTGACCTGATATATTCAAAAAAAGATTTAATTATAAGGGGCGGATGCGTTATGGAACTTCATAAAAAGTTGGCGAATTCAGAGATTAACGAAATTCCGTCAAAGAATCATATCGATTTTTTATATGAAAATTATTACATGGAAAAAGAAATCGATAAATTTTTATTGACACAGGCAAGGTTAAAATTATAAACTTTAAAATTGAACTTTAGATTAAAGAGGTATTCCGAAATTTAATTTTTACGGAAAACGGGGAAAAATTACAGAATATGCAGAGCGCCTTAAAAAGCGGCATGAGAACCTTATGCGAAGACGTAAGCGAATCCGATACGGGTAAAAAATTTACCTTTAAAGGATGGGTTATGCACTATAGGGACCACGGCGGCCTTATTTTTATCGATTTAAGGGACTATTCCGGCGTATTGCAGGTGGTATTCGACGAAAACATTCATAACGAATCCTTTAAAACCGCTAAAAAATTAAAAAACGAGTATGTAGTATCGATTTCTGGAACGGTAAGAAAAAGGCCTGACGGAACGGAAAATGCCGGCTTAAAAACGGGACGGCTTGAACTTTTGGCGGAATCCGCCCAGATTCTTAACGCATGCGAAACGCTCCCGTTTCAGATAGACGAAGAAACGGAGGTCAACGAATTTACCCGCCTTAAATACAGGTATTTAGATTTAAGGAGCAAAAGATTAAAAGACAATATAATATTCCGGTCGAAATTTACCTATCTTATAAGGGAATTTTTAAACAATAAAGGTTTTTTCGATATTGAAACGCCGTTTTTAACGAAAAGCACGCCCGAAGGCTCAAGGGATTTTCTTGTTCCTTCGAGATTAAGCGGCGGCCATTTTTTCGCGCTTCCCCAATCGCCCCAGCTGTTTAAACAAATTCTTATGGTCAGCGGCTTCGAAAGATACTATCAGATAGTAAGATGTTTCAGGGACGAAGATTTAAGGGCGGACAGACAGCCTGAATTTACCCAGCTCGATATGGAAATGTCTTTTGTAGAAACCGGAGACGTCATTGCCGTCGCGGAAGAACTCTTCTCCCTTATATTTCATAAACTTCTGGGAATAAAATTGGATGTTCCCTTTAAAACGCTGGATTACGACGAAGCCATGGATAAATTCGGCAGCGATAAACCTGATACGAGATTCGGATTGTTTTTGTCCAATTTAACCGATATCTTTGCGAACTCGACTCTGAACGTTTTTAGGGATAACATTTTGAAAGGCGGAGTTATAAAAGCGGTTTGCCTTCCGGGAGGCGCAAGCCTTCTTTCAAGGAAGGACATAGACGGTCTTATGGCTGTGATAAAGGATTTCGGGGGCAAAGGACTTGCATGGACGAAAGTCGCGGAAAATAATCTGCTTGAAGGCGGCGTCTCCAAATTTATTACCGCGGAGGAAAGAACTGCTTTAATAGAAAGACTCGAAGCAAAAAGCGGCGATATAATATTTTATCAGGCGGATTCAAAGAAAACGGCCGACGGCGTTCTCGGCAGGCTGAGGCTTTATCTTGCAAAAAAATTTAATCTTATTTCCGATGACAGGTTCGATTTTTTATGGGTCGTCAATTTCCCTTTATTTGAATATTCCGAAGAAGAGAAAAAACTTGTTTCCGTCCATCATCCTTTTACGCTTCCATCGGAGACGGGACTAGATTTGCTTGAAAAATCTCCTCTTTCGGTTAAATCTGACAGTTACGACCTGGTATTTAACGGGGAAGAAATAGGCGGAGGAAGCATAAGGATTCACGACCCCAAACTGCAGGCGAAAATTTTCGATATACTTTCTATTTCGCCCGAAGATGCAAAACTTAAATTCGGCTTTTTGCTAGACGCGTTAAGTTTCGGCGCTCCGCCCCACGGCGGTATTGCGTTCGGCATCGACAGGGTTTTGATGCTTCTCAGAAACGAAAGCTCTATTAGGGACGTGATAGCTTTTCCGAAAACGCAGAAAGGATATTGTCCGCTATCGGACGCTCCTTCCGCCGTCAAAGACGCCCAGCTTAAAGAACTGGGTATAAAATTGCGGGAAAAGCCCGATAAAAAATAATAAAATCTGAATAAAAACAGGAGGGCATTAAATTGAACAAAGAATCGTCATTTCCTCATCCGTATTTTTCATCCCATCCAAACTGGAAATGGTTTATATTATCGACAGTTCTTGTCGGCGCGACTATGTCCGCGCTTGACGTTAGCATAGTCAACGTAGCAATGCCAACTATGGAGCACAGCTTTACGGTTCCGATGTCCGTAATAGAATGGGTTGCAATGGCGTATATGCTTACGCTAACCATTTTCCTGCCGCTTTTTGGCCGGCTTGCCGACATGTTCGGGCGGACTAAAATGTACAGTTTCGGTTTTATCGTTTTTACCGTTGGTTCCGCTCTGTGCGGATTGGCGCCCAGCGCCGATTTTTTAATTTTTGCCCGCGTGCTTCAGGCCGTAGGCGCAGGTTTGCTTCAGGCTAACTCGGTTGCCATAATAACCCAGGCTTTTCCTTCAAACGAACTTGGAAAGGCTATCGGGCTTCAGGGCTCCATTCAGGCTATCGCCATGTCAGTCGGGCCTTTCGTAGGCGGCATGTTAATCGCTTTAATAAACTGGCGTCTGATATTTTACGTCAACGTTCCGATAGGAATTATAGGAATACTTATGGCGATATTTATCTTGCCGTCCAGCAAAGCTAACGTTAAAAAAGCGAAAGAAAAAATAGATTACTTAGGAATATCGTTCTTTGCTATCGGGCTCGCCTTTCTCATTTTAGCGTTGAACGAAGGCAACAAATTCGGCTGGACGTCCGGAATTATTCTAACCTACTTTGCCGCCGCAGCCGTGTTTTTACCCCTCTTTATATTTACCGAGCTTAAGGTTAAACATCCTATGATAGACCTTACGCTTTTCAAAAAATGGGGCTTTTCCGGCGGAAATATTACGGGTTTGCTCTCATACTACGTTCTGTTCGCCGTTCTTTTTTTAATGCCGTTTTACCTTGAAGACCTTCTGCATTACAACGCGGCCGTTACGGGCTCCCTTCTTACGCCTATACCTTTATCCATGGCTATAATAGCGCCTTTCGCAGGAGCCATATCGGATAAAGTAGGCTCCAGAATTATGACGACGGTCGGCATGTTTATCTGTATGATAGCTGCTATTCTTCTATCGTTTTTAGGCTCTACCGTAAATATCTATTACCTTATTTTTTCGTTTATTATTTTGGGCATCGGAATGGGCATATTCACCCCGCCGAATAACAGCGCCATTATGCTTTCTGCGCCTCCGGAAAGGCTCGGCGTCGCGGGCGGAATACTAAATATGATGAGAGCATTGGGGCTTATATTCGGGGTCGATATTTCCGGACTGATATTTATGTCGTTAAAACACAATTATATAGATTCTCACGGCGGAAACGTTAAATCCGCCATTATTCCGGCTTCTATCGCCGACAGAGCATTTATCCACGGTTTTTTTATCGTTATGATAACCTTGATAGCCATAAATATTTTTGCGATGATAATATCCGTCGCCAAGAAAAATGTAAAAATTAAAAAAATAGAAGGGGCGGAACCAATAGACTTAATGTAGCCTGATATAAATTACAATTATGGAAATTTTTAAAAAAAATAAAAGCGTTTTGCCGGTTAACGGGGATTACGAATTTATTAACGGCATAGAATTTATAATAAAAAGGGCGTTAAATAATGGAATTAGAAATGTCTTCCTTGACGGCGGATTGTCTTATCGGCTGCCGGAAATTATAATACCATCTTTTTTAACGATACGGACGGACCTTGATTTTTTATGGACGTCCGTATATTCCTTGAGCGTTACGAACCGCAGGGTTATGGGATTTGCTTACGACGGGTCTTTCTTTAATTTCATTAATTTAGAAAAATATTTCACCGGCAACAAAAATTTAGACGGCGGCGTAGTTCTGTTTCTTTTCAAGAAAAAAGGAATGGAAAAATTTTCTTTTTCGTTTAAAAGCGTTTTTCCTATATATAATTATTATAAAATTTCAGATTTCCTCGATTATCTGCCTTATTATTTTGAACTGTCCGAAAAAATAAAATTACCCGTTCTTATATATTTAAACGATTCGGTCATGTATGAATATAATCCCGACGAAAAAAAGGAATATACCGAGCGGACCGCCGCGAAACAGCGCATTTCCTTCGGAAACGGCGGGGAAATATCCTTTCCCTCCGATATTAAACTGGATATGTCCCTTTATAAAAATACCGGGGACCGCATTAAACTATTTAAAGGGAATAACCCCCATAGCCTTATACTTACCGACGCCAAGCATTTTGACCGCATTATAGAAGACAAAGAAATAAAGGAAGATTACGACATAATATTGTTTAATCTTTTAAATCCCGTAGATTCTTCCGGTTTCGCGGAATTGATAAAAAACGGCTGCAAAGATTTTTACAAAAATATTTATATATTCGACGATTACGGTTTATTATACCGACAAATCGAAGATATTTTAAAAGGCGGCGTTATTTTATTGAAATATAAAGACTTAAAGCTCGTTGAAGAAAAAAACATCGATAAGACTGCTTTTGGATTCTGCCTGGACGATTTTAAAATAACCGAAACCGATGCTTCTTCTAATTTTTGTCCCGGCTGCACGTTATTTACTTTTCTGCACGTTTTAGAAAAAAAAATAGACTCCCCTGAAAACTGCATTCTGATAGGCGAAGAAGGTTGCTTCTCCCTTCTGGCTTCCAGCGCGTTAAAATTTTCGTTCCAGCATATTTTAATAACCGAGGAGCCTCTTTATTTTTCGTTTAATTTAAACCCTAAAGATTTGAATAAAACTTTTTTTGTATTTATTCCTTCTTTTAAATTTTCAGAAAACATCGACAAATTTATTGAAATTAATAGCAACTCGGATTTTAAGGACAGAATCGTATTCGTCATTTACAGGACTATCTATGATTTAAATTTCAACATGGAAAGTTTAGTTTCGCATGCTCTTTTAAAGTCTTTCAAGAAAGTCTCTTTTAAAAAAAATGCAAGGCTCAAAGTTCTAGGCGGAGGATATGGCAATGCGCCGCTTATATTCTTAGATAACGACTGCGATAATTTTGCTAAATCGGGAAGAAATTTAGATTATAGCGCTTTTCTTGCAATTAATAATAAAATTTGCGATAAATTTGAATGCAGGTTATGCTATCAAAAGACAAAATGTTCGGCGATAAAAATCAAAACAGATGAAAATTTAACAATAGACGCGGAAATATGCAATCTTTGCAAGTTATGTCTGGATATATGCCCTCATAACGCGGTAAAATTAAAAAAAAGAAAAAAAATTAAAATTAAAAAATCTTTGGAAAGTAAAATTAATTTTTAAAAAATTATGGAAAATATAGATTATAATCTCATATTAAACGGTTTCGATTTTAAGGAGATTAAATATTTAAGCAAGCTGATTTACTTTTCTTTAAAAAACGAGAATTTTAATGCCTCCCTTTTAATTAAACCTGCGTCTAATATATCAAATTACAGCCTCACGTATGCCGCTATCAAGGTAGGAAAATTTGAATCGGCCGGCTGCCTTAAAAATATAGACGCTATTATCAGCCTGGATTATCAATCGATATTAAATTATATTCCTTTCATAAATAAGAATACAGTAATTTTTTCCGATTATTCATACTTTAACGTTTGCGATTATTTTCTCGCCGATAACGAAACGGTTTCGAAAAAATTAAACGAAAAAACGGCAAATATATATAAAATACCGTTAAAAAACATAATAGATTTGGAATCTATGGGTAAAAATAAGGTTAGCCCCTATATTGCGCTGTTAGGCGCCTTCACGGCAAAAAGCGGACTTTTGGACGTTGATTCGGTGTGCAGGCAGACGGCTATGTTTTCTAAAAACGACGCCGAAAAGAAAAATTTAATTCAGGCTATTCTAAAGGGATACGATTATATCACGGAAGGCGGCGAAAAAAATAATTAATCTTGCGCGGAGGCGCCCGTCAAATCAAAACAGTGTCCGCATAACCCGTAAAATTCTACTCCGTAATTTCTAACATGGAAACTTTCCGTTAATTGTTTTTTTATCCTGGTTTCAAAAAAACCCTTAAAATCAAATTCGCTTATCTTTACGTCCGTTATTTTTCCGCATTTTTCGCATATTGCATGGCCGTGAGGAGAAGTATCGCCGTCATAATGCACGGAATTTTGCAAAGTTTTAATCTCCCTTACTTCATGTAAAGACGATAGCATAGATAAATTTTTGTAAACGGTATTTAACGAAACCATGGGATATGATTTTTTGAGCTTATTATAAACTTCTATTGCGGAAGGATGGCTTTTCGATTCGGAAATAATTTTTATAATTTCGAACCTCTGGGGCGTTAAGCTGTAACCCAATTTTTTTATTTTTAAAACGACGGCGTTTAATCTGGAATCTAAACCTGCATCTTCTTGTTTAATCAAATTCATATAAATTCTCCATTTTTACGATGTTTGCCGCATTATACAGCTTATAATATTTATTATCATGTAATAATAAAAAAGTCAAATATTTCGCGGTTTATATTTTACGGCTTAAGCCATTTGCGGTTCAAATTCGCTGATGCTGTCGAAGAAAGCCTCGAGCCTAGTAACATAACCGGCGTCGGCATTATGTTCGTCGATTTCTATTTCAAGATAAGGCTTGCGTTTCATATAATCGGCAAAAAATGTTTTAATAAATGAATCGGGGCCGCAGCCGTAATTTGTAATATAAACGGCATTAAGTTTAGGATTTTTCGCTATTATTTTAGACGCCGACAAAATTTTGTGTCCGGAATGCCAGAACATATTATCGTGCTCCCCGTAAATAGAAACTTCGCCGATATCAAGGAAATCCATGGGAATAACGGTTAAACCGAGAGACGCTATTTTGTTGGATATAGACAGATTGATTCCTTCATCCTGCGTATTATAAGGTCTTCCAAGCAATACGACGATGTTATCGAATCGGGATATAACTTCTTTGCCTTTTATTTTCAAAATTTCGAAAAAATTTTTCTGTTTTTGAACTGCTAATCCGTAAGCATTTATAATTTTATTCTTTGAAACTCTAAATCCCTTAAGGTGTTTGACTAAGCTTTCTATCGTCAGGCTGTATTCGCGGCTGTTTCCCGACAGCCTGATTTCGGGAGACATAATCTTTATTTTGCCGAAATCCAAAATAGATTTTGCCATATAGGGAGCGCCCTGAATATAAGGGCATTGATAAGTATTTTCCTGAAAATCGTGATTTTTTTCCCTATTGACCAAAGCAGGCAAAAAAATTGCGTCAACTTTCTTATCCATTAAATTTTTTATATGGCCGGCCATTACTTTTACAGGAAAACACGTATCGGTTACGGAAAGCATATTCGATACGTTAATGATAGGCCTGTTCGTTTCGTCCGATAAAATTACGGTAAGACCTAATTTAGTAAAAAATTCTTTATAGAACGGAAAAAGGTCGTAAGTTTCCAGGCATAAAGGAATACCGACCCGGGGTTTAGAAAAATCTGCTTCGTTTTCCGCCGAATATCCTTCGAATAAAAGTTCTTTCCTGAATTTAAAAAAGTTTTCTTCTTTTTTTACCTTAGTTTTATCTATTTCGAATATGTCGCATCTTGCGCCGTAATAATGCGAAGGCTCCTGTTCTACGGTAACTTTATTAACGTCGCATAAATTAGAGCATTTCTGGCAAATAAAAGATTCCTGAAAATATTTTCTGCCGGTCAAATCGAATCCCGCAAATTTCGATTGGCCTTTATTTTTAAAAGCTATTAGGGCGCTGCCGATAGCGCCCGTTACTTCGTTATGTTCAGGGATAATTATTTTTTTGCTAAGGATTGCCTCGAACGCGCTGACTACCGCTTTATTTAATGCGACGCCCCCCTGAAAAAGTATATGCGCTCCTATCGGCTTTCCCAAAACTACTTTATTTAAATAATTTTCCACGATAGAATAGGCAAGTCCGGCTATAAGCTGGTCTTTGTCGGCACCCTTCTGCTGATGGGACACGAGGTCTGATTCCATAAACACTGTGCATCTGTCGCCTAGATTACACGAGCTGGCCGCATTGAAAGCCTTATCCGAAAACTCCTTAATAATGTCTATATTGAGCTTTTGAGCCTGCTCTTCCAGAAACGAACCCGTTCCGGCGGCGCAGGCTTTGTTCATTTCAAAATCTATTACCACGCCGTTTTGTATCCTTATATATTTGGAATCCTGCCCGCCTATTTCAAAAACGGTATCCACCTCTTTATCTATAAAGATAGAAGCCGCCGCCTGCGCGGTTATTTCATTTTTTACGATATCCGCGCCGATAAAATCGGCTATTAGATATCTGCCGGAGCCTGTAGTGCAAACGCCTTTAACGGAAACGTTTACGCCGAAATTTTTCAATTCTAGGAAAATCTCGTAAAAGGTATCCCTGACTACTTCAATGGGTTTTCCGTTAGTTTTTTTATATTTTTTTATTAAAAGTTTTTTATTTTCGTCCAATAAAACGATATTGGAAGATACCGAACCCGTATCGACCCCTATATATACCGGAACGGTCATGCCGGAATAGGACTTAAGCGCGCTATGGTTAAAAGCGTCGGGGTCGGCGGCGTTGTCATTGGAGGGAAGGCTTTTAAGCCTGTCGCGATATTTTCCGGTAGTTTTATCTTTTTCCATAAAATCTTTAAGCGGCCCCAATCCTTTAAATTTAAAGTTTTTTTCTTTCCGCGAAATTATGGCAATTCCAATGGCCGACATAACCGTATGATGTTCCGGTATTATAAGTTCGCCGTCTTTAAGACCCAATATATCCTTAAACGCTCTGACCATTCCCTCGTTAAACGCGACTCCTCCCTGAAAAATAACCGGCTTTTCAAATTTTTTTCCTTTAGCAATCGTCCCGACGAAGGTTCTTGCGACAGCGTAACACAATCCGGCGACGATATCGGCAACCGGGGTCGAAACCTGCTGAAGGTGTATCATGTCCGATTTAGCGAAAACCGTGCATCTGCCGGCAATCTTTGCAGGATTTTTAGATTCTAAGGCGAGGCGTCCGAACTCTTTTTCTATGCTTATGTTAAGCCTTTCCGCCTGCTGGTCGAGAAACGAACCCGTTCCTGCCGCGCATAAATCGTTCAATCCAAAATCTTCCAAAAAAATATGGCCGGCGTCTTTATTTTTCTTTAAAATAAGAAATTTTGAATCCTGCCCGCCCATCTCGATAACGGTTCTTACTTCCGGATAAAAATATTTTACGGCTTCGGTTTGGGCGACGAGCTCGTTTATATTGGGTATTCCCAAAATTTCTCCGACTGTCCGGGAACCTGAACCGGTTGCGCCTATTCCCGCAAATCCGGCTTCGGGATATTCGCGGAAAATATCCGTTAAAACGTTAAAGACCGTTTTAATTGATTCTCCGTTAGACCTTATATAGTCTTTTTTTAAGACATTGATATTTTTATCCAAAACCGCAAATTTAACGGTCGTAGACCCGATATCTATTCCTAAATATAAATCTTTCATTTAAACAAACTCCGAGTATCGCATTATTTTTACAGTCTTTTCCATTCGCCGGCGCCGCCGGCGAATTCTTTTTTCCAGATAGGAACGGTCTCTTTGATATTATCTATTAAAAATTTCGACGCCAGATAAGAATCATCTCTGTGAGGGCTTGAAATTCCTATAGATATAGATAAATCTCCTATATCTATCCTTCCTATTCTGTGAATAACGAAAACTTTAGTAATATTAAAGGCGGAAAATGCCGCATCGATTAATTTTTTTAGCTCCTTTACGGCCATTTCCTCATATGCTTCATAAAATAAATATTCTACCGGTTTCCCTTCCTCGTTATTTCTTACTGCGCCGTTAAATAAAAGAACCGAGCCTGCGGAAGGGTCAGAAATAAAATCAAGCACCTTGCCGGCATCTATCTTTTCGGACGTTATTTTTATCCGCCGCCGGTTATCTTCTGAAATATCCGCGGCTGAAATTCCGCCGCTTACGGGCATAATAACGGTTATTTCGTCTCCGTCGGAAAGTTTTATTCCGTCGTTTTGGTATTCCATATTAACTGCATATCTCGATATTCTAAATATTTCTTTTGCATCGGGATAAGTTTTGCTTATAGTTTCGACGACGTCTTTTACCGTAGAACCTTCGGGAACTCCTATATCTAATATGTTTTTTCCTATTAATTCTTTTAGGGCGGCAAAAAGCCTAATTTTTACATTTATCATATTAAAATTTTATAAGAATCAAAATTAAAATTAAAATTAAAAGGAATTTAAAATTGCCGAATAATTAAGAATTAAGAAAGATGTTTTGAAATTTCATAATACAGATGCCCCATCTCGTTCAGAATTATATTATCCATAGCCAATTTTACGGCATTCAGGGAACCGGGGATGGAAAAAATTATTTTGCCGTTGTATATGCCTGCAGAAGCTCTCGACATTATTGCGGAAGGTCCAATCTCGTTATAGCTTAAACTTCTGAATAATTCTCCAAAACCGTATAATTCTTTATCGTATAATTCTCTTAAGGTTTCATATGCTATATCCCTAAGGGAAACGCCGGTCCCGCCCGTTATTACCGCCGCATCTACCTGCTGACCGTAATCCGTAGCGCATATTTTGACGATAATATCTTCCAATAAATCCCTATCGTCTTTTATAACGCGGTATCCCGAAATTTTATGCGAAACGGATGAAAGTCTTTCTCTTATATAGCCTCCGCTTTCGTCGCTGCGTTCGTCCCTGGTGTCGCTAAGGGTAATAATATATACGTTTAAAGCTTTACCGGCCTTTAAATCTTTTTTATGCTCTAAATGCCCCATAATATGTGAATTTTAAACTATTGCGGCAAAAAAGTCAATCTTGATACATCTTGAGACATCTTGATACATCGCTTAAGACGCTGCTCTTAAGATATAGCCGCAAAATGCCAAATCCCGATTTAGAAATCTATTTTCTGAAATACCCGCCTGAAGGGAAATGGCTTTGCGGCATATAAATATTTTTTATATCTTGATTTATAGGTATCTTCCTGACCCGTATGCAGTTGCGGGAAAAGATAAAAAAGCAAAAAAGAATAATAAAAAAAGGGGCGGGTAAAAACCCGTCCCCTTAATTTTTTTTTACGGCTTTATATTTAAGCGCTTAATACATTCCGCCCATTCCCTGAGGCATACCGCCGGGCATACCGCCGCCCTTTTCCTTTTCTTCCGGCTTATCGGCTATCATAGCCTCGGTGGTAAGCATAAGAGACGCGACGCTTGCCGCATTCTGAAGCGCGGTTCTTTCGACTTTTGTCGGGTCTATAATGCCTGCTTTAATTAAATCTTCGTATTTATCGGCAGCAGCGTTATATCCGTAAGCGCCTTCGTTATTGAGAACCTTTTCTATGACTATCGAGCCTTCAACGCCTGCATTCTCGGAAATCATCCTTAAGGGTTCCTGAACCGCTCTTTTGATTATCTTTATGCCCGATTCTTCGTCGTGGTTCGCTCCTTTTAATTTATCGATAGCTTTTACCGCTCTCAAAAGAGCGACTCCGCCGCCCGGAACGATTCCTTCCTCTACCGCGGCTCTTGTAGCGTGAAGAGCGTCTTCTACCCTTGCCTTCTTTTCCTTCATTTCCGTTTCGGTAGCGGCTCCGACGTTTATGACCGCGACTCCGCCTATTAATTTGGCAAGCCTTTCCTGTAGTTTCTCTTTATCGTAATCCGACGTAGATTCTTCTATCTGCGCCCTTATCTGCTTAACTCTTTTTTCTATATCGCTTTTCGAACCTGCGCCGTCGACTATTGTGGTATTGTCTTTATCCACGGTGATTCTTTTTGCGTGGCCTAGGTCTTTTAAAGTAATAGATTCCAATTTTACTCCTATGTCTTCGGAAATTACCTGACCGCCGGTCAATACCGCTAAATCTTCGAGCATGGCTTTTCTTCTATCGCCGAAACCCGGAGCTTTCACCGCGCAGCAGTTTAAAGTGCCTCTTAATTTGTTTACTACAAGCGTCGCGAGCGCTTCGCCCTCGACCTCTTCGGCAATAATTATAAACGGGCGTCCAGACTTTGCTATTTGTTCAAGAATAGGCAGCAGGTCTTTCATGGCCGAAATTTTCTTTTCGTTAATTAAAATAAAGGGGTCTTCCAAAACGCACTCCATCCTTTCAGAATCGGTAACGAAATATGGCGACAGGTAGCCTCTGTCGAACTGCATTCCTTCGACTACTTCAAGGGTGGTGTCCATGCTTTTCGCTTCTTCGACGGTAATAACGCCTTCTTTTCCGACCTTGTCCATCGCTTCGGCAATAATTGAACCTATCGTTTCGTCGTTATTGGCGGAAATAGTCCCGACCTGCGCTATTTCTTTCTGGTCTTGAATGGGCTTGGATATTTTTTTAAGCTCTTTAACGATTTCTTCTACTGCCTTGTCGATTCCTCTTTTGACGTATATCGGGCTCGCTCCGGCGGTAACGTATTTAACCCCTTCTTTATATATGGACTGGGCTAAAACGGTAGCGGTAGTAGTTCCGTCTCCGGCGGTATCAGAAGTTTTCGACGCGACTTCTTTGACCATTTGCGCGCCCATATTTTGAAACCTGTCGGACAATTCAATCTCTTTTGCGACGGTAACCCCGTCTTTAGTAATAGTAGGAGAACCGAACGATTTTTCTATAACGACGTTTCTGCCTTTCGGGCCAAGAGTCACCTTGACGGCGTCCGCAAGAGCGTTAACCCCTACAAGGATTTCTGCTCTGGCTTCCGATGAAAATTTTAATTCCTTTGCCATAATTATTTTATTCCTCCGAATTTAAATTAAAAATTATTTTTGTTCAAGCGTTAAACAAACTTAATATGATTTTATTTTACTTTTCCACTATCGCTAAAATATCGTCTTCTTTCATAATTAGATATTCCTTATCGTCTATTTTAACGTCATTCCCCGAATACTTCGCAAATAAAACGACGTCTCCTATTTTGACGTCCATCGGAATCTTCTTTCCGTCCTCCATAACCCTTCCGTTGCCCGCCGCGACCACTTTCCCCTGCATCGGCTTTTCTTTTGCCGAATCCGGAATAAACAACCCTCCTTTAGTTTTTTCTTCCTCCTGGAGCCTTTCTACTAAAACTCTGTCTTGTAACGGTTTAACTTTCATAAACTTTTTCTCCTTATTAAATTATTAAGATTAATTTTGATAATTTGATTATATCTTATATTTATATATTATATTTATAAAGATTAAATATTCCAAACATTCCGTATAATTATGATTAGCACTTGTATGGCTTGAGTGCTAATTAGTTATAATATACACTTAAGCCTTTAAAAAAACAATACTGTTAATCTTTCATTATTTAAAGGTTTTCATGGCATTTTTAAGTAAAAAACATATTTAAATTAATTTTTCTTTATTTTTATCTATATATTGCCTGTTTAATCAAATTATCTTAATTTTATATTTTAATTTTTAAATATCTTGCGCCGCAAATTTTTTAAATTTTATTCTAAAGCATAAAACGAAAAATGATATAATATATATCGGCGGTTTAAAATAAAATGGAATAAAAATAAAATAATGGAAGATTATATTCTGACAGTAAAAAACCTAACAAAAACTTTTGATGATTTTAAAGCTTTGAATAACATCTCGTTTAATATAAAATACGGGGATTTTTTCGGGCTAATCGGCCCTAACGGCGCCGGAAAATCTACCCTGTTGAGAATACTTTACGATATAGTAATTCCGGATTCCGGCTCCGTTTATATTAACGGATTTAACCTTAAGCGCGATTATAAAAAAATTAAATACGGCTTGGGCATAGTTCCGCAGGACGATAATCTGGACGAGGATTTAAGCGTTTTCGAGAATCTCCTGATATATTCAATGTATTTCGGCATACCTAAAAAAGAATCGATGAAAAGGTCGGATGAACTTTTAATTTTTTTTAATTTAACCGATAAGAAATATTCGAAAGTCGCCGATTTATCGGGCGGTTTAAGAAGGCGGCTAATGATAGCAAGGGCGCTCATAAATGACCCTTCCTTAATCATATTGGACGAGCCGACGACGGGATTAGACCCTGAATACAGGCAAAATATCTGGAATAAACTTACGGTTTTGAATAAAAACGGCGTTACTATTCTTATGTCCACACATTATATGGATGAAGCCGAAAGACTTTTTAGAAATATGATTATACTTAACCGCGGAAATATAGTTTTAAGCGGATGCATAAACGATATTACGTTAAATAAAAAATCTCTGGAGGAAATTTTTCTCGATATCGCGAAAAATAATAAATAATTGAAATCCCTAAATAAAATAAAAGAAATAAACGCCGATTTAAGCTTAAGGTCATTTACGGTTTTCTACAGGAACTTTCTGGTCTGGTTAAAATATTATAAGCCGGGCGTAATAGGCGATATTCTCGAACCCCTTTTATATCTTGCGGCGTTAGGGTTCGGCGTTGGAAAATTTATACACCGCATAGACGGCATGTCTTACGTCGAATATATAGTTCCGGGAATAATAGCGTCGTCTTCCATGTATGCCGCCGCATTCGAATCCACGTTCGGAGCATATACGCGAATGGTAACCGCAGGAATTTACGAAGCGATACTGCTTACGCCCGTGGGCATAGAAGATATAGTTTCCGGCGAGATTTTATGGGGTACGGCAAAGGCGTTTATGAGCGGCGCGACTGTTTTAATAATAGGGGCGGTTTTCGGCTGGATATCTTCCCCTTACGCTCTCTTAATTCCGATTATTATTTTATTAAACGGCTTCTTATTCGCTTCCCTTTCGCTGTTAATAACCTCTTTCTCGCCGTCTTACGATTTTTTTTCATATTACTTTACCATAGCGATATCGACCATGTTCCTTTTTTCCGGAGTATTTTATCCTGTTTCTTCGCTTCCCCGCTTTATAGGATATTTCGTTTATATTATGCCTCTGTATTATACTGTTAGCATAATAAGAATGCTATCGGAAGGCGATATAGGCATACTAATACCAATTTATTCCATAATAATAATATTATTCATTCTCATATTCTTTTACGCTTCCGTTATTTCTATAAGAAAAAGAATAATAAAATAGGCCGTTTCATAAAAAAGAATAATAAAATAGGCCGTTTCATATGCCGAATTTCAATAATGCCAATGCCGCGTCTTAAACGGCAATCGGAAAATCCATGCTAAGCCTTTTGAGAGCAGTCAGGCGCGTTTTAAAGCTTTCGGCGTTTAGGCTTTCGGCGTTTAGGCGGCTAATCCAGAAATCTAAATGCGGAAAATACATTCCTAAGCCGCCGGGGAGTGAAAACATTGCAGGCGTTGTCGCCAAGGGCTTTACAGGCGCGGAAGGGTTATGCCGACCTGAGACTGATATTTCCCTTTTTTATCTTTATAGGATATGCGCGGCTCTTCCCCTTCAAAAAAAAGGACCTGCGCGATACCCTCGTTGGCGTAAATTTTAGCGGGAAGCGGCGTGGTATTGGAAATCTCCAGCGTTACGTATCCCTCCCATTCCGGTTCGAACGGAGTAACGTTTACTACTATTCCGCATCTCGCATAAGTTGATTTTCCGACGCAAATGGTTAAAACGTTCCTCGGAATTTTAAAATATTCCACCGACCTGCCAAGGGCAAAAGAATTTGGAGGAATGATGCATATATCGGATATTAAATCTATAAAAGATTTGGTATCGAATTTTTTGGGGTCCACCACCGTATTGTTTATGTTCGTAAATATCTTAAACTCGTTAGATATCCTTAAATCGTAGCCGTAAGAAGAAACGCCGTAAGATATAACGCCGTCCCTGACCTGAGAGTTTTCAAAGGGGCTTATCATGCCGTCTTTCGCCATTTTTTCTATCCATTTGTCGTTTTTAATCATAATTTTTAACGTTTTGGTTTGGACCGTTTTAAGGATTTTATAAATTAAAATTTAAAATATAATTTATTATTTCGTCTATATCGTCTATGACCTTAAGGATTTCGAAATCTTTCCCCGAAATAAAGGAATTATGGAGCGTATTGCTTTTAATCCAATCTATTAAACCGTTCCAGTAGTATGAGCCGTATAAAATTACGGGAAAGGGCTTTGTTTTGCCTGTTTGAATTAATTCTACGGTTTCAAAAAGTTCGTCAAGCGTTCCGAAACCTCCGGGCATCATTATATATGCCGAAGCGTATCTGACGAGCATGACCTTTCTGACGAAAAAATACCTGAATTCAAGCGTAACGTCGGCAAACCTGTTAAGAGTCTGCTCGTGAGGAAGTTTAATATTCAGCCCCACCGAACTCACGTTTAAATTATACCGTTCTTTTGCTTCCCTGCAGCCCCTGTTTGCGGCTTCCATGACCCCGGGGCCGCCGCCGGAAATGATGGAAAAACCTTTCAACGCCAATTTATAGGCTATTTCCTCGGTATTTTTATAGACGGGGTCGTCTTCTTTGACTCTTGCGCTTCCATATATGGTTACGGCGGGACATATGGACGGCAGAATGTCGAAGCCGTCGACGAATTCCCCGATAATCCTGAAAAGGCGCCATGGCTCGGATTTATCTAAAGAATTGAGTTCATATCCTTTTATATTTTCTCGCTTAATAGGCATATTTAAGGAGTTTAATGAAACATAAACAATACATTTACAGGCTAAATATCGGAAATACGGCAAAAACGATAGAGGAGAATATTTTCATCCCCTCTATCAGTAAACTATCGCGCTCTTACGAGCTAAGCTTCATTCTATCCGCAACAACCTCTATGATTTGCCTGTCATATTTTTCTGCAAAAAAGACATGCTTTTTAAACGCAGAAAAATATATCCCATCTTGCATATTATCGTTTACGCGCTCATAAACCCGCTGCCGTTTATGCAAACGATAATGAGGGGCTTTCCTGCGGTTAAGTTAAAACTTCCAGTCTTTTTTATCCGGGTGCGCTTTCATCGCTTTCTGTTTAAGCTCTTCCTTGGATTCTTTGCGGTTTTCGTCCGGTATGCAGCAATCTACGGGACAAACGGAAGCGCATTGCTGTGTATCGAAATATCCGAAACATTCCGTGCAAAGATTCGGGTCTATAATATATATATCCCCTTCGGCAATAGCGTTATTAGGACATTCGGGAATACAAACCCCGCAAGCTATACATTCATCGGTAATAATAAAAGCCATGACAAACCTCCTTGAATTGGTTTTTTAGTTTTGTTTTTTTAATTATTTGTTTTTATTGTTGCTTATTTTTAAAAATCAACTTAACCTGCTTCCGGCTCCTTTAAAAGCTTTAAGCCCTTTATATGCTGAATTGGAGCCTAATTCCTCTTCAATCTGCAAAAGCCTGTTATATTTTGCCACCCTTTCGGAACGGGCGGGAGCGCCTGTTTTAATTAATCCAGAGTTTACGGCAACAGATAAGTCGGCAATGAAAGTATCTTCGGTTTCCCCGGACCTGTGGGAAATTACCGCGCTCATATTATTTTTCTGGGTTAGCTCGACGGCATCTAGCGTTTGGGACAAAGAGCCTATCTGGTTCAGTTTTATTAGAACGGAGTTTATCGAACGCGAATCGATAGCCCTGGAGATGCGGTTTGGATTTGTTACGGTCAAATCGTCTCCTACTATCTGGACCTTGTCCCCTATTTCTTTAAGCAAAAGCGAAAAACCGTTGAAATCGTCCTGCGCCATACCGTCTTCTATGGATATAATAGGGAATCTTTCTACGTAACCTGCATACATCGCGACCATTTCGTCCGCTTCCAGCACGGTTTTTTTGCCGGCTTCTTTTAGAATATATTTGCCGTTTGCATAAAACTCGCTTGCGGCGGGGTCGAGCGCTATGAAAATATCTTTTCCGGGTTGATATCTCGCTTTTTCTATGGCTTCCATTATAAGGACTATGGCTTCCATATTATTCTGAAGCTGAGGGGCGAATCCTCCTTCGTCGCCGACCGCCGTGGGCATATTTTTGTCGTCCAATACTTTTTTTAATTTTTGATATACTTCCGCTCCCATCCTGAGAGCCTCTTCAAAAGATTTTGCTCCGGCCGGCACTATCATGAATTCTTGGAAATCGAGCATATTATTGGCATGCTTCCCTCCGTTCAATATATTCATCATGGGAACGGGTAAAACATGGGCATTTAAACCGCCTAAGTAGCGGTAAACCGGAATTTCCAGCTCATTGGCGGAAGCAACCGCCGCCGCCAATGAAACGGCTAAAATTGCGTTTGCTCCCAGATTGGATTTGTTCTGGGTGCCGTCGAGATTCATCATTATATCGTCTATAAGTCTTTGAGAATAACTGTCTATGCCGCTTAAAGATTTAGATATGATATCGTTAATGGCCTCTATGGCCGAATTGACGGATTTTCCGCCGTAAAGGGAACTGTCGTTATCCCTTTTTTCGTAAGCCTCGTACTCGCCGGTTGATGCCCCCGACGGAACGCTGGCTGTCCCGCTCATCCCGCTCTCCAAAGAAACTTTTACGCTGATAGTCGGATTCCCTCTCGAGTCTAAAATCTGCCTGCCTTTTATATCGACAATTTCACTCATTGCGGATAGCCCTCTAAAAATAAAAATATTAGTTAAATAAATAATTTTGATATTATAACATTTTTTTTTATTTCAAAAATAGATTTTTTTATGTCCTTGAACCCGCGTTAGAAATTTTATTTCCAGATTTTCCCCTAGCGGGAACGGCGGCGGATTTTAACTTTTAGCTTAAACTGTACAATCCCTAGAACCCGGAATCCGGTATTTGCATGGAATAAAAAGAGCAAAATATTTTCTAGCGCGGGTTCAAGGCGTCTTATAGATTATCCATCTCTTCCTTTGCTTTATTAATTAATAAATCCGTTTTCTCTGCGTCTTTACTTTCGGCGTAAATCCTTAAAACCGGCTCTGTTCCAGAAGGTCTCACCAAAAGCCACGAATCGTCGTCATATTCAAATTTGAATCCGTCTATTAAGTTAGACGATATTAAATTCTTTTTTAACGGTATTTTAAAATTGCCGGTTTTTAGGCTGTTTATTAACCGCGCTTTTTTTCCTTCCTCCAAATGCAAATCTTCCCTTTTGTATGAATAAGGATAATGTCCGTTAAATATATCGATTAAAATTTCGTTTAAGTTTTTCCGGTTTGCGAGCATGATTTTAAGCAGCATTAATGCGTTAAGAATGCCGTCCCTTTCCGGCAGATGCGACGTTATGCCTATTCCCCCCGATTCTTCGCCGCCTAAAAATACGCCGTCCTTTTCTTTTATCATTAGGGCGGCGATGTTTTTGAATCCAATGGGCGTTTCTAACAATTTTATTTCATGCTTCTTACAAATATAGTCGATGGATTTGGACACTGAAACGGTTTTAACGACGCTTCCCGAATAACCTTCCTTTATAAGATAACTTAAAATTATCGAAAATATTTTATGCGAATCGATAAAATTGCCTTCGAAATCCACGGCGCCTATCCTATCGGCGTCGCCGTCTGTAGCAAAACCAACGGCAAACTTATTTTTAAATCCTCTTTTTCTTAAAATCGATTTTAGTTTGACTAAATTTTTATCTATTGGTTCTGGATTTAATCCAGGAAAAGACGGGTTAACCGTATTATTTATTAAACCGTGTTTTATAGAAAACTTTTTTAACACGGAAGACAGATATCCTATGCCGGAACCGAACATAGGGTCTATAACGACGTCTAACGATTTTAATACATTTTCGTCCGCGTTCGGTACGATTTTATCTAATCCGGTAAAACCGATTAAATGTTCAATGTAGCTTTTTTTAAAATCAGCATATTTAAAACGGTTATTGCCGCCGGGGCAGGCGCATTGATATAATGCGGCAGGCGCGACGTAATAGCTTTTTCCCGTCCTTTCTTTATCGAAATCAGCGTCGTTTGCAATTTTTTCTATTTTTCTTATGTCGGATTCGAGCATGGAACCGCCAAACGCGTTTTTAAATTTTAATCCGTTGAACATAAAAGGATTATGGCTTGCGGTGAGCATTATGCCGGCGGCGCATTCTTTATTCTTGACAAAATAAGATAAAACGGGGGAGGGGCAGAAATTATCGCTCAATATGACGTTCATTCCTTTAGAAACAAGGGCTTCTGCGGCGGCAAGAGCGAATTCTTTAGATAAAAATCTCGTATCGTAACCTACGGCTACGGTTTTAGGCGAGCCGTCTTCCAGAAATTCAGCCAGCGATAAACTTATTCTGTTGACTATATCGAAGGTAAAATTATCGCCTATAATTCCTCTGAAGCCGTCGGTGCCAAATTTAATGGATACGGGAACTGAAATCATTTAAAATACAATATTGCGGTATGGTAAAATTGTTATTAATTAAAAAATAAAATATATGAGATTATAGCAGATTATAAATATGTTTTGCATAAAAACCTTTGGTTTGTTAATAAATAAAAGCAAAATGACAAATTAAATAGTTTCATTATCTTTTGCAGAGTATCATTAACTTTTGTAACTTACAAGAGCTGTAAGTTTCAATAGTAATTGATACCATCCTTTTAATTTTTCCCCCATTTTATCATATTTTTTAATCTTTGACATTACAAAATATAATGATAATATCATAATAAAAATTGAAAATGCCTTGACTATTATAAAATTAAATGATACTATCTTACCAAGAGTCTAATTTAATTAACCTAACCGGTGAGTTAAAATGCTCAAGGCAAGAAAGATTCCCGTCCAGACAAGGTCCGTAGCCGGATACTTCTACAGCCTCAAGAACGGAAGAAACGTGGAATTCGAGTCCCAGCTCGAAAAGAAGTTCTTCCTCTCCTTCGAATTCGACGACAGCATCGAAAAATATCAGGAACAGCCCGTAAAAATAGACGCTATATTAAGCGGAAGAAAAATATCCTACTTCCCGGACTGCCTCGTATGGTTCAAACCCGAACTGAACGCCGTGCCCCTGCTGATTGAAATAAAATACATGAAGGAAGTAATCGAAAAAAAGGAAAAGATAGCCAACAAGGCAAGGGCCGTTTCCGCATACGCGAGGGAAAACGGCATGGCTTTCAAGATACTCACCGACAGGAGGATAAACGAAACGTACATGGACAATATAAAATTCCTTTACAGGTACTGGCAGAAGCCGAAGGCGGCGGACAAATACGAACGCAGGATACTCTCCGTCCTGTCAGGCGGCGGCCTGAACGTGGCCGGAATCCTTGACCGGATATCTCCGGTACTCATGGAAAAAGCGGAAGCCCTCCCCGTAATATGGCACCTGGTTTTTACGAAAAGGCTTGCCGCCAACCTTTATCTGCCGCTCACCAATTCCGCCTTTTTAGCGGTAAATAGCTCATAAAATAAATTCCCCGCCAATTCTTCAAAGAACGAGCGGGGGTTAATTGCTTATTATCCGCGCTTAATTAATTTTTCAATCAAATGCATAATAATAGCGATAATAAGGTCATAAATAATTTCATGCATAATATTTACCTCTTTTAAAATAATCTGGTTTAGATTTCGAGATAACTCGAGCAGATTACACGATTGTTCTAAAAACCAATCTTGTCTTTTTGTTTTTTGCTTCTTATTACGTAAAACGATTCTCGATGTTAATAATAGAGGTAAATTTGGCAATAATTTGTAACCTATTAATTTTATTAGATATAATAATCTACAAAGGGAAACTGGTTACTAATTTACGGTAATGGAGAGAGGATAAAGATTATGCCCTTGTCTCTTAAGAAAGGAAGCAGGGTCGCCTGGAAGGACGAAACCTACGAGATACTGAACCCGACCGGCCCCGGCACGGTGCTGGCCCGCAACGTGGAAACGGGCAAAACGGACGTCCTGCCGG
Source organism: bacterium (assembly GCA_021789605.1). Classification (GTDB taxonomy): domain Bacteria; phylum SZUA-79; class SZUA-79; order Acidulodesulfobacterales; family Acidulodesulfobacteraceae; genus Acidulodesulfobacterium_A. Next base: position 106,085 of record JAJYJI010000004.1, read on the forward strand.
TAAGCGGGCTTTCCGCTCCCAAAACCGAGGAATCCGCCGAAAAAACCCCCAACGGGGAGATAAGCGAAGGCCACTGGAAAATAGCAAAGGAAAGATACGCCGCAATTGAACCCCTCCTGGTGCCCGGCAGGACCAAGGAGATGGTCGAACGCAGGGCCGAAGAATCCGGGGTGTCCGCCGTTACACTTTTCAGGTGGATAAGGAGTTATTCGGCGACGGGAACCCTGAGCTCCCTCGTGCCCGACTACCTGTCCAAGGGAGGAAAGGGGAAGCCGAGGACGGAGCCGGACGCCGAAAGGATAATGAACCAGGTCATAGAGGAGAACTACCTTTCCAAGCAGAGGCTGCCGGTAACAAAAATATACACCGACATAAAAATCAGGTGCAGCCACGCTGGCATCACGCCCCCTTCCGAAAACACAGTGAGGAACAGGATAAAGGCTATGGACCACGCAACTGTTTACAGGAGGCGGCACGGCAGGAGCGCATACCTGAACAGCTTGTCTCCCACCCCCGGTTCCTTCGAGGCGAAATTCCCCCTCGAAATCATACAGGTGGACCATACGCCGTTAGACATAATAGTCGTGGACGAAATATACAGGAAGCCACTTAAAAGGCCGTACCTGACCCTTGCCATGGACATTTTCAGCAGGATGGTTTACGGCTTCTACCTTACGTTCGAAGCCCCCAGCTTCTTCTCCGTGGGACAGACCCTATACCTGGGAATAACGCCCAAGGCAACCTATCTGAAGGCCGTCGGCGTGGAGGGGGAATGGCCCATATACGGCCTTCCGAAGTTCCTGACCATACATCTGGACAATGCGGCGGAGTTCAGGGGAAACGCGCTTAAAAGGTTCTGCGAGGAATATAATATTGGCGTCGATTTCAGGCCGAGGGGGGCGCCCTACTACGGCGGGCACATCGAAAGGCTGGTAAAGACCATGAACTTCGAAATCCATACCCTTCCCGGAACTACCTTTTCCAACGTCAGGGAGAAGGGCGACTACGGCTCCGAAGACAAGGCCGTATTCACGCTTAAAGAGCTTGAAAAATGGCTCGCCGAATACATAGTCAACGTCTATCACAAGAAGGTCCATTCCGAACTCGGCATGCCCCCGGAGAAAAAATACGAAATAGGGATACTGGGAAGCGACGAAACCGCGGGAACCGGACTGCCAGACCTAATTGACAGGGAGGAGGCGGAAAGGATAAGGATTTCGCTGCTGCCGTTCACCGAAAGGACCGTGCAGAAGGACGGCGTTTCCTTCGAGAACATAAAATACTACGCCGACGTGCTGAGGAAATACATAGGAACGGACGGCCCCGGCAAAAAGGGTAAGACGTACACTTTCAGGTACGACCCAAGGGACATTAGCACCCTCTATTTCTACGAGCCGGAATTAAAGGCTTACTTCGGCATACCTTACAGGAACATGGGCAACCCCGCCGTGACCCTGTGGGAGATAAGGGAGGCGAAAAACCGCCTCAAGAAGGAGGGAATAGCGGGCTACGACGAAACTAAAATGTTCCAGGCAATCAAGAAATTAAGGCATATCGAGACCGAGTCCGCGGAAAAGACGAAATCGGCCAGGAGGAAGCTCTCCTCGGACGTCCATTACAGGGAAAAAAAGAAGATAGAGGTCGAAAACGGCATGAAACTGAAACCGGCGGCTTACGGAAATCAGGATGCCGATGTTTCCGGCGGTTCGGAATCGGACGATAAGAATACTGCCGGAAAAGAAAAAAATCCGGTTCCGGCGGACGGAACCGAAAATAAAAGCAAAATTGAGACCTACGACATAGACGTATACGATTAATAAAGGGAGGTGCCGAAATGGCGAATAAGAAAACCGCAGTTCCGCAAGGCGAAGACAATGCGCCGAGGCTCATTCCCCAGTCTATGGAATGCCTTGATAAAACCGACGAGGAAAGGGTTGACTACATAAGGCGGGAGAAGTTCGTAACCTACCCTGCGGCGAAAAAAATCCTGGGCAGGCTGGAGGAGCTCCTGACCGAGCCGAAGAAAACGAGGATGCCCTGCCTACTCATAGTCGGGGACAGCAACAACGGAAAGACCAGCATAATAAAAAAGTTCCTGAAGGTGCACCCGCCAACCGACGGCATCGAAACGGACGCCGTTCCGGTCGTCGCTATTCAGGCTCCGCCAAGGCCAGACACGCCGATGTTCTACGATTCGATACTTAACGAGCTCCTTATACCGTTCCGCAAGAGCGACTCCCTTTCAAGGAAAGAGGCAGAAATAACCTATTACTTCCAGAAGTTCGGAACAAAAATGCTTGTAGTGGACGAGATACACAATATACTCAGCGGCTCGGTGTCGAAGCAGAAGGAGTTCATGAACGCGCTCAAGAACCTCAACAACAGGCTCCTAATGCCTATCGTGCTCGTGGGCATAAAGGAGGCCCTAAACGCCACCAACACCGACTTCCAAATTAGTTCGAGGTTCAAGCCTATGTTCCTGAAAAGATGGGACTTCGGAAAGGAATACCTATCGCTTTTGGATTCCATAGAAAGGATACTGCCTTTGAAGAAGGAATCCGGGCTTGCGGAGAACGAAAGGCTTGCGGAATACATAATGGAAAACAGCGAGGGGCTGATGGGCGAGATAATCGAAATTACGACGCTTTCCGCCATACAGGCCATAATGACCCATAAGGAAAGGATAACCCTGGACGAGGTCAGGGGCACGGGATACGTCCGGCCTTCCCTCAGAAGGAGCATAGAGGAGCTGGAGGCGGTCTAATGGAAGCGGCGGAAAGGAGATACGCTTACAAGATAAGGGGCGTGGACAAAAGGTCTATTGCGGCGTCGAAGTTCCCGATAAGGCCGCTGCCGCTTGAGGACGAACTGCTTTCCTCGTGGCTGGTGCGGACGGCTTACCTGCACCACACGGACCCTTCCACGTTCCTGAACCTGCACTTCCCGGAATACGGGCGGGAACTGTGGGAAAGGGACCTGGACCTGTATTGCGACGGAAGCCTGGTAAAAAGGCTGGCGGAAAAGACCGGATTCCCGGAAGAAATTATATATAAAATGACGCTTAATTCCTACGAGGGCTGGCTCTCTGAGGAAATATACCCCAACAACAGGAACACGTTTATAATACCTATACACAGGCGTTCAAGGAACGTAAGGCAGTTTGCCCAGAGGCTGTGCCCCATGTGCCTTAAGGAGGACAAACAGCTGTATTTAAGGAAGAAGTGGCGGCTTTTCTTTTCGACGGCCTGCGTGAAGCACAACTGCTTCCTTATCGACAAATGCCAGGAATGCGGCACGCCTTTCATGGTGAATAAGAGGCTGAACGACGGGGACTTCCCGCACTGCCGGAAGTGCGGGTTTTCGTTCATGACGGCGGAATCGGAATTTATTAGCGAAAATTCTTATGGATTAAAGGCAATAAAGGCACTTTACAGAATACTGGACGGCGGGATATTCATGTTCGAAAACCGGCCCGTGTATTCGTTCTTATTCTTCGATATGCTGAATCATTTTACGAAGCTGGTAAAATACGGATACCGGAAAAGCTTGCGGTTGGAAGAGAATTATTTGGAAGAAAATGAACTGCCGATTTCCGGTATAAGGGGAATACCCTACGTCATGGAACTGGACATAAGGCAGCAATACGCGCTGTTTTCGGCTTTAACGAGGATATTCGAAAATCAGGAAAATATTTCGAAATTTTGCGCGGAAAATAAAATTACCGTGAAAAAAATTTCGCGGAGCATGGATTATATTCCTTTTTGGTTCTCAAAATTTTATAATAAAATAAATAAAGTTAAATATATTTATTCTTATGATGAAGTAAAAAACGTTTTAAATTATTTAAAGAGGCAAGATATACGCCTAACTTCAAAAAACTTAAAAAAACATTTAGGCATAACCTTTTCGAATAAAAAATTAATAAAAATTAAAAATGGGGAATAGCTTAAACTATTGCATAAAAACATTATATGGTACTGTCAAGAACTTTGTGTAAATTTTTTATAGAACGGCAAATTAGGCAGTACCTTCCCGACGGCCATTTTAGACCAGGCCGCCTCCATTCTTATGGATATAAATGCCAATAAATTATAGGAACTGTTCTCCCCGGCGAGTATCTCCATGGAGGCAGTCCTTCTTTTAAACTCTTTATTAAGTCTTTCTATAATGTTCGTGGTTCTTAGGGATATCCAGTCCTCTTTAGGGAACTTAAAGAAAGTTAAAGAAGAATCTATCGAGTTCGTCAGCGATTTAACGGCGGACGGGAAATCCTTATTGTATTTTTCCTTAAAATCCTTAAAGAACTCCATGGCTTTATCTTTTGATGAAGCATAGAATATAGACCTTAAGGAATCTGCTATTTCTTTTTTGTGTTTAAGCGGTATTTTGGCCAATACGTTCCTTGCGACGTGGACCTGGCATCTCTGGACGGAGGAACCGCTAAATTCCTCCTTAAACACCTTTTCAAGGCCTGATAAGCCGTCCATGATGCCAAGCTTGACGGAGGAGCCGTTAAGGTTTCTCAATTTCAGGTCTTTGAAGAATTCCCTCCAGGAGGAGGCGGACTCCTTGTCTCCGGACTGGAAGCCAAGGACGGAACGGTAGCCGTTATTGTCAACGCCTATGGCTACCAAAACGGGAACAAGCTCTATTTTGCCGGAAAGACGCATCGGAAAGTTAACCCCGTCGAGATAGATATATTTTATCTCATCATTGGATAAATCCCTCGTGCGCCATTTCTCCACGGCCTGGATGAACTCCTTGTTGGCGTTGGATATCTCCTGGGGAGAGAGCTTTCTTCCGATAAGCTTGTTCGATAAAAGCGATAGCGAACGGGTCGATATGCCGGTTAAATACATTAGCGTCAAATCTTCCCTTATTGAGTCTTCGTATCTTTTAAACCGGGGAAGGACCTGAGGCTTATAGGTTCCCTTTCTGTCTCTGGGGACTTTTACGGCGGTATCGCCTATTGATTTAACGCAGAAACGGCGGTTATAGGAGCCGTTGCGGTAATTAGGGTCTGATTCATCGGAACGTTCGTATTTATCCCTTTTGAGATGGTTTTTAAGCTCCAAATCAAGAAGGGAGGAGATGTAATCTCCGACCGTTTCCTTTACCTCTTTTCTGATAAGCTCGAACATTTTAACGGGTTCCTTTTGAATCTCTTTGAATAATGTCGTAATTTCTGATAAACTACCCTTAATCATCATGGCGTTGCCTCCTTTAATTTAAAGTTATTTTGGACGATAACTTTTTTATTTTATAGGAGGTACGCCTTTTTTGCCACTTAGAATTTACACAAAATATTTTACACTACCCATTATATATACGCACAATTAGCAAAATAATATGTCAATCACTTTAGAACAAATTAAAATAATCAACAAAAAACTGGAAAACCGCTTCCGTGATAAGCTTGTTGTTAACAAAGACCTGAAAAGGACTTTAGTTAGTTTTCAAGCTAATAAAAAAACCCCTTACTACCGCTGGTACAAATTCAAAGAGGGCTATTCTTCGGCACTTGTCGATTATACTTTTAACAAGTTGAACATCAAGAAAGGCAAAATAATTGACCCATTTGCAGGAAGCGGGGTATCACTTTTTGTATCTGCCGAACGGGGTTTAGATGCTGTAGGCATTGAGCTTCTTCCATTAGCCGCAGAGATTATTGCTGTGCGTAAGATTATTTTTGAAATGGATAATCATCGCAACCTCATTGCCTTTTTGCAGGAATGGATTGAACAAAAACCTTGGGAATATGAGAAAAGCGGAAGAGGGATAAATCATCTCAAAATTACACAGGGTGCGTTTCCTGATAAAACAGAAGAACTTACAGGCAAGTTTCTCGGAGCTATTCACAAGAATAGAAATAAAGAATATCGACGTGTATTGCGCTTTGCACTACTATGCATATTAGAAGAAATTAGCTTCACAAGAAAAGATGGACAGTGTTTACGTTGGGATTATCGTTCAGGACGCGGCAATGGGAATAATAAATTTAACAAGGGACCAATTAAAGAATTTACTCAAGCCCTTACCGATAAACTCAAGGATATTATTTCTGACTTATCTGGAGACAATACGCTTTTCGAATCCGCTAACGAATTGAAAGGGGAATTGGGAAGTATTGAAATTTTGCAAGGATCATGCCTGTCAATACTTTCCAAACTTAGGAGCAATGAATTTGATATCTTAATGACATCGCCTCCATACTGCAATCGCTATGATTACACTCGGACCTATGCCTTAGAGCTCGCCTTGCTTGACGTTGATGAAAAAAATATCAGAAATTTACGGCAAGAAATGATATCTTGCACCGTGGAAAACAAGGACAAGGAAAACTTAGATCTCTTTTTTGCCAATACCCTCGATAAAGCTACAAAGGTATTTGATACTCAAGAACAGTTGCAGGCAATCATTCGATATCTTGATGAGAAGAAAAAGAATAATGAGTTAAATAATCCAGGAATTGCTAGGATGGTAAAAAACTATTTCTATGAAAGTTCCCTTATTATTTTTGAGTGTGCTCGCTTGTTAAAAAAAGGAGCTCCCTTTGTAATGGTAAATGATAATGTAAGGTATGCTGGTGCGAATATCCCGGTAGACCTAATACTCTCAGATATTGCGCAGAGTGCGGGTTTCAATGTAGAACAAATCTGGGTTTTACCTACTGGCAAGGGAAACAGCAGCCAACAGATGGGGGTGCATGGCAGGGAAGAATTGCGAAAGTGTGTTTATGTTTGGAGAAAGTTATAAAGACAACAACCAGTCAACTAAATCGATAACTTGTTCTTCTTTGTTAAGGTTTGCGGCATGATTCAATTTTCCATTTTTTAATTGCTTCAAAATTTCTCTTGCCATCGACGCTTCAATTGCTGCCCCAACAAAGAACAATTTAGGAGTATTTTTTTTAAAAGCATTTCTAATTCTATCAATAGCGCTACCTCCGGTTTTCCAATGTTCGTCTGCTCCTGCTGGATCGATTCCACCTTTTAATTCCCCACAAGCAATGTATTTTTTCTTATCATGGATTAAATCCCTTATAGATTTTCCCTCGCTATTTTCCATCAAAATAACATCAATATTTTTATCAATCACTGGTGATTTTTTATCAAAAAGCAAAACACGGTTATTAAAAACAACTTTTTGAATCTTACCGCTTTTGCTTTCAGAAACCTTAAATTCCTTTCCGCAGTGAGAGAGCCTTTCTGTAATTTTTTTGGTAAGCCTTGTTCCCGCTGAAGCCCCAATTGAATTGCGCATGGAACCACCCATCGTATCTCCTTTTGTAAGAAGGCAACGAAATAATATTTCCTTCCTAATTTCTTCCATAGATTCAGCCCCAGCATCTTTACAAATCTGTGGTATTACTTCCTTTATTGTATCATCTAATACAGTTTTGTTTAATTTCGCTTTCGCCTTTTCAGAAAAACCGCAGGCAGAAGCTAAATCTTTTTGGCATTCTGGAGAAGCTAAAATATTTTCAAGAGTATCGCTTTCTTTAAGTTTTTTTTCAAATATCTTTGCTTCTTCAATATAATCTTTAGCCTTTTTTGTTTTTCGAAGCACTTGCGCCAGGAATCCATCACAGATATCTTGTTGTTTTGTTTGTAAGTCAGCATGTGTTTTTATAAACTTAGGATTCATAAGTTAAGATTGAAAAAAGTCAGCAATTCCAATTCCAAGGGCTTTTGCTTGTATTTTGCAAATCGTTTCTCCTCAAAATTGCAAACGAAATTCCCCACTTTTGCAACGGCTTTTCCTCAATATTGCAATTAAAAAAATTGCATAGTTTTCGCTGTTTGCAATAATATTTTTGC
>JAJYJI010000024.1 GCA_021789605.1 bacterium
TAATAAATAAGTTATACGAAAAAATCATCGCGGGGTGGAGCAGTCCGGTAGCTCGTTGGGCTCATAACCCAAAGGTCGCAGGTTCGAATCCTGCCCCCGCAACCAATTAAAACCGCAGTAAATAAGCACTTCACAGCAATATCCTATCTTGACATAATTTCTTAATTTTGATAGAATTTATGTAATTTTAATGAATTTTACATACAAAAACGCATACAGTTTTTTAGGTAAAATAATATGAGAATATACAAGCGCGGACAGGTTTACTGGTGCGAGTTCAGGCTTGACAATAAGCATTATCAGTATTCCTGTAAAACCAAAGATAAAAGCATAGCTCAAGAAATATCAGCGGCGATATATGCAGATACGATACGGGACAGGTTTAATATACCGGCTAAAAATAAGGCTAAACAAAATATCTTTAAAGACATTTTATATAAAGAATATATTAAATCCTGCAATATCGCTAATTCAACGCTCAAACCTATGCTATCAAGAATAAAGCATTTTAATATATTTTTTGATAAAGAGATAAACTCTATATCAGAACTTGACATTAAAAATTTTCAAATTGCAAGAAAATTAGAAATAATGAATTTACCGAAAAATAAAAATAAAAGAGAACCCGAAATCTCTTTAAAAGAAATAAACCACGAATTGCAAATACTGAATAACTTTTTTAATTACTGCATTAAGAAAGGATATATAGATAAGAACCCCTGCTCCGGCGTTAAGAAACTCAACGAACTATCCCGCCTAAAAACCTTATCCGATTCCGACATCAAGAAGCTTATCGCCGGCGCTACGAATAAGCTTACTAAAGACCTTATAACCTTTCTTATTTTTACCGGCTGCCGCAAAGGCGAAGCTCTTAACTTAAAATGGGACGACGTGGACTTGCAGAACGACGTAATAGCAATTAAAGGGACCAAGACGAAATACGACAGGTATATTCCTATAAGTAAGCCTTTAAAAGAGCTTTTAGGCGGTATCGAGAAAGAAAAAGAACAAGTGGACAAATTGTCCACTTGTAAATATGTATTCAACGACGACGGGCGCAAGTTAGGCGATTTTAGGCGTTCCTTTCATACGGCTTGCAAGAACGCAGAACTTAAAGACCTGCGTATCCACGACTTACGGCACGTTTTCGCAAGTAAAATGGTAATGGGCGGGACGAGCCTTTATATTACCGGCGAATTGCTCGGACACCGGACAACGCAAATGACGAAGCGGTATAGCCATTTAGTGCCAGAAACTTTAAAAAAAGCCGTTGACGACATCTTTAAATAGTTTTATTTATCTGCATCAACGCTGTTTTTGTCAATCCATTCTTTTAATTTACTTTTTTCAAACCTTTTAGTCCTGCCGAGCTTAACAAACGGTATCTGTTTTTTGTAGGTCATTTTATAGACCGTTATTTCGGATAATCCGAGAAACGCCGCCGTTTCCTTGGCGGTTAAAAGTTCTTTACTTTCATTCATTTTCTTAATCCTCCTGTTATATTAATGTTTAACTACATTAATATAGCTAACCGGACGGAGAGAACCGCAGGACAATAGCAAAAAAAGCAAGTAGCAGGACTGCCGGATAAACCTTTTATTTTTTATGGTTTTATGGGCGGCGCAGACGCCCATTATGACGAGCTGGACGGATAAACACCGCGGCAATACCGCCGAAGCGGGGGCTCGAACCCGCTTGCCGGGTTCGAGACCGAAAGCGAAGGGCGGGACGAGAATAGCCGAATTTGCCATTCGTTAGTATTTTCGGCAATGTTGCATTTTGGAACGAGTGCCAAAATGCAACAAACTATCTTTAGCGGATTTGGCATTAATTCCACTTTCGCTAAAGGTCTTATTATATATTATCCACTTGTTAAAATAATATTCTAACAAATAAGTTAATTAATTCTTGGACAAAATGTCGTGAAAAAAGGGTGAACTACCCACGGCTAAAGCCGCAGGCTTCCTGTTTCATCGTATGACGGCTATACCCGATACTTTGGATACCCGCCGGAGCATACTCCGCAGGCGTAAATTCGGGCGATACCCGCCCTATTTGTTTAAGTCCTTCAAGAAATAGGTTAATACCGGCGTTAATATCTCGGTCATGGAGAGTCCCGCATTGCGGGCAAGTCCAATATCTCTCCGAGAGCTTAAGCCCTTTATAAATATATCCGCAATCCGGAGTAGAACAGGTCTTGCTTGAAGGATAAAACCTGTTAACCGTTAATATCTGCCGTCCGGACCAGTCCGCTTTATATATAAGCATATCCGCAAACCTGCTCCAAGAGACGTCGGATATCGACTTCGATAAACTCCTATTCTTAACCATTCCCTTTATATTTAAGTCCTCAAGGACGACAACTTGGCTATCGTTTACCGTCCTTAAAGATAATTTATGCAAAAAATCGTTGCGCTGATTAGTTATTTTCTCGTGCAAAAGGGATAATTTATTTTTAAATTTAATATAATTCTTTGACGCCGTAGTTTTATCCTGCTTGCTGCGCCTATGAACCTTTTTGCCTAACTGCCTTGAAAGCTTAACAAGTTTCTTTTGAGACTTAATGAGATACTTGTTATTTGGTATCTTAAAGCTTTCTTTATCGTTTATACTCGTGCCGGTAGTAATTATTGCAAAGTCTTTAAGTCCTAAGTCTATGCCTGTTGATATTCCTATTGCTTTTTTAGGGATATACGGCGTAAACGCAAACTTTTCTACCAGCATATTAACGTAATACTTACCGGTTGCGGTTTTACTAATTGAAATTGACTTTACCGCTTCGTAAAACTTTCTATGAAATTTAACTTTAATAGCGGTCTTGAGTTTAGGTATTTCAATAGAGTTGTTATTTATTGCGAAACGCTGCGGTATTACGATACTGCTATATACGCCTTTCTTTTTAAAATTAGGATAGCCGCTTTGTTTCTTAAAGAACTTCTGAAAAGCGGTATCAAGGTTTTTAATACTTGCCTGCAAGCTTTGAGAGTTGGCTTCTTTTAGAAAAGAAAAACCTTTTTTAACTAACGGCAATACCGCCGAGTTAGAATGGTAGTTAGTTTTAACGCCGTAGTTCTTATATAGGTTAATACTGCGTTCCAAAAAGAAGTTATAGACGAAACGGTTGTATCCTATCTGTTCGTCAAGATAGGCTAACTGCTCTTTATTTGGGTATATCCTGAATCTGTATGTATAGAATTTAGAATCCATATTATTATAGCTAACCTGAAATATTACGCCTTATATCCGCCGGCTAAAGCGGGCGGTTTTACGGCGCTTTTTCTATAAATTTAGGCGGTTAAGTCTCAATTCATTTGTTAAAATAATCTGTTCTAACAAATGATATTGATATATGATATTGATATGAATATTGATATACGATATTGATATGATAGCGAGCGGGATATCCGAGAACCCCGCCTCGGCAAACCGCATTAATCAACATTACCGAAAACACCAAGAATAGTATTTTCGGTAAAGCCCCCGGCGCAAACAAAAAATAGACTTTTTCGTTTTCTGGAGACAAGCCTATACTTTTACTATTTTTAAGGCAAAAAAAAAGGCGGGCATTACGCCCGCCCTTTGAGAGAGAGAAAGAACCGTTATTTTACTATCTGGACTATCTTTTCGCCGTAAAGCCCTAAATGCCCGCGCTTGCCCGCTTTTAGCATTTTAGTAGTAATTCTGCTATATCCAAATTTGAATATCAAGCAAAGCCAGGGGCTGCAATAGTATAATTTTAAAGGTCTGTGGGTTTTGAACGTTGGCTTGCCGAAATATGCAAGTATTACCGATATCCGAGAACCGGTTTTAATACCCTTTGCAATGGCTATTTTAAAGCGCCTTACGCTGTCGTGTTCTGCCTTGAAACTTATTTTTTTGGCGTGGACGTTGACGGTCTGAACTTTTACATTGCCATTATTTAAGCCCGCCGCATTAGCCTTGCCCTGCAAAAGCATACCTATTGCAAATATTGCAATTACTGCCAGCGCTGCAATAATAAACGCCTTTTTCTCTTTACTCGTGTTTAAAAATGTTTTCATAATTTTAAATCCTCCTTAAATGGTTAATTGGTTAATTTGAATATATTATTATAGCTAACTTGGTTTATCGTTTATCCGGCTCCGGCTTGCGATAGAGAACCTTATTATTTTTCTCGTCGTATATCTCTTGTATATCGTCCTTGAAAATTTTATATACCGCCCTTGCTATCTCAAGCCTTTTGTTCTCTGCGTCCTGCTCTTTATTAAGCTGCTGCGGGTGCGGGTTCTGGCTCATATGTTGCCTCCTCGTATTTTTTGAGAAATGTGAAACAGTCGTCTATCATTGTTGAGCGCAAGGCAAGATATGTTTTATCTATCTCTTTCATTTTTTGCCAGTATTTTAAATATGCAAAGCCATCGCCGAAAAAATCAACTATACAGTAAGTAGCCAGAGTTAAGACACTCTCGGAGCCTTTATTTTTAATAATTTCGTTAAAATCGCCGGTGAAAAAACTATCAAAGCGTTTATCATAAAATACGCCGACGTAATTGTCCCAAGTCAGGGTTTTTATCGCTTTATTGCAAAGCCAGTCGGTATTTACTTTTCTGAATTTATCAAGTATAATATTCATAAGTTACGTCACCTCCTCAGGTGTCTTACGGTTAATAATCTGCTCCGCCCTTGTCTCTCCAAATTCAAGGGCGGGCGTCTAATTAATATCAGGTATTCGCCTGATTTTGATATACGGCCTGTTCTTATATTACCGCCTGCCGTTTATATATTTATATATTTGGCGGTTCTCTCCGAAACTTTTTAAATCCTAAAAAAACATACTCGGCAAAACTTTAACTCCCAAATAAATTGCTCCGGCAATCACTGCCAAGTGAAATAATGCGTCCATGATAATTCCTCCAAAATTGTTTTACGGTTAATTTAATTTTCTCCCCATATTAATATAGCTAACCTGCTTTTATCTTTTTTTATCCTTTTTGTTTGAATACTGCCTATGCCGTGAAAAAGACAAAAAAACTAAAACTGGAGACAAGCCAGAATCCGAAATCCTGAATTTTCTATCCAGCGAGAAAAAAGAAAGTTCTAAAAGCTGGGCGACCAACGGGAGCAGACGAAAAGCCCGCCCGCCGCTCTGGGCTTGTCCGCCTAAAATGCCGGTAAATATATATAATGCCCTTGCGGACAAGCAAGGCGGTCTATACTGCCCGGACTTACGACGAAATGGTAAAAAAATCCGAGCTTTTTTCTTGTTGCCGAGCGGCTACTTCTTTTTGGGCGGAGCCAAAAAGAAGTAAAGAGCGTTTAAAGGTTAAAAGTTTTGGGGCGCCTTTTTCAAAAGGCGCATAAGGCGGGCGTAGCCCGCTTTCATAAGTCCGAATTGTTTTTGTTCTCTATCCTGCTTTCACCGTGTGGACGAGCGAAAAACGCATTAGTGGAGTTTTTAAGGCGTTCTAAATCATTGTTAATGGTTTTATACCTAAACTTGAAATTAACGCCCTTAAAACGCAAATTTGAAAGCTAAAAATTACGCCTGCATTTCAAAAATTCAAGTTAGCTATATTAATAACAGATAACCTCCATTTCTTGTTACCTACCGGGTCCGACATAGCCCGGTAGGGTTTTTAAAATTAATTTAAAAAGGAGTAAAATTATGAAAACAAAAATCTTAAGGTTCTCGGTTTTAGGCGTCGGGCTTTTGGTAATGCTTTATTTTTTCTTAATTCTTATCCGGTCGAGTTATGCGCTATCGGTAGGCGTCGCCGCTAATACTAATTACCATTTAGCCCTAAACGAAGCATTATCGCAAAACAAGACTATTAGCAATACATATGAAATAAGCAAAGAAATATCTGTTTATAGCTTATATCTGCCGTATTTAAGCTATCTTGAACGGCATAATAGATATTTCAGGCGTTGCGATATAGTCAATAATCCGAAAACGCTGAACAGCTTTATTTCAGGCGTCAATACAAGATACGGTATAGACTTATACGCCTTAGAATATATGCAGAAAAAAGGCGAGCTGGGCGCTAAAAACCGTATGATAAAGCAAAGAAAGGTAAAAAGATATATGCAATGCGTAGCAACTTACGGACTTATTATCGCCCAAGCCATAAATAACTTTCATAACAGCTTACAGGACGGCGCCGGTTCGGTAATGGCTAATAATGTATTTAAGGTCAGCAATAATGCTTTTTATAACGAAGTAGGACAGAGCCTATACAACGCTATAACTCATCAGTCCGGGCGTTTCAAGGCTCAATATAATATTATGAAATATCAAATTAAACATAATACCTGCGTTATTTATAATAAAGATATCAAATGCGGCGGCGTATTCTTAAACTTTGAAGCTACGCCTAAAATGAGTTTCGGCGGGCTTGAATGGTTTGACCCGCAATCGGACTTTGCGGGCGTAAACGGCGTAATTACGATAGGCTATAACAAGAATAGCGAAAGCGGCTTATCTATGGATAAGTCAAAGAGTTTAGAGCATCTGCTCGAAAATACGAATAGCCTAACTAATGATATGTTAAACTCGCTATTCTAATACTATCCCGCCCTAACCGGCGGGTTAGCTATATTATTAATATTAATTTAATTTAAAAAAAAAGGGGGTATCCTTATTATGAAAAGTTTAATCGGTAAGCTGGTATTGCTAACTATCCCGATATTCATTTTTATAATTTATCTGGTGGTTCAGAATCAGCATAAGGTAAACACCATAGTAAAAAAGCAGACTACGCAGTTTAATCAGCAGTTTACGGCGTTTAATAATCATTTCGGCGGCAACGTTAAGCCAAGTCCAAGACAGGCTATAAAACGTCCTATAAGCCGTCCGGTAAATAACGATAATCAGCTTAACCGTAATATTAACAATGCTACGGGCGGGTTTTGATATGAATATTAACTTTGACGCAACGAAAGTCCGGGCGGCGGTTAAGGCTTACGTTCAGGGCGGGTTTGAAAACTACGGCGGGTTTATGGACGCTTACCTTGCCCTGAATGAATTTGAAAGAAACGTATTTATCAGCTATTTATATATTTTGAAAACGGAGACTCAATTATGAAAACATTGAAACTTTTTATTTTTGCAATTTTATTATTTACGGCGGGCAATGCTTACGCTTTCGGCATATTCAACATTCCTTACAACGGCTCGGATTCAACCTTTAACAAGCTGGCAATGCGGGCGTATAGTTCAAACAGTCCTTATTCGTATTCAAGCGGGGCTTATACCTACAACGCTATGCCTATTACTACGACTATGTCCGGGTGCAAGATAATAAGCGTTATCCGTCAGACGCAGGGCTTTAACAACAAAGATATTGAAAATTACAAGATATGCGGCGGTTCTATATCCGAAGTAGAAAATACTAATCCTGCGGGCTGGGATAATTTGCCGGGCGGTATTAAACCGGTAATTAATAATACTATCCAAGAAGCAAGGCAATACGGCAAAGCGACCGCAAATTATTACGGATACAGAGTAATAGCAAAGACCGGGGCTTACGTTGGACAAATTACCGTTTACGTTTTAAACGGCATTAAATTAACCGCTATTATGAATTTTTAAGGGGGCGCAAATGACGGATAATTGCAAAGTAAACGAGTTTGTCAGGCTTTATTTGCGGACCGCCAAAGAAAAAAATATGACCGACTTTTATCTGCTCCACGAGCGCTTTGACCGTCTGAATGAAAACGAAAGGGCATCGGCACTATTAGATATTTTATTTTTTCAAAATATCTCAAAAAAACAAGAAAACGGTTAATCTGGTATATCCCTTTATTTTTGCCTATTTACGGTAAAAATAACTCGCAGTTCTTGCCGCCTTTCTCTCGACTTAATAGCGTATAGAACTGCGGCAAACTGCTACAAAAAGCTACAAGCTATCCCCAAAAAATAAAATAACTCGCCTTTTGCCGCCTTTCTCTCGCCTTAATATCGTCAAATGTCGATAAGAACTGCGACAAGAACTGCGATAGAAAATAAGGCAAAATATAATAAAATCAGACAGTTAATCAGGCAAGCTTGATAATCAGGCAATCAGTCAATTTCTCCACCGCCGGACGGCTCGTATGGGTCAGCGCCCGATATGGTCGTCGCTATCCCGGCCGTAATCCCTTTCAAAGCCGTCGTTGATATTGCGCCCGCTTTCGTTATCCCGGCTGTCGTCCTTGATAATATCGTAATCTAACGTGCTGGTTTTCTCCTGCATAACGCTTGAATTTTCTTTTAACATTTCTTTATCGTCCGTAAATACCTTGTAGTCATCTTTGCCTCTGGTCGTTGCAACGTATGAAGAATTAAACGTCGCATATTTAGCGTTTAAGTCCGCTATAACTTTATCGGTCGTCATACCTTGAGACTTGTTTATAGTTATAGCGTAGGCGTAATCAAAGCTCTTATACCTGTTGGTATCAAGCTTTTTAATATCGCCGGACTCCATTTTAACGGTCATTTTATCTTTTTCAAACCCTATTATCTCGGCGGTCTGTCCGTTCTTAACCGCAAACTTGTTATCGTTTTTCGTAAACATTATTTTATCGCCCTGTCCGAAAGCTTTTATTTCGTCCTTGCTTATCCCGCCTATCTTTTCGACAAGGTCTTTATCGTAAAGGTCTAATATATGCTCGGTCTTGACGGTCTTTTCGACGGTAGTTTTGGTATCCCTGAATCCGAACATTTTTAAGGTATCGTTCTTAATATTTTTCTGCTCGGTAATTACCGTATTTTCTAAATGCTCCTGTTTAAACTCCTGCCTTTCGCTTTTAGTATTTATTTTATCCAAAGCCTTAACATTAGACACACCCCCCCGGATAAACTTACCTGTATTATGTCCCTGCCATTCGGTTTTAGAGACGTTTTCGAGTATTAGTTTATTATTTTCTTTATCGATAGCCTTTACGGTAAACTCTGCGCCTTTCTTGCCTAAACCTATTGCATTTTCTTTTAAATAAAGACGGTCGCCTATTTCGTAATTATGCGCCTGCCGTTTCTCGGTATCGTTTAACTTTTTCTCGTTGGATATAATAATTTCTCTTTGGTTCTTTATTTCGCCTTTTTCAATCTTGCCGTCCCTTATATTCTTATTGTAATAATCCTTTTCGGCGTTGGTATTCGTTACAATTACCGTATTTTTGCCTGACTTGGCGTATTCGTTCAATACCGCCTGCCGCCTGTCGTCCTTATTAGTTATCTCCTGTAATTTATCTGCCATACTTTTAAACGCTCCGTCCGTATCGCCTTTGGCAAACATAGAAACGGTATTTTGATACTCTTTATTATTGCGTTGCCTTACGCTTTCGTTAAGCTCGGCTTTGGTAATAAAGCCAGACTTAACAGCCTGCTCGAAAGACCTGCCCGCCGCTATCGCCTGTATCTGCTTATAATCGCCTAACATTACCATTCTGGCGCCGGATTCTTTTATCTTATTTTGAATTTCAAGCATATCTTTAGCGCCGGTCATAGACGCTTCGTCCATTATTACTATATCCTTATTAGTCAACTTAACGCCCGAACTCTTAAAACTTTCTATCGTTGCGCTCTGGACTTTATTATCTTTCAAAGCCTTTGCCATTTCGTCGGCGGCTTTGCCCTGATAGGATATTGCGATAAGCCTGTTGCCCTGCGCGTCGGTTACAGTTTTTAACGCCTGTAATAGGGTAGTTTTACCGGCTCCCGCTACGCCCTGAATGTTAGAAAAAGTATCTTTACTCTGTAAAACGGTATGAATTGCGCCCCTTTGCTCATCGAATAATTTAAAATTATTTTTATTTTCAAAGGCATTTAATTTAGTATCGATAAACTCTTTGCCCGCTACCTGCTGCTTTTGGTTTACGCCTGTCTTAAAGTTGTCTTTTACCGTCCTTTCGGTCTTTACCATTGAAACGGTAGAATACGCAATTTTGCCGGTATCCCTGTCCTTTAATTTAACTATGTCTTTATTATCGTTAATCGCTTTTTCTATCTTGTTTACATTAGATATAAAGGCGTATTTTAAAGAAGTAGATAATAGCTCGTTTTTAGATACTACCGCCTGTTTGCTCGTAAGGTCGTTAATAGCCGCGGCTACCGCCTGGTCTGCCGTCATAAGCCTAACTTGAGCGCCCGCCTGTCCTTTTTCTAAATCCGCTTTTATGTTAATGCCTGCGTCTTTAGCTTCTTTTGCCCAGTATTCTTTTTGGGTTTTAAAGTTTTTAGACAAGTCTTTATCCGGGCGGGTCGAAAGCTTGGCGGTATTATATCTGGCGTCTTTGGAGTATTTGGTATTTTCTTTCAGCTCCGCCTGCTTTTCGGTTATTTTCTCGGTTCTTTTAGAAAAAAGAGTAATAGCGTTATCCGATACTCCGGATATTTTAGTCTGGCCGTATCTGCCCTGCTCGACTTTTATATTTCTGTCCGTTAAGCCTTTGGCAAGGGCGCTTTGATAAATGCTCTCCGCTAATTTCTGCGCCTTAAATATGTCCCTATTTTCTATCGCCTTATAAGAGCCGTCTTTGGTCTGCGTCAAATTTAATAAAACGGCATGCGTATGAATTTGCGGGTCGTTCTCTCTCGATAACCAATGGCCGTATATCGCATATACCAAGTTGCCGGAGTTGACCTTTTGCGTATCCTGTCCTTTTGTTTCTCTATACTGCGATAAATTCTTTTCTATATAATCCATAGCCGCCTTGACGGCTTCGTTATGAGCGTCTTTTATGGCGGTCTCGGTTTCTTTATCCGAAAAAGCCGCGGCTACGGATATAGACTTGTCGGGGCTAAAGGTTATATCGTAGGCGTCCCTGCGGTTTTCTCTGCCGGCGTTATAAGTTATTGCGTTTACGCCGTCTTTACTAAAGCCCTTTGATAAATTATCAAGTTCTTTACCATTAACCTGCTCGCCGTCTTTTAAGCCTAAACCGGTAAGTCCGGCGCCGTGCCAAGTCCCTACGGTTTTATCGGCGGAGTAATAGTTTTCTTTCTGCTGTTCGTAATAAGACGAAATAGAACCGCCCGAACTTGCGGCGTTGCCTATATTAACTGCCATTATAAACCCCCCTCCTTTTCCATTTGACGCGCAAAACTTACGGCGTCGAAAAGGTCTTGTAAAGAATTAGGGCCGTAGTCCTCGTCTAATGAATAAATATCGCTTGTCATTTCGTTAATTCTATTAATAGCCTTTTCTTGATACATCATCATTGCCATTAAAGAGCCTGTCTGGTTTGCCATATCGTTATGTATAGATTCAATATCGCCTATGACAATTAGCCATTGCGGCTTATCCTTTACGACGTCGTCTAATAGCTCCCTTAGGGCGCTGCAAGCCCTTAAATAAAATGTTCCCGTTACAGACTGTTTCAACTCCATAATATTATCCTCCTTTAGGTTATCCGCCCTTGCGGGCGGTATTATTTAGAAAAAAAAGAATTATCTCAAAATATCGTTGTCAGTATTCGCCGGTCCGGTTTCAAGTTTTACCGTTTCAGGCTCGGCGGTTTCTATTTTATCCTCGTCGGTTGCGGTCTGGTCGTCGCTCTCTATGCCGTCCGGGTCCGCGGTCGTTTGAAATTCAAAGCTGTTATTAAGAATAAAGCTCTCGTTCTTATTATCATAGCTAACATACTTAATATCCGTAAATTGCCAGTTTTTAAGGATACGAACAAAGGCGGTAAGGTTATCCATGCTTTGAAACTCGCTCGGCAAAACTAAATATTTAATCTGCTTGGCGTTTTGAGTTGTAGAACCCGCGCCGGATTCGTCCATACTGTGGCTGTCGTCCCATTGCTCGCTTTGTCCTAATATTTCGGCGGCTAACTTGGCGGTCGCAGGGTCGTTTTGAGCTAATAAAGCTACGTTAGAGCAGGCGTTAATAATGGTATTTCTCGTTTGCTCCTGATACTCCGTATCTATCTGCCCTACGTCCTGAACGCCGAGTATGGAGCAAAGACCTTTTGAGCGTCCGAGTATCAGCATATCCCTAACGGCCGAGAGCTTATTTAAAGTCCCGAACTCGTCAAGTAAAAAATACATTCTGCGGTTTATATCGTCCGGCAAACTTAAATAAGTTTTTACGAAAAGGTCAATGAATAAGGTCAATAAAGGCTTTTGGACGTCTGTAATTTTTGTTGAATTTGAAATAAAAATAAAGCGTTTATCCTTATCAGATATCCAGTCCTTTATCTTAAAGTCGCCGTCCTCGGCGTATTCAAGCCAAGAAACGTATCTCATTAAAGTTGACATTACGTCGCTTGAATTTTTTGGGTTCGAGATATAGACGGCTTCGGGCTGTTTATTATCCGATAAATATTTAAAGATATTCTCGACAGGCTTATTTATGGTTTTGAATATCTCGGCGTTTTTCTTGTGGTTCTGGGTTACGGCAAGGCGCAGGATAGCCGTAAATACGCCGCGGGCGGTATCGTTCCAGTGCTGTTCGGAGCCTGTCGCTCTCGGTATTAAACTTTCGGCAAGGGATACCAGGTCGGCTTTATCGTTTATCTCGTTGGCAATAGACCAAGCTATGCTTCGGCTGTCGGCTATATTTAAGATAAGGTCTTTTTCGGAGTCGTAAAATTTGCTTATATAGTCGCCTTTAATGTCATAAATTATAGCCTTGCTGTTGCGCCCTATCAGCTTATCGATAATTGAATTAAATATCGTAGTTTTACCGGCTCCGGGACGGCCTAAAATTAAACTTTGCTTGTCCTCGTCTTTTATAGACAATTCAACATCGCCTATATAAATGCTGTCGGGGTTTTTCTTTTTGGCGGTCTTAACTTTTTGAATGAGCTTATTGAGTATCCCTTTTTTACGGTTATAATTTAATAACTGCGCTCCCCTGACGTGGCCTTTCTTTTTGCCGTCCCAGAAAATTATAATAATATAGAAAGCATAGAACGCGACGGCAAAGGCGGCTATCTGTAAATGAGTTTCGGCAAGTCCTAACGCTTTATTTAGAAACTGCAAAAATAAATTATATAGATACATTATTCTTTACCTCCTGCGTTGAATTTTTAGGCTCGGATATTGCCGAAAGTTTAACGGCGGCGTTAAACAAATTTAATTCTTTAAGCCTGTCGAAAAAAGATAAAATGTCGGTAGAGTTTATCTCGGCTTTACCGTCAAAAGTTTTCATAAACTCGGCGCCTATCCTTGCCTTTTTCTCGGTTTCAATTTTCTTAATTTCTTTCTGTAAATCCGTAATTCTTTTCTTAATTTCGTCAACGTTTTTCATAAAAAATATCCTCCTTAAAATTAAATTAATTAATTATTTTGCCATATCTGCTGCGGTTAATTTTTTAACTTCCGGCGATACCGGTTGGCCGGGTTTGCCTGTCGAAACTTTCTCGTAAATTCTTTTAAGCGCCGTCTCAATTTTAGTAAATTCGGTTTCAATTTTCTTAAAGTCGTTAAAGTTTTTATCGCTAAAATTTTCTTTAAAAAAATTAATTAATTCGGCGTAGTCGTTAGACTTTTTTATAAAGCCTTTCTCAATAAAACTGTTAAGGGCAAGTTTAAAACTTACTCCGTTTTCTTTTGCGAAATCCGAAACTTTTTGATAATTTCTTTCGGTCAAAGATACGGTAATTTTTTTATCGGTTTTCATAATTTTTACTCCCTTAAAATATTTTAAATTTCAAACTATATTTATATAGCTAACCTGTAATTTTTAACGAAAACTTTTAGAAAGTTTTTACAGTTTTTAAATTTAAAAAGTTATAATTTTTAGCCAAAAAAACAGTATGGCAAAATATGGCTAATTTATATCAATGTTTATCGCTGTTTTTATGCCAAAGCCATACAAAAGCCATACGATAAGAATAAGTATATAAAAGGGCTTAAGGCGGTTTTTAATGGTAGCAAGTTCGTTGCGTGGGGTCTGTCAATTACTGTGCTAAACAGTTTTTAAAATAAATCAACTTAAAACTATCAATATAATTAAAAATAAAAAACGGTAATAATTCATAGCCGATATTCTGCGTGAAATTAATTATCCCTACTCTGTAATATCTCTTTAACTCTCGTTTCAAACTTTCTTATTTGCCTTTCTATTATTTCTTTAGTTATACTCCCTGCGTCCCGGCATAGATAGTTTAGTTTTTCGATATAATTTGAAATTCTTTTTATCGTTTTATGGTTTTCGGTTTCTTTCATTCTTGGCATTCCCCTTTGAATTATTTTTGAAAAAAGAATTAATGAATTATCGATAATACGAAAGCAAAAATTATAAAGAACGGTATTATCGAAAAGCCGACGGCTACAAAAACTTTATTAACGTTAATTTTGGCGGAATTGGACAGTTGTCCATTTTCGCCAAATATAATATTCTGTCTCATTTGAATTATTTTTGAAAAAAAATAAATTAATGAATTATCGATAATACGAAAGCAAAAATTATAAAGAACGGTATTATCGAAAAGCCGACGGCTACAAAAACTTTATGAACAGTTTTAAGGTTCGACTTAACGACAAAAGGTTCTATTGTGAACAGAATTAGAAAATAGAAAATTAGAAAAAATAAAATTAGAATCGGTAAACATTTTACGGTAAACATTTTTATTACCTCCAAAAAATATGAATTAACGTAAGCCAAAAGGCTATATCGAGAAGTAGAATTGACGAGCATATGCCAAGTTTCAAAAAGTCAATGTTTTTCATATCAAGCCTCCTTTATTACAAATAATTTTTGAATATCTTTACTTTGGCAAATGCAACACACATTGCCGTTATTTTTCACGGGTATTATGTTTTCGCAACGGTTGCAGACGCGGGCGTTCTTTATCGTCAAAAGTTTATTCTCGTCGGCAAGCCTGATATTCAAAATGCGGGTATGCTTGGACGGGGTGAAACTAAAAAGAAACTGCATGAGCGGCAATGTTCTATTTGCCGAGCCGCAAACCTTACAGTGAGTTTCGGTTTTAGGACGGATAACGCCGTCGGTTATACATATTTGATAGTCGCTCGCTTTCATATTTGACCTCCGGTAGCGTTGGCAATTCTGGCTTTCGCTATGTTAAAGGTTTCGGGGTTAAGTTCGGCGCCGATACATTTTCTATTTAGTTTCTTGGCGGCTATTAACGTAGTTCCGGATCCGGTAAAAGGTTCGAGTATAAGTTCGCCGGGGTCTGAAAAATGGTCTATCAGAAAAGAGACGCCGGATTCTGACTGCTGCCAGTCGTGGCCGTCTTTTTCGGCTTGTTCGGATATGATATAGTCGTAGCCGCGCCCGCGTCTCTTTAAAGGCGGTTTCTGAAAAATTAAAATGGGTTTCCAAGCGTTGACTATGTTTACGTAGTCAACCGCCGCCTTTGCGCCCGAATGGTAAAGGCAATACGTCCAAAAATAATTAAGTCCCTTATTCATTAAAAAATTTAATATCTCAGGTAAATGCGCCTGTCCCGCGTATGCAACGAGAAAGCCCGACGGTTTTAATTTTTTAAATGCAAACTCGGCAAGGTCGGCGTATATCGCTATGCTTTCTTTAGCATAGGGCGGGTCGGTAATGATAGACTGGACGGAGTTATCGGGTATATCGTTTAATGCTGTTAAGAAGTTGCCCTGCCTTAATTCTATATCGCCGTCCTTAATTTCAATATCTTTGCCCTGCTCGGCAAAATGAGAGCGTAGTTCTGCTTTCTTAATATCTTTATATGCTTTATTTATGGTAGTCTTACCGGCTTTTATGCGGTCTATTGCGTCGGGGCTTATATCGGCAATTTTCTTAACTTTCGATATGGTATCGTGTGATACGCCCGCTATCTTGGCTAATTCTTTTTTGGTATCTATGGGCTTTAGGGGCTTAACCTGTTCTTTAATACTTTTGTCAGAAATCTGACAAATGTTATCGGCTTTCAGGTCGGTTCTGGTCCCCTGTTGGGCTTTGGCTTTTTCGGATATGAGCGGTTCTAATATTAAAGCAAGCTGTATTCTGTCGATATTTTGCAGGTTGCGCCGTCCGAACTGGTTTTTAATTATCCATATTTTGATATCGTTTTCGGACTCAAAGTCCTTTTCGGCGGTTTTAAAGGGTATATTATGCTCTGCGCATATTTTATAACGGTTGTGTCCATCTATAATAACGCCTTTATTCGTAATAATAGGCTCTCTTAAGCCGTCTTTTATGATACTTAATTCAAGCGTTTTAAACTCGTCAGCGGTTAAGGACGGTATCAGGCTTTCAAATTCTTTGTTGATAATCAGGTCTTGCATGGTATTACCTCCGGTTTAAATTAACTATGTTTATATAGCTAACCTGAGAGATAGAACCGCAGGACAAATAGCAAAAAAAGCAAGTAGCAGGACTGCCGGATAACCTTTTATTTTTTATGGTTTTATGGGCGGCGCAGACGCCCATTATGACGAGCTGGACGGATAAACACCGCGGCAATACCGCCGAAGCGGGGGCTTGAACCCGCTTGCCGGGTTCGAGACCGAAAGCGAAGGGCGGACCGTTAATTCAACGAATTAATGATATTTTTCTTTATCTTTTCTAATAAAGCTTGGTTAATAATATCTTTAGTATTGTCATATAGAGCGGGGTCAAAATATTTTGATATAGAGCTGTCGAGTAAATTCATTAATTCTTTGGCGGGCAAGGCGTCGAGTTCATAGGCTTTATCGCCGTGCAGGCGTATAAAATCATTCTTTATTTTATTAACGCCTTTTAAGTCGGGCATCTCAATTAAATTGTATTGGCTAATCTGCTCTTGTGTCAGTCCTATTCTTTCTACTTTTACATTCAGCTCTTTTTTAAGGTTCTCGTAAATTACGAAACCGTGCGGGTCGTAATCGCCGGCGTATAAAATAACGATATGCTTACCTTTTTCTCTGTTTTCGGCAAATCTTTTTAGCGTTTCTTTGTTTTTAGTAAAAGAATTATATCCTCTATTGGCAAAACATAAGATATGCCATTTGTCTGATATATGCTGAAAGTAAGACGATAGTGCGTCCTTTTCATACCAGAGTTCTACATAGTAGTCCTGGTTATGCCATTTATTAACTGCCGGTGATTCAAGGTTCGCAATATGCGATAGAATTAAGTCTTTTATGTCGGTTTCGGGTTCTATCGTATTAATTTTATGAAAATACCTGTTTCTGTCCTCAAACAATTCCCAATTTAAAATATTTTTTTTTCTTAAGTCGGTCAGATAGGCGTCAAGAGTATTATATTTACCGTTGACGATAATGCCCTGACTAACAAGCTGATAATAAAGCTGTCTAATCGTTATTGGTAAATTCATACTTTGATACATATTTTCGGCAATAGATACTATTCTTTCGGTAAGCTGTTCTTTGCTTTCGCATAAGTGCCAGCTGTCGTAGCTCGTCCTTTTATCTCCGCCGTAAACCTTTAAGAAATTCTTTATTTTATTAAATTCAGGCTCGCAGGTATTTATAATAACCGCCTGTTTATTGCTGTCGGCAAATTCAGGGCGGGAGCAATGGTAAATAAACGCAAGACCGGCTTTAAATTTGACGTCCGATAGCAACCGTCCAAGCATTAATTGCATACTGCGCTTTTCGTCGTATAGCCAAAGCCTGCCGTCGTTTAATAGGCTTTCGTTTACAGATACTACCGAAATATCGGTATTTAAGACGGCAAGTTCAAGTATGCCGTCGGAGAGTTCTATTTTTTTATATGCGGTTATTTCGATATTATTATCAAGTTGCGCTAACCTGTTTTTAATAGGTTCTATCCCGAATATAAGCGGCTTAACGGGCTTGGCGTATTTTTTCAGCAGTTCGGCAAAGTTTTCGGAGTTTAATAATATTTCTTTCTTATGCGAATTAGCGATATTGAAGCTGTCGATAATATCCGGTTTATCGTAAAATTTACATAATTTATTAATATCATCGGCGCTATATTTATCTATATCGTTTTTAAGGCATTTATTTATATCGATACGGCTATATTCTTTACCGTTTACGGTAAAAGATATATGCGGATTGACAAGAATATAATTAAAAAGCATTTCTTTTATTTCGTTAAGCGGCGCATAAAAAGATATTTCGGTAGTATCGCCGCAATCAATATCTTTCTCTTGGATATTAAAAATATTATCGGGAGTAAAGGACAGGCGGTCGGCTATGCTTATCGTCAAGCATTTATTATTCGTTCTGATAAAAAAGTCTTTATCATTTATCGTAGCTACCGCAATAGCAAGTCCCATGCCCTGCCCTATTGCGCCGCGTTTATAAGAATATTGCCGGTATTTTGACGACGCGTTAATATCGGGTTTAGACAAGTTTTTTAAAACTTGAGCGGGTATAGAGCATTTATTTTTAATAGAGATATAGCCGTCGTCAATATCGATATTAACGGTATTATCCGCTTTTTCGCAGGCGTCAAGAGCGTTATCCATTATTTCTTTAAAAGCTAAAGTATAAAAAGTCTCTCCCGCCGGGACAAACTGTTTCAGACCGTCTATGTCTGTTTTTTGTAAATATGCCGGATATTCTGTTATCATAAAAATTCTCCTTTTTTGGATTCTGGATTCTTGCCTACGGTTTTTGAAAATCCGCAATTTTTTATTTTGGACGGTAAATTACGGTATGGCATATAGCAATAAACCGGACAGTCTTTGCATAGACAGTCAAGCTCATCGGCGTTTGCAGATATTATATAACATATATAACATTGCGCTAATATAGCTTCCTTGCGGCTTAATTTCTCTTTGTCAATGAATTTCTGATATTCTTTACGTCCTTTGCGGCGTATCAGTTCGTCGTTTTCGTTTTCATTCATAGGTATTACCTCCTACTAATATAGCTAACTATCAAAAAACGATAGTTACGGATATGAAATTTTGGTTTTAAAAGTAAGGTTAATGGTTTTATACCTAAAGCGAATTAAAACGGCTTTTAAATTGCTGTGGCTATAGTTTTTAATGGGGTAGGGAGTAAAACAATTTAATATGCGGGGATAGTTTTGAAAAAAAATAATTTCTATGCAAAAATTCTATTTTTGAATTTCCGGCGGCTTGTCTCCAGTTTGAAAAAAAAGGGTAAAAATTCAATTTCAAGAATCCGGCGAAAAAAAATAAAAATTCTTACCTATGTTTATTATATTAACATTGCCTTATACTGTTTATAATATATACAAAAATTTCTTATCACGAAAACGCCAGTAAATACGTTTTAAAAAACCGCCCGAAAAAAATAAAATTCTCCGGTATGTTTATTATATTAATACTGCCTTATACTGTTTATAATATATATAAAAATTTCTCCCACGGTTAAACGCAGTGAAACCGTTAGAGAAAGCGGGCGGGGATATAGGCAAAAAAAAGACCTTGCCGTGAAAGGCAAGGTCGAAAGGGTGCGGATAGTTGACTAAGACTGCTTCGGTTTTTTAAAGTTATAAGTAAACATATTGTTTAAAGCCTTTAATATAGCAGTATTTTCGGTATTTTTTAACTCTGTATAAGGTAAGGTGTCTGGATTAACGAGAACGCCACGTCTTGTTATAGCAAAATATTGTTGTTGGAATTCCGCAAAATTTTCGCTTTTTTTATTTTTTTCATAGGCATTTAATGTTGTATTAGAAATTATATTATATTTAAAACCCATTCTGGTTATTCCTTTTTTAAGAATTAAACGTATTTTTGCTTTAATCATCAGGTTTTTAAGCGGATATTCTTTAAAAAAGCTATTTGGCATATTATTAATATGAGCGATAAAGTATCTTTTTATCCGGCTGCTACTTAACATTGTATTATTGCTAATAACTTTGATAGCATAAGCATTACTTAAAATCGTTACTGAAAATATTAAAAAAAGAAAACTTAATATAAACTTTTTCATTTTCGCTCCTCCTAAATAGTATTAATTGAATTGCCCGCTTTATTTCAAGCGGGCGGGTCAAAAATTAATAGATAACGTTTAAGATATCCGCGGATAGAAAACTATACCACTTACCGGCGCTTATGTTGGCATTAACTATGCCGTTCCAGTAAATATACGAGTTTGTCAAGTAATTATTGACTACAATTTCAAATAGCGTATGTCCGTTTCTTACGCATTTATTTTCGTAATCAGGCTTACTTTGAAAAACATGGCTTATATCGCTTACGCCCCAAATATTATTTGACGGGACTTTATAAGGGAGTTGTTTGTTTGTTGCCGGATTAAAGACATCGGACTCGTTTATTCTATCAACTTTAGCTAAAAAGTCGTTTAGCTCGGTCGGGCGGGAGTAACCTTTTAGGTTGGTCTTATAGGTTCCGCCTGCCATATGGCAATAACGGTAAAAGTCTTTGGACGGAGCATAATGTCCTGACTTATATCCGCCGGTTCCGGTATAATGTAATTTAACTTGGGCAACAAGCACCGTTTTGTCTGCAAAATGATATGTTTTTACATTGCCGGCAACCTGTCTGGTAAAACTTGCTAAACTCTGCTTTTTTGTAGGCTTTATATTCGGGTTGACGGATACGCCCGGGACGCTGACGCCGCAACCGGCAAGGACAAGGGATAGTCCTGACAGCGATAAAATTAAAATTAATGCTTTTTTGAGTTTGTTTTTCATTTTCGCTCCTCCTTAAATTATGAAATTACGGTTAATAAATAACGGCTAATAAATCCGCCATAGCTTTAGTATTTGCAAAATAGTTAATAACGACTACGATAAATAAATTATTGCTATTTTTACGGCAAGCAGTAATATATTGCAAAGAATTATTATAAGTAAAATTTTTATTTAAAGTTTTATACTTGCCGGGTATATTTTTATAAAAAACAAGGTTTAAAAAACCTGACAGAGAACTATTTATTTTAACTGGCTTTTCGTGCGTCCCGTTGTTTTCATATGTTTCATATTTGCCGTTATAAACCTTGCATAATTTATAATAGTCCCGACTCGGAGCATACCTGCTTTTAAGGTTTTTGTAAGTAAGCTTAACAGGTAGTATAAGAATGGTTTTATTATCAAAACTATATCGTTTAATATTGCCGTCTGCGATACTCTCGGTAAAACCTTTTACGCTTATGTTTTTAGCAGGGTTTACTTTAGTCCTTATATTTGCGCCCGGTATGTCAGAACCGCCGCAACCGGCAAGGGCAAGCGTTGTTAAAAGAGTAATGAATAATAAACTTATTATTTTAACGCCGTTTATTTTAACGCCGTTTTTCATTTTATCCTCCGTTATGTTATGGGCGGACTTACCGCTCCGCCCTTGCGGTATTATAGCTAATTGACCTTATGGCATATTTTTTTGGTTTCTTGGCTTGAAATTATCTTTTTCTTAACGCCGGTAAATTTGTTGGTAGAATAGGCATAAGATACGAATTTTTTATAATGACAGTTAAACTCGCTTTTATATTTTTTTCTAATCATAAAAGAAGTATATCTATGCAATAAATACTCTTTGGACCATATTGCGGTTGACTGACTGTTATATACTTCGGTTAAGTTTGCTTTCGCAGGTTTAATATCCGTTAAAAGCAAAACGGATATTACCTTATACTGTCCTCTTTTCTGGGCTATATATAAAGCGGTTTCATTATGCTTGCCCGCCTGATTTATATCGCTAACCACATTTGGACAATGCCGTAAGATATAATATGTCAACAGCGCCAAAGTCCTGCGATGTTTGGTTCTGTGATATAAATAATGTCCTTTCGGTAGTAGGAAACTGTTTTGTCCCGCCGCCAAATTATACCAGTTTTTTAGCAGCGCCCTAAAGTCCGATATATTTATGTTCTTATCGGACTTAATAGCGTTGACGTTTTTAACGCTAATAAAACGGCCATGAAAATTAAACGCATAAGCTTTGCCGGCGCCTAATAAAAATAAAACTAAAAAAAATAAAATTATCCTTTTCGTATTCATATTAATTACCTCCTGTTAGTAATTTTGAATAGCAAGTTTTAACATTTCGTATCTTTCATCGGCGCCCCACGGCGTATTGTCTTTAATGAGAAATGCATATTTAACTCTTATTAAAAATGTCATCACATCGTAAATTTTGCCCATTTTTGAAACCCAGTGTTTTGTATTATTCATAACGCATTCTTGGTCGCTGTTGCCTGAACTATAACCTGCGGGACAAGAATAAGTAGTATAAGGCGTATACATTCTTATCCACGCGCAAGGACCTATACCTGTATGCATCGGTTCAGTATCACAGGCGTTTAAATTTGTATCCCATTCATTTGTTGGTATATTGTTATTATGTTCGGTTGCATTTGCTTCGGTGGTAATAAACTGTTTCGGGTCGTCAAAATTACCGCTTATGTTGGTTAATTTGGCAATGGCATTGGTATTATTATCGCTTTTTAAAACGGTTAGAAAATTATCGACGTCGGCTTTAAGCGAATTGTTGTTATCCTGAGTAGATACGCGGA
Source organism: bacterium (assembly GCA_021789605.1). Classification (GTDB taxonomy): domain Bacteria; phylum SZUA-79; class SZUA-79; order Acidulodesulfobacterales; family Acidulodesulfobacteraceae; genus Acidulodesulfobacterium_A. Next base: position 22,325 of record JAJYJI010000024.1, read on the forward strand.
TATTATAAAATAAATATTCGGCACGGTTATACCGAGAATCAATTAAATAAGATAGTATTTTTTCGGCGGTTCTTTTTCTTTTGCCGTGCGCATAATAAATATTATGCAGTAAATAATAAGTCAAACTGTAAAAATTAACGGTATTTCTATGGACGGGATAATAAGTTTGTAAAGATACAGGTATCCCGTCTCTTTGTCCGCTCGATATTTTATGGTCTTTCTGAAAATTTACGCCAAACAGATAAGAAAATCTTTGCCTGTTTTCTTGCGTATCGTTTATGCGGCTTAAAAATACGTTCGCTTTTCTTAAAAGCGTTTGATAAGAAATATCCTGATGGATATCTACGCCTATGAATTTTAGCGAGCTTGTTTTTATATCGCCATATACAGCTTTAAGCGCTTCGGCATAATAATTATCAACGGTGCCGTAGTCAACGCTTATATTTTGAGTATTACGAAAAAAAGTATCGAGAGTAGCATTGACTTTGGCGGCTGCGGCATATGCAGGAGACGAAGTCCCCACATTTGGGCCCTCTCCGTTTTCGGCGGCTGAAATGGACGACCTGTATGTTGTATTAATTACATTGAAAATTAAATTTTGCAAACCAAGTTTGCTGAAGCCGAAACTCGGCATATTTGAACCTGTCGGCGTAGGCATAGCAATATTTACTGTTTCTAAATATATTACCGCTTTTTTATATGCTGAGTTTACTTTATTAAAAAATTTAGAATTATTTGCTGCTGCGTCGGCTTTCGGTGGTATAGATATAGTAGATACGAACAGAACCGCAAAAATAATAAACAGTGGTAATAACGGTTTAAACTTTTTCATTTTCGGACCTCCTTACGGTTAAAAAAAATTAAATTAAAAATAAAATAAGTATATCATATTTTGAATTTGAGATACCCCCTATGCCCGCCTTTCGGCGGGCGGTTAAATTAAATTAAAAATGTAAGGTTAAGAGCCTTACCGTAAGAAGATAACCAAGCCCTTCCAAAACTGCAACGCCTATACCGCTGTTGCCGTTGTTGATAGATAAGCCCTGAACGCCGGCCGGCAACGTGCCGGTTAAATTAATTGACTGCGCCGGTATAGCCGCCGTTGCGCCTGCGCCTTGCTGAATGGTCGGGAGCTGTCCGGTAAGGGCTATGGACTGCACGGCATTTCTAATATTGTTATTTGCGGCGGGCGCCGGATTTGTTGCCTGCGGATATCCGCCCGCAGGGAGCGTGCCGGTTAGTGCAATACTGCCGGCAAAAGCGGGAGCAGATACGGCAAGGGTTAAAATTAATGCTAAAAACAAAACTAACTTTTTCATAATAATACCTCCTTAAAAAATTAAATTAAACTGCCTATGTTATATATAGCTAACTTGGTTTTTTTATTGGCCGTCAGGACTTTTGTCAGAAATCTGGCAAAAGTTCAAAACCGAGAAAATACGAGAAAATAGAACGCCGTTATATTTTCATAGCAGGTTTTGGGCTAATTTTGGGATATTCTAATAGGCGTATTTGCTGGCTTTTTTGCATTATACTGCGTCAAACTGCGTCAAACGGCGATAGGCAACGGATATATTATATAAGGCCTTATTGTTTTTATTTTTTTAAAAAAAAGAAATTTAACAAAAAAATCCTTGAGGGATTTTTTGTTAAATTGGTATCTCTCTATGAGATACCAATTACTATGCGTCAAAAGTCCCAAACTCCGCTAACTCAATACAGGCGGGCATTTGCGGGCTTTTTTAAATTAATTTTTACTAGTGGTATGGATAAGTTTTTACTAGTGGTATGGAGGAGCTTTTTTTTAAGAAAAGTAAGATAAATAGCGGGTTTTGTTTCAAATACTGCGTCAAATCGCTACATATTAATTTTTACTAGTGGTATGGATAAGTTTTAATATTTCTCAACGCTTACTTGACGTTTGCCGTCTTTCTTTGAAATTTTAAAGTCTTTGATAATATATTCTTTTTTTAATTCAGACAGAGCCTTTTTTAACGCTGTTTGGTCATTACATTTACGGTTATTTTGAATAACTGCCCTTTCAACTAGGAGTTCTTCATGAAATAAAATGCCTGAATTAGTGGCCAAATATCCATAGAGATTTTTAGCCGTTGCGGATAATTTTGAATATTTCTCAATGTCTATGCTTAAAGCTTTTATCTGAAAGTTTTTAAACATGTCAAGTGGCATTAAAACGTTTATTTCGCCCGTGTTCTGGTCGAATTTAACAACGTGGATAATATGTGTAGAACTTTTCTTTTTTCCGAAATTATAGCTTATCTTAATACCTGTAATCCTATCAAGCGCTTTATAGATATACATATCGTCATTACAGTTTGTCAATTTTCGTATATCCCATATATTAGCCGTCAGTTCGGCTATTTCGTCAAACTTTTCGGTTTTAATTACTTTATATGTTTTATTTTTCTGAACGGCGTAACATAAGGCGTATAGCTTTTCGGCGTCCTCGCTTGTTACGTGTTCGGCGCAACTTGCGACTATTTCTCCTTTTTCTAATTTATGTTTAATATTCATTGCTCCCGCCTTTCTCGAAAGTGAAAAAGGCGGGTATTTAAGAATCCTGCGGTAAACATCAACATTTTTAGTCTTCATTATCGAAATCCTCATCATCAGTTAAATCAGTTATATTATTATTTTTTCTAGGGCGTCCCATTTTCTTGCTTTCTTTATAGCTAACATATGCAGACGGTTCATACGACGAAGTATTAATATGAAAGCCCTTTAGATACTCTAAATTGTCTGATAGCGTTGCATTAATAGTAAATTCTTTGTTAATGTATTTTGCGCCCAGGTTTGTTTTATTAATAATGAGTTTTTGAATACCGTCGTTGTTTTTGAGCGTAAGGACGTGCCGAAGCTTATTTTTAATATTAACACTCCCGAATACCTCATCAATGTCGGTATTCTTTTTATTGTAAGCGGCTTTATTGAAGTGGTGCAAAAGTAAACTTGTCCGCTCGCCTATGAGCTTTTTAACAATCCTGTAGTTGCTCATAATTTGAGTGGGGTCGCTAAAATTAATCTCCGACGTCGACATAAGAGAATCAATGACGATAAAATCAGGGTTAATTTTATCGACCTGCTCTTTTATCTTTTTAAAATATTTAGTCTTAATAACCTTGCCAAATTCAGTGGTTCCGAGCAGGGCGTAATCGCTGGCTATTATTTTTATTTGTCCGGGTGCGATAGCAGGGTTACCCATACCTGATAAAAGTTCCTTTATTGTCTGATTTACCTGGCTAAATTTTGCTTCTCCTGTAATTATTAAAAAGTTATTAATTTTATTTTTTACGACTACTTCATTATTAAAATTTTTATCGAGCATGGCGTATAAACCAATTTGTAAAGCAAGTGTCGTTTTGCCACTTGCGCCTAAAGCGGCAAGAATAGTTATTTCGTTATTTGGTAGTAAATAGTCGATAATCCATTCTTGTTTCGTATCTAATGAGTAATCGAAGTCTTTAGCTTCTAACTCTGAAAGTTCTTGTTGAAATTCATTAAGTTCTTGCTTCTTAAATTCTATATCATTATTATTTACTAATGTTTGCTCTAATTTTTGCTCCTGCTCCGCCGGCTCTGGCTGAATAGGGACCGGGACGGCGGGTATTAGCCTAAATATATCGCTCTCGCTTATCATTTCGGCGCTTTCGTTCCCGCCCAATTCATAGAAGACGTTATAAAGTAAGCTATCAATAAACTGCTCTTTATTTTCAAAGTCTTTAGCGGTTCTCCTGCAATAATCCCGAAAGTCTTTGTCCTGATAAAAATTACAGATATGGACTCTCTCGGTGGTCTGCTTAGCCGTTTCAATTACTTTATCAAAACTGCCAGATTTGTCGTTATCTGGTAGGACTATAATTGCCTTGCCGTCTAATTGTTTTCTAAAATCAAATAGAGCCGCTTTTTTGGCATCTGTCGGCAAAACTATATAGTCAAAAGAGAGCCAGTCAAGGATAAGCCACTCCGCCACGCCGCTCGCCAAAAATACTAATTTTTTATCGGTTATACGGTTAAAAATCGGCTGTTGTCCCTGCCACTTCCATTTTATCGAACCCGAATTTCGGGTTATTGTTGAATGGTTCGGTGCGGTAATTAATAAGCGGTTCTGCTCGTTCCATTCTGTAAGTTTAATATTTTTAAAACTTTCGGCGTCCTTATCCCATAAAACTTGCGGTATTTCGGCGGATAAAAGCCTTTCTATTACGGCTTTATCGTCTGCGACTGCTCTGGCGGGCGTTATCGGCGCTGGCGCTGGCGTCGGTTTTTCTTTTTCAAAGTTCGGGCGGTTAGGGCGGCGGTATTTGCTTTCATCATATTTTTCGACATTTAAAATATCATATAAATCAAGTAGATTAAACAAGTCGGTTCTTGTATATGCCTTTCCACAAGAATAACAATATAATGTTACATCGTTTATCTGCGCCTCGTGGTTGCCAGCTGCTTTATTTAACTGTTCTCCCGGGTGGCAAATCGGGCAACGACAGACTATATTATTACCTGTTTTTAGTGTATCTATGCCTGCCGCATTAAGAATATCTAATATTGTATAATCGCTAATCTTAGACATAAGCCACCTCCCCAAATCCAAAGCCAAGCTGGGCGGGCGTCTCTTGCGCCTGCCGTGGCTGGCGGTGCGCTTTTTGGCGTATTATGCGGGCGGGTTCGTCGGCGGTTTCTGTTTCAACCGGCAACGGCAATGCCTGTTGATCGTTGTTACCGTCTATATCTATATCGTCAAACTCGTCTATATCGTCGAGTCCGGCAGCAAGGCGGGTATCGTCCGAGTCGGCTATATAGTCATGTAAGCTCTGTTCTTTGTCGGCGGTATCGCCCGCAGAGATAGGCGTATCAAGGCTTTGCAGGCGAATAGAATAATAGCTAATATAAGCTAAAAGAGCTTTCTTTAATAAACGGTCTGTATCGCTTGCTATTATTGCGTTTGCGGTAAAATTATATTTGGCGGCGGCTGCTTTAATATTGTCGAGTTTCCGGTTTATTTCAAGATATATTTTTTTCTCGAAGGCGGCAAAATCAGTAGTAGCAAGGGTTTGATAATTATAATATAAAATAGCTTCCGCGGTTTTTTCGGCGATATAATTTTGAATATAAAAATCAGATAGAATTAGTTCAGTTTTCGGATTTTCAAAATCTTGAAATTCCGGAATAAACGCAGTAGATATAAGGGTTTTAAGCGTGTTGAAGTCGGATAAGTCAGGTTTGGCGGGGGTTGGGGCGGTATTTTCAGGGGGCCCGGCGGGCGGGGCGCAGGAAGAATATGCCTGCTGGGCGGCGCTATTAACTGCGATATAGCCGTTTTGGTTTTTTATTATCGCCGCGGCAGCGATAATAATCGCAGGAATCCTAACAATGAACACCCCGTGCCAGAGCCAGTTTTCTGTTTTGTCTTTGAAATCCTTGATACGCCTGACTTTCTGGGATATTACGAAAACAGAAAAACTTAAAATCAAACTTAAAAAAATCTGACTTAACATAATGCCTCCTTGTTTTTTGTGGTTAATTATTTTCTGAAATTTACTAAATTTTATGTAATTTTAATAAATTTTAGATAACGTTAAAATACTAAATTAATTAATCATATATATAATATCATATCCAAAAATAAAATCAATGTCAAGCATTATTTTTAATATTTCTTATTTTTTTATGCAGTATTTATGCGGAGTTGCTGGCGGGCGTTAAAATATTTTTTAAAATAACGATAAATATTTTAGTTAAATTATTTATCTTTATTATATGTTTTATCTATCGCTTTTTTAATCAAATATGCGACTGTCCTATCTTGCCTTTTGCCGACGTCTTTTAATTTATTTATCGTCTCAATCTCAAGCCAGAGCGAAAATAATTTAGTTTCTTTTTCTTTCTTAATGTTTGCCATTTTAATTACCTCCGTTATTTATATTATATTTAACATTCTTATATTATATATAGCTAACCTTGCAGGCTTTATTTTCTCGTTGGATAGAAAAAATAAAGGATAGAACCGTCCAAGGCGGAGCGGACGGGATAAGCTTTAATTGATAGAACCGCCCGGAGCCGAGACGGCCGGACGAAAGGCTGGACTTTCTTTATCCAGCGAGAAATGATACAATTATTCTATCGCTGCCGGTTATAATATACCTAAAAAATACAATATCCCATACAATAATTTTTAATATGATAAATAATTAAATAATATCAATAACTTATAATGTAGGTTTATGGGCTCATAACCCAAAGGTCGCAGGTTCGAATCCTGCCCCCGCAACCAATTAAAACCGCAGTAAGCAGGCAGTTCCGACAATTTTACTCTTGGCGCCTATATACAAAAATACTGGGAAAACTATAA
>JAJYJI010000056.1 GCA_021789605.1 bacterium
TTTTCGTTTTTAAGTTCTCTTATATCGTCAAGGCATACGCCTCCTGCGGTTAAAAGAAGAACCAATGAATTTATAAAAACGGACGGATTAAAACCCCTGTTGCTTTTAGGTCTCGTAAGATATTTATCCGCAAGTTCCGTTATGCCCATAGCATGGTTATATTCTGCAAAAATAGGCAGTCCCGCTTTTGTATATTATATAGTTCTAAATCGGGATTAGGGTTTTTATCCTTTGCCCGGTAAATGATTTGAAAAATTTTATATATCTTGTAAACTTAAAATATAAACAAATAAATTTAAGAAGGTCTTATTATGATAATTAAAGCTGTTATTCATGGAGCGGAAGAAGGCGGTTACTGGGCTGAAGTTCCGGCTCTTCCCGGATGCGTCACCGAAGGCGATAATTTAGAAGAATTAAAATCAAACCTTAGGGAAGCAATCGTCGGTTGGTTAGAGGTTTACAACGAAGAGCTTGGCAAAAATGTTTCTTCCGCAGACGAATTATTGGAACTTGCAGTATGAAGATAAAGCATAAAATATTTTATTATCTTCAAAACAAAATAGGGAACCGGCTTATTTTTTTATAAAATATACCTATTCCCTATTTTCATAATATATCTGCTAAAAAAAATACCGACAATTCAGTATCGTATTATTTATTTCAACGATTCGATGTATCCTGCAAGAGCGTTAAGGTCGGCTTTGGACATAGACGTAGCCGGCATTATCGCAGGAGACGAACCGTCCATAGAACCGGGCGCAAAGTGCGACGAAGGGTCTGTTATCTGCTTTTTAATCCAGGCAAGGCTTCTCTTGCCGCCTTCATGCGATAAATCGGGACCGACCGAGCCGCCGTTTCCGTTGATAGCATGGCATCCGACGCAGCTTTCGCTCGTGAATAAAGACTCGCCCGATGCGGCATAGCTCATCGAAGCGGTAAAGAACAGTATGGAAGCGGCTGCTGCCGCGATAGTTAAAAGTTTTTTACAATTCATAATTTATACCCCCTGTTTAAAATTTTAATTAATAAAAAGCGGAAGTAAATACTTCCGCTTTTTATTTTATTTCTATTTAAAGCTTGCGTCTATCGTCAAACAAATTTCCGAACATTAGAATGCAAACTCAAGGTTTGTCGTAAATGCATCCTCTTCCGAAATATTCGAGAAATTATAACCGAGCGACAGAAAAGCGTTTGCCGCCAGCATTATATCCGCTTTGACGGTTAAATTGTCTTTCTGTCCTTCATAGCAGGTTCCGCCGAGGCTGGCAGGACTGCCGTATAAACCTGCATTACAGCCGTAAGCTGTTCCGTTGACGGCATTAAGGAAGGCATCCTCGGAATTTGCATGCGTCCAGTCATACTGGGCATAGCTGACCTGCAGATAAGTTCCTTCTTCCGTTATGAAATGCGAAAACTTGTAATCGCCGTACAGGTATAAATATTGATATCCGTTCGATGTGTCCGTTACGCCTGGAATAGCAACAGATTTATTCGGGTTGGTATAAGGATTGGAATCGGATATCTCGTTTAAGCTTGCTCCTATTTCGTAAATTCCGTTGCTGAGACCGAGTCCAACTCCGTTGTCAAGAACCCTGTTCGTCCATGTGCCTTGATTTGATACCGTTAAGGGCTGTGCGACGGTTCCGCCGTAGTAGTCTACTTCTAACGTTCCTATAGAGGTCGGATAAAATTCTCCTAATCTCCAGTTATAATTCATAGAGTTGTTGCCAGTTGCCGATAAAGCCGTTCCGCCTACGCCTCCTTTGACGCCGTTTGAGGCTGTTTGCGAACCAGCGGAATTGCCGTTTGTCACTCCCACCATATACCACAAATGATAGCCCGGAGTTCCGAAAACCTGGAAACCTGCTCCTTCGCTCAATACGCTGTTTCCGCCGTCATAACCTATGGCTAATTTTCCTGAGCCTCCGCCGAAATACGGGCTCGGGTTAAAAATATTCATGGAATAACCTGTCGCAAGATTAAACAAATGAGAAGGCACTCCGAATCCGGAGCCTAATCCGTCTAATACTCCGAACGTGTTGTCTATGGAAACGCTGGACGTGCCGTAATCAACGCCGGTGTACCATGAAAGCGTATCTGCAAGAGGGGTATATAGTTTAAAAGCTCCGCCAGTATGCATCTGCGCCGAAGCCGAGAAAGCATCGGTTGAATTGCTTACATTTTCGTTAGGCACGTGCTTATAGCCGATATTGACTTCAATCATTATCGGAATCGGCCAAGGGTTTGGAAGGCTTAAGCCTTCGGCTACCTGAGTCGCGTCGGCCGGCGTTCCGTTAGTTGAAGGAAGCCTAAAGCCGTTTCTCTGAAATGCGCGCCCGAAAGGGTTCAAGCTTGCGCCTCCGCCGTATCCGTTAATATGGCATACCGCACAGGAAAAATGATACTTCTGGGCAAATGCCGCTATGGCGTTTGCTTTTTTCGGCATGAACGTTGCGGTTAATGCCAGAACGAAAACTCCGACAAACAATACTGCAAGTTTGTTTCTCATACTGTTCCTCCGTAAATTAAAGTTAAAAAGTTAAATTAGAAAAAAATAAAATGACAAAAAATTAATTTAATGATTAACTTAAAACTTTTAACGCGCCGTTTTAGAGTGCTGCGTTTCAGTTTTAATTCGGTCTTTGAACCGGGGCCATAAGTTCCGGCTCAAAGACCAGAAACTGTATATACTACAACTTGAGAGAGAGGAAGTATATGGTTTATATATTATTACTTGGGATTTTAAAGATAAAGTCGGATATATTGCTATATAGTGTGGGTATTAATAAGGTATGAACGTGTAATATACTTTATTATATTTCGCAGGATAATTTCTTACAGATTTTTTCTATTTTATGTAGCCTAATTTAAGGCAGAGGTCTAACAGGTCGGTTTTGTTGGAAATTTTAAGTTTGGCTAAGCCGCGAAGCCTGTAAGTAGCAACGGTTTTTTCGCTCAAATCGTACTGCAAGCCTATCTCTTTATTTGAAAGCCCTTTTGCGACGCCGATAAGGACTTCCTGCTCGCGCCTGCTCAATAATGCCCATATAATTTGTTCGGGGTCTTTGCTTAGGTTCATATCGTTACTGCCGCCGTCGTAAACGGTATGCGCCAGCTTTTCAGCCATTAACGGATGGATGTATGTGCCGCCGTTAATAATAGATTTTACGGCGTATAAAAGGTCTTCGTAAATCGAACGTTTCGAAAGAAATCCCGCCGCGCCTTTGCTTAATGCTTCACGCAGAAGGTACAACTCTTCGTGCATAGTTAAAACAAGAACCCTTGTCGAAGGAGATTTTTCCTTAATTGACCCTATATAATTAAGCCCGCTTTTTTCGCTGAACGATATATCGAGCATAAGAATATCCGGCTTATATTTTTCCACTAGTCCGGGCAGAAGTTCTATATCTGCGGTATCCCCGACAAGTTCTATTTCCGGCTGTAAAGACATCAGGGATTTAAGTCCAGATATTACTATAGGATGGTCGTCGGCAATCGCAACCGTAATTTTTTTCATAAAATATTCCTCCGGTTTTGTGGTTTTTGCTACCGCCTCTCTCCCTCCAGCAAATTTTTGTTTATATTTTTTATTTTAACCTATTTTTAAAAATTTTTAAATACTTATGCACCGCCGGTGTTTTCATCCGTTTTATCTATCGGTATATTAAAAGAAACCGAAGTCCCGGAGCCGGCTTTAGTTTTTATATGAAGACCGCCGCGGAGTATTTCCGCCCTTTCCTTCATCCCTATTATTCCGAAATTTTCGTCTTTGTTTTTATCGGTCTTGCCCGGCTTAAAACCTTTTCCGTTATCTTCTATTACGGCGTGGAATATGCAGTTTTCAAAATTTATCGCGATTTTTACCGCCGTGGCGTTAGAATGCCTTATTATATTGGAAAACGCCTCCTGAAAAATTCTGTAAATATTTATTTCCGTATATTCGTCGGCTTTAAATTCCTGCATTCCGGAGGTGAATATCTCCACGTCGATGCCGTGGTTAAATTTAATCTCTTCCGCATACTGCATTATGGCTTTATATAAACCGAGTTCGTAAAGCACGCCGGGTCTTAGTTCTTTGGTTATATTTTTTATATTGTCGAACTCCTTCGCGATATAAGAACGCATTTCTTCTATATCTTTGTTTTCTTCGCCGATGCCGTATAATTTCTCGAGAACTTTGAATTTCATATTAATATATACGAGAAACTGCTCCATTTCGTCGTGAAGCTCCCTCGAAAGTTTCTTTCGTTCCAGCTCCTGCGCTTTAATAACTTCCTCGATAAATTCTTTTCTGCGTAAATCTTTAGTCTGCCACTTATCTTCGGTTTTCCTGAAAGCAAGCATCATATTGTTGAATCCGTTTATGAGCCCGGTTAATTTTTCGTCCGCAAACTTAGGTGTTTTAACGGTTATATCGTAGTTTCCGCGTTTAGCGGATTCCGATGCCTCCTGCAGTTCAGACAAAGGCTTCAGTACCGTTTTAGACATCCACCATAAAAAAATTACGGCGAGGATTATAAGAGGTATTAAAACAAAAATAATCAACGTAACCGTAATTTTAAAAAAATAGTGGAAAGTATCGGATGATACACCAAGCTGAAGGGTTCCTATTTTTGCGCCGACCGGACCGTATTTTCCGCTTTTATCGTCGTTTAAAATATTGAATTTTAAATCTACCGCGTTTTTATTGATATATTCAAAGGAATAACCGGGCGATATTTTTTTTCCCGACGATTTCAAACCTTTTTTTGTTACAAATACGATAGTTTTGCCATTTTCATTTTTAACCATGGCGTAATCTAACAAAGTGCTGTTCCTTACGGTGTAGCAGAGAATCTTTCTCAGCCCTGCAACATTGCCGGCTTCTATATAATCCTCTATTTTATAGGAAATTATTTTGCCTGCGGCATTTCCCGATTTTTCAAGCCTGTTATATTCAGCCTTGTAAAATATTATGTATATGGATATTATAGTCGCAAATTCTAGAATTATTACGGCAAGGAATATAATTCCAAAGATTTTAACATATACCGGAACGCTTAAAAACTTATTAACATAATAACGACGGTTTTTAAATATACCCATATGCAGTCTATTTTTTAAATTTAAATTTATCGTTTAAAATGCATATTATATGCATTTTAAAAACATATCGTCAAGCATAAAACTAAAAAAAATTAAAAACTTCCGCTTAGATACCGCTTTTTATATATTTCCCGGTTATAAACGCCGCAAGCAGAAAAACGGCGATTATACCGAAGACGAACCTTATGGAATAAATGCCGGCCAGATACGAAAGGAAAAACGGCCCTATGATGCCGCCCAAGTCGAAATTGGACTGGTATATCGTATTAGCGGCTACCATATCCTTCATATCTACAGTTTCGGATATCCTCATGGTTCCAATGGGAAAAACAAGCGCGTGCGGTATTCCGAATATTATTAAACCCAAAACGTAAAAGCCTATGTCTTTTGAAAAAACCATCAAGGCGAAAGACAGAACGGATATCAATATGGAAATATTAAGAATTTTGGTTTTATTCTTAATATTTCCTTTTTTCGTAAAGTAAAGCAGAACTAATCTCGTGAACAGCGACGAAATAAAAAACAGGGAAAATAAAAGCGTTATTTCAAAATATTTTATATGAAAATTATCCCTCGCGAAAACCCCGCCGAGGGCTACGACCGAAGCAAAGGCAATGCTGAATGTAGTGTTGTAAAAAATTACTTCTAGAAATCCCCGGTTTTTAAGCAGTAAAGAAACCGAACCGCCTTTTCCGGCTTTTTCGGAAGCGTTTTTTTCAGAATTTTGAGCCGAAAGTTTTTCCTTAAT
>JAJYJI010000057.1 GCA_021789605.1 bacterium
AAAAATATCTTTTATAAAAGAAATTTCCGCTTTATACTTTCCTTACAGCCTTGTTATCCCTGTATTTAGACCATGATATTTCAGCGTCTAACATAGAGAGTTTTGAAATTTTTTTTCTAAAAGAAATTATTTTGCATAGGGAACTTTCGGACATGCCGATATCCGCGGCAAATGTTTTATTTTGCTTTATAATATAAAAACCTAGGTCGTCGAGTCTTTCAACAAAACGCAGTATATTTTCGCCTATTAACCAATACAAACGTGGGTCGGTTTTCTTTTTAGAGCGCTTAGCGGCTTCCGATAGCAGTCCTTTTATGTCGTTTAATAAAACGGCATAGTCGGCTTCGATAAAACTTAATTCCCGCCGAATATTTTTTGTTTCGTCGTTAAGCTTGGCTATCGAAGTAGCGGCTTTGCATATGCCGGTTATTTTGTCTTTTATTATCTTTAAAGGATATTTTTCTTTTGTTTTTTCTTTCATGCCTCTTTTCCCCAGTCAGATAAAAAGCGGTTTATAAATGACTGCAAAGATTTCTGTTCCTGTAAATAGCCGGATAAGACAAATGCTGTTGAAACGACTATATGGTATTTCTCTCCGCCGCTTTTTGCAATTCTTTTAAAAGCGGGATGTTCGTTATTTATCCATACGGTTCCTTCTTCTATTTTTCCCAATTCATTAGAATCTTTATTATCGTAAAACCCGATCATTAATCCCGGCTGTTTTCTTTTTCCTTCCAGTGGTTGACCGTTTTTTTGTTCTCCTATATCTAAGTCCGGAAGGTTGTTTTCGATATTTTCTTCGTTCCTTGTATTTTTTCCGGCATTTCCCATATTGCCGTTGTTTATATTGGTTATTTCAGAATCTTTCTCTACGGCCGTTCCAGATTCCAAAGCTGAAGTATAGGTCGAAATGCCGATATCGGTTTTTAAATTTTTTCTTCTGCCGAATAACGGGTCTAATTCAGGGAAGTCTTTAAGCATATTATCGAGAATTCCGCGAATTTCTTTTTCAAGCGGATGCAATTCTTTTGCAGGTTTTTCGCGTGATTCGTTTATTTCGCCGAATTCTTTTAAAATAGGTTCAATAACTTCCTGTATTGCTTTGCGGTAGCGGTAATATTTTTGAAGGCTTGCCGTATCTTTTAAAAAATCGGCTTTATTGGTGGTTAAAATCAACGACAGACCCGGTATTTCAACTACTCCCGATATATAATCCGGATTTTTTGCAGAAATTCCCAGCCAGTCCCATCCGTGCTTTATAACTTTCCCGCAAGTAGATATGGCTATACCCCTTTTTTCTTCGTCGAGCGGTTCTTTATATTTTCTGATGAAACCGACTCCGACCGGTTTTGCTTTTTTCCCGAATTGGATTTTAAAAGCTTTGCTCTTTTCAAAATCCATCATTTCGGATAAGTTTATTTTTTCTTCGTTAACGTAAAAATTAATGCCGTTTTTGTAAATACACCTTAAAGCAGTTTGAAAAGTTGGGTCAAGAATTGTATAAAAATGTTTTTGAATAGCTTTCTTAATAAATTCAGGGTTAAGCAGTTCGGAATTACTTGATTTGAAAAATATCGATACGGCGGTTCCATGAGGGAAATTGCTTAATTTCGAATTTGCAGAAAACGTCGTTATATATTTCCAAGGAGCTTTTTCGTCATTTTCCAATTTCCAGCTTGTTGCTCCACGGAAATTGCCGTTAGCCGTTTCCGTAACGACCTCTTTTGCTATAAGCAGGGATAATTTCGCACCTACGCCCGCAAAGCCGATACCCATACCCCTGGTCTTTGTCGTCGATGCGATATTGTGATATCCGTCCAGCTCTTTTTTATCCATTCCTTTTCCGTTATCTATAACAGCCAAAACATATTTTTCCGAATCGACGATAAATCTCATATCGCTTGCATGTGAATCGAGCGAATTAGCGACGAGTTCCGTAACGATAACTTCTTCCTGCGGAAACGGATATGAATCACGTATATCTTCCAATAGATGATGTAAATTTACCCTTGTTTCGCCCATTAGCATTCCTTTTCCGGCATATATTTTGCGCTTATTTTAACAGTTAAGATAGCAGGCGACAATTTATCTTTTTATCCGTTCAAATTTATGAGCGCCATATTGTCCTTCTTTACCGTTTTTACAAAATTTAATTAAATTCTTCTTTTACCTTTTCTTGCAAATACATCTTAATGAGGGACTGATAAGGCACGTCGTTTTTATTTGCGATTAGTTTTAATTCAAAAAGCAAATGCTCAGGCAGTCTAAGCGAGATTGTTTCGGTTGAAGGCTTTAATTTCGGCATAACAACTGACCGTGCCTTATTCCAGTCGATATATTCGGCGGAATCGTTATCCATCCAAAACCCCCTTTCTTCTTGTGCATGTTTAAAATCTGGTATTTTTTTCTTAGCTTTTTTCATTTTTTTTATACGCCTCTTTTCTTTCTTACTCATATTTCTTGCTGATATTACCCTTATTTTATTATTTCTTGTCGTAAAAAACAGAAATAGTCCTTTTTTCATGTTTGTTTCTCCAAAACAATAAAATCTTTCTTCATATTTTGAATGGTTTTCTTCATTTGCAACGATAAAGGGGCGGTTAAAAAATATTTCCTCGCATTCCTGCTTTGTTATGTTATGCTTTAACCAGCTTTCTAATTCGTTTCCTTTATCCCAATCAAATCCATTGCATTCTTTTAGTTTGCCAATAATATCGTCAGCCATATATAAATAAGTATATTCTCATAATATACAAAAATCAAGATTAAAGATTAATTTTTTAAGTCTAAATTTTTAAAACCATCGCGAGCAAGCCAAGTTAAGAGTTAGCAAACATATAAATCTGACGCCTTTAATTTTTAGGTAAATTGTAATTATTAATGTTAAATTTGAAAAATATTCTTCTTATGATATTTTATAAAAATATGATAAAAATAGACATTGAAAATATTTTAACATAATATTTCTCAATCCTTTGCCGGAAGAACCGGATTGCTTAAACTTCTTTCGTTCAGTATTACCATAATAAACGCTTTCGATGCGTCCTCAATCGATAAACTTATTTATAGCGGTTTTTATCCCAGAATTTACGATAGTTAGTTTAGACCTGCATTAAGCCATCGGAGATTATATGGCAACGTATGTATGTAGAAATGGATACAAGCCAATTAATTTACATTAATTGCCCCGAATCTTTTCTGGAAATTCTTAAAACTTTGCGCCGGAAGAATAGACAGTCGTTAAATCTCCAATATGGGACGCGTTTTTAAATGATATCCGTTAAAGAGTATCATTTTCGCCGAAATTTTTGCTTTGATTTTTCTGCTCCACATTTTGTCCCGATTTTTAAAGATGTTAATTTGACAAATTAATTTTCTATGATAATTAATATATAGAGCGGGTGTAAATTCATTTAATGGGGCTTGAATTGCCATGAAATCGATGATGTTAACGAAAATATCCGATTTAAAAATAAATCAAATGCCCTTATATTCAGTTGAAGTAGAAATCCCGAAAATTAATAAAAACGAAGCATTGATTAAAATAAGCGCCTGCGCCGTATGCCATACCGAATTGGATGAAATAGAAGGCAGAATTCGGCCTATCAATTTTCCGGTTATCCCCGGACATCAAATAGTCGGCAAAGTTATAGAAATAGGCGGTGAAGTAAATAAGCTCAGAATCGGAGACAGGGTAGGGATAGGTTGGATTAATTCCGCCTGCGGTAAATGCGAATATTGCAAAAATGGGTTTGAAAACTTGTGCGCCGATTTTGTCGCTACGGGTAAAGATGTGAACGGCGGTTATGCAGAATATGCAAAAATAAACGAGAATTACGCCGCAGTTATCCCGAAAAATTTTACTGACGAAGAGGCTTCGCCTCTTTTATGTGCGGGCGCCGTAGGATACAGAGCTTTAAAATTATCCGGAATTAAAGAAGGAATGAATCTTGGTTTTATTGGATTTGGAGCTTCTAACCATTTAGTTTTAAAAATAACTAAAGCAATTTTTCCGAATATAAAATTGTTTGTTTTTGCAAGGTCTGAAAACGAAAGAAAACACGCTTTGCGGCTCGGCGCATACTGGAGCGCAGATATCAATGATATTCCGCCGGAAAAATTACATTCGGTTATTGATACCACGCCGGCCTGGATGCCCGTAGTTGAAGTTATGAAAAATATAAGGCCAGGCGGGCGTCTTGTTATAAACAATATAAGAAAGGAAAATTTTGATAAAGATTATCTTATAAATATTGATTATTCTAGGGATTTATGGATGGAAAGGGAGATAAAATCAGTTGCAAACGTTACGTTTGCCGATATCGTAGAAGTCATGGAAATTGCGGCAAAGTATAATATAAAGCCAGAATTTCAACTTTATAAATTAAATGAAGCGAATATTGCTTTAAACGAAATTAAAAATAAAAAAATTTCGGGAGTTAAAGTTTTAAAAATTTCTTGATGAGCACACATTAATGTTTCACGTGAAACATTAATGTGTGCTTTATATTTAAGTTCATTAATAAATTAAATAGATTTATTAATGCGAACAACCCGAATTATGATGTTTATCGTGAGATGAACAGGTATGCCCATATTCAAAAGTTAAAAAATTATTTTCTTTGCTGTCTGCCAGAATATCAGAAATTAAATTTTTATCGGTCCTATAAACTTTTATATTGTTTCGTTCCAGATTCCTGATAGCCCCTTCTCCTATGCCGAAACAAACAACCGCATCTACATTTTTTTCCGAAATAGCGCCAACCGGGTTGCACGTATTGTGCTCATGATTTTTATTTGAATTTGAGACCACTTCCGAAAATCCGGTTTCAGTATCGTATATATAAAAATACGGAGCGCTTCCGAAATGCCTGCTTATTTTTTGAGCTTCAAAATTAATCGTCGGTATACATAATTTCATATTTTATCTCCTTATTTAAAATTTATAAACTAAATTAAGATATTTTTATAAATCCCATTTAGAACACCGCCGCCATTTTCTGCCGCGTCCACATTCTTCGTTTCGGTTATTAACCCTGTGGAAGTTTTTATCGCCGCATTTAGGGCATTTTTCCGGCCTGCCGGTTCCAAACGGTTCATCCCATGTATTTTTACAGCCCGAACAAAAAAAGTTCCTTTTCATCTCTATCTCACCTCCTTCTATTTTCAAAGCTTTAGCGTTAACCAAGCAATCAGCAATTTTGTAATGGGCGGACGATATTATATTTCCGAACGTCTGCCGCGATATATTCATTTTTTCCGCCGCTTCTTCCTGATATAAACCGCTTAAATCGGCGAGCCTCACCGCTTCGAATTCATCAACCGTCAAAACGATTTTTTCTAATAATTTAGCCGGAATTCCATTTGGCTTAAAAAATTTTATTGCCGGCTCTTGTTCGATTTTTCTGCACTTATAAGGTCTCATATTTATTTGAAATAAATTTTATTATTAGCATATGCCAATAATTATATATTAAAATATATTAGCATGAATGTCAATATATTTTTATTATTTTTTATTATTTGCATTTTTTATTATTAAATTTATTGATATAATTAAAAAAAGATAAAAAAAATTATGAGGAGGCGCTTTTGGCTAACATTGCCGTATTATCGCTCAATCCT
>JAJYJI010000058.1 GCA_021789605.1 bacterium
GACCGGTTTATTAGTTCATATGCCCTTAAAAAGCCTAGATTAGACATTCCGACTTCGTAATAATTCGGGAAAACGATAACAGCTTTTAAATATGTATCGGTTTCGGTATTTTTTAATAATCTATTTCGTTCCGATTTAATATATAAGTCGTAAAGTTTGTGGATATTAGCGCGGCTGCGGATGCGATCCCCGCCGTTTCGAGCTTTAAGATTTTTTTTGGACGGATTTGGGTATTTCATGCCGATTTTACGGAGGCGATTCTTTCCATTACGAGTTCCGCCAATCTTTCGTCGATGCCAAGATGATGTCCCAGTTTAAGATTTATTTTAGGATATTCAAGCTTAAACGCTTCTATTATTTCAGGAATATCCCTTAAAACATGATTTCCGGAATATAAAAAATAGGGTATGACCAATATAGAGTCAAAATTATCGGAGGCTAATTTTTTTATTATATCTTTTATATTAGGCTCGGCAAATTCTAAGAATGCGTATTCTATGTTTATGCCTGAAATTTTAGGTTTTATTATCTTTGTTATGCTCTTAAGAATATCGTTCGCTTCCTTTCTTCTGGAACCGTGCCCTAAAAGAATTATAGATTCTTTTTCCATAAAATATTTCAAAAATTTATTTTTTATTTTTATGCTTTCATTATGCCGATGATATATTTTATAATATTATGGCGCGCTGTGCAATGAAGAGAAAATATAAAGGAGAAAATAGAAAATATGCCGGTCAATAAAGGTTATGCCGTATCTGTCGAACGGCTGGTCAAGAAATATAAAGATATAATCGCCGTAAACGACATTTCTTTTAACGTCAGCAAAGGCGAATTTTTTGCCTTTTTGGGACCTAACGGCGCCGGCAAAACTACCACTATAAAGATGTTGTGCACCCTTATCAGGCAGACAGGCGGCATTGCTTATATAAACGGTTATAACACTATAACAGAAAGGAAAGAGGTAAGAAAATCCATAGGACTCGTATTTCAGGACCCTACGCTAGATAACGACTTGAGCGCTTATGAAAATCTTGATTTTCATGCAAAATTGTACGGCATGGATAAAAATATTATTAAGGAAAGAATAAATTATATATTAAATTTTATTGATTTATACGCCTATAAAGATAAGCCGGTAAAACTTCTGTCGGGAGGCATGAAAAGAAGGCTGGAGGTCGGCAGGGGGCTGCTCCATTTTCCTTCCGTTTTATTTCTCGACGAGCCGACGGTAGGCCTTGATATTCAAACGAGAATAAATATGTGGGATTTTATCGATAAATTAAGAAAAGACGAAAAAACGACTATATTCCTAACTACGCATTACATAGAGGAAGCCGAGAATTGCGATAAGATAGCCATTATAGACAAAGGCAAGATTATCGCGATAGATGCGCCCTTTGCGCTGAAAAAATTAATCGAATCAAAACACGGTGAAATTCCCACCCTTTCCGATGTTTTTATATCGCTTGTCGGCAAGGAGATACGGGAGGAAACCGGCTCCGCGATAGACAGGATGAGGACGTTCAGCAAGGTATTAAAAAGATAGGAGATTTTTTTTAGCTTCTATTTTTACACGCAGATATTATTTTTGAGGAAGCTTCAAGCGTCATTGTCCATCTTAAAGCGTCGAGAGGGGTTTTGCCCCATGAAAAAGAGCCGTGGGTTTTTATCATGAATACCCCGTTCTCTTTGAATATATCTTTTGCTTTAAATTCCGTTTTCAGGCTGTTTGTTTTAATGTCCTCTATAAGTTCGAGTGGAAAAACGTATATTTTAGGAAAAAAATATGCGGATTCAAAATCCAATGGGACTATCTCGTCTAAATCGGGGTATTTTTTGTAGATTTTTTTTATAATTAAAGGAGAGTCTTTAAATTTCCCTATATTTACCCCGTTGCTTTCCAGCATGTTTAAAGTCAGGGCTATAGAGTTTAACGGGTGGGAATGAAATATTGTCGAACCGGGAAAACAGCTTAATATAAATCTGTGAATTTCTATTTCGGAGGATGCCCCGCTTGAGTCGCCGGCTTTAGATTTTTTTAACGGAACGATAGTAAAATCAGACGGTTTTAAATCTATAAGGCTTCTGCCCGTTTTTGAAATCAATAAATTATTTTTGCCGATCCCTTGGCTTATATTACCGCTGTGCGTATCCAGAAGGTTTTTATCGAACGCAATATTGCAAATGCGGCGCAACTCCGAAATCTTTTTTAAATGCTTATTAATGGCAGGATTCATTAAAATAAATTATATCATTCTAAATTTGAGCGGTCAACGCCTTTTACGCCCAAAATTACCGATAGAAATATTTAAAACTGTTTCGGCATATTATAATTTCACATTCCAGCTTGCGCAATATTGACGGCCGCGTCTATCAAAGCATGTCTTTAATATGGACGCCAATGGATATCCGTAGGTGCAAAGTTAAATTCCTTGATGGTCATTCCCGCGTAAGCGGGTACGATTTAAATCCTTCGGTATTCGGACGGCTCATCCAGAAAAATAATTTTCTATATCGGCAATTTTGGGTTACGCCCGAAATTTTGAAAAATTTGACAAAAGAAAATTTCGAAAAATTGAAAATTGTTGAAAGTTGACAACATGAAAAGTTGAAAAGTTGAAAAAATTGATTGCTTTCAAATAATATGTTATAATATATCCAAGCATGGGGGCGCAACGGTTTCGACGGTGATATTAAGGCTATTAGCTGCATGTCGAGGACGCTTTGTAGGCTCGTTAATCATTCGAAGCAAAACACAATCGCAGATAACTACGATTACGCATTAGCCGCTTGATCGGCTGACGTCTTTGAAATTTCTACCTGCAAAATTCAAAGGCGACAAATGCAGGTTATAGCGTGAGCGTTTCCTTTTCGTTTACGCCGAACCCTTTAAAGGACGGCTGAATAAAGGTTTTGTTTATTCTTTGCTTTTTGAGGCCGTATTTAAAGAATAAACTAAACATGTAGATGCTTTGGTTTTAAATCTTCGGACGCGGGTTCGACTCCCGCCGCCTCCACCATTTTACTTACCGGATAATGATAATGTCCGGATGTTTTATTATTGCATGTTTTATTATTGCGCTAAGTTTTTATATTTACGTATAATACATTTGTAGTTGCTATCCAAAATTACCTATCAAAATTATCTTTCTTGGTTCCCATGAAAGTAGGAATCCTGTGCCTATACGACTTTTAACGCATTTTAAATATTTCTATCGGCAAATTATGGATTCCCGTTTATCAGTTCCCGTTTATCTTGACGAATTATTAATAATTTTGTATCATTTCATATAAGATAATAAAATTATGCCAAGTCAAACAAATAAGCAAAATTTAAAAATAGTCGCGGACAACAGAAAAGCATCTTTTCTATACGAAATTTTAGAAAAATACGAAGCGGGGATATCGCTTTACGGGCCGGAAATAAAATCTATAAAATCGGGAAAGGTTAATCTTTCCGATGGATACGTCGCGATAAAAAACGGCGAAGCGCTTCTTCTTAACGTCCACATAAGCCCGTATGAAAAAGCCTCAAGGGAAAACAAGGACCCCCTTAGGACAAGAGTTTTATTGTTGCATAAAAATGAAATTTTAAGGCTTTACGGAAAAATAAAAGAAAAAAATCTCACGGTCGTTCCGTTGAAAATGTATTTGAAGGGCGGCAGGGCCAAGGTCGAAATCGGTCTGGCTAAAGGGAAGAAACTTTATGATAAAAGAGCGTCCGTTAAGGAAAAAGAACATAAAAGAGAAGTTGAAAGAGCCGTCCGCAACAAAGGTTAGAGCGGTTCGGTTCATAGCCTGTGAATAGTATTTTATATTTAATTTAAAATTACGAGGTTCGTAATGGTTAATAGCCATAAAATTAAGATATTCGATTTTTGGGTTGTACTATCGTTAATCGCGGCAATTTTTTTTATTAATTTTAACGGGATTAACGCCGCCGATGCGGCAAAGGTTAAGAAGGCACCCGACTTTGACCTGAAGGTTTTAAATTCCGCCGCGTCGGGATATGCCGATTTTTCGCTGGAAAGTTTCAGAGGGCATGTGGTTATAATTAATTTTTGGGCAACGTGGTGCCCCCCCTGCAGGCATGAAATATCCATGTTAGAAAATTTTTACCAATCCGAACGCGGCAATGGAGTTATAGTAGTCGGAATAAACGTCGATAACAGCCTGTCGGGAGTCAGGTCTTTTATCGGACTTCATAATATAAAATATCCAGTTGTTTATGCAAGTTCTGGTTTGATAAGCAATTACGGAGGCATAAACGAAATACCCCAGACATTTTTTATATCAAAAAACGGAAACATTATGTTTCATTGGGTGGGCGAGATTTCACATGAAGCATTAAACGCAATTACAGGCAAACTTTTAAATATGAATTGATTATTTGATTGCAATTTTTTTATATTGTTTTTTTATATTAATTAATGTATAAAACTATATATACATTAATTTAAATAGAGGGAACGTTATGGCGATAGACGATATGTTGAGGGAGCTCAAAGACCTTGGAAAGGTGGTTGACGATGCAACAAAAAAAATCGGGGAATTCAAAAAGCCGGTAAAAGAAAGTTCAGACAGCATACCTATTGCTCAGGACGGAATTTCAGATATTATTAGAGAAACAGAAAAAGCCGCAAACAACATAATGAATCTATTGGACGAAATAAACGAAAATTCTGATGAAATTGATAAAAGCCTTTATCGCCTTATAGAACTTAATCCTATAAAAAAAATTAAAGAAAGTTTAATGAATTTGAAAGAGCTTAATAAAAAAAATATCGGTAAAATTTTAGACGTTTTATCCCTCCTTTCCTTTCAGGACCTGACCGGGCAGAAACTTTACAAAATACAGAACACGTTAAATGAGACGAAAGCAAAACTTTTAAAAATTTTAGTTGATTCGGAATTTGAAGTCAAAGAAGTTACCATCGAAAAAAAGGCCGAAATATACGGCAAGCTGAAAGATATGGTTTCCGATAATCAAAAAATGGCGCAGAACGACGTAAATTCAATATTAAGCGAACTCGGATTCTAATCATTTTAAATTTTAAATTAAAATTAAAATTAAAATTAAAATCTAAAAACCTTAGTCCGGCTTTCTGTTTATTTAACTTGCCATAATACACAATATACGCGTAAAAATATAAAATACAAGGAATAAATTCCTGAATCATTAATGTGGATTTAGGTAAACCCTAATCCTTCGTTAGAAAATATTCAGATGTTTCTTTTATGCGTAAATACCGCATAAACGGCATATTTTTCCGATGAAAACGGCATGCTTTTTCAATACATACGGAAAAATATATGTTTATATCCGCTTTCGCGGGTATCGGCGTCCGCGTCTATCGAAGCA
>JAJYJI010000025.1 GCA_021789605.1 bacterium
TGCGGCGCATGCGTCAACGCGTGTTTTTCTAAATCCATCGACGTCAAAGGGTTTATGGACGACCAGATATACGCGGAGATTAAGTCTTTGGCGGTCTAGAGCCCGAATAGACGAATAGAATTTATTTTTATTATCCTCCGGCCGCGGCGGCGGATAACGTTTAAGAAATAAGCGGCGGCTATCAAAATAATATAACGATATATAAAGTAAAAATAAAAAGAAGGAGCCCTTAGGAAATGAAAGATGCGGCGGAAAAAAAGGAAAACCTTATAAAACCTGCGGCAGATAACGCCGAAGACCCCAGAATCATTGCTTTTGTTTGCAACTGGTGCACATACAGCGGCGCGGACCTTGCGGGAACAAGCAGAATGAAATATTCCGACAACGTAAGGGTTATAAAACTTCCCTGCACCGGCAGGATAGACCCGCTCTTTATAGTAGAAGCTTTCAAAAAAGGGGCTAAAGGCGTACTGGTTTCCGGCTGTCATCCCGGAGACTGCCATTATACTAGCGGCAATTATCATTCGAGAAGAAAATACGCAACATTTAGGGACCTGCTCGGTTTTTTAGGCGTAGATTTGAACAGGGTGGAATTCTCATGGGTGAGCGCCTCGGAAGGAAACAAATGGGTTTCGGTTATAAACGAATTTACCGACAAAATTAAATCTATTTCCGGTGATACTACCGATATATTTACAAAAAAATAAAGGAAATATTTATGGCAAACGCAAATACGGACGAAAAGCTTCAAAAAATTGCAAAAGACCTTTTGGAAAGCGGAGAGGCAAGCCTCGTAATAGGCTATGCCAAGGGTTCTAATCCTCAAAGAATGAGGCCGGTTTTTATAACAAAACCGGAAGAAGCGGATAAGCTTTCTTTCGGTCCCCATGCCGTTCAGGACCTTGCGGTGTTTTTAAAGAAACCGGAAGTTAAAAAGTTCGGGAAAATAGGGATAATCGTCAAAGGCTGCGACGAAAAAGCCGTCAACGCCTTAATTCAGGAATATCAGGTTTCGAGGGACGATATAAAAATTATAGGAGTCGAATGCAACGGCGTAATAAGGCAGGATATCGCCGATAAAGGCGAAACCGCCGTTTCGGAAACTACCGTTTACGACAAATGCCTTATTTGCAAAGAACATACCCCCCTGCTTTACGATTTTCTCGTAGAATCCGAAGAGCCCGCCCTCGCTATATCCGGCAACGTCAAGCCTTACGCAAAGCTCGAAGAACTGGAATCTATGAGCGAGAAAGAAAAAAACGCTTTCTGGGCAAAAGAATTCGATAAATGTATTAAATGCTACGCCTGCAGGCAGGCATGTCCGCTTTGTTATTGTTCGAGATGCATCGTAGAAAAAAATATGCCGCAATGGATAGACACAAATATCGAAGAAACCGGAAACGCCCAGTGGAATCTCATAAGGGCTTATCATCTTTCCGGAAGGTGCATAGGCTGCGGAGAATGCGAACGAGCCTGTCCCGTAAATATTCCTTTGATGCTGATTAACGAGAAAATGGCCAGAGACGTATATAATATGTTCGGATATAAATCTGGATTGGATATAAACGCCAAACCCGTATTCGGAGTCTTCAGCGAAAGCGATTTTAACGATTTTATCAAATAAGTTTATATAGATAAGTTTATATAGATAAGTTTATACGAATTAGAATTTTTTCATTTTTTTATAAAGAAAACAGGATGCGGGAGAATTTATACAATGGAAGAAAAATATTATGAAATCTCGGCCGAAAATTTAAAAAAATTCGTCGATTCTTTAATATCCGATAATTATGAAGTTATCGCGCCCAAAAATAAAGACGGGGATACCTTTTACGGAAAAATCGGCAGTTTCGGCGAAGCAAATCTCGATATTCTTTTGCCAAAGGTGTCTTATAAGGAATACCTTCTTCCCAAAACCGAAACGCTTTTCGATTATTCCTTTTCCGGCGAAGGCGTCAATATAAAAGACGGCCTTGCCGCAGTTGCCGGAGAAAATCAAAAAAGAGTTATATTCGGGGGGCGGCCGTGCGATGCCGCCGCAGGCCCTATAATGGAAAAAGTCTTTAACTGGGATTTTAAAGACGAATTTTTTAACGAAAGATTCAAAAATTTAACCATAGTATCAATAGCATGCGATAAACCCGACAACTATTGCTTCTGTACGGAAATGCAGCTGTCTCCCGAAAGCTCATACGGTTCGGATATTCTTCTTAAAAAAGCCGGTTCCCGATATTTTGCCGCCGTGACGGGCGAAAAAGGATTAAGCCTTATAGCTCCGTATTTAAGCCTCTTCAAAGAAATACCTAAGGCTCAGTTTCCGGCGGATAAAGATTGGAAAAAAACGTTCGAAATAGAAAAAACGAAGAATTTTCTGGATAAAAACTTCGAACACGGCTATTTTCAAAACAGGTTTTTATCCTGCATAGGCTGCGGAATATGCACTTATACCTGTCCTACCTGCCACTGTTTCGATATTCAAGATGAGGGAAATTTAAAAGAAGGCAGAAGAATACGCAACTGGGATTCCTGCCAGTTCGGCATATTTACCCTTCATACTTCCGGACATAACCCCAGGGTTACGCAGGGAGACAGATACAGGCAGAGGCTTATGCATAAATTTAAAATTTACAGCGAAAAGTTCGATAAATATCTTTGCGTAGGATGCGGAAGATGTTCGAGAAACTGTCCGGAAGATATAGACATAAAAGAAGTGCTTAAAGATTTGTCGGAATTAGTATAACAAAAATATTTTTAATTTACAGCAGGAGTAAATAGTTGATGGAAAATATTTATTTGCCTAAGTTGGCGGAAATAAAAGAGATAATTCAGGAAACCGCGGACACTAAAACCGTGCGGCTTACGATAGACAATGGCGGCATAGATTTTTTACCCGGCCAGTTCGGCGAATTTTCTTTTATAGGAGAAGGAGAATCGACGTTTGGATTTTCGTCTTCGCCGTTAAGGAAAGAATATTTTGAATTCAGTTTCAGGTCTTCCGGAAGGGCGACCACCGGCATAAACGGCTTAAACCGGGGCGACAAAATAGCATTCAGAGGTCCTTACGGAAACCATTTCGATACATCTAAAATGAAAGGAAAAGACCTTGTGTTCGTCGGAGGCGGCATCGGAATGGCCCCCGTAAAATCGATTATGGAATACTGCCTCGACGAGCGCGGCGATTACGGCAAAATAACTATTTTATACGGCGCAAGGTCTGTAGGCGACCTGCTTTATAAAAATATCTTCGACGATTGGAAAAAATATAAAAATACAGACGTCATTATTACGGTTGACCCGGGCGGAGAAACTCCCGATTGGACGGGGAAGGTGGGCTTTGTTCCGACCATTTTAGAACAGCTGCCGTTAAAAGGGGAAAATACCGTTGCAATAGTTTGCGGACCTCCCATAATGATAAAATTTGCCTTAAAAACTCTGGAAGAAAAAATGGGTTTCGATAAAGGCGATATTATTACCACTCTCGAAAACAGAATGAAATGCGGATTGGGGAAATGCGGCAGATGCAATGTAGGGAGCGTTTACGTATGCAAAGACGGCCCGGTTTTTACCGCAAAAGAACTTGAGAGCCTTCCCAACGACTTTTAACTTGAAATATATATACTATAACGATATTATATGCAGCTATTAATCATTCATGCAGACGATTTCGGCTACTCTTTGACCGGAAAAACTTCCGTCGCCGAAGAAATAGATTTAAGCGCCGCCAAAGAAACGGAAAATTTTTTTGAAGAGCCGTTAGTAGTTTTCTGCACCGTGGAAAAAAGCGATGCTAAAGACACTGCGGATATAGTCGGGCAGGCCTTTAACGAAATAAAAGAAGTCGCAGATAAGCTTAAGCCGCGGACGTTAGTCCTGTATCCTTACGCCCATCTTTCGAACAGCCTTGCGGAGCCTTCGACGGCCGTTTCCGCGCTTAACGCCTTAAAAGCCGAACTCGACCCTTTTTATCGGGTATACAGGGCTCCTTTCGGATGGTACAAAAGTTTTAAAATATCGTGCAAGGGGCATCCCCTCAGCGAATCGTCCCGCCATATAACGGAATCGGGAATATTCCGTAAAAATAAAAAGACAAGGGAAGACGTGGTGGAAGGCATAGAAAGCGAATTTTATATTTTAAATTTCGACGGCGCCGAGAAAAAAATAGATTTGAAGAACGAATCCGTATTGGACGACGCTGTGCTTAAAGATTTCCCTTCCCTCAGAAAAGTTATAGCATACGAGGAGTTTAAAATAAAAGAAGGAGAGACCCCTCCGTCAGTAGCCGCAATGAAGCGGCTCGAAATAGCCGACCATGAAGAAAACTCCGATTCCGGACACCTAAGGTTTTATCCCAAAGGGACACTTTTATATAAACTTTTATCCGATTGGGCGGAAGACATTGCCTTGAACCGGCTTAAATGCATGGAGATAGAAACTCCTTTGCTTTACAACTGGAACAAGCCGGAAATTAAAGGGCAGGGGGAATCTTTTCACGAGCGGCATTACTCCGTTTTCGTTCCCGACGAAAAATCCGAAACGGGAGGATTTGCGCCGTCGAAAGAATTTGTATTGAGGTTTGCAGGGGATTTCGGACTTTTCTCGATGGTTAAAGATGCAAAGTTCAGCTATAAACAGCTGCCGTTAAGATTTTACGAATTTTCTAAAAGTTTCAGGTACGAAAAAAGCGGAGAGCTGTCGGGCCTAAGGAGGCTTAGAGGGTTTACCATGCCGGATATTCACAGTTTCTGCTTAAACTTGGAAGAAGGTTTTAACGAATATCAGGTGCTTTATAGGACTTACGCGGACCTTGCGGAAGCTACAAACATCGAATACGCCGTTGTTTTCAGAATAGTAAGGGAATATTACGATAGATACAAGGATAAAATAATAGAACTGTTAAAATATTCTAAAAAACCAGCCCTGATTGAAGTATTATCGAGCATGAAACACTACTGGGCGTTAAAGCACGAATTTCAGGGCGTAGATTCGGTTAACGGCTCCTGCCAGCTTTCGACCGTCCAGTTAGACGTGGAAGACGCAAAGAGGTACGGCATAAATTTCGTCAGCGAAACGGGAGAAAAAACCGGATGCATAATATGCCACTCTTCGGTCGGAGCGATAGAAAGATGGATGTATCTTTTAATTGAAGAAGCGCTTAAGAAAGATATTCCTGTTTTTCCTTTATGGTTAAGCCCTACGCAGGTCAGAATAATTCCGGTATCCGATAAATTTTTAAATTTGTCGGTCAAGTTCAAAGAAGAGATGTCCGGCTCCGGTATCAGGGCGGATATAGACGACAGGGATTTCAGCCTCGGCAAAAAAATTATGTTTGCCGAAGAGGAATGGGTTCCTTATATTGCGGTAGTAGGGCAGAAAGAAGCGGAAAGCGGTATTATTTCAGTCAGGAACAGATATAAAGAAAGGAAAAACTTTAATCTTTCTCTTGCGGATTTTATAAAAGAAATTAAAGGCGAAACGAAAGATATGCCCTACAGAAGCCTTATCCTGCCGGACATGCTTTCCAAAAGGCCGGTATTCGTCGGTTGAACCCCCGGTTCCGCTTTGGACGCGGTTCTCTATTCTTTGCTTTGCAACGGGCTGCGGGGCGCAGGAACTATTTTATTTAACTGCTAAAAATATGCATATTAATTTTAATTTAATACAGGAGCATCTTCAAGTATGAATAACGCACCCGGCGAAATAACGATAAACGATGAAAGTTCCGTTAGAAAAAGCGTGAATTTAAAATTGGACGAAACAAGGGCGCAGGAGCTTTTAAGCAAAAAACTGGCGCTTGCGGCAAAAAACGCGAATATAAAAGGTTTCAGACCAGGCAAAGCCCCCGTTTCTATTATTAAAAAATATTATGAAAACGAGCTGCTTGAAGAGGCTTCGGCGGAAATTTTAAACGAGGATTTCAGAAAAATAATTGCCGAAAAAGGCATTCAGGTTATAGGCGCTCCTACGCTCGAGAAAAAAGAAGGCTGTGAATATTGCATTTCTTTTGATGTTATGCCCGAAATAAAAGTTCTGAATCTTGACCTAAAAATTAAAAAAATAAAGAAAAGGGAAATTACGGACGAAATTATTAAAGAAGAGATGGATTTTCTTCTTGAGAGGCTTGCAGACCAGCAGAAACTTGACGATTCGGCGGCAATAAACGAAAATGACAGATATTTCGTAAAAATAGACTATATAACCGTCGACGAAAACGGCAAGGAAGTGGATAGCGCAAAAGATTATTCGATAAGCCTGAATTCAAGCATTATAGATAAATCGTTCGAGGCGTCTTTTATCGGTAAGAAAAAAGGCGACAGTTTCGAATTTAACGATAAAGAAAGAAAAGTTTCGGTAAAAGGATTTATTAAAGAAATCAACAGAAAAATATTGCCTGAATTAAATGCGGACACTATTAGAAATTTTGGAGATTTTAAAGAAGTAGAAGATTTTAAAAAATATGTCGCAAAAAGCCTTGGCGATTATGAGGAAAAGAAATATAAAGAGGCTTTAAGGTCTTTGATATCCGAAGAGCTAGCAAACCTTAACCAGACGGAACTTCCGCAAAGCGTTATAGAAGAAGACGCCAAGGCAAGGCTGAAAGAGCTGAAAGAACAGGGAAAATATAAAGATATAAGCGAAAAACAGGGCGGAGATTTAATGAATATCCTAAAGATTATGGCGAGAAGGGATATTATGCTTTATCTTTTACTTTCAGAAATTACGAAAAGAGAAAATTTAACGGTGTCCGAAAGCGATGTCGAAGAATTTTATAGAAAAACGGCTTCGGAATCAAATATTAAAGAAGACGAGGTAAAAGGTTTTTATTCCTCGAAAGAAGCCGCCGAAAACTTGAAACAGGCTCTTTTGGAGGATAAAATATTCGATTTTCTTATACTCAACAAGGTAACGTATATAGAGGAATGAGCCTATTGAAACCGTCCGGACGGCTTTCGCAGTTAATTAAACAAATAATTAAATAGATAATTTAATAAATAAAATTTATTATAATCAGGAGAACAATAAAAATGTCGCTCGTTCCTATAGTTATCGAACAGACCCACAGGGGGGAAAGGGCATACGATATATATTCCCGCCTTTTGAAAGACAGGATAATTTTCATTGGCGACGCCATAGACGATACGTTTGCCAACCTTATAATAGCCCAGCTATTATTTCTTGAATCTGAAGACCCCGAAAAAGACATCAATATATACATAAATTCTCCCGGCGGCGTAATAACCGCAGGACTTGCGATTTACGACACCATGCAATACATAAAGCCGGACGTATCCACGCTATGCATGGGGCAGGCCGCCAGCATGGGGGCCGTCTTGCTGGCCGCCGGAACAAAGGGGAAGAGATTTGCCCTGCCACACTCCCGGATTATGATACATCAGCCGTTAGGCGGATTTCAGGGGCAGGCGACCGACATAGATATTCAGGCGAGAGAAATTTTAAGGATGAGAGAAGAATTAAATCAGATATTGGCCGCCCATACTTCTCAGCCGATAGATAAGATACGCGTGGATACTGAAAGAGATTTTTTTATGAGCGGAGCTCAATCTGCCGATTACGGCCTTATAGACAAGGTAGTAGAAAAGAAAGACGCCGTAAGCGTCAAATAGCCGCTTTTTAAAATGCAAAAAAAATAGAGGTATAGAAATATGGCGAGAAAAAATAACAACAATAACAACAACGATAATTTTGGAAGCGAGCTTTACTGCTCTTTTTGTGGAAAATCTCAGGACGAGGTAAGAAAACTTATTGCGGGTCCTTCGGTTTACATTTGCGACGAATGCATAAGCCTGTGCAACGATATTATTTCAGAGGAGGGAAAACCTGCCCCGGCCGAGTTAAAAGTGCAGAATTATCTCTATAAACCCATAGAAATTAAAGCCTTTTTAGACCAGTACGTCGTCGGGCAGGAAAAGGCCAAAAAGATTCTTTCGGTCGCGGTTTATAACCATTACAAAAGAATAGAACACAATCTTTCTTTTAAAAACGCCGGATTGGCGGAAAAAAAGGATAATAAACCGGGAAAAAAGGTCGCCGATTACAATAATAATAGCGATATAGACGTCGAAATGCAAAAGAGCAACATCTTAATAATCGGTCCGACGGGAAGCGGAAAAACCCTGCTTGCCCAGACTCTTGCCCGCATGCTAGACCTGCCTTTCGCGATAGCAGACGCCACTACGCTTACCGAAGCGGGCTACGTCGGCGAAGACGTCGAAAGCATTCTGCTGTCCCTTCTGCAAAACGCCGATTACGACGTCGAACGGGCGCAGAGGGGCATTATATACATAGACGAAATAGACAAAATAGCCAAAAAAAACGATAATGTTTCCATAACAAGAGACGTATCAGGCGAAGGCGTTCAGCAGGCGCTTCTGAAAATAATCGAAGGAACGGTCGCAAATGTTCCGCCTAAAGGGGGAAGAAAACATCCCCATCAGGAATTTTTAAGGATAGATACCAACAATATTCTGTTTATATGCGGAGGAGCTTTTAACGGTCTTGATAAAATCATCGAAAAAAGAATCCATCAGCAGCCTATAGGGTTCAATGCAGGCGTAAAATCGGGCACTGCCGACAGCCCTTACGAAATAATAAAGCAGGTTGAAACCAAAGATTTGTTGAAATTCGGCCTTATTCCCGAATTTATCGGAAGGCTTCCCGTTGTAGCCACGCTTGAAGAATTAGACGACAAAGCGCTTATAGAAATTTTAACGAAGCCTAAAAACGCGCTGGTTAAGCAGTATCAAAAATTATTCGAGCTTGAAGACGTAAATTTAAGATTTACGGATTCGGCTATTAAGGCAATCACGAAAAAAGCCGCAAAACACGGTTCCGGAGCAAGAGGCTTAAGGACTATACTTGAATCAGTAATGCTCGACGTTATGTATGAAATACCGACCGACCCTACCATTAAAGAATGTGTTATAAACGACGATGTTATTATTAATAACGGACAGCCGATACTCCTTTACGAAAAAGATGCCGGCGCGAAATCTATTTGAGTATTTTTAAATATAAAAAAATGTTATAAAATATGATTTTTTTTGTTGACTTATACATTAAAAACATATATATATTATATATACTTAAATAAAGTTCTCGTAAACGCGGTGTTTTAGGGAATCTTAATTAAAATTAATCCGTTAAAACATTAAAATGTAAGGAGGTAATTGGTATGACAAAAGCAGAATTAGTTGATGCAATTGCAAAATCGTCCAAGCTTACGAAAGCGGACAGCGAAAAAGCTCTTAGCTCGGCGATAGGCGCGATTATAGGCGCTTTAAAGAAAGGGGACGCCGTCAGGCTCGTCGGTTTCGGCACATTCGAAGTAACGAAAAGAGCAGCTAGAAAAGGCAGAAATCCGCAGACGGGAAAAGAAATTCAGATTAAAGCCTCTAAATCGCCCAAGTTTAAAGCCGGCAAATCTTTTAAGGAAGCTGTAAATTCGGGAAAATAATCAACCCCGATTGAAATGTATTTTTAAAATTGAGCTTTCTTTATCTTACAATAGAAAAAGGGCGGGATTTTTTCCTTATAATAAATAACGGGCGCGGATAATTTAATTAAAATCTGGAAAATGAACTTAGCCCTTTTTCTATCGGCGGAAAGGCTTCGTTTTTTCGGGCGGATAGCTCAGCCGGTTAGAGCATCGGCTTTACAAGCCGGGGGTCACAGGTTCGAACCCTGTTCCGCCTACCATTAAAAGACGCAGTATTTAGGCATTTTGACAAATATCCTACCTTGGCATAATTCCTAAATCTTGAAAAATTTAAGTAATTTTAATGAATTTTAGACGCAATTTTAGGCACAGTAAAGGCTCATATTTTTATTCCTGACTTTGACGCCTTTTTAACCGTCTAACCCGCAAATGTTCATAAATACTTCACCCGATATCTAATTTTTTCATTTCATCTACTTTCTCATTAAAAAGTTAATTTAAGAAAAAAGTTTAACGCAAAAAGGGGATTAACCTGCGCGTAAATTAGGTTCTGCAGGTAAAAGCATTCCTAAAATAGCGTAAATATTTTTACTTCATTACGGCGTCCAGTAATTTCCGGAACGGGTGTCCAGTTGCGGCCGAAATTCGCAAACATTATCATTTTTACCACTTTTTGCCTTTTTTATGGCGGGATTTTCACATAGGCAATATAATATCTCAAGACAGTTAAAACGCCTATAAAATAAGGAGCGTGCCATGTCAGTCAATCGTGAAAAACGGCAAATATTACTTATGCGACTTTGCGCATGAGAGCGATTGGCGTCAAAAAATTAACGAACTTTCCGTTAAAAAATATCTAAAAAATATCTTGACAAACGGGCGCGGTTTATATATATTGATGTTAAAAGCAAAAATGTCGGTAAACAGAATTGCCGGCTGCGTTTACGCTTAGGCTTAACGTTGTTAAAAATCAGTTTTATTCAACGGATAGTCTTGGCATATTTTATGTTGCGGCAATAAATTAACGCATAAAATTAAATTAAATAAACTAAATAATCAAAAGGAGGTGAAAAATTTAAAATGAAAAAAGTATTAGTTTTAGCAGTTTTAGTTACGGGCATCGTTGCATTTTCTTCCGTGTCGGCATTTGCTTCGGGCGCATCTATCTTTAGTTCGGCAGGCTGCGTCGGATGCCATGCGATTAACGGACAGGGCGGTTCCGTGGGGCCTGACCTTTCCCACATAGGCAGCAAAAGAAGCCTTGCATGGATAAAGAAACAGATTACAGATCCGGCCGCGCATAATTCGTCTACTTCCATGCCGCCTACTTCGATATCCGGCAAAAAATTAAATGCGCTGGCTTCATATCTTGAATCTTTAAAGTAGTATCGATATGCCGCAAAACGCTATCGGCAAATAAATTCTTCGCTTCTGCAAATGCGGATGAAATTATTTTATTTCAATGAATTACGCTCTACCGCCAAATTTCAGAATGACGCTTTATGCGCTCTGAAATTTAACGGCAGAACATTGTTTTGAAATTTATTTTATTTACCTTTTTATAATATACTGCATTTAGTTAAATTCATCTTAATTGAATTCATTCAATTAAATTAATATTAAATAAAATATTAATTTTTTTAGTTCAATTAATAAAGAGGAAGGACTATGAAAAAAACACTTACCGTATTATTATTTTTCTTTGTTTTTACCGTTGCTTTTGCTTCCATCTCCGGAAAGGCAAACGCGATTCCGGCATGGTCGCAGAAATATCACTTTTCATGCTCGGTTTGCCATACCGTATTTCCAAATTTGAATACGTTCGGCAGGGCTTTCTGGAGAAACGGATTCAGGCTCCCCAGCACAAACGGAATTCCGACCGATGCAACGCAGATTACTAAGGGATTAAGCCTTTCAAATCCGTGGCCGATACCAATCATGGTGGAAGGATATGCGGAATATACGCATACAAACGAAATCACGGCTACTACCCAGACCGACCAGTTTAGCAAAGGGAACTTTCTTCTTGCTTACGGAGGTTCTTTTCCCATAAGCGTGCCGCTTTCAAACTCGATTTCATTTTACATTCTTTCCTCTCCCCAGCAAATGGATATGCAGACCAATATCTCTATCGAAGGGCTTGGCTGGGGTTTTGGAGTTCCGTCGCATCTATTAAATTTGAAACTCGGCACCATTTCTCCGGCGGGACCTTATTTTGACAGATTAATGGGCATTTATATGACCGAAGGCCCTCAGGATAATTTACAGTCTTTAAGCGTCGGAGCCAATAAGAACGTGGTAGGAACGTTGGCCGGAGGAAGCATGAACGGTTTGGCTTGTTCGGGCTGCCATACGTTGGGGAGCAACAGCGGTTCCAACGGCGGACTCGAATTATACGGCACCCCGGGCTACCATGCGTGGTATAAAATAATGGCGGCAAAGGAAGGCTCTTCCAACGCCACCGAATACAGTTATCAATTGAAAGAATATATGCCTGTTTCTGCCGGTAATCAACTGGAGTTTGGATATTACGGAGGCATTTCCTCCGGAGAACAGATATCACTGTCGGCTTCTTCTCCTACTTTTACCGATATGGCAAGGGTTAACGGCATCGATGCCGATATAGCCAACAATAAGTATGAACTTGGCGCGACGTATATGGTACAGTTGGATTCGGAGCCTTACGGCCCTTCCGGAATCGCGCTGCCGGGCGGCGGCACCCAGTCCACAAACGGCTACAATATGTTCGAGGTTTATGGAAGATATCTGTTTCCGCAGGTGGGCTACGGTCTTATGCTGAGCGCAGATTATGCCGAATATACATGGAGGAACGAAGACGCTCAGGAAGCATACAATTTAAAATACAATAGCGCAACCTGTTCCGGCGACAATCTTTATCAGAATAACGGCGGATATACTTTGACGAACGGCTGCCAGAGCGAGGGCATTCAGCACGCTTTAACGTTTCAGGTTTCTTATAATCTTGCCCAAAACGCGCATTTATGGGCAGATTATGTATTCACGAACGTATTTGAGTATAATACCTTTGGAGCGGGAATCGATATAGCGCTGTAAACGATAATAAACGATACGGCGCCATAGACTAAGATTTTGTGTCCGGACGGAAAAATGAGAAAATATAAAAAGTCCCGAAGATGTATCTTCGGGACTTTTTAATTATTTCGTCATAAATAAATAATGCCTGGCGTTATTCGGACGCCTCATTCGGTAACGTAAGCAGCTCCCGTTTCATACGCTAAATATTCCGAAGCTACGTCCACGTTTGCGGACGCCATCGGAGAACCCATAGGCATAGCGGCGACCGCTGTTTCTAACTGGTTTAGCGTATCGGTCTGTCCTATCGTAGAAAGGTCAGGCCCTACCGTACCGGTCCAGCCAAGTTTCGTAAGAGTATGGCATCCGCCGCAACTGGCCGCATTGACGACTCCCTGAGCCTGCGTTACCTGAGCTGCGGTAAGCGTAGTAACGGACGAGTTTCCGTTAGAAGAACTTGAAGAAGAACTTGAACTGGAACCGGGCGCACTGTAAGGTCCGCCGCATGCAGACAATAAAGACACGGTTCCGATTAAAAATAAAAAAAGGACGGGTAAAGCCGATAAAGATAGATAATTTTTTTTCTTTTTCTCAATGCCGTACAATTTCATTTCATCGCTCCTTTATTAAGGTTTAGTTAAAGTGAAAGATTAAAATTAACTTGATAAAATAATTTCAATAAACAAACCGCAGCGAAAATATTTTCGTTTGTCGCTTATTTCGATTGAGCCGGTTCTTCGATGAATAATGTTAAATGATGAATAATGTTAAATATAATTGCTGTCATTTTAAAAATGGATTATAACAAATTGATTTTTTCAAGTCAATATGAATTCTATAGCGCCAAGCAAATAAACCAAGCAAATAAGTTGACAGCTTAATGCTAATTATAATATAATCAAATAGTTAAATAATTTATTTCGCTCTATACGTGGAGTTAAAACAATTTACCATATGCAACCTAAAAAAATAAGGCCTTTTTATCTTCCACCCGTTATATTTTTTCTAATTTTAATATTTTTGGCAGGCAGCTATTTTTCTTCCGGTCCGGTTAAAAATGCCGATGCGGCCGCCCCAATATACGGCAATCCAGCCGCAATCAGCCGGTCCGCCGTTAAAACCCCGGCATCCGCTGGCGGATTTAAAGCCGGTTACGTAAAATTAAATTTTAAAAACGTCAGAATAATTACCCTGATAGATTTCATCTCAAAAATTACCGGAAAAAATTTTATATATTCGGGAAAAATTAAAGGCAGGGTAACCATAATATCTTCCAAAAAAATAAGAACGGCCGAAGCATACAGGGCTTTTCTCACCGCCCTGTCCTATCACGGACTTACGGTCGTAAAAAGCAACGGCATTTATAAAATAATACATATAGCCACCGCAAGGCAGAATTCAATCAGGGTTTCCGTTAAAAAGCTGTACGCAAGCGGAAACGAATTCGTTACCCAGATAATAAACCTCAAATATCTGAGCGCGCAGAGCATGGATTCCATACTTATACCCCTGCTATCTTCGTCTGCCAACATAGAAAGCTATATGCCGACCAATTCGCTGATTATTACGGACTACGCGTCCAACGTGCGAAAGGCGGATAAGATTATCGACGCTCTGGACGTGCCTGATTTCGGACAAAAAATTGCCATATTTCCCGTTAAATACGTTTCGGCCGCAAAAATTGCCGGCATATTAGACCTTATTTATACCGGCTCT
Organism: bacterium; assembly: GCA_021789605.1. GTDB lineage: Bacteria > SZUA-79 > SZUA-79 > Acidulodesulfobacterales > Acidulodesulfobacteraceae > Acidulodesulfobacterium_A. Next base: position 14,225 of record JAJYJI010000025.1, read on the forward strand.
ACTACTTACATGAGCGTGAACACCATAAACAGCCAGTTCGTGCGAATAATACCTTATAAACCTACCAACGCCCTTATAATAATGGCGACGCCCCCAAATATTAAAAGGATTATCGCCCTTGCGAATACGCTCGACGTCAGGTCTAACACAAGCTCGCTAACTATACATGTTTATAAGTTAAAATATGCAAAGGCTTCCGCTATCGCTAAAATATTGACGAACGTCGCCTCGCATTCCAAAACGGCAGCCGCAAATCCGGCCTTTTCCGGCCGTCCTCAGGTTCCGCCCGCCGCCGCAAAAAACGGCGGTAATAATAACGGCGGCGGAGTCGCTTTAATAGGAAAATCGGTTATTATACCGGATAAAGACGACAATTCGCTTATCATAGAAGCCACGCCTCTCCAGTATAAAGGAATAAAAAGCGTAATAAAACAGCTGGACGTTAAAAGAAGGCAGGTGTTCGTTCAGGTTATTATAGCCGAAATAGACCTTACTCATTCTTCGGAGTATGGAACCGATTATTACGGCCAGAACGGCAGCTTTTTCGGCGGCGGCAACTATAACATGAGCTCCGGAATATCTGCTTTTTTATCCAATCCGTTCAGCGTTACCGGGTTTATAGCGGGCGCCGCCGGGGGGTCGCTGACACTGCCCATAGGGCCGAACGGCGCAAATGAGACGGTGCCGTCGTTTGCCGCGCTATTCAGGCTGATAAAAACCGATTCGGCCATTAACGTGCTTTCCGCACCAGACCTTTTGACGCTGGATAATCAAAAAGCAAGCATAATGGTAGGAGAACAGGTTCCCTTCATAACCTCGAGCGCGACGAGCCAGATGGAGCTTCAAAATATAGTTACGCAGGTTCAGCAGCAGGACGTCGGCGTCAAGCTTAACATAACCCCGACTATAAATTACGGGAATTATCTTATGCTAAAAATAAACGCCGAGATTACCGCGATAATTCCGAGTCCCGACGGAATGAACGTAAACGAGGTCGGTCCTACGACGTCAAAAAGGAAAATCAAAACCGACATAATGGTTAAGAACGGACAAACCGTCATAATAGGAGGGCTTATTCAGAACACTATAAATAATACTACAACTAAAATACCTATTTTAGGAGACATACCTCTTATAGGTTATCTTTTCAAAGACAAATCGTCGCAGGTCGAAAAAGACGACCTCGTGGTGCTTATATCCCCAAAGATAATAAATAAAAATCTCGATATATCCAAGATTACCGGAAACAGAAACGGGAAATTTTTAAATTTTATGCATGAAACCGGCCAGAAACTCCCCGGAATTTCTAAAATGATAGTAGTAAGTCCTTCTTATGCAAAAACAGGCAAAAAATGATTTATACGGATTTTAAGCCCGACAAAGAATCGGTTAAATTAATTAAAGACAATTTTACCTCCCTTTATCTCAAGCAAAAATTTATTCTGCCTTCGCCTTCCGGAAACGGAAGGTTTACTTTTTTCGTAACCGAAAAAACGCGGAGCGACGCCGTTAGCGATTGCATGCTCAAATACGATATAGAAGGCGGTTTAGATGATATAGACATAGTTCCTTTAAAAGAAAGCGAAATTATAAAAATGATAAATTCTTTATTCGAGCTCACTATGGATTCGTCGAAAGACGTCGCTTCCGAAGCTACGGGGCAGGACGGCTACGACAGCTTAAAAAGTTTTGAATCGCTTGACCTCATAGATATTAAAAGCGACGCTCCGGCAATAAAGCTTATAAATACTTTAATACTGGAGGCCCTCGGTTCAAACGCTTCGGACATTCACATCGAACCGTACGAAGACCACTTTATAGTAAGGTTCCGCATCGACGGTTCGCTGACCGACGTTATAAGCCCTCCAATAGGCTTGCAGTCGGCAATGGTTTCGAGAATTAAGGTAATGTCAGGGCTCGATATAGCCGAAAAAAGACTGCCGCAGGACGGCAGAATTCAGATAAAGGCCGCCAATAGAAACGTGGATATAAGGGTGTCCGTCATACCCACGCTTTACGGAGAAAGAGTGGTTTTAAGGCTTTTAGACAAATCCTTAAGGCTGTTCGACATATATGAAATAGGCATCGACCCGAGATTCATAGAGCATGTCAAAACGTCTCTTTCCAAATCTCACGGAATGATAATAACTACAGGGCCTACCGGTTCGGGCAAGACCACCACGCTTTATTCGTTTATTCATTCAATGCTCGCCATGTTTCCCGATAAAAATACCCTTACCATAGAGGACCCCGTAGAATATCAGATACCCAAAATATCGCAGATGCACGTTAATTCTAAAATAGGTTTGACTTTTGCCTCTGGTTTAAGGCATATATTAAGGCAGGACCCCGACGTTATAATGGTAGGCGAGATAAGGGACCCGGAAACCGCCGGCATCGCCGTCCAATCCGCTTTAACCGGCCATCTTGTTTTATCGACCCTCCATACCAACGATGCGTCCAGCGCTTTTACGAGGCTTATAGATATGGGCATAGAGCCGTTTCTCGTTGCTTCCTCGCTTGAGCTGGTCTTTGCGCAAAGGCTTTTAAGGGTTCTGTGTCCCGACTGCAAAAAAAGCGTTAAGTTGTCCAAAAGAGATATAGATTTGTATTTTATGAACGATATAACCGAGGATAGAATGTTCAGAAACGCCGGTATAAAAACAAACGCGGGAGAAGAATGCGCGGGCGGGGATGCAGACGCGGGCGGAGTAAGCTATAACGAAAGCATCGAAAGCATCGAAGATATTATAGAAAAAGGAGAGTTTTTCGAGCAGGCCGGCTGCGATAAGTGCAATCATACGGGATTTAAAGGCAGGACGGCAATTTATGAAATACTCGAGCTTAACGACGAGATAAGGTCTATGGTTATGGAAAAGAGAAATTCCCACGAAATAAAACTGAAAGCCCTGAATAACGGAATGTCCACCTTAAGAATGGAGGCAATCAGAAAGCTTGCTTCCGGGGTTACCTCTATTTCGGAAATAATTCGCGTAACGCAGGAAGATAAATAAAAATATATATAATTTCATATGGCGGTTTACAATTATAAAGGCATAAATTCCAAAGGCGGGAAAGCAAGCGGTTTTATAGAAACGGACGGCAAATCCGCGGCCATATCGCTGTTAAAATCCAAAAATATTTATGTTACCGAAATATCTGAAGATAAAACCGAAGGCGGCAGTTACGATAACGCAATAGCTTTGCCGGGGCACGGCGGTCCGGAAGGCGCAGTTCCGCATAATAACGAACGCCTTAACTATCTATATATCCGCGTTAAAAAAGTTTTAAACAAAAAAATCGAAAAAAAGCCCTCTCAGACAGATATCCTTGTCTTTATAAGGCAGCTGTCCTCCATGATAAAAGCGGGCATCCCCCTTTACGACTCGCTGGAAGACATTAAAAACCAGATTAAAAATAAAATACTAAAGAAAGCCGTTTCGGGAATAGGCGGCTACATAAAAGAGGGCTTGACCTTTTCTTCTTCCCTAAGGAAATATTCGGATATTTTTCCCAATATAATAATTTCTTCGGTGGAAGCGGGAGAGGAATCCGGCTCGTTATCGGGCGTTCTCGAAAAATTATCCGTTTATCTCGAAGAAAAAAATATCCTGAGCAAGAAATTATCCTCGGCGTTAATATACCCCGCTATAATGTCTTTGGTCGGTTCCGGAATCTTGTTTTATATCATAGTTTATATAGTTCCCGTCATAGCGCGGGTTTTTAAATCCATGCATCACGCTCTTCCGCTGCCTACCCGCATAGTTTTATTTATAAGCTACGCCGTGTCGCACTATATAATTTTAATCGCCGCTATTTCCGCCGCCTCATATCTTTATCTTAAGAAATATTTTAAAACGGAAAAAGGCAAAAAAAAACTCGACGGTTTTTTATTAAAGCTTCCTCTCATAGGAAAATTATTAATATTAAGGGATACCGACCTTTTTTCGCAGAGCATGGCCACGCTGTTATACAGCGGAGTCGTAATTACGCGGGCGTTAGACGTGGCGTCGTCGAACATTGGCAACGTAATTATTAAAGATGCGCTCGTTAAAGCAAAGCAGGGATTAATGGAAGGAAAAAGCTTATCCGGACCGATGTCGGAATCCGGACTTTTCCCTACTATTTTAGTCAATATGGTAAGAACCGGCGAAAAAAGCGGGAACCTCGAAGAAATGCTCATGGTTACTTCCAGCGTTATAAAGAACGAGCTGGATTTTTATATAACATCGATGACCCAGCTTCTCGAACCTCTTATGGTTATGGCTATGGGGTTTATAGTCGGTTTCATAGTAATAGCGATAATGCTTCCTATATTCGAGATGAGTTCCCTTGTGCAGAGATGACAAATAATATAAAATAGAAGTATTAACGCCGCAAAAGCCGTTATTTATTTTTTTATTTATTTTTATTTATATCAGCATGTGTTATTATATGCCCGGAGGTAAATTTTATTATGAAAATTTCTAACAACGAAGGTTTTACTCTGGTGGAGCTTATGGTAGTGCTAGTCATACTTGCTATTCTAGCCGCCATAGTCGTTCCCAGAATAATGTCTTCTCCGCACAAAGCAAAAGTAACCGCCGCCGAAACGCAGATAAGGGATTTCGAAACCGCGCTCCAGCTTTTTAAATTGCAGAACGGTTTTTATCCTACTACGGCGCAGGGTCTCGAAGCGCTGGTAAAAAAGCCTTCGACTTCTCCAGTACCTAAAAATTATCCCGACAAAGGCTATATGGGCTATCTGCCGAAAGACCCATGGGGAAATAAATATATATACGTTTCTCCATCGGAACACGGCCCGTACGCTATAATATCTTACGGTCCGACCGGGGAGCCCGGCGGAAAAGGCAAAGACGCTCCGATAGAAAGCTGGAATATCCGCTGACCGCCTTAAGTAAATATTAAGGATATTAAGCGAGGCAAGGATAAATTAACCGCGGCGTTTTACTATTATATATCCGCTTATATCCTATATCTCATATGCTTATGCTAATATTATTAACAATATATAAATAAATGAAAAGGCATTACGAAGCGTTCACCCTTCTCGAGCTTTTAATAGTCCTTATAATAGTCGGCATATTTTTTTCTATAAGCTATCCCGTTATGGAAAGCCGCCTCGGCGGCATAAAATCCGGAGGTCCGGTTGCCAGAACGATTTACACGCTTAAATATTTTTTAAAAAATAAAGACGGAAAATTCGGGAAACGCAAGATATTTATTAAATTTGATATTCCGGGAAATAAAATGCAGGTTTATTTCAAGAAGATATATAAACTGAAAAGATTTAAAAAATACAGATACAATTTATTAAAATATAATAATATAAAACTGGAAAAAATCGTTTCGGCCGGAAAAACCATAAAATCCGGAGTCTTTTTTATGGAAATATCCTCATCTTACGTATCCCCCCCGGTTAAGCTTTATTTTAAAGAAAATGAAAAAAACAGAACTGTTTTTATCGATACCTATTATGAATAAAATATGAATAAAACTGCCGGTAAAGGATTTACCCTTCTAGAGGTTTTAGTTGCGTTAGTAATCTTAGGCATCGCCCTCCTTCCGCTGCTCACTGCCGAGGAAAGGGCTCAGGGCGCATATATAACGTTTAATACGGTCGCCGAGGAAACTGTTCTCGCAAGAAATATTATGTCGAGGATAGCATATTATTCTAATCAGGTGTCCCCTTTAAACAAAAAAGGGGTGGTGGAATACAATAAAAAATACAGATATACCGAAAAGATTAAAACAACGTCTTTTCCGGGAATTTACCTGATAGAAGTGGACGTTTTCAAAAAAGGGTTTTCTCCGGATACCGGCGTGGTTTTAAAGAGTTTAAGCAGATAGGCTTAGATAAGGATTAAAAATGATTTTAAACAAATTTTTTAAGAACGGCGGCACAGCCTTAATTTACGTTATTCTTATCGTATCCCTTCTTACCGGAATTATAGTGAATTTTCTTTTGAAAACAAAGGAATACGGCGACAGGACGGGCTCTTGCGAATACAGGAATAAGGCTTATTACATCTCGCTGTCGGGGATAAAACTCGGTTCGTTCGTTTTATCCCAATACGGGCAGAATCCTCAGACTTTTATGGAAATTATGGATAAAATCGGCACTTATTCTTCGGGTTATCCGATGCTCGGCGGAACGCTTAAAATGGACATCGAAGATATGGATGCCAAATTTAACATAAACCAGCTCGTTTACCCGAACGGGTCCGTCAACCAGAGCCTGTATAACAATTTAACGCAGCTCTTTACCGTGCTCGGCATTCCGCAGGAACTGCTTCAGGATATATTGATTTTTGCGCGTCAGAATAATCTTAACTATCAGAATCTCGAATCAAGAAACATGAAATATTTCGATATCGCTATAAAACCGCCTCTCGTTTCTTCGTATTTGAACAACGAATTTAAAAATCCCTTCATAAGCATACGCGACCTCATGCTTGTTCCGGGCATGCGCTACAAATATTATTACGTTTTAAAGAATTATCTTACGGTTTATTCGTCGGGGCATATAAACCTTAATACGGCTCCTTACGAAGTGATAGAGGCGTTAAGCCCTTCGATATCGGAATCTTCGGCTAAGGAATTAACGGCTTACAGGCTTCAGAATCCGCTGTTATCGGTAAATCAGATAATAAGCGTGCCGGGATTTAATCAGGAAATACTTGCGCAGATTATTAACGAAACCGAAACGACCTCTAATTTATTTGTAATTAATTCAAAAGGAATTTATAATAATATCAGGAGCAGTATGTCGGAATTTATTTACGTAAGCGGCGGGGTGCAAAAAATTTATTTAAGGGCTTAAAAAACAAATTAAAATAAAATTATGGATAAAACGGTCAAGCCGTTTCTGATAATAGAAATAACAAAAGGCGAAAAAGGCGGGAATAAATTTCTCTGCACATTTTTAGGCGACGATTCGGAAGCCGCGTCTGAAGAATTCGACGAAGAATCCGGCGTTTCCCAAGAAGAAACGCGACTAAAGGCGTTCAATGCCGCAAAAGAGCCGTATTGCATATTGCCCGCCGTTCTCGTTTCCTTTAAGATATTTGATTTTCCTTTCAGGCTTAAGAACGGAAGGCAGATTTTAAGCCTGATAATTCCCGCTCTCGAAGAGCAGAGTCCGGTTTCTGCCGAAGACCTCTATGTCGCTTTTACGAAGCTTAACGACAATTCCGTTCTCGCAGAATATATAAGGAAGGACAAATTAGGAAAAATACGCGCCGGATTAGCAGGCCTTACGGGCAGAACCGATATCAGGTTTTTTTCGCCTTACTCGCTTCTTTATAAAATATCGGCGGAGTTAAACTCCGCCGAACGCAAAGAAAATTCCGCTTTTACGTTAGAGGGGAACGGCGGTGCGAACGGCGGTTCCGCTTATCCCTCCGCCTCCGTTTCCGTTTCAGGCACGTTCGATTCGGCCGTAGTTTACCGGTCTGGCGCCTATTATTTAGGATTATTATTTGAAAACGGTAATTTGAAGGATATCGTAAATTTTAACCTTCCGTTTAACTCCGGCCTTTTAGAAACCCCCGCCTATCTTAACGCAAAAGTAATTTATATAGAGAAAGAACTTAGAACGTATATGTATGGAAATGGCGCGATAAAAAGAAAAAATCTGCCCGGTTCTTTTGCCGCCGCCGGAAGTTCCGCTAAAAAAGGCTTTGCGGGTTATTTTCTTTTGAACGCAGAAAAAGTATTTATTTTTTCGCTGATATTCCTAATTTTAACAGTCATGGGCGCGGTATGGCAGGCTCAGAGCTTAGGCATGAAATCCGGCGAGAAGGCCGTTCTTCAAAATAAAATAAATTCTATTTTAAGCGCGTATATGCCGGGACAGAAAATTTTTTACGAACCGCGGACGGAAATTAAACAATACTACGATTCCGTTAAAAAGAACTCCTTGTCGGAAAACGCCGGGATACACTTTCTTAATCTGCTTAATTACGCGTCGGCTTTTAAACCTGCGGTTAAAGGGTTCGGCATCGATAAAATGGATTATTCGGCAGGCAGGTTTTCGCTTACCGGAACGGTTCCTGATTACAAATCGCTGAATAAATTGGAAAAATATTTGAAGGAAAAGTATTCCGGCGTAACCGCGGCAAACCCCGTCAAAACGGAAGCGGGGGTATCTTTTACGGTTTATTTAAAAAAATGAATAAAAACTGTAAAAACGGATTTAATTAATAATGGCGATATTTAATAATAAATTAAAACTTTCTAAAAATTTTTTTTTCGGGCTTAAGGCCATAATCAAAAAATATTCTACTTCCAAATTTGCCGCGGATATTTATCTGCACCTTTTAGGCATAATCGCGGTATCTGTTTTCATCGCTATTTCGGTAAGCAGGTACGTATCTTTCAAAATATTTATATACGGGCTTAACAGTAAAAATGACGTCCGGGAAAAGAGGCGTCCGGGCGCCCTTAAAAAAACCGGAATAGATTTATATTTGCCTATTTTAAAATACAATATACCGGACTCGGCTATTAACGGAAATCTTATTAGCTATGCCGATTCCGGAAGAGCCCTTTTCGCGTCCATGGATTTAAGCCTTATAGGAACAATAAAAGGCGCTATGAATTATGCGTTTTTTACCGACAAATCGGCCGGGGGGAAGGAAATTTTCGTCAAACAGGGCGATATAATAAAACTTAATTACGTCCTTTACGGAGTGCATTCTAAATATGTCGTAATATCGAACGGCCCCGCGAAAAGGGATATAAGAATAGCTAAAGAAAATAACGCTTCCGAATCCTCGCCCAATGCCGCGGGAGCGGCCGCGTCTTTTTCGCCGGCCGGCGGAGGCCAAAACGCTAACAATTTCCGCAAAGCGGTAAATAAAACGGGCGAATATTCATACAATATAAACCGTTCGGTGATAAATAAAAAACAGCTGAATACGGTATTTACCCAGATGCAGGCCGTACCCGACATAGTCGCCGGCAAAATAACCGGCTTTAAGGTCGTAAGCGTGCTTCCCTCGGGAATTTTTCATTATATGGGATTCCAACAGGGAGACGTAATCAAAAGCATTAACGGAACCCCGCTGACAAACCCGCAGGAAGCGGTGAACCTGCTTTCGGGGCTTCTGTACCAAAAAAGCATATCGGTAGATATAAGCAGGGGGGCGTCCAATATAACGCTCAGTTATTCCATTAATTTTTAATTTCCGCTAACGCGGATTATATAAAAACTAAAAAATCGTAGATTTATGAAAAGATTAAATCTTAAAAATAACGCGGCCGTAAAAAGCGTGAGGGATTTCATGGGAGAGCTGGATTCCCGGTCGAGATACCTGCTTTTTTCCGCCGTTTTTACCCTTATTTCCCTGTCGGTAATTTTCATATTTCTGCTTCCTTCGGTTTCCGCGCTGCGGGGCATGTCGAATACCGTAAATATCGAAAAAGCCAACCTCGATTACGTCGCCAGATATGCAAAAAGAATAGACGGGCTTAAGGCTTCAAATTTAACGGCGCGTACCGGACAGGCGGGAGCCGCGCCTAAAAATAAAAAAACCGGATATATAAAATCGGTTTATGCAATGCTGGATTATTTCAAAATTAAAAAAGACGCCGTAAAAAAATTAACGGGAAGCTATTTAAAATCAAAAGCCGGATACAATTCAGACGAAACAGGAGGGGTCAGTGGCAAAAATAAAGTCAAAGGCAAAGGGCAAAATGAAATAACCGGCGGCAAAAACAGCGGGCGCGCGGAAGACGTTTCTTTAGCCCTGCGCGGACTGACTCTTAACGAATTAATCGACGTAATTTACGGGCTGTCGTCGTCGGATTACCGCGTTAATTTTACTTCTATAAAAATGCATAAAAATTTCAGCGATAATAAACTTTTAAATCTGAATTTAAGCCTCGAAAGAAAAATAACGGACGAAAATTCCGCCGGAACGGGTAAAAATAAAAATGTTAAAAATAACAAAAATAATAAAAAACAATAAATCGAAACTCGTTTTAAAATATACCGCCTACGGCGTAATTCTGCTTTTTTCCGTTTATTTTTTTATCTTGTTTTTTTTGCCTTACGGCAGGATTAAAAAAGCGGCCGAAGAAACTCTAAGCGGCAGGACCGGGGCCAGATTTACAATAGCCGAGGTTTCTTATTCGTTTCCGTTCCATATTCGGTTCGGCGGCATAAAAGCGTTCAATAATGCCGGAACTGTCCCATACGGAAGCGTCAAGGAGGCAAAGATAGACGTTTCCCCTTACGTTCTCGTATCTTCGGTTTTTGGCGCGGCGCCCGTGAATGTAAATATGAGGAGTATTTCCGTCAAAAGTTTCGATGCCGGCTTTATTCGTATTCCAGAGATAGCTTTAAACTCCGTCCGCGTCGCTCTAAAAGTCGGCACAGGAAAAAATCCGTCCGCGGCCGGCACGGTCGCCGTTACTGGAAACATACGGTTTAACGGCGGGCTGACCGGAAGCTTGACCGGAATTGACGCCGCTTTTTATCCGAAAAACGGCGTATTAAAATTTAAAGGCGGAATGCTTAAACTTAAACCCTCGGCCGAAACGTCCAAAAGCCTGTCCGTTATTTTCGGCACCGTGTTCAAAAAAAGCGGGAACGGCTACTACGCGTATAATCTTAAAAACCGGATATTTTAAAATCTACATATTAAACCTGTATATAAATTTCTTAACGCGTCCGTTGCTTAAGAGCCCGGCCGATATTTTTACGGACTCCGGAGGCGAACCGTACTGCGAATAGTTAAATTTATCTAACCACATGCCCCGAAAAAGATATTGAACCGAAAAAGACGCTACGTCTTTGGCTATAACTATTTTTTTGAATTGAACCGTTATATTTCCGTCCACGGTCTTAAAATAAGATTCCCTGTAAATAAGTTCGTATAATTTTTTGCGGTTTTTGCTCTTTTTTGCGGTTTCCACGCTCCCTCCGCCCTTCATGCGGGCAACGTAAAAATAATTAAGATTTTCCGACGAGCTTTTAGCGTTAAAGGGTACGCCGGTATGCGAAAAGCCGCTAAAATATATGTCGGTGAAAGACTTCCCCCCGATTACTTTTTTGCCGCCTATAAAAACGGGATATATGTAATTAAACTCCAGCAGTTTGCGGTGCATTATCCTGAAAATAACGCCCGCTTCATTATAGGATTTGGACGAATTCAAGGTAAGCCGCGTTCCTCTTTCCGACGTTACGAAAGTAAAATAAAGAAAAGACGTCATTAAAGCAAAAATTAAGATTGCTATGAGCATCTCGAGTAGGGTAAATCCTGTTTTTTTAAATAAAGGCATTTTTAATATTGTCATTACGGCAAAAGCGGTAAATTTCCTCCAATTTTATAATTTGTCTTAAGATATTATACATCGGTTAAATCGCGGAAAGAAACAATAAA
>JAJYJI010000059.1 GCA_021789605.1 bacterium
CTGTTAATCACTGGGTCGATGGTTCGAATCCGTCTCGGGGAGCCATTCAAATAAAGGGTTTCAGGATTTCGGCAAAATATCATCTTCGTCTGCTGCGATAAAATTATGATAATTTTGTTCTTTAACAACAACTTTAACGGCATCTACAATATGCTCTCCTGCTAAATGAGCGCCGCATAAAGTCATCCTTATGTAACAATATATAACGGCTTAGAATGATGAAAAAGAAAATTATTATTTTGAATCGCTCTTTAACGTTCTTTGCGACATTTACAGCTATGGTTTTCATGGCTTTAACGCTTGCCGGATATTCTTTTGACACAGCCGCCGTATGTTCCGGGGATACATGGACGTCCGCTTCAAATTCCTTTATGATTAAAAAGGGCAAAGGGCTTTTCTTTTCCAAAAATATTGGAACGAACGGCATGTCCTGCGCAACGTGCCATGTTTACAAAGCGGGTACTTACGTTTATATTCACGGCAGGGCAGTAATGATTAAAAGGCTCGATAATGATAATATAGATAAAAATTTTCCGGCGTTTGATAAAAGAATGCGCAGCCGCATTTCCTTGCAGAAAAAAATTAATAATTGCGATAAATTCGCCTTAAAAGGCAAAGGTTTGAGCAAAGGCGAGATAGCTTCTATAATAGCATATTTAAAATCCCTCAAATAATTAAAAACGTAAGCGTAAAACTTCAGCCATTTTCCAAAATTCACAATTTATATTTTATAGAAATATAAGATTTAAAGCTTCTTTGAATGCGGAATTGCTTTTATGCTTCTGCCGCAAGTTAAACTTGCCTTATAATGGCCATCTTTTTTGCGATGCCCGTAAAAGACTATGCGATGGAATAGCTAGATATTCTTCATAGTCCTCCGCGGTATGTCCCCGTCTTGCCGACCGCGTTCTCTTAAAACTATCACTTCAAAACTTGACTTTTAATAAATTAACGATATAAATATATAATATATTATAGTTTCAGCGATAGAAACGGAGAACAAAAATAATAATGTCTTTAACTTACCGTTAGTAACCATAAAAATTAATTTTACAAGTTATAAATACTGGATTCACTGCAAAGCGCAAATAAAGCATTTTGGATTAAAGCCTCCGCCTAGCGCGTAGCAATCCGGCGAAAGCGGGTAAGTTTTAAAGCCGCAGGTATTCATACGACTCATCCAGATAAAAAATTTCTAACGGTAAGTTAAGGTAATGTTTAAGGAGAGATTAAAAAATGAGAAAAATGACGGAAGAAGATTTAAGGGTTGCTTTCGCAGGCGAAAGCCAGGCTCATGTCAAGTATATGATATTCTCTGAAGAAGCCGGAAAGGAAGGAAAACCCAAATTAGCCAACGTATTCAAAGCGATAGCAATGGCCGAATTAATTCATGCAAAAAACCATTTAAGAGCGCTCGGAGACATCAAAAAGTCTGATGATAATATTCTTGCCGCATATGGCGGCGAAGATTACGAGATAGAAGAAATGTATCCTGTATTTAATTCGGTAGCTAAATTTCAAAACGAAAAAGAAGCCGAGCGTTCGACCCATTACGCATTAGAGGCAGAAAAAATACACAGGGAAATTTATAAAAAAGCAAAAGGGCTTATAGATTCCGGCAGTGATTTTGACGGAGAAACGCTATATGTCTGCCCTATTTGCGGGCATACCCATGTGGGGTCGGAAGCTCCGGACAAATGTCCCGTATGCGGTTGCGCAAAAAATAAATATATCAAGTTTAGTGCGTAAATATGTCAAAATAATCGATAGGAGGCATATATTATGAATGGGACATCATCATTTAAATCGGTTGAAAATAAATTTAAAGTCTCGGTAGTAAAAAATACTCTATACTTGGCAAGCACTTATATAATTCCAAAACTTTCCGACGAAATAATAATAAAAATTTCCGATAAATTAAATAACTTTGAGGCACCGGCCGGTAAATTATTTTTTGACCGTCTATTTATAAATTTAAAGAGAAAAATGCCGTTTCTCTCTAAAAATGTTAAAAAAGGTATATTAAACAATTTTATTTCTAACTATTTGCTCTTAAGCGGAGAAAAGAGAAAAGAATTTATCGACAATAACGGTTTTTATCCTCCCTTTTTTTATGTTATAAGCCCTACGATGCGCTGCAACCTGAAATGTTACGGGTGTTATTCGGCGAATTATACAAAAAAAGATATGCTTTCATATGAAAAAATTAATAATATTATAGACGAGGGCAAGAAATTTGGAATATATTTTTATACCATATCCGGCGGAGAACCGTTTGTTAGAAAGGATATCCTTGACATATTCAAAAGAAACGGCGACTGTTATTTCCAAGTTTACACAAACGGTTCGTTAATAGACGGAAAAATGGCGGAGAAACTTTCCGAACTCGGAAACGTCTTTCCATGCATAAGCGTAGAAGGCTTTGAGGAAGAAACCGATGCAAGAAGAGGAAAGGGGCAATTTAACAAAGTGACTTCGGCGATGAAAAACCTTAAGGGCAACGGAATACTTTTCGGGTTTTCGGCGACGGCTACGAGGTCCAATAATGATGTCATAATAAGCGACGAATTTATTGATTTTTACATTAATCAAGGATGTTTCTTAGGTTGGTATTTCAATTATATACCAATAGGACGCGAGCCCGATGTCAATCTTATGCCGACGCCGGAACAACGGAATCGCAGAAGAAAACGGGTGGCAGAAATTAGGGAAACCAAACCAATAGTAGTTGCCGATTTCTGGAATGACGGCGTTCTTTCGCATGGATGTCTTTCGGGCGGCAGGGTTTATCTTCACATAAATTCTAACGGTAGCGTAGAACCATGCGTATTTGCCCAATTTTCAGCAGATAATATATTCGATAAATCTGTGGAAGACATACTTAATTCGACCTATTTCAAATTAATAAGAAAAGAACAGGCCGGCATTAAGAACAGGCTTCGTCCCTGCATGATTATAGACCACCCGAATATGCTCAGAAAGGTTGTCGCCAAGGGTGAGGCAAAGGCTACTCAGGAAGGGGGTGAATTCATAATAACCGAGCTTAAGGATGAAATGGATGCATATGCTCAAAAATATGGGGAAATTGCCGACCCTATTTGGGAGGAAGAGTTTGGCCGCGGAAAGTTTTTTTACACATTAGACGGGAAAAAGTATGAATTAAATGAAGAAGACTACTACTCAAGAAGAAATCATTGAAATCATTGAAATTTAGGAAAAATTTTTGTCTTCGGAATAAAAGAATTTATATATGTTTCTGGAATCGAAAGACGCTTTATGGATTTTTTAAGCTTAAACATATGATTTAACGACATTTTCCCTAATAATATATATTTTATTATTAATAAAATATCAGCCGCATTTAAATTAAGACTTTTATATGAGGTTTTGTAAAGATTTGAAAATTCATAAAAAAAATCATCCTTTGATAAAAAAGTTTCTAAAACCGGATGCAATAAATCATAATAGGAATAATTTTTAACGATTAATTTATCTTTGAGTTCATTATAAAGTTTGGTTCCCGGAAGAGGAGTTAAAATCGAAAATAGGGGAATCCCGATTTTAAGCCTTTTCACGAAATCTATTAATTTCTTAAAATCTAATTTTGTGAAATCCGGCGATACCATAAAAGAGGCCGTTACGGAAACGTCATTTTTTTTCGCTATATAATAAGCTTTTTCGTTATTTAGGGATGAATTGCTTTTGTTGATGCTGTTAAGCTTATCGTCGTCTACGCTTTCAAATCCTATGAAAATATTCGACAGTCCGAGTTCTTTCCATTGGGAAATTAGTTCTGGATGCGATACTATCGTATCGCTTCGCGCCTGAATGGTGTAATGTTTATAAATTTTCTCTTTTTTTAAAAGCTCTCCGATTTTTTTTGCCCTTTTAACGTCGCTAAAAAAATTATCGTCGGTAACAAGCACATAATCTTCTTTAATTTCTTTTAACTCTGAGATAACCCTTTCGGGAGATTTAGACCTGTAAGTTCCTCCGTAGAAATTCCATACGCTGCAAAAATCGCACTTAAACGGGCAGCCTCTTGCTGTTTCAAGGCATGAAAGGGAAGTCTTAGTGGCGATATAATATTTTTTTCTATATTCTTCGGTAAGATGCCTTGCAAAGAAAGGAAGTTCGTTTATATTCTTGAGTAAAACGCGGGGCGGATTTTTTATCTGATGCCCGTTTTCATTATATATAATGCCCTTTACGAAAGATAGCGGGGTATTGGAAGAAAAAGCGTTGATAAGTTCTCCGACTGTATATTCGCCCTCGCCGATAACTATTGCATTTATCTCTTTGACGTTAAAATCTAAAGGGTAAACAGAAACATGATGCCCGCCCACAAAAATATAACGTATGCCGTACTCGTTTCTAATCCTTTTCGCAAGTTCGATAGTTTTATAAACATCGGTAGTAAAAGAACACGAAAAACCGACAACGCCGGGTTTAAATTCTTTTATTACATCGTCTAAATATTTGTCGGGGTCATAATTTACGGCTCTTAAATCGGCGATTCTTACCGTATGACCGTCTCTTAAAAGACTTCCGGAAATTGCTTCAAGACCGGTAGGTTCTATTAGCGATATGTTATTAAGCCCAATTACGCTTCTATTGTTGGGCTGAATAAGCAGTATTTTCATTTTTCAAAGTTTTTTATTATTTTATCTATTTTTATTATATATAAATATAATATACCACATATATTAATTTTGTGTACTTAATCAATATGCGCATATTGCGATTGCGCAACCAAAAGATTGGAAGTATCATCGCCGGCGTTTATAATATGTCTAAACGGTTTTATAGAAATCTATACCTCCCTAATCCTTCGTTAGAAAATATTCTGATGTTTCTTTTATACGCAAATACCGCATAAACGGCATATTTTTCCGATGAAAACGGCATGCTTTTTCAATACATACGGAAAAATATATTTTTATATCCGCTTTCGCGGGTATCGGCATCCGCGTCTATCGAAGCATGTCTTTGGTACGGACGCCAATGGAAGCCCGCCGGGTGAAAAGTTAAATTCCCGTATTGTCATTTCCGCTTAATCAGGTACGGTTTAAAGCCGCATATATTAAAACGGC
>JAJYJI010000026.1 GCA_021789605.1 bacterium
ATTATTCTTTCCAAACCCGGATTAAAAGCGGTTTTAGTATGCGGCGGAACGGCAAGCAACACTAGAATCGACGTAACGCTTGGCGAAGGTCTTGTTTCCGCTATAGAAGAAATGAAAAAAGACGGAACTTTTCCCGAAGGATTGGTCTGGGTCGTAAGGAGAAGCGGTCCAGAATATCAAAAAGGCTTGAAAATGCTTAACGAATGTTTTGTAAAAAATAATATAGATGGGGTCATATACGATTCCGAACTTCCGCTCACGGAGGCTCCCCAAAAACTTTACGAGATTTTAAAGTCTAAAAATTTAATATAGTTTGTTAAAAGAATTAACTGGAGATTATTAAAATGATGAAAGGCACTAAATATTTAAACGACGGAACCGGCGTTATCGTTATAGGCATTACCGGCAGGGAAGCTTCCCAGGTCGTTATAGAATCGGAAAAACTGTATCCGGGCATCGTGAAATGCGGAGTAACTCCCGGAAAGGGCGGAACCGTGCTTAAGGAAGAATGTCCGGTTCCGGTTTTCGATACCGTAAAAGACGCTTTGAAAGTCAAAGAGTTAAGACAGTCGGTTAATACAGGACTCATATATGTTCCTCCTACTTCGGTTCTCGATGCGGTTTACGAATTAATCGACAACGGCATCAAGCTTATGTATATTATTACCGAGCACGTGCCTATAAGGGATTCCATAATTATATACGAACTTTCGAAGGAAAAAGGAGTTACCGTTATAGGAGGAACGTCTCTGGGATGTTTCGTTCCTTCCGTAGGAAGAATAGGCGCCATAGGCGGCAAGGACCCCAGCATTGCGTTTAGAGACGGTTCCATAGCAGTGCTTTCAAAAAGCGGCGGACTTACGGTTACTACATCAGAAATGTTCAAAAGAAGAGGATTCGGAATCTATATGGCGCTGGCCGTCGGCGGAGACGTTATCGCCTGCACCACTTTCGCAGACGTATTGCCGGAGCTTGAGAAGGATAAGAACGTTCAGGCGTGCGTTATAATGGGAGAACCCGGTGGAACATACGAGGAGCAGGTTGCGGAGCTTGTCGCTAAAGGCGGATATACAAAACCGTTAGCCGTATTCGTCGCCGGAGTTTTTCAGGAGATGATGCCGGAAGGAGTTTCGTTCGGACATGCCGGAGCTATCGTAGAAAGAGGCATGGGCAAAGCGACAAATAAGATAAAAATGCTTGAAGAAGTCGGAAAAAAGACCGGAACCATAAGCGTCGCCAAGTTTTATCACGAATTAGTCAATTCGTTGATTTCGCTCGGCGTTAAAAGGGATTTCGAAGACGGTTCTTCAGATAAGGTCTTGCCATTATACAGCACGTTAAAATAAATATTATACCAGATAATAAAATAAAAAGAATAAAAAGGAGTGCAGGTTTATGCCGGAAACTAATTCTCAAAAAGAATGGCGGAGCGCTATTACGTCAAATCAGGACGGAAAAATTCTTATCAGAGGTTACAATCTCGATAACTTAATAGGCAACAAGTCTTATGCCGAAGTCTGTTTTTTACTTTTAAAAGGCGAAATGCCTACGCAAAATGAAGCCAGGATGCTCGACGCCATCTTTGTTTCATGCATTGACGCCGGAATAGCGACGCCTTCGGCCGTCGCCGCAAGAACCGTGTTTTCGGGCGGCAATTCGCTTAATGCCGCCGTCGCGGCAGGGGTGTTGACTCTCGGAGACGCCCACGGCGGAGCCATAGAAAAAGCAGCCAAGATGTTTCAGGACTATTTAAAAGGAAAAGAAGGACTTAAAGACGAAGACATAAAACAAATGGCGGCAAACATAGTGGACGATGCCCTTAAAAATAAAAAAAGGCTTGCCGGATACGGCCACAAACTGCATACGGTCGACCCGAGGACGAAAAGGCTTTTAGACGTTGCGGCGGGTTTGAATTTCGGCGGCAATTACGTTAAGCTGGCCGTGGGAATCGCCGATGAATTCAGGGCAAAAAAACCGGAACAAAAACTCCCGCTTAACGTCGACGGATGTATAGCGGCGATAATTTCAGATATGGGGTTCGATTACAGGCTCGGCAAAGGTTTCTTTATAATTGCGCGCTCCGCCGGACTCGTCGGACAGGTCTTTGAGGAATGGATGAGAGAAAAGCCTTTCAGGAGATTAGCCTCAAATCTTCACGAATATGACGGCGTGCCGGAACGCGGATAAAAATCGGGGAATATTTCCGGAAGTTATTCCGTTCTCTGCATTTTGTTTTGCTGTATAATAAAACTTAAGGTGCAATAATATAAATCAAATATTAAAATATCTTAGAACCTAAGGGGGAAATATGGACGATAAAGCGCTGACCATCGAATTCGTCAGGGTTACGGAACATGCCGCCATATCGGTTGCAAGGTTTATCGGCAGGGGCGACGAAAAAGCGGCGGACAGGGCGGCCGTCGAATCCATGAGAGATTCCCTCGAATATATCGACGTTGACGGAACGATAGTTATAGGCGAAGGCGAAAGGGACGAAGCCCCCATGCTTTATATAGGAGAAAAAGTAGGGAACGGCAAGGGGCAGAAAGTGGATATAGCTGTGGACCCGCTGGAAGGAACCACGCTTGCGGCGACAAGCGCCGCAAACGCCATTGCGGTTATGGCGATAGGAGACCACGGGAATTTCCTGCACGCGCCCGATACCTATATGCAGAAGATAGCCGTCGGACCAAAAGCCAAGGGAGTTATCGACATAGAGCTTTCTCCCACGGAAAACCTTAACAGGATTGCCGAGGCCTTAAACAGATACGTGGAAGATTTAACCGTTATAATCCTTAACCGCGAAAGACACAAGGCGCTTATCGAAGAAGTCAGGAAAGCTGGAGCGAGGATTAAATTAATTCAGGACGGCGACGTAGCCGGCGCGATAGCTACCGCAAAAGATGATTCCGGAATAGACGTTCTTATGGGCATCGGCGGCGCTCCCGAAGGCGTTCTCGGCGCGGCCGCATTAAGATGCGTAGGCGGGGATATGCAGGGAAAACTTGCTTTCAGGAACGAAGGCGAAAAAGAGCGCGCATTGAAAATGAACATAAAAGATTTAAACAAAGTTTACAATATTAACGAACTTGCCGCGGGCGACGTAATATTCGTAGCGACGGGGGTAACCGACGGTGATTATCTTAGGGGAGTAGAATTTTTCCACGGCGGCGCAAAAACATATTCCGTCGTTATGAGGTCGAAAACCGGAACTATAAGATACATCGAAGCAAACCATTACTTTAATTATAAAGAAATAAAATAAAACTGCGACAGTCGCCAATCCCTTTTAATGGTATACTTAAATAAGTATATAAGTATATCGGCGTTAAATTATTTTATCGGCCTTTTTGCTTAATTAAACTTTTTAGCATAGAAAATTCAATATTAAAGCGGGGATTATGCCATGAAGGTTTTTATTGCAGGCGGCACGGGGTTCGTGGGTTCGGCGGCAACGGAAAAAATTAAGTCTTCAGGCGCTTCCGTTACGCTTTTAGAGCGCAATAAAAAGAAAATACCCCGCTTAAAAGAACTCGGCTTTGAAGTTTTCGAGGGAACGCTCGATGAGAAAGACGCTGTTGACGGCTTTCTATCGGCAAATAAATTTGACGCGGTAATAAACCTCATAGGAATAATAAGAAGCGTCCCCGGTTTTTCCTTCCAAAAGGTGCATGTAGATTACGTAAATATATTATTGGAGTCGGCAAAGAAAAACGGTATAGAGAGATTTATCCATATGAGCGCGCTCGGCGCCGCGGAAAACAGCGATTCCGAATACTTTTCGACGAAGTACCAGGGCGAATCCCTTGTCAGGAATTCCGGTTTGAAATGGACGGTTTTCCGTCCTTCTTTGATTTTCGGAGATAATGCCGCATTTTTCGACGACCTTATAAATTTAATAAAAACAAGAGCGTTTATTCCAGTAATAGGAACCGGCGAGACCAGATTTGCGCCGATAGACGTATTTTCTATCGCAGACGCTTATAATAATTCCTTATATAACGAAAAAACCATAAATAAGATATTCAGTTTATGCGGTCCAGACATATATACTTTTGAAGACATTATAGATTTAATAATGAAATTCAGTCCGCCCAAAAAATTGAAAATCCATACGCCCGCGTTCATAGCCGAAAGAACTTTAAGCATAGCCGAAAAATTATCGCCCCGCCTGGTTCAGAATATGCCGATTACCTCTGACCAGATAAGAATGTTAAGATACGACAATATTTGCGGCAAGAATACGGACGAAGCCGATAAAATACTCGAATTAAAAAAAACCGCTTTCAAAGACTGGCTTAAAGAATATTTAAGTTAAAAAAATTTAATTTATTTTAATCGCGGTTAATCCCTCCAAAATATTTTTTTCCATTTTTTAAATTGACTTGACTTTTATTCAAATCGATAATATTATTTAAGTGTGGTAAAAAGTGGTAAAAAGTGGTAACCATCAATTATACTTAAATAATTTCTTTATGTTTAGCGGAAGATATAATCACTCTATCGACGATAAGGGCAGGGTTAAAGTTCCCCAAAGGCTAAAGGAATCCCTTATCTCCGATTACGATAATTCCAGAGTCGTGATTACCAACTTAGATAAATGCCTTGCGGCGTATCCTTTAGAGGAGTGGCGCAAGCTAGAAGAAAAAGCCCTTAAACTTCCATCCATGCAAAAAGACGTTTTAGATTTTTTGAGATATTTTTTTTCGGGAGCGGAGGAGGTAGAACTGGATAAAATGGACAGGATACACATTCCGCAATCCTTGAAAATCAGCGGAAATTTAAATAAAGAAGTGGTTTTTGTGGGAATAATAAACAGATTTGAAATATGGGACAGAAATTTATGGGATGCCGATTTCGAGGGCGCTAAATCAAATTTTGAATCTATTGCGGCTACTATGTCTAAAGTAGGATTTTAAAATGACGGAACGTATAGCGCGGCACATCCCGGTATTGTTAAACGAAGCGATTGACATATTGGAAGTAAAACCCGGCAATGTTTATGCCGACGGCACGCTGGGAGGAGGAGGTTTTTCCGAAGAGATATTAAAAAGGCTGTGCTCCGGTTCCGGCGGTTTTCTTATCGGAATAGACAAGGACCCCGAAGCCGCCTTGAATGTTCAGTTGAAATTTGAATTAAGATTCGACCGTAAAAAGTTTAAGCTGTTCCATTCAAATTTCGATAAAATCGACGAAATAATAAAAGCGGAAGGCTTCGAAGGAATAGACGGGGTGGTTCTTGACCTCGGCATAAGTTCTATACAGCTTGAAAATAACAGAGGTTTCGGTTTTAACGAAGAGGGCGCTATAGATATGAGAATGGATGCCGGTTCAGAGTCGGGTTTAACCGCTTACGACGTTATAAACGGCTATCCAGAAAAAATGCTTGCGGATATAATATATGAATTCGGCGGCGAAAGATTTTCGAGAAAGATAGCGAGAAATATGATAAAATACAGAGAAAAAAAACTTATCGAAACGCCTTTGGAGTTAGCCGGCATCATCAGAGCTGCAGTCTATAAAAATTACGGAAAATCTAAAAGATTCAGGATAGACCCCGCTACAAAAACATTTATGGCGTTAAGAATTTTCGTAAACAAAGAATACGAATCTTTAAGAGAATTTCTGGAAAAACTTAAATATGTCCTAAACAAAGGCGGAATAGCGGTCATAATCTCCTTTCATTCAGGGGAAGACAGGATAGTAAAAAATTTTATCAAAAACAATCCGGATTTTAAAGCTATAAATAAAAAGCCTATAGTTCCCAAAGAAGACGAGATAAAACTTAATCCAAGGTCGAGAAGCGCCAAATTGAGGGCATTCTATTATGTCTAAAATAAAGCCGTACTTTATAGTTTTGGTAATAATCCTTACGTTTCTGGGAATATTTTACGTATGGACTACTATGGAAAGCATAAAACTCGGATACGATATAAATAAGCTTAATATTATAAAATCTAAACTTGAACATAAGCATAAAAAGCTTTTAATTAAAAAAACGGCTTTAAGTTCTCCTTCCCGGATTTACGGCATTGCGGTAAGGATGGGTTTTATTTATCCTAAAGAGGGCGAAATCATAATGGTCCATGATTAGATTATGGAAAACGACTTTAAAATTCAGGATGCTTACCGGTTTTGTTTTTATCGTAATTTTTGGGGGACTGCTGATAAGCAAAGCTTTCGACCTTCAGATAATAGAAGGGCGAAGATTAAGGCTTCTTTCTCGCGAGCAGTTTAGCGCAAAAGTATATTTTACCCCTGAGCGCGGCAATATTTATTCGTCAAACGGAAGCATACTTGCGGCAAGCGTTAACGTGCCGGGAATCGCCGTCGACCCGCTGATGATAAGGCGCAAGCTTAAAATTGCCGAAGAACTTTCAAAACTGACGGGAATCAGATTCAGGAAGATAATAAAGATATTGAACCGCAATATTCAATTTGCGTGGATTAAAAGAAGGGTTTCGGAACGCGTCGCCAAAAATGTCGAAAAAAAAGGAATCAGCGGCGTCATAATAGTTAAGCAGCCCGTAAGGTACTATCCTAACGGAACCCTGTTGGCCCATGTTTTAGGATTTGTAGGAATTAACGATAACGGCTTGTCGGGGATAGAATACAAAAATAACGGATTCCTTAAAGGGAACAAGCGCGCGTTAAAGGTTTTGCATGACGGTTTAGGGCAGTATATATTCGTTAAAGGCTTCGGACTTAGAAAAGCGACCCACGGAGACAATATTTATTTAACTATAAATAAGCAGCTGCAGTTTATTACGCAATATTATTTAGACAAGGAGGCAGAAGCGGCCGATTCTAAAGGCGCCTTTGCAATACTTATGGACCCGAATACGGGAGCAATTCTGGCAATGGCGGATTATCCCGATTTTAACCCTAATTATTATTGGAAATATTCCGCAAGGTACTGGAGAAACAGAGCGGTTACAGATGATTTCGAACCGGGTTCGACTATGAAGCCTTTTGTAGTCGCCGCGGCTCTTTCGGAAGGGCTTGTCAAACCGGATACCATGATTAACTGTTACAACGGGTCGTATGCCATAGACGGCATAACGGTGCACGACGTCGAAAACTGGTTCGGCAGGTTTTCCGTAAATCAGATAGTCGAATATTCGAGCAACGTCGGCGAGTGCCGTATCGGGATGAGATTTAAAAAGCCCATGCTATATAAATGGTTCGATTTGTGGGGCTTCGGAAGGTCCCCCCGCGCCGGACTTCTTGGGGAGGCTAACGGGATAGTAAAGCCTTTAGGCCAGTGGTCTAAAGTCGGGCCTTGCGAAATGGCTTTCGGGCAGGGTATAAGCGTTACGGGACTTCAGGAAATAATAGGGCTTTCGGCAATCGCAAACGGAGGCCGCCTAATTAAACCGTATATAATCAAAAAAATCGTAAATCCTTACGGAAAGATTATCTATAAATCAAAGCCTAAATTTTCCGGCAGGATAATAACGCCGGTCGTCGACAGGGAAGTTAAATATATGATGAGATTGGTCGTCAAAGGAGGCACCGGAGGTTACGCGCGGCTTATCGATTTTAAGGTTTCCGGAAAAACGGGAACGGGACAGATAGCCGACTATAAAACGGGCAGATACTATAAAAACAAATATACCGCTTCTTTTATGGCTTTTGTTCCGTACAGGCATCCTAAATTGGCCATGCTCGTGGTTCAGCAGGAACCGTCGAAAATAGGGTATTACGGCGGAGAGGTGAGCGCTCCGGTCGTGCGCGACGTGTTTGAAAACGCCTTAAATATATTAAATATATATCCGAAAAAAACTGCTTACAGGGAGCAGTCAAATACTGTTCCGGCAGTAACGGCTGACGGCAGTAACGGCTCAAACGCACCGTCAGCCGCGGCAACGGCAGCGACCGTTTCCGCCGCCCCCTCCTCTAAAGTTAATTTTCCCGCGGATGCCGGAAAAAGCCCTTTAGAAGACGCATACGGAGCAATGCCGGATTTAAAAGGCAGCACGATTTACGCGGCATTGAAAATCCTAGGCAGATATAAACTTAATATAAAGATATACGGAAGCGGCTTTTTGTATTATCAAAGCATTAAAACCGGCTCCGATATGGCCGGCAAAAAAACAGTCGTTTTAAAATTTAAACAGAAAAAAGCACAATCATGATTTTAAATTTTAATGCGGACGGGCAGTAATTTATGAAACTCGAATATCTTATAAAAACCTTGGGCGCAAGTATAAATGCCGTTATATACGGCGGAAGCGACGTCGAAGTTGCGGGAATATCCAATGATTCCCGCGAAATAAAAAACGGTTATCTTTTTGCCGCAAGGAAAGGGGTTAACGTCGATTCCAATATTTATATAGAAGAAGCCCTGTCGAAAGGCGCGTCCGCCGTGTTAACGGACGACGCGTGGTTTGCCAAAAGGGTTAAAGATAAAAATATTACGGTAATATATGCTAAAGATGCCTTAAAGGCTTATGCAGTTATTGCGGGGAATTTTTTTAATAATCCCGGAGATAAATTAAAAATTATAGGAGTAACCGGAACAAACGGGAAAACGACGACCACGTTTTTAATAAAATCCATTCTGGAGGGCATGGGAAATAAAACCGGGTTGTTCGGCACCATAGATTATGAAATAGGAAGCAAAATTACCTGCTCTAAAAACACCACGCCGGATGCCCTCGAATTAAACAGAATGTTTTATGAATCGGCCGAAGCAGGCGCGAATTTCTGCGTGATGGAAGTTTCTTCGCATAGTTTGGCGCAGGACAGGGTTTACGGCGTTCCCTACGACGTTGCCGTTTTTACCAATTTAACGAGAGACCATTTAGATTATCACGCAAACATGGAGGAATATTATTCGGCGAAAAAGAAATTTTTTTCGGAACTGCTTTTAAAAAGTCGTAAAGAGGAAAAATTTGCATTGATAAACGGTGACGACCCTTACGGAAAAAGACTTACAAAGGAGCTGAGAGAAGAGTTTAAAGGCTGCGCCGAGATAAAACTGATTACTTACGGCTTAACCGGCGAAAGCGATATATCCGCGAAAAATATAAACTATCGCAGGGACGGCTTAAAATTTGACGTCGTTCTGCCCGGCGGAAAGATAACGGGGGGGATTGCTTCAAAACTTATAGGAAGCTATAATGTTTACAATATACTCGCCGCCGTTTCCGCCGCATACGCGCTTTCCGTTCCCGATAATTTTATAGCTTCCGGCATAAATTCCTTAGCAAATGTCCCCGGCAGGGTCGAAAAAGTCGGCGTAAAAAACGTGAAAACCCCGCTGATATGCGTAGATTATGCCCATACCGACGACGCCCTCGGGAGGGTTTTATCGGCGCTTAAAGATATCGGCGCCGGAAGATTAATAAGCGTTTTCGGATGCGGAGGAGACAGGGATAAAGGAAAAAGGCCGTTAATGGGCAAACGCTCTACGGATATAGCCGATATAAGCATAATTACATCCGATAATCCAAGAAGCGAAGAGCCGCTGTCCATTATCGACGAAATAGAATCCGGAATAAAAAACGCGATGTTTATAGATAAAAGCAAATTTCAAAACAGGCGGAACAAAGACGGGATAAACGGACGCGTCTATACAATCGTCGAAGACAGGGCGGATGCAATAAAACTTGCCCTTTCCGTCGCGTCGGAAAACGACACGGTTCTAATCGCAGGGAAGGGGCATGAAGATTATATGATAATAAAAAACAACAGGTACCGTTTCAGCGATAAAGAAGAAGTATTGAAATATTATGAAAATAAATTATAATTTGACGTTAGACGAAATTTTAAACTGTACGGGCGGAAAAACCGTAATTGCTGGAGACGGAACCGGCCCGTTCGTTTTTAACGAAATATTTACCGATTCAAGGGAAGATTTTTCAAGAAACGCTTTATTTATAGCAATTAAGGGGAAAAATTTTAACGGCGAAGATTTCGTAGATTCGGCATTTCAAAGAGGCGCCCGCTGCGCCGTCGTTTCATGGGATTTTCTCGAAAAATTCGGTTTGTCCAAATATTCGGATAAAATCATTATAGCGGTAGAAAATACCGTCGACGCGCTTGGGAACATTTCGAAGGTTTACCTAAACCGGTTTAATTTAAAGAAAAAAATAGCCATAACCGGCTCTTGCGGAAAAACTATGACTAAAGAGATGTCCTGCCACATAATTTCATCAAAATACGGAGCGGAAAAAATTCTTAAAAATAATTATAATTATAATAATTTAATAGGCGTTCCCAAAACTATTCTCGGATTAAACGCGGAACACGAATATCTTATTTTAGAAATAGGAACGAATAAAAAGGGGGAGATAAAAAAACTTTCGGGAATCATAGAGCCGGATGCGGGAGCCATCGTCAACATAGGCAAATCCCATTTGCAGGAATTCATAAATCCGGAAGGCGTTTTCGAAGAAAAAAACGAACTTGCCTTAAGTCTTAAAAAAGATTCTTATTTAATAATAAATGCGGATGACGAAATACTTTCCGAAAAATATGAAAAGATACCGGATGCAAATATGCTGTCATTTGGATTAGGGTTTAAGCAAACCGGCCGGGCGGCGGATATTTTATGCGAAAAAATCGACACAGACGCGGAAAGCGGCGCGGCAAATATCGGGATTTCCTTTAAAGGAAAAAAATATGCCGCAAAAGTCCGTTTTCGCGGGGTCCATTTAATATACGACCTTTTATGCGCCCTTTTAGTCGCTTATGTTTGCGGCATAGATGCCGAAACCGGATTAAAGGCCATGGAAGATTTTGTCTTTCCCGAAGGAAGGATGGAAGTGATTTCGGGGCCTTCAATCGGATACATACTGATTAACGATGCTTATAATTCAAATCCCGATTCCCTGAAAGCGGCTTTAGATTTTATAAAAGCTCATTATTCCGGTAAAAAAAAGATTTTAGTTTTAGGAGATATGCTGGAACTGGGAGATTCTTCCGAAGCCGAACATTATAATGCAGGGCGGAATATCGCCGGTTACGCGGATTTCGTTTTCTATAAAGGCGATTATGCCGAAAGCTTTAGAAAGGGGCTTCTGGAAGAGGGGTTCCCTCCGGATAAACTGTTTCCGTTAAAGGATAAAAATACTTTCAGGGAAAATTTCGAAAAATTAGATAAGAAAAATAGCGTTGTATTAATTAAAGGTTCTAGGGGAAACAGACTCGAAGAATATTTCGACGAAGAAATGGGGTGCAAAAAAACTATTTTATGTTAAATTTTAATATCAATTTTCTGAAATATATTACGTTCAGGGCATCTTACGCGATAATCCTATCGTTAATTTTATCCATAGCTTTCGGCAAAACATTCATCAAGATGTTAAAAAAGATGAAAATAGGACAGGTTGTAAGGGAAGACGGACCAAAATCCCATATCAGCGAAAAAAAAGACGTTCCTACCATGGGCGGTATTCTGATTTTATTCAGCGTCGCAATTCCCGTATTACTGCTTGCAAGACTTTATAACTTTTATCTTTACATGGGAATGTTCACGCTTTTTGGTTTTGGGCTTATCGGTTTCCTCGACGATTTTTTAAAACTCAAAAGGCTTTCTTCCAAAGGTTTAAGAGGTAAATATAAATTTGCCGTTCAAAGCGTAATAGCGGTTTTTGTTTCGACCGTTTTGTATGTCCACGACGAATCTTTAGGTTCGGTTATTATTCCTTTCGTTAAAGACTATTATTTAAATTTAGGTCCGTATTTTATTTTATTCGCGTCTTTTATTATAGTCGGGGCGTCAAACGCCGTTAACTTAACCGACGGTCTGGACGGGCTTGCGATAGGGATTTTCGCCATTTCTATCGGGGGCTATCTGGTATTTGCTTATGCCGCTTCCAACTATAAATTTGCCGGCTATCTATCTATTCCTTATATAAAAAATATCGGAGAGGTAGTAATTTTATGCGCCGCCCTGTTTGGCGCGTCCATAGGTTTTTTGTGGTTTAATTCATTCCCCGCTTCAGTTTTTATGGGGGATGTAGGCTCTATATCGCTTGGAGCCGTTCTCGGTTACGTGGCTATAGTTTCGAAACAGGAGATACTTCTTGTCATAATAGGATTTACATTCGTCATCGAGGCCTTAAGCGTTATATTTCAGGTTGGCTCTTATAAACTGAGAAAAAAAAGGATATTTAAAATGGCGCCTATACATCATCATTTCGAAATAGAAGGGGTGCCGGAATCAAAGATAGTAATAAGGCTCTGGATTATTTCTTTAATATTGACGATATTCGCTCTATCGACCTTAAAACTGAGGATTTTTTAATGAGCACGCTTATACTTGGCTGCGGAAAAACGGGAAAAGCCCTTTGCGATTATATCGGGGGCGCCGCGGGACATGAAGAAAGGGAGCAAATATTGATATACGACGATATTCTGGAAAATACCGGAATATCGGATGAAAATATTTTGTTTTTCAATAAAAACAATGCGGAACTTCTTTCCGGCGAATATTTAAAAGGTATTTCTCAATGCATAGCAAGCCCCGGAATAGACAGGAGGCACGCCCTGATTTTAAAGCTAAGAAAGAATAATATTCCTATTTACGGCGAAATAGAATTTGCCTATAAAATGTTAAAATCGAAAAAATCAGGAGCGGAGTCAAAAATCATTGCAATTACCGGAACAAACGGGAAAACAACCACGGCTACCCTTTGCGGGAGCGCCTTAAAGAAAGCCGGTTTAACCGATAAAACATTCGTAGGCGGAAATCTTGGGGTGCCTTTTATTGCCGGCGTTAAGGATTTTAAAGATTTTATTTTGGAAATTTCGAGTTTCCAGCTAGAATGGGTCTATGATTTTAAGCCGAATATCGCCGTTTTGCTTAATGTGGAAGACGACCACTTAGACAGATACGAAAATTTCGACGAATACAGGTTGACAAAATATAAATTGTTTAAAAATCTTAAATATAACGACGCCGCCGTCTTAAATTACGACGATTACAACTCGTATATTTTAAAAGGCGTTACCGGTTCTAACGTAATTTTATACGGGTTCGAAGAAAATAAATGCGATGTTTATTTTAAAGACGGCGTTATTAATTTAAAGCTAAAGAACGTCTTAGGCTTCGATGCCGCCATACCGTTGAAAAACGTGAAAGATAAAAGGAAGTTCGTCGTTTCCGATATGCTTGCCGCAGCTTGTTCATTAGCGTTATACGGCATTCCTATGGATGCCGTAATATCCGCTTTCGAAGAATACGAACTTTTAAAGCACAGGGTCGAATATATAGGAAATATCTCAGGTATAGAATTTTACGACGATTCTAAGGCGACCAATCCCGCGGCCGTGATAAGCGCCCTCGAATCGCTTGACGGAACGGGCAAAAAAAACAGGGATATCGTTCTCATACTTGGAGGCAAAGATAAGGGATTTAATTACGAAAGTCTGGTTGAACCGGTAAAAAAACACGCAAAGGCATGCGTTTTAATAGGAGAAACAAAAAATATCATAAAAGAGGTCCTTTCCGGCTTTACCGACTTAATTATCGCAGGCGATATGGAATCCGCCGTAAAGGAGTCGTTCGGATACTTAATGAACGACGCCAAGAGAAGCGGCGCCGGTACGGTTTTGCTTTCGCCCGCATCTTCCAGCTTCGATATGTTTAAAGATTACGGCGAAAGAGGCGATATATTTAAAAAATGCTATCAGGATTTAAAAGATAATTTTAAGATTGATAAAACATGGTAAATTACGGAAAAATTTTTATCAGGAAATACGATATAACGCTGTTTTTAACTACTATACTGCTTATAGCGCTCGGCATGGTTATGATTTATTCGACAAGCGCGATGACTTCCATCGTCGAATACGGCGTAAGTTATCATTTTATTGTCAGGCAGGGCGCATATGTCGCCGTATCCGCATTTTCTATATGGTATCTTATGAGAAACGATTATCATATTTTAAAATCGTTTTATAAAATCATTCTGCTGGGGATAATAATTTTAATGTTTTTAGTGTTTGTTCCGCATATAGGAATAGACGCCGGCGGTTCGAGAAGATGGGTAAACTTCAGATTCTTCAGCATACAGCCCTCGGAATTCTTAAAGATTTTTTTTATAGTATATTTAGCTAATTTTTTAGAGAAGAAAAAAGATGCACTGGATAATAACCGCTTTCCGCTTATACTTGCGGGCCCGCTTATTTTTATGATATTTTTAGACTTTCTGCTTTTAAAAGAGCCTGATTTCGGAACCGTTTCCATCCTGTTTTTTATATGTTTTATTATGCTGTTTGCAGGGGGAGTGTCTTTGCTGTATCTCATAGCCGCTACCGCTTTAGGAAGCGCTGCGGCCTACTTTCTTATTTTTACCGTAACGTACAGAAGAGACAGGATACTTGCGTTTCTCCATCCTTTTCACGATAAGACCGGCATAGGCTTCCAGATTATCCAATCCATGTATGCGTTTGCGAGAGGCGGTTTTTACGGCTCGGGACTGGGGAGCGGAAAGGAAAAATTATTTTTCCTGCCTACGCCGTATTCAGATTTTATATTTTCGACGGTGGGCGAAGAGCTTGGATTCATAGGCGTTTTTATATTTATTCTGCTTTATTTGGTTTTAGCGTACAGAGGATTAAAAATTGCGATACATGCGCCGGATCTTTTCGGTACGTATCTTGCCTACGGAATTACGTGCCTGATAGCTTTAAGCGCATTTATCAACGCGGGAGTGGTTCTCGATATATTTCCTACAAAGGGGCTTGCCATGCCTTTCATAAGCTACGGGGGCAGTTCGTTGCTGGCTTCATGCATCGGAATAGGTATTTTGCTAAATATATCGTCTCAAAGCCTTAAGGGGAAAAATATATAGATGAAGCTTATAATAGCAGGAGGCGGCACCGGAGGTCATTTGTTTCCGGGCATTGCCGTTTATGAAAAATTAAAAAGCATAGATAAAGACATAAAAGTTTATTTTATAGGGACGCAAAGAGGAATAGAAAACAAAATTAAAGACGATTACGATTTTGAATTTTTTACTATAAACGTTAGAGGATTCTCCGGGAAAAATTTTATGAATAAATTGAGGGCGCTGAAAGCGCTGTTCGGTGCGGCAAAAGACGTTAGCGCTATTTTTCGCGGAACGAAACCCGATTACGTTTTAGGGTTAGGAGGATATATATCATTTATGCCTCTATTTATTGCAAGACTTAGCGGAATAAGAAGCGGGGTTATGGAGCAGAATGCCCTGCCGGGACTTTCCAATAAAATTCTCGCTTTTCTGGGAACGACCGTTTTTGCTTCTTTCGAGGAAACAAAAAAATATCTTCCCGTTTCGGGAGCAATAGTGACGGGAAATCCCGTCAGAGAAAAGATTTTTAAATCGGCTCTTGCCCTTTCTGAATCTGCCGAATCTGCCGAATCTGCCGAAAAACTTGAATTTTTAAATAAAAAAGATTTGAGCATATTTATTTCCGGAGGGTCCCAGGGCGCCTCTTCTTTAAATAATGCCGTTGTGAGTATGCTGAAATCACTTGACGGGGAAATATTAAGGAATCTCAGTATATACCATCAGACGGGCGAACGCGACTTAGATGCGGCCAGAAGTTTTTATGAGAGTGAAGGCGGCAAAATTAAGAAATACGAAGTTTTTCCGTTCGCCGATAATATCGAAAATTACTATTTTAATAGCGATATAGTGATAAGCCGGGCGGGGGCAGGCACTTTATCTGAATTGATTTTATTTAGGAAACCCGCTATTTTAGTACCTTATCCTTTCGCGGCAAAAAATCATCAAGAGGAAAATGCGTCGTTGTTTTCAAAAAAAGGCTGTTTTTATAAACTCAAAGACGATAAGGAACTTTCTAAAGAATTATTACAAACTGTTAACGAAATATTTTATAATAGAAGGTTGTTGAAATATATGAGCGATAGCTTAAAAACGATAAACATAGAAGATTCCGCTTTAAACATAGCAAGCATCATATTGTCGGAAAAAATAAATACAAAAAATAAAGATAAAAAATAAATATAAATTTTAATTTAAGGAGCTAAGCGATGAAAAACGGCGTCAAAAAGATTCATTTAATCGGAATCGGCGGTTCGGGCATGAGCGGAATAGCGGAAGTTCTTATTAATTCCGGCTATAAGGTAACAGGTTCGGATATTGAATACAGCCAGACAATCGAAAAAATTGAGTCTATGGGCGGCAAGGTTTTCATTGGACACAGCCCCGATAATCTTAAAGAAGCGGAAGTCGTCGTCTATTCCACGGCAATTCAGGAAAATAATCCGGAGCTTGCCGAGGCACGAAACAGGAAGCTTACGGTATTAAGGCGCGCCGAGATGCTTTCCGAACTGCTTTCTCTAAAGAAAGGCATAGCGGTAGCCGGTTCGCACGGCAAAACTACTACAACGTCCATGATATCAATTATACTGGGAGAGGCCGGAGTTGACCCGACATTTGTCGTTGGCGGAAAGGTTTTCGGCCTCGGTATGCATTCAAAGGTGGGCAAAGGCGATTATATGGTCGTAGAAGCCGATGAAAGCGACGGTTCTTTTTTAAAACTCAAGCCCGATTACTGCATAGTTACCAATGTCGATTACGAGCATTTATATTATTACGGGGATATAGAAAATTTGAAAACGGCGTTTATAGATTTCATAAATAATATCCCTTTTTTCGGTTTTGCAGTTTTATGCGCGGACAACCCGATATTAAGCTCCCTGTTTCCGGAAATAAACAAAAAATATTTCACTTACGGCATAGAACAAAAAGCCGATTATTATGCTCTAAATATAGCCTTAGAAAAAGATTCGTCCTCTTTCGACGCATATTTCGCGGGAAAACCGATAGGAAGATTTAATTTATCCGTTCCCGGGATACATAATGTTTTAAACGCCGTTTCGGCTATCGCCGCGGCAAAAGAATTAGGCATAAAAACGGAATTTATACAAAAAGCCCTCAAAAATTTTCACGGCGTCGAAAGAAGATTTCAAATTAAAAAAGAAGGCGACAAGCTTATGGTCGTCGACGACTATGCGCATCATCCGGTAGAAATAGCCGCTACGCTTAAAGCCGCAAAAAACTGGAACAGGCAGATAGTTGCCGTTTTCCAGCCTCATAGATATTCCAGAATGAGGGATTTGATGGACGGCTTCGTAAGTTCGCTCCAGCTTGCAGATTCCGTTATAATTACCGATATTTATTCTGCCGGAGAGATTGAGATAGAAGGGATATCGTCTATTGCGTTATCCGAAAAAATGCGGCGGGGAGGCTATAATAACGTTTATTACGTTCCAAACAGAAAAGATATAAAATCTAATTTAAAAAATATGCTGAAAGGCGGCGAAATGGTTATATTCTTAGGCGCCGGCGATATAACGAAAAGCTGCGACGATTTTGTTCACAGCAGGGCTAAAGGCAGGAAAATTAATCCTATAAAATGATTTCTATCGGCATTATGGATACGTACAGCCGCAAATCCGGACTATCGGGTCAGGACGCTGTAAACGGTTTAAAAACGGCGGGAATAGAGTTTTTGGAAAATGGAAACATGTCGGCATATTCTTCCATTAAAATAGGAGGAACGGCAGACCTGATGATATTTCCGAAAAACGAAGAAGAATTGCTTTTTATATTAAATCTGCTTAAAGCTAATTTATCGGATTACTATATTATCGGCAGGGGAACCAACGTGCTTTTTAAAGACGACAGGATTTGTTCCCCGGTTATATCTTTCAAGAAATTTGCGGCTAATTTTTATGAAAATAAAAAAAACGGGTCGGAAATTATTTTAGAGGCAGGTTCGGGCGCGTCTTTATCTAAAATTTTAAACTATGCGATAAAAAACGATATAGGCGGATGCGAATTTTTTTACGGAATTCCCGGCACCCTTGGCGGCGCGGTCGCTATGAATGCAGGTTCCAAAGAAAGCGTAATAGGAAATATAATAGAAAAAATCGAAATTATTACGGACGCGGGAGATAAATTTACGGTTAAAAAAGACGGCATGAAATTTTCATACCGCAACTTAGAAATAAAAGACATAGGCGGAAACTATTTTATTACCAAGGCATATTTAACATTGCTTAAATCTAACGGATTAAAAATATCTGAAAATATGGAAATTTTTAAAAAAAGAAAATCGTCTCAGCCTCTGGGAGAATATTCTTTGGGTTGCATATTCAAAAATCCTTCGGGACAATGTGCGGGTAAAATTATAGAAGAAATCGGATTAAAGGGTTTCTCGCAAGGCGATGCCGCGGTTTCCCAAAAACACGCCAATTTTATAATAAATAAAGGCGGCGCAAGACCCGAGGATATTACTTCCCTTATAAAAATAATTCAGGAAAAGGCTTTATCGATAAAAAATATAAAACTAAATACGGAAATAAAGATAATCTAAAATACCTTATAATTATTATGCGGGATAACTTAAAAAATTTAAGAATCGGCGTTTTATCGGGCGGAAAATCAGCGGAAAGGGAAATATCCCTTAAAACCGGGAATGCCGTATTTAATGCGCTTAAAGGAAGCGGATACGACGTCGCGTCTTTCGATTTAGACGAAAATCTTTACAAAAATTTAAGAAGCATAGACGTTTGCTTTATAGCGCTTCACGGCACATATGGAGAAGACGGAAGAATTCAGGGCGCCCTGGATTTATTTGATATCCCCTATACCGGTTCAGGCGTTTCGGCAAGCGCAGCCGCTATGGACAAGACAAAATCCAAAGCGTTGTTCGGCTATTACGGATTGAAGACTCCGCCGTTCGTTTCGGTTAAAAAGGGCGAAAATATAAATATCGTTATAAAAAGGCTCGGACACCTCGAGCCGCCGTATTTTATTAAACCGGACTCGTCGGGGTCCAGCATCGGATGCTCCGTCGTAAACCATCCCGAAGAAGAGCTTGCCGGAGCGTTAAATAAGGCTTTTGAATATGACGGCGAAGCATTAATAGAAAAATTTATAAACGGAAGGGAGATACAGTTTGCCGTGGCTTTCGGAAAGCCTCTAGGCTGTGTAGAAGTCAGGCCTAAAGATTCTTTTTATTCTTACGATGCCAAATATACCAAAGGCAGGACGCTTTATCTGCTTAATCCGGAACTTAAAAAAGAAGAATACGAGGAATGCGAATCGGCGGCAGTCCGCGCCCATGAAATTATCGGGTGCGACGGCGTTTCCAGAACGGATATTATACTTGCCGAAGACGGAAGCGCGTATGTTCTGGAGATAAACACCCTGCCGGGTTTGACCGAGCTTAGTCTCGTTCCCATGATTGCTGGCAGTAAAGGTATAAGTTTTAATGAATTGATAGAAAATATAATAGAAGATGCGATTCTCAAAAAACAAAAAAAATAAGACGTTAAAAAAGAAAAACGATGTTAACTTTAAAAAGTATTTTTTAAAATCGGTTTATACGGCGGCCGCATTTGCATTGATATGCGCATCCGGTTATTTTGGGTATAAGGCTTATAATTATTTTCTTTTTAAAAAAAGAGTTTTTGTTCTTAAAAAAATAAGTATAACGGGCGCCGGATTAACATACGGAGAAAAAATTAAAATTATAAACAAGTCGGGATTAAGAAAAAATGAAAATTTGGCGGACGTCGATTTAAAAAGGGTTTCAAGGCTTATAGCATCTTACAGATGGATTAAGGACGTAACCGTATATAAAAAATATCCCGATAAAATTGTAATAGTTTTAAAAAAAAGAAAAATATTTGCTATGGCATCCTACGACAATAATTTGTATTATGTTAGCCGGAGCGGCTATATAATACAAAAGGCAAACTATAACGAAGGCTATTCTTTTCCGGTCGTTACGGGCTTAAATAAGGCTCGCGTCGGCGGTTATTCCAAGAGGCTCGAGAAGGCGCTCGTTTTTTTAGAAATTTCAAAAAATTCAGTCCTATCCAAGCGCATAAGCGAGGTTCATATAGAAAGAGACGGCGGAGTAGTCGTTTATACGGATAAAGGCTTATATATAAAATTTGGGATAGACGGTTATAAAAATAAGCTTATAACCCTTAAAAGGCTGTTTTTCGAAGTAAATAAAATTCATATTAAGTATAAGCCGTATATTAATTTAGAATATAATGACGAAGCGGTAATAGAAGTAAATCCGGGTTCCAGGGTGCTGCCCGCAAATTATAAGAATACTTCGGTAAAGCCGGATGTCTTTAAATAAAAGAGGTAAAATTGGAAAAGAACAGCGGCATTTTTGTGGGATTAGACATAGGAACTACAAAAGTATGCGCAATAGTTGCGGAAGCCAAAAACGAATCGCTTGAAATAATCGGCGTAGGTTCGAGCAATTCCACCGGGCTTAAAAACGGAGTTGTAGTAAATATAGAAAATACCGTAGATTCCATTACTAAAGCCGTCGAGGATGCCGAGCTTATGGCCGGGTATCAGATTCAGGAAGCCGTCGTAGGGATTGCCGGTTCGCATATACGCGGTTTTAATTCCCACGGCATAGTGGCGATAAAAAGCAGGGAAGTTACCCAGCAGGACATAGACAGGGTTATATCCGCGGCTAAGACTATGGCTATACCTATGGACCATGAAATTATCCATGTTATCCCGCAGGGATTTACCGTGGACGACCAGGACGAAATTAAAAATCCTATCGGCATGAGCGGATTAAGGCTCGAGGCTATCGTTCATATAGTTACCGCTTCAAGTATCGCGGCGCAGAATATCGTTAAATGCGCAAATAAATCAGGGATAGACGTTTCCGAAATAATTTTAGAGCAGATTGCATCAAGCGAAGCTGTTTTAACCGAAGACGAAAAAGAGCTTGGGGTCGCGCTTATCGATATCGGCGGAGGCACTACCGACGTTGCTATATTCCATAGAGGCAACATAGTGCATACATTCGTTATTCCTAAGGGCGGACAAAGCGTAACAAGCGACGTTTCCAAAGGAACGACTACCGTTCCCGTGGAAGCCGAAAAGATTAAAATAAAATTCGGCATAGCCAAGGAATCCCTTGCGGGAAAAGATGAAGTAATAGAAATTCCCGGATTCGGGGGCAGGCCTCCAAGACCTATATCGAGGCAGTTGTTGGGAAATATTATCGAACAAAGAATGGCCGAAATTTTTACTTGGATTAGAAAAAATATCGAAAAAAATGGATTAGAAAGCAAAATACTTTCCGGTTACGTAATTACGGGAGGCGCAGCCATGATAGACGGTTCTGCGGAACTCGCCGTCGAAATTTTTAACGCCCCGGTTAGAATCGGCTATCCTTTGGATGTAGGCGGTTTAACCGATGCGGTAAGTTCCCCTGTATATTCTACCGGGGTAGGTTTGGTAAAATACGCGTATAAAAATATAAACGGACGCAATAAAAAATCCTTTTATCCGAATAGCGGGGATAATTTTATAGTTTCTCTAAAGAACTGGTTTTCAAATTTGATAGAATATTTTTTTTAAAAAATTGAGCGACAGCCGCTAAATTTCTTTAAAAAACGCTAAACTTATTTTAATTTATTTACGATATATCTATAATGCTAATGCGGAAATGCAGATAGACAATGAGGAGGGCATAATGTTAGAGTTTGTAGAAAATAACGAATTAGCGGCAAAAATAAAAGTCGTCGGCGTCGGCGGCGGCGGCGGCAATGCCGTTAACACCATGATAAACGCAGGATTGACCGGAGCCGATTTTATAGTCGCCAATACCGATGCGCAGGCATTGAAATCTAACGCCTGCGCCATAAAAATCCAGCTTGGAGAAAAGATTACGAAGGGGCTTGGGGCAGGGGCGAATCCTGACGTCGGAAAAAAATCGGCAATGGAAGACAGCGATAAAATAAGAGAAATTTTGGATGGCGCGGATATGGTTTTTATAACCGCCGGACTCGGCGGCGGTACCGGAACCGGAGGCGCGCCCATAATCGCGCAGATAGCCAAAGAGGTCGGCGCTTTAACGGTGGCGGTAGTTACAAAACCTTTTCTTTTCGAAGGCAACAGAAGGATGAAACAGGCCGAGGACGGCTTAAGGGAACTTAAATCGGTAGTAGATACCGTTATTACTATCCCAAATCAAAGGCTGTTAGCAGTTGCCGGAAAATCGACCACTATGCTCGAAGCCTTTAAAAAAGTTGATGAAGTGCTTCTTCAGGCCGTAAAAGGCATTTCCGATTTAATTAACGTACACGGTTTGGTAAACGTAGATTTTGCTGATGTCAAGACTATAATGTCAGAAATGGGCATGGCGCTTATGGGAACGGGAATCGCCGAGGGCGAAAATAAGGCTCTGGAAGCCGCCCAAAAAGCTATTTCGAGTCCTCTGCTCGAAGATATAAGAATAGACGGAGCGAGAGGACTTCTAATAAACGTTGCCGGCGGAGTCGATATGACGCTTTTCGATGTTAACGAGGCTGCGGAAAAAATTAAATCCGAAGCCCATCCCGACGCAAATATAATATTCGGTGCGGTAATAGACGAAACATTAGGCGATAAAATGATGCTGACGGTTATAGCTACCGGATTCGGAACCGAAAGCCGGCAAATTACCTTGACCCCGGTTCAAGGCTTAGGGCAACTGCAGTCCGGCGATAAAGTCATGGACAGCAGGCCGTTAGCGGAAAATATAAATATAGGCGTTATCAATAAGTTTCCACATGATAATAATAATGAAGGCAAGACTGTCAATTTAGAAAGATTTGCCGCGCAGGAAGAAGAAGAAGAAGATTATGAAAGCGAAAGATACGATATCCCTACTTTTATGAGGAAACAGGCAGATTAATTTTATGGAGAAAGACGCCGGGGAATTAAAAGAATTAGATATAAAAGCAAAGATATGGTTAGAAAAAAACGGAGAGCCGGTTTTTGGCATGGGCAGATTTCTTCTTCTTGAGGAAATAGGTTCGTCAGGTTCTATTTCAGCCGCCGCTAAAAAGCTTGGTTACTCTTATAAAAAAGCGTGGAGTTTTATAAACCTCATGGAAAAGAGATTCGGTTTCGAGCTCGTCGATAAAAAAATCGGCGGCAGATACGGCGGAGGTTCCGTTCTTACTGAAGAAGCAAAAAAAATAATGAATATGTACGAAGAACTTCTGAAAAAAGAGAAGGTATTTTTGGAAGATTACCGGCACACTCCGCATCTACGGCATCCTTCAAAACATTGAGGAGTTATTTTAAAATTAACGCTCTTTAAATATTCCTCCAAAAGATATTTTTTTGTGACCCCCTGGTCTATTATGTCCCAGGGTAAAAGCTCGTCCGTTTCAAATTTCCTTATAAAATTATTTATGGCATAACCTTTTGCCGAAGCAGCTTTTTTTAAGCTTATTTTATTTTTAAACGAATAAATAAAGATATCCGAGGAAAGCCTGGAACCCCTTGCAAAAAAAGCTTCGGTAAATGCGTTGCCGACCGGATTTATTTTTATAGCAAAATTAGCCAGCCGTTTAAGATTATTCATAATGTAGTCAGCTTTGCGCCGCAGTATGCCGATGTCTTCAAAATTTTCCCATTGAAGCGGAGTCCATGCTTTGGGCACGAAAGGACCGAAAGAAACGGTAAAGAGCCCTATTTTTTTATTAATTCTGGAAGACGATATAAACTCTTTTTGCATATCCTTAATAAGAGTTAAGGTTTCATCGATGTCATTTTTTTCTTCATAAGGGAGTCCGAACATAAAATATGTTTTTACGTTCATTATTCCTTTTCCGATTATGCTTTTAAGAACAGTTAATATTTCGTCGTTTTTTATATCTTTGTTTATTAATCTTTTAAGTTTGGAAGAACCGGTTTCTATGCCGAGGGTTACAGTTCTTATTCCGGTTTCCATTATTAAATTAAGATTATTTTCGTCGAGACAGTCGAATCTTATCGACGATAAAGAAAAAGGCTTTTTCGAATCCAACGAAAACCGCATTATTTTGCCTATATTTTTGCTGTCCATCGTTCCCAATCCTACGAATCCGGCTTTATCGTTTTCGCCTAACGATGCTATGGCTTTAAAAACATTCTCCCTTTTCGATTCCCTTAAAGGCAGATATATAAATCCCGCGCTACAAAAGCGGCATCCTCTTTTGCACCCCCGCTCTATTTCTATCATATTTATATTGCTCAATTCCGAAAATTCCGTCGTTATGACCGAAGAGGAAAAAACGGATTCGTTTCCCGCCCATCTTCTTTTTATTTTTTCTGGAAAACCGGGCAGATTTTCTATTTTATTTAAAACATGCGGGTTTTTCGTATCGAATATAAAATTATAAGCGGACGGTGCGTAAATGCCGTCTGTTTTTCCGGCGGCTTCGATTATTTCGGCTTTATTTTTTTTTATTGCGGAAGAGCTTTCGTATCCGGCGGTAATTTTAAAAAAATCTGGAAATATCGCCTCCGCTTCGCCGGTAAATAATATATCGAAAATGGGAGCGACGGGTTCGGGGTTCAGGAAAGCTATCACCCCGCCAGCCATAACGAGCGGAAAGGTTTTATCCCTGCCGGAAGATAAAAAAGGAATACGTTCGGCTTCCAAGATAGAGAGGATGTTTACAAAATCGTTTTCGTAACTTAGCGAAAAAAAAATTAAATCGTAGTTTATCAGCCTTTTTCTTGTTTCGAGCGATATAACGCCCTTTGAAACATCGTGCTGCAGAAATGCCCTGTCGCACGATATAAACCCGGACCGGTTTATTAGTTCATATGCCCTTAAAAAGCCTAGATTAGACATTCCGACTTCGTAATAATTCGGGAAAACGATAACAGCTTTTAAATATGTATCGGTTTCGGTATTTTTTAATAATCTATTTC